>CAJURT010000005.1 GCA_910588875.1 uncultured Lachnospiraceae bacterium
TTACGAATGCGTTGCGCTACCAACTGCGCTACGGAAGCATCTGCAAAATCCAAAGCACAGCTTCTTCTGTGATCCGGATTTTGTCCTTTGCATAAAAATGCTTTGGACAATGTCCAAAGCATCCTATGACCTCACCGGGAATCGAACCCGGGTTTACGCCGTGAGAGGGCGTCGTCTTGACCGCTTGACCATGAGGCCATAATCCATGGTATTATACTCCAAAGAGTACATCGAGGCGACAAGATTCGAACTTGCGGCCTCTGCGTCCCGAACGCAGCGCTCTACCAAACTGAGCCACGCCTCGACACCTCTGATAGTATAATACGAATTGTTCTAATTGTCAACAAAATTTTTACAATTTATTCCATTCTTCTATCCGGCTCGTAAGAGTTCAGATACCTCCTGAACTCTTACTCCGGTTCAGCCTTAATTACCGGTTTCTGTTGTAGTTGATCAGGCATCCGGCTTTAACGATCTTTTTCTCATCCTCTGTCATATCTGCGATATACAGGGTAATCTCCCTCACTTCCCTGCCAACCACATAGGCGCGGATATTTTTCATATCACCGTCCAGTGCTGCCTTGATCCCCGGCACATAGATGTAATCCCCAACCTCAAAGCTTTCCGGCTCACCCTCCATCTGGAAGGGGATCATCCCCCAGTTCATCACGTTGGAGCGGTAGCGCTTTGTTGCATACTCCGTACAAATATTGGCAAGGCCTCCGATCACACGCTGGCAGCTGGCTGCCTGTTCCCTGGCAGAGCCGTCGCCGGGACGCCTGGCATAAACCATGCTCCCGATCTCGGTTTCCGACGCCTGTACCTCCTCGTTGCCTGGGATCCTATGGATTTTATCGAAGACAGCCCTCAGTTCCGGCACTGTCTCTGCCGGGCAGACACCGGCCACCCTGGCCTTCTCAATCTTGTCCACCTCTTTGCTCCTCCCCACATATTCCGGATCCCTTCTGGAAAGCGTAAACTCTGCCAGCCCTAAGGGATTGGAACGGTAAGAGGAGGTCTCTCCCGATGGGATAAGTTCATCCGTGGTGGTCACCGGATCCAATATCTTTGAGCAGACCTTTAAAAGAATATTGTCCGTCAGTGGGCTCATCTCAGGCCAGTCCTTAATATTGGGCCCATAGACCAGTTCTGCCTTCTCATCCCCTTTTCTATAACCCTGATAAATCCTTGCCTTATATACACTGCCGTCAAATACATAATCCGGTACCTGGTAGCCATCTGCCACATCCGTTGCTGCCGTCAGGATCCCTCCGTTTGCTGCCGTCGCAGCAATTGAGCGGGCATCCATCAAAGCCACTGCTGACATCTGTCCTACTCCCGGCTTCGATCCCTCGCGGTTCGGGAAGTTGCGGGTGGTATGGCGAATGGAAAAACCATTGTTGGCCGGGGTGTCACTGGCGCCAAAACACGGGCCACAGAAAGCTGTCTTTAAAATTGCCCCTGCTGACATCAAATCGGCAATGGCACCTTTTCTCACCAGGTCTATGTACACCGGCTGCGAGGAAGGGTATACGGACAGGGAGAATGTATCTGCCCCGCAACTCTTTCCCCGAAGGATATGGGCAGCTTCCATCACATTCGTGTAATTGCCGCCTGCACAGCCTGCTATGATCCCCTGGGTCACCATCAGTTTACCGTCCACGATCTTGTCAGTCATGGAAAAATTGATATCCGGGTTCCCGGTCACCTTTGTGGCTTCCACCTCAACGCTTCTGAGGATATCTCCCAGATTTGCATTCAATTCTTCAATCTCATAGGTATTGCTTGGATGGAACGGCAGGGCAATCATTGGCTTTACGGTGCTCATATCCACATATACCACGCCATCGTAATATGCCACATCCCCCGGGTTCAGTTCCCGGTACTCTTCTGCCCTGCCATGCATGGCAAGAAACTCCCTCGTATCTTCATCGGTTCTCCAGATCGAGGACAGGCAGGTAGTCTCTGTGGTCATCACATCGATACCATTGCGGAAATCCGTTGTCATGGAAGCCACCCCCGGCCCCACAAACTCCATCACTTTATTCTTCACGTAACCGCACTGATACACGGCCCCAATGATAGCCAACGCAATATCCTGGGGCCCCACTCCGGGCTGCGGCTTCCCGTCCAGGTAAATCGCCACCACTCCCGGGTAGTTCACATCATATGTATCACACAGAAGCTGCTTAACCAGTTCTCCGCCGCCCTCACCGATTGCCATGGTTCCCAGGGCGCCATATCTGGTATGGCTGTCAGATCCCAGGATCATCTTCCCGCAGCCGGCCATCATCTCCCTCATATACTGGTGTATCACTGCGATATGCGGCGGTACAAATATGCCGCCGTACTTTTTGCAGGCAGACAGCCCGAATACATGATCATCCTCGTTGATGGTGCCCCCCACTGCACACAGGGAATTATGGCAGTTCGTCAGCACATAGGGAAGGGGGAATTTTTCCATACCGGATGCCTTCGCTGTCTGGACAATCCCCACAAAGGTTATATCATGGCTGGCCATTGCGTCAAAACGAACCTTCAGTTTTTCCATGTCCCCGGAAGTATTATGGGCCTCCAGGATCGAATACGCAATCGTCTCCTTCCTGGCCTCATTCTTGTCAGCCTCTTTCCCCGTCAGGGAAGCCACCCTTGCCGCCTCGCTTTCAGGCACCAGTTCGGTTCCGTTTACCAGAAATGCACCGCCCTCGTACAGTTTTACCATTTTGATTTTCCTCCTGTGGAATCTTTCTCTGTTTTTGTTGTTTCTATTATGCATGATTTCCACATATTAGTCAAATACTATATCCATTATGGATATCATAGGAAAAATCAATATATCATGCTTTCTTACTGTATGTTCCGTCTTCCTCCGGCGGGTTATCCGTCACCTTACAAGCCACCGCGCTATACACGGCCTTTCCTTGGGAAATAGGGACATACTCCTGCTGTTTTTTCGTATGCTCCGACAATCCCTGGTTCGGGGTTCCCTGTTCCATCTTGCTTTTTTCCTCTTCCCCGGCCACTACCTCCCGCACTTTGCCGTTATCCCATTTGCGCAGGCGTTTCATCCTCCGTTCCGTATTTGCCTGGCTTTTCGCCGCCCGTTCCCGTTTTTCCCTCCGCTCCCTGTCCAATTCCCGTTTCCAGGGCTTTGATAATACTTGGCTTCTTGTTTCTGCCTCTGCTGCCTGCAGCTGCGCTGTCCGTATCATCAAAAACTCCGCATCTTCTTTTTGGGCAATGGCGGCTGCCGTTTTCATCCTGGCCATCCGGATATTTTCCGCGTCATCCCGCGTCCTGGCCGTCTTCAGCTGTTCCTCATAGGCAGCCCGCTCCCGTTCCAGGGCAATTACCTTCCGGTATAGTTCCGGCGCATGTTCGCGCAGGAATTCCTTCTCCTCCCCGGTAAGCCTGGCGCCGGCCTTTAGCTTATTCTTAATTTTCTGCAGCCTTTTCTGGATCTGTGCTTTGCTCATCCCTCCTCTGTTATGCGCCACTGTCTCCACCAGCAGCTTGCTCGTCCGGCTCATCCCTCCTCCGGATGAGATCTGCTTTCCCTGCAGCTTCAGCATCCGGATCTGATCCTGCCTGGAAGTTTTCTGTTCCCTCTTCGGACCTCCGATTCGATCCAGTCCCACAATATCACCCCCTGCCCTTCTCTTTTCTCTATATAGTATTTCGGCAGAAAGCAGAAATCGATTAAGGTGTTTTCATCCATTTGAGAAGCCCATCCATAAGCCCCAGGGCATCTTTGCGCCCAAGGTCATAGGTCTTTTGCAGCTTTTGGGGATTATGTTCCATCCGCCCAATCGTCAATTCACGGCTGGGGCAAATCACATATACTTCCCCTGCTTTTTCCAGCTTCCTGATATAACGGATTGTCTTATTATAATCCACATGGCGGTTTTCCATCGCCTTTACCAGGCGCGGATAGCGCCAATAGCGCAGACGTACCAGGCCGCTCATTTCCGCCTCCTTCACATACCCCTCCTGCCTGGTCAGCACCACCACATTCCGGCGAAACCCCATACGCCGGAATGCACGTACCGGGACACTGTCCGTACAGCCGCCATCCAGGTATTTCTTCCCGTTGATTTTAACCATCTTTGATATGCACGGCAAAGAGGCGGAAGCCCGCATGATATCCACCTGCTTTTTCATATCCGTCATCCGCAGATACTCCGCCTTCCCTGTCACCACATTGCTGCAGACCGCATAAAATTCTGCCTGTGACCGCCCAAAAGCCTTATAGTCAAAGGGATCCAGCCGATCCGGCAGATCATGGTAGCAGAATCTCTCTCCCACCATATCCCCTGTCAGCAGCAGATTCCGAAAACTCATAAAACGCCAGTCCCTGCAGTACCGTTTATAATAACGGATGCTTCTCCCCTTCTGCCCAGACAGGAACGAACAGCCATGCACCACACCGGCCGACACGCCGATCACACCGTCAAATTCCACCCCCTTTTCCAAAAACACATCCAACACCCCGGCTGTATAGATGCCCCGCATTCCGCCGCCCTCCAATACCAGCCCGGTCCTCTCTCTTTGTTCCATCTGTTTATCTGCCTCCTGTTAAACCAAAAATCTTTCAAAACCGTTCCTGGGACAAAAATGCACGCCCGCTGAACACAGCCACGGAACGAGGTTTCATAATAAAGGTATGGTCAATCCTTACCTCATCCTTTTCCTCATAGAAATAACGCCCCTGCCAGTCCCCGTAAGTATTAACGGTTAAATACCAGGCTCCCCTCCTGTGCAGCTGGGGCAAGGTGATTTCCACATCCTCCCAGTATGTGTTGACTGCAACATAGACCAAATCATCCCTGCCGTTTTCCCGGTCATAGCCCGCAAAACTGATGGCAATGGTCCGGGCATCCTTTGGCAGTTCTGTCCTGTCAGCGTTAACATCATGGGAGTTCAGCGCCCCCATGCCGCAAATCGCATCCGGAAGCTTCTTGCGGATCACCGGGTGTTTGCTGCGGAAACGGATCATAAACTTAAAAAACTCAAATAATTCCCGGTTCTTTTCCAGCAAACCCCAATCAAGCCAGGAAATCTCGTTATCCTGGCAGTAGCTGTTATTATTTCCAAACTGTGTATTGCCAAACTCGTCGCCTGCCAAGAACATCGGCGCGCCGCGGCTGCACATCAGCACCGCACAGGCATTGCGGATCATGCGGAAACGCAGGCTTATCACTTCTGGCTCCTCCGTCTCCCCTTCCACCCCGCAATTCCAGCTGTGGTTATCATTGGCCCCATCTCTATTATTCCATCCGTTTTTCTCATTATGCTTTTCATTATAAGAATAGAGGTCATATAGGGTAAAACCGTCATGGCAGCTAAAAAAATTAACACATGAATTATACCCTGCATAGCGGCTGTTGCCCTCAGCCGTGTGGGGCCCATAGAGATCCCCGGATCCGCAGATACTCCACGCCGCATTCCAGGCTTCCCAGCAGTCTCCCTTCAGGTACCCCCTCAGCGCATCCCGGTAACGGCCATTCCATTCCGCCCACCGCTTTTCCGCAGGGAAGCATCCCACCTGGTACATCCCGCCGGCATCCCACGCTTCTGCAATCAGCTTTACATTCCCCAGGATCGGGTCATGGGCCAGGCTCTCCAAAAGCGGCGGTTTGTTCATCGGGGAACCGTCCTCATTCCGCCCCAGGATACTGGCCAAATCAAACCGGAAGCCATCCACACGGTAATTAATGGTCCAATAACGCAGGCATTCCAAAATCATCTGGCGCACAATGGGATGATTGCAGTTAAGGGTATTTCCACAGCCGCTGAAATTGTAGTAATTCCCTTCCGGTGTCAGCATATAGTATACCTTATTATCAATCCCCTTAAAACAAAAGGTGGGGCCCATCTCGTTCCCCTCCGCCGTATGGTTGAAAACCACGTCTAAAATCACTTCAATCCCATTATCATGGAGGTCACGGATCAGTTCCTTCAGTTCCGTCCCCTCCCGGTTAAACTCGGCTGTGGAAGCATAATTGCTGTTAGGCGCAAAAAAACCAACCGTATTGTAGCCCCAATAATCCAGCAGCCGCTTTCCCCCCACCTCCCTGGAATTCATCGTCTCATCAAATTCAAAGATCGGCATCAGTTCCACTGCATTGATGCCCAGTTCTTTCAGGTAAGGGATCTTCTCCCGGATCCCGGCAAAGGTTCCCGGAAACTTAACTCCTGAACTTGGATGATAGGTAAAGCCCCGGACATGCATCTCGTAAATAACCAAGTCACACAGCTGTGTGGAGGACTGGGGCATATCCCCCCAGTCAAACACATCCTTAACCACCCGGGCATGGTAATGCTTCACCATCTTTTCCCCCCAGATCTCCTGGCCGGTCACTGCCCTTGCATACGGATCTAAAAGAATCGCATTCCGGTCGAACAGCATCCCTTTCTCCGGCTGGTATTCCCCATCAATCCGATAAGCATATTCAAAATCCTCAATCTTTAACCCAAACACAATCATGGAATATACATCCCCGACTTTATATTCGTCAGGGAACGGAAGAACCGCATAGGGCTCCTCCTCACCTTTGTGGAACAGGAGCAGTTCGCAGGAGCGGCCATTCTGTGTATGCACCGTAAAATTTACCCCCACCTCGGAAGCCACCGCCCCGTTGCTGTCAAACAGCCCCGGGCGCACCTGAAATCCTGCAATCTCTCCCATCGGCACAATCGAAACAGGATAATCCAATGTCAGTTTCTGGCTGTGCAAATTCATTCAGTTACCTCCTTCTCATCTGTGTCATTTACGCAAATCCAAAACCGAATCCTGTATCTGAATATGGAATCAGTTTAGCATATCCCACAAGATTATTCAAGGTTATTCCCTTGTCCCTTGTCAATGTTACAAAAATAGTTAATTCCCCGTTAAAAATATCATTTTGTACTTGAATATCCCATGGAATAAGGCTATAATATCCTCGGTTATTCACTTTTTATTTTTTAAGGGAGGATTTATTATGTTAAAGATGAAAAACCGTATCATTCCGGCAATCCTTGCCGCCATGGCGCTGTCTGCACTGACTGCCTGCGGAGGCGATAAGGCTGCAGATACCACCACCGCTGCTGAGGCCAGCACCGAGGCTCAATCTGAGGAAACCACGGAAGAGAAAGCTGACGAGACCAAGGAAGAATCCAAAGAGGAAACCACGGAAGAAGTCAAAGCAGAAGCCTCTGGCGATAACAGTGACTACCTGGCGCAGGTAGATACTATGAACAAGGCTGCCGAGGAATTCATCACTGTCAGCATGGAATTTATGCAGCTGGCCCAGGATGACCCGGAAAATCTTGACGCAATGAAGGAATGTATCGAAAAGACCCGCGCCACCAAACAGGCTTTCGTAGACTTTTCCAAGCTTGACACCCCGCCGGAAGGCTTAGAGGAACCCCATGCCAGACTGGCAGAAGCTGCCAGCAAATATGCCGACACTCTGGAAGTATACTGCGACGTGCTTCTGGCAAGCATCAGTGGGGAAGAACACGAAGCGGCTGCTACCATCCAGGAAGACTGGACCAATGTTGCCACTGAGTTGAGCGAGGCCATGGGTGCAGTTCAGGAAGCTGCTTCCAAGTAATCCTTAAACCATACCAGATAAACCTGCAGACGGATCCGTTTAACTTTGGATTCCTGCAGGTTTTTTTGTGGGCTTTTATTCCATAGTTCCATAGGATGAAGTTTCCTATGGAAAAATAAAAAAACCTTGAAAATCTCCAAGGTTTTCAGATGGAGTAAAACGCGAAGTTTCCGAACCCTCTAGGCGAAAAAATCGCTACTCCTAATGTCCTCTTCGCCATATATATTATATATAGACGCTTCGTGGCTGTCAAGAATGCTCATGATTTTTTCCCTGTTTTCGATCACCTGGGTCATTTCGTCTATGGAGAACTCGCGCCGGTCATCGGAAAAATTGAAAGTGACAGTGATGCTCTCGTCAGACAGGATGACTTTGTTGATCAGCAAATCCAGTACATGCCGCCTTACCTCAGAATCTTTGAGGTTCCCGGTAAAGGATTCCAGGTACTTCACCACATACTCCGGCTTAAGGCTGTACTGCTGCCGCAGCCTTTCTGCCGCAAACTCGTCCGTGAGCATCACTTTCTGCTGCTGCAACTCTAACATGCGGCTTATCTGCTGGAATGGGACCTGAACAACAATGAACTTGCGGAGTTATCAGACCTGTCCCTCTCCACCGTGGCAAACATCTTCCGCCGGCAGGCAAAATCGCTGCCCAGCGTGAGCGCGCTGCGGTCCATTGTGGTCGGCCTGTCAAAGGATGATGAGGGAATGGTCGATACAGGGAAGGCAAAAAGTCTGTATGAGAGGCTTATGAATGCCGCGGGCTATGACCTTAAAAGTGATCCGTTTTTACCCTATACCGAGAAAAAAAGGAAACTCAATAAAGCAGACATGACCATGCTGATCATCTCAAACGTGAAACGGCTGCGGTACGGCGGCACCATTTATCGGTTAAACTCCCCGACGGAAGAGCGCAAAGCTTTTGACGCATGGTTTAAACCCAATAACTGTCCCTGCCTCGCACGGTGGGATTTCATGTTTGCGTTCTGTTCCCAGAACCCTTATTATTATGCCGGCCAGTTCATTTACCAGCTTTGCACGGTGCCCCAGGAGGAAAAAGGGAAATACTCTGTTGTCACCAACCATAAGGAAATATATGAGACCCTGGCGCAGTTGGACTTTTCGTACTTTAGGTATAGGGCATCGGTCATCATGATATCAGAGGATGGGGAACTGGAAGAGATATACATTGAGACGGCTTTCCCCCATGATGAATTGGATAAAAACGGGCTCACCTTTTAAAAGGGAAACGGCCGGGAGGTTTCCCGGCCGTTTCCCTTTTGAGAGTTGGCAGATATGCCGTGCCGGCCCGGTCAACGGACCCTGTTCCCGCATTTCGGGCAGAAAGCCGCATCCGCCCCTATTTTATTTCCGCACTGGCTGCAGAACATTACGGCATACCATCCTGCCCCGCAGGCCGTACCTCTTCCTGCGGTTCTTCTGACAGTTCCACGTTTGACGCCGTCTGTGGCTGCTGCACCGGCTCTCCTGCCTGAGGCTGTGGATGTACTGGCTGCCCCGTCTGCGGCTGCCACGGGGAGGGCGTTGTCTGCCCAGGCTCCTCTTTTTTCAGGGATATCCCCGTCGTCTTCAGTTGATACCTGATGCCGGCTGCCATCACCAGCAGGCCAGCCACTATCGCGAACACGCCGAGGAACGATAAGCAGCCCCCGCATATACCCCCTCCCCAGAAAGCTGTGGAGATGATTATCCAGGCACACGAGAGATGCAGCCCTATCACCCCGGCGATACAGCCTACAATGACCGCCGGGATGATGACACGGACAATGATATCCGAGCCCCTGAACAGGGCGATGGAAGCAATGGAGCCCCATGAGAACAGGGCCGCCCGCACGAGCAGCAGGGCCGTCAGGATAAAGCCGTAATCAAAAACTCTATGAAGACACTCGCTTTTTCCCACACTATGCCAATAACGCCGAACAGGATTCCCAGGACCAGGCCCATGGCTACGGCGCCGCCGGTGCCTGCCACGAACAGCCCGGTGATGCCGCCATTCGCTTCTGCAAATTCTGACGTGTAATAGAAAATTGCCGTCGTCTCCCCTGCCAACACATCATCAGAGAACTGCCCCTTGTAAACCCTGCGGTCATAGCCCTGTTCTGCGGCTTCCTCAGCAATATAATAATAAGTCTCTTCGCCGCTCCCGTTCCACTTGCCATCCCGAAACTCACCATCATATGTGGTCGAAATAGTTCCGTCCGGGTATTCTACTTTCAGGTTGCCATTTCCCTTCCATTCCCCATAAAAGTAATCCCCGCTGTAAGTCTGTGTGAACGTCTCCGTTTTCAGAATACATCTGCACTGGCCGTTTTCCCAGTCCCCCGTATACGTGCCGGAATACTCGTTCCCGCTAAGCGAGACATAGGTATAATCATGTACGGATGATGTGGCATCCTCTTTTTTGCCGCCGCAGGTAGCCAGCATCACGGCCATTCCCACGACCGCGGCTGACACCCAGATTCTTTTCCTTGTTTGCATCTCTGTTTGCTCCTTTGTCTTATTTTTTCAGAGCAAGCCATATCTGTATATGGTTGTCTCTGCCGTTCCCGCAGGCCTGCCCTGCGGGGCAGCAAAAAGCGGCGCAGGGGTCATCCCTACACCGCTGACAACACATAAAAGCCATCCGCACCCTGGTCTTAACAATCCAAAAGGGCGTGATGACATATAGTGCAGTATTCGCCGCATAGAAGGTCGTGTCTCCTGCCTGGCTGCGGAAGGTGCCCGCCTCCCACGGCTTTTCTGCTTTCTGCTATCTCTATCATTTTACATTAAGAGAGGAAAGATTGCAATAAAATTAACACGTGCCGTGCCTTTGATATTATCCCGTGCCGGGGGGCGATCTCTGACAGGCACCACTTGATTCCCATACAGTTATCCTGCGCATGACGTTTTCCTCCCGTTCACCAGACATCCCGGAATGGGACAAACGTGGCCTCCGCCTTGACGGGCATATCCGGCTCCCCGTAAAAATCATTTCCGCTTTTGGTGCAGATGTCCAGACGGCCTGCGCAGGGAGCGGCATCTACATAGAGTCTGCCGTTGCTGTCTTTATACACGGGTCTGCTCCAGTCATCCCTGCCCAAATACGTAAGTATCAGCTTCATTTTATATCCACCTCCTGTTCCTTCCCCAGTCGGCCCGGCACGGGCCGGGCTGTAATCAGTTTGATATCCATTGTTCTATCTCAGGATATCCTCCGGCCGCTTCAGCTGCCGGGATACTTTTTTCCTCGTATTGCTGCCGGATGGCCTCTGGTGGGCTTCAGCCCGCCACGAAACCCGTGCCATCCCACGTAGGGCACCCCGCAGGGGCAAGGCAGGTGGCACACCTGCCGCAGTAAGAGCCGCGAGCGCAGCGAGGGGTGGCTGCAGCGTAGCGGAGGCCGGGGGTGTCGGCTGTGCCGACCGCATGGTGGGGAGGATGCTCCAGCATTGTCCCCGCCATGTGCCACCCCCTCTTATGTCCTTTTATCCCCTATGAGACAAAATTGCAACAACCATCATCGAATAGGGTGGAAGCCTACGGCATCAGCGGTTGCAGCAGTGACCCTGGAAGCAGTTTTTGAGGGTACTTTCAGGGTACCTGGGGTCACACCGCCGCGGCGCCTGTTGGTGCCGTAGGGGCACTCGGGACCCTGGAAGGGGGTGCTTGTGACACGCAGGGTACCTGCCTGTTTGACGGCTCTTGTAGCCGTCCCGTCTCCTGTGCGGCTTGTCCGGAGGCAGGCCCTGTGGGCGGTCCGGTGCGGCAGGTGCCGCCTCCACACAAGGAGGGTCTGACACACGGTGACACACCAAGGCAGGGCGCGGAAGCCTGGATACTGCCACCATGCGGTGCGTCTGCCGGGGGAGGGGATGCAGGCACCCAAAAGGACGGAGCCCTTGTGGCGACGGCGGGTGCCTGGCTCTCCCGGGGAAGCCGTCCCTCCCTGTCAGGGAGCCGGATATATGTGCGGCTCCCCTGGAACGGCTGCGCTTGTCGCAGACGGCCAGGCGGAACCCTCATGGCTCTCTTACAGTCTGGGGGCAGATACCCGTGTAAAAACCAGTCCATCTGGAGAACACAAAAAGGCCGGTTTCAAAAAAAACCTAGCCCACTCGGAGACCCATTTTCGGGAAAGTGGACTGCCCTTGCAGTCTCCTGGGAAGGCCGATGGCCGCAAAAAAATACGGCTCCCAGGACAATGCCCACGGGAACCGTCAGCCATAGTAAGCGTCCAGAAAAGGGGCCGTCTGGAGGCTAAAAAGCATCTGAAATATACGATATCGCAAGAAAAGCAGGGAAGATTATAGCAAACAGGATTGAAATCCCTGTCGAAAAATGGTAGTATCTCTTTAGGACTACCAGGATGGTAGGCGGTTAGCCCTCTACGGAGGGACTGTGACCCTCCGATCACATAGAAACCTGCTTGCAGGAATCTGGGAAAGGAGGGCTAAGTGGATGTTGACGATTGAAGGATTGATAGCAGTACTCAGCCTCGTGCTGACCACGTTCGGTCTTGGATACGCCATCGGAAGCAAGGATAATCATAAAACACAGAAATAGCCGCCCAACCCTGCTAAAGTGAAGCGGCTATTCTGTATTATACATTTTAAACGGGCTAACCGTCTATCGGTAGTTCCAGGGGGCATCTGTTACCAACAGGTGCCTCTCTTTATTTAAAGGATAGCATAACCTATAGGAAAGTTCAAGGAGAATTTTGCATATCCATGATTTCGGGTTGGGGTTCTATCCTATGCGTCTGTTCCCCTGCCGCCATGCCTATGGCCGTATGCTGAGGGGATTCTGTCTCCACTCTGCCGCACATTCCCGGCACAGGGTCTTCACCCATCCCTGGCTGTTCTCTACCTCGTTCCCGGGCCTGCCGCACCGCTCGCAGACATGGGCACTGTGTTCCTCGATCTCCAGCAGGATGTCTGTTGCCTTGTTCGGTTCCGGCTCTACGTCAAGCCGCAGCGTGCCGTATTTCTCGTATACGGCCCGGACCCTGACGTTCATCTGCCCCAGGCGTTCCACGGCTTCATCGGCCAGCGGCCACCAGCCCCTGCCGACGGGGTATCTTATCTTGTCGCCCATCTCGTTGTCTCCTTATATGATGCTCATTTCTTGTGCCTCGCTATGATTTCCTGTATCACCTGTTCGCTCGTCTTTTCCCCGCGGGCCACCGCTTCTGCGTCACGGATGCATTGTTCTGTTGGATACATGCCGCTCAGAGCCAGGTTGGCGGCTGCCTGTACGATAGCTTTTCTATCTTCATATGGGATATTGGGGTCCAGCTTTATTGTTTTTGTGGTCATTATATTTGGTTTCCTCTCTGTGATTGTCTATATTATTGTATCATTTTCATGCTGTTTTTTCCAGCGCTTTGCGGGATACCGGTTGCACCTGTGGTAACAGGTGGCGTAAAACAGGCTATTCTACCCATCACCTGGTCACAAGGCCTGTAGCAAACCATGTCTCGTTAAGGCCTATGAACTACATCCTGTTGCAGCAATCCTGTAAAAAAATAAGGCATCTGCCGTTGCCCCTTACGGAACTCTGGCAGATGCCTTTTGTGGTGTCAGCGGGTGTGGATGCAGTCGTGGCAGTAGCCGTCCTGTCGGAAGCTGGCACACATAAGAGACTCGTTTGCATTTTCAATGCTGTCAAAGCGGTTTGCCTCAGCTTTTGGCAGGAACCCATTGTAGCAAATGGTTATACCCCCGCTCACATCGGTGACATCTTCCTTGTAGGTATGACAACAGATATCTGTGGTAAGGTCGGCCTCATACCACTGGCCGTCAAGTCAGATGATATTCCAGGTATGACCGTCGTTTTCGAAGGAACCACAGGGGATATCCAACTCACGGCACATGATAGCATAGATGTTTACGAAATCCTGGCACACGCCCGTATGAGTATTGTAGACGGCTCAGGTCCCTGTGAAGTCGTTGTAGTACCCTGCACGCCACTGTTTGCATACGCGGGTTTTATAGGTATCGTACGCCAGGTTCTGGGTCATCCAGTCGTGGAGCATGATGGCCTTGACGCTGTCCGCCAGGGTATCATCGGTCACAATCTCATGAGCCTTCTCACGCCAGAGGTCGATGTCACAACGGGCGGTGAAGTTGGGGTCTTTGGAGAGTACCAGATAGGCGATGTCCTGCTTGTCTACGGACAGGCTCTTCTCAGGCGTCACATTATAGCTTTCTGCAATTTCTTTGATGCGGGCAGGCTTTTCGATGTAGCCCAGGATGGTCTCGTCAGAAATCGTGTCGTATGCATACTCGGCGATATAGACTTCGCCGTCGTTGACATAGAGGAGCACCTCAAATTTCACGCCATTGTCAAACTCCGCCACGAGGCAGAACAGGCCGTTGTCTTGGCTCACCAGGTCGAACTGGTAGTCTTTGGTGAAAGAGGCAGTCCTTATATCCACCCATTTTTTAGTATCCAGACTCCACGCTGGTCCACTCGATACTGAGTTCCTGGTTCAGGTGATTGTAGGCACGGTAGGTCACTACGGTGCCCTCAGTGTTGACGGTCAGTCCGTAATACAGTTCGAAGGGCATGTTCTTGTAGTGCTCCGGGTCAAGGGTGGCGCCGGTGGAGCCGGACTTTTTGAAGTTATAGAGTTTGAAGCCGTTGGTCTCTATGATAGTGGTGTCCGTAATTTTGACGCCGGGCATGCCGTTGAGGTTGTTGTCGTTGTAATATACAGGCTCGTCAGCAGGCTCTGTGGCAGGCTCCTGAATGGATTCCTGCTCCGTCTCCTGGACGGACGCCTGGATGGGTTCCGGTGCCTCAGTAGCCTTGATGGCCTCAGTGGTCTTCGGATAAGTATATTCAGTTGTAGTTGTGTATGTGCTTTCGACAGGCTCTTCGGTCACGTCGGCGGGGTGATTTGATTTATGCCCGCCAAAAGAGACTGGACTGTTGAGGCAGACAGGGACCTGCCCCGGCAGGGACCGTCCGGTAAGATGCGGTGTTGTGGCTGAAACAAAGGGTGCATCACATACCGTCAGGGTCTTTTGGAAAAGTGTTGATTTATGAGGAAAAAAAATATGCTGCTCTCCCGTTGCCGATCACATACAACGAGAGGCAGCATAGCGGTAGCTGCGGTGCCCTGTTGCCCGGGCTGCGGATTTGAACCATAAATATATATCATTGTTGTCTGTCTCCCATCGGTTCGGCCTCTGGGGGAGCAGGGCTGACGCCCCGGCCCCCATAGACATCCCCGACGAGACAACAAAAGCGGCGCAGGGCCTGGAATCTCTACACCGCTGACAACACACAAAAGCCATCTTAACCCCTTGCTAACCAAAACAAAAAAGGGTATAATGACGTTGGGTGCAATATTTTGCTGTGTGGGAGGTCGTGTCTCCTGCATAGGGCCGTGGGAGGTGCCCGCCTCCCGCGTCCTGCCTGTTTTTTGTTATCTCATTCCTTATTTTACAACATGATAGGCCAGATTGCAAGCGTCATTGACACGGTTCGTCAGCTCGGACCGTGTTTTTTATGCAGATATGCGCTTTTTGTCGCCGGATCGGGCGGGGGCCTCGGCCCGGCGCCTGCTGTCAGATACCGGGGAGCCTTATAATACATGGGAATCACCTTCTTTCAGATGGTTTGGAAAACGGGGATGCAGTGTGAGACGGGGGACGGGGAAGAAGCTGAGAGCCGGACCCCGTTATCCCGTCAGGCGGCATACACTGGGAAGACAGTGGGGAAAGTGTCACAACGGAATCCCCTTATATACCAGGGGATTTTACACGGAAACAGTCCTTGTGACATTGTTACACTTTTTTTCCGAAACTCTTTTTTATTGATACGCACTTAAGATACAGGGGATATATAGGGTGTTTTACAGGATTTTCTGAAAAAAACTTCCACATCTGTCACAAATCGTTTCCAGCCCTACATCATCTCGGGTCCCGGCTGTGACATTTCTTATTTTATAACCGTCACATGTGACATTTTTCTGTCACAGGCGGTCCCGATTTCCCTTCTGGCTGTCTTTTCCCTGTATCAGGCCGCCGCCCACGGCCGTTATCTCCTCGTCACGCTCCGGACAGTATGCGATGGGGCAGAACCCGCAAACGCTGAAATCGCACTCGGCCCCTGCCACATACCCATCCTGTATCACCGGGGAGCATACCGCCAGGTAGTCCGGGCAACTCCCGCAGGGGCTTGCGTATCCGTCCACCGGCTGGTTATCCATCATGCACATAACGTCTCCCTCCCTTCTACTCCTAAATCTATCGCGTATCCCATCCAGCAACGTCTTACCCCGATAGAAGCGCCCAGTCCTTCATGTCTCCCTCCTGTCCACAACCCGCTCCACGAGCCTTGCTGCCTGCTCCAGTGCCCTCGCCTGTACGTCCAGCCAGGTCTCTCCAGCATTGGGCGGCAGCCTGCCATGCTTTTTTTCTTTGCTTCCGATGGGCAGCACAGCCTTTCGCAGATATCAGCGTCACAGATATCTGCACATCTGACGTAGCTGTACTGGCTCCAGTCCTTTGCACCGTTCAGCAGGTCCGCATCCGTGATTTTCCCAATCCGGGCATCCGTATCGTCGATGCGCAGGCCCTTATTGGTCATGTATGCCTCGAAAAACTCCTCCACATAGCTGCGGACGCCCCTGCCCCATGCGCTCCGCACGGGATAGTTCTCAGTCTCCCGGCTGATTGCCGCTATGGTCCCCTGCATGGCCTCACCTCCAGTCGTATCCGTGTTCACGCCGCCCGGCTGTCCGTATTGGCAGCCAGGCAGGCCCGCCCAAAGCACATGCTGATATCCATGTCATCCGGGTATCTTTCCGCCCGGTCTACCTTCACGTCCAGCATGTACAGCTCCTGTATCTCGTTTGCGAAGTGCTCCATCCCGAAACCGTTGATACGCCCCAGGACATACTCCGCATGGTCAATGCCATCCTCGCGGAAGCCGAACAGGTATCTGCCTCCGCCATACGCCTTGTCATAGAGAGCCTTGTCGATTGACAGCCAGTCTATGAACAGGTCGCTGGCATACCTCCGGCATATCCGTCCGGCGGTCTGTATCAGGAAAGTGAGGATGGAAGAGTAGTTGACAACGAACATCCCTTTGTCAGGGTCTTTCCGGCTCTGCTCCCAGCTTCCGTGCGATTCCTCCAGTACGGATTCAAAACGGAAATTATCTATGGTGTATTTCTGCATGGTTATGTCTCCTTATTATGCGGGAGAGGCCCCGGTACAACTGCCAGGGTCCCTCCCGTTTTTTGTGGCTGTCGGCGGCTATGCGGCCTCCGGCTTTACTTCCGGTCCCGGCTGCGGATCGCCCTTGTCCGCCCCGCCCTCCGGGCTGTCTCCTGCTTTTGCGGCGGGCTCATCCTTCACCTCCGGGACAGGCTTTTCCTTTGTGGCCGGTTTTTCCTTTTCTTCCGGGCTGCCCCCGCTTTTGCGGCGGGTTCCGCTTTCGTCACCGGTCCGGGCTTCGCCTTTGCGGCCGGTTTTTCTTCTGTTTTCGGGTCAGCTTTCGCTTTGACTGCGGGCTCCGCTTTCGGCTTCCGGGCCGTTCCGGCTTTCGCTGTCTTGTCCTCAAGCATGGCGGGCTTCTCCGGGGCTGGCTTGATGTAATAGAACTCATGCTTTCCGTCAAGGAGCTGCTTTGTCTCTTTCTCCACCCGCAGCCCGAACAGCCGCAGCGCCGCATACAGCTTCTTCACCTTCTCCGCGATCCTGGCACTGTATTCCCCGTTGCCGCTGATCAGGTCCCTGCAGCCGCAGGCCCCGTGTGCGGTAATCATCATCTGGTGCGTCATTTCCAGCCTGTCCGCCCATTTCCCCGCCTCGACCCGTTCCTCTGCGGACATGGAGTAATCGTCTTCCTTTCCGCCGTAAAAGGTGATGCAGCCGTTCCTCGACATGGTGGCGCAGGTCTCGTAGAGGATACGCCATAGTGCGGCCTGCGCTTTTGCCAGGTCATCCCCCTTCAGGGCGGCGACCTTCCCGTCAATCACGGACCGGATGAAATCCCGGCGCACCGCGTCGGCTTCCTTTGCAAGCTCCAAAAGCTGTTTCCGGTTCTTTTTCTTCCGGCTTTCCTCTTCATGCCGCTTCCTCTCCGCCTCGCTTTTGAGCTTTGCGGGCTTCGGCTTCTTTTCGGCCCGTTTGATGATTTTAACCTCTCGGTACGTCTTGTAGTAGAAGAGTTCCCCGGCCTGCTTTGGCCTGTAGCTGTCCGGCAGGTCGCCCTCCAGGTCCAGCGTCTCCACGGTTTGCCACTTGCCGGAATCATAGATTTCCGTGGGGACCTTCTCCGGGGCAGGTTTGACGTCGGCTTTCTCTAACATGGGGATGGCCTTGGCGAGGTTTTCCCCGCGCTTTATCTCCTGGGCGGCACACTGCGCTTTAAAAGCCAGGTCCCGGCCGTCCCTTGCCTCCTCCAGGATTTCGTTGCGCTTGTCAATATCCGGTACTTTTTCCAGAGCGATAAGGTCCGTGATGGAGAACTGGAAGGCCTCGTCCTCCTGCCGCTTTTTCAATTTCTCCTGATCGAACTTGGCGATGTTGACGCGGTGGCGGACCGTGGTTTTCCCAAATCCGGTCTTTTCGGCAATGGATTTTTCGGTCTCCCCCAGGTCCAGCATGAGTTGGAAGCCCTGCCCCTCCTCATAGGGCGTCAGGTTGCTGCGGTGCAGATTTTCCGCGAGCATCGCCGCCACCTGGTCGGGGCGCTCCAGCTTCTCCATCACGCGGCAGGGCAGTTCCTTCAGCCCTGCCTGTACGACGGCGGCATGGCGGCGGTGGCCCATGATGATGGTGTACTCGCCGGGCTTACCCTCCTGCGGCATCACCGTCAGGTTCTGCATGACGCCGTTTTTCCGGATGGATTCCGCCAGCTCCGTCAGGTCCCCCAGGCTTTTGCGGGGGTTGTCAGGGTTGGGATGCAGCTTTTCAGCAGCGATCATTGTTAAGGTCTCTTTCATAGTGCGTTACCCCTTTCTTCATATAATATATAGTTGGCCGCCTATTTGAACGGCAGCCCGTCGTCAATGTCATCCGGCACCACCAGGTAGCCGTTCTCATCCGTTGCCAGCCCGCCGCAGCTTTTTGGGGCTTCCTTGGACTTGCCCTCGGCAAATTCCTGGTTTTCCACGATATCGTCCGTGGTATAGACCTTCTGGCCGTCCTTGTTGGTGTAACTCCCGGTCTGCACGCGCCCGGTGACGATAACCTTTATCCCTTTGTATAAATGCTGCCGTGCGAACTCCGCCGCTTTGGGAAAGATGCACACGCAGCGGGGAAAATCCGCCGTTGCCCCGTCCGGGCCTTTGCAGGCGCGCCCCCTTCCCTCTCCGCCAGCTTTTCCAGCACACCCGGATAGAGGATGCAGGCGTCGCCGTAGAGCCTTTTGGTGTTGGTGAGTACTTTCATGGGCACCATGTCCTCAACGTCTTCCTCATTGCCGGTATCCATAATTCCCGACAATATCTCCGTTATGGATTTGCACTCCCATGGGAAAATCTGCGGGGTATTGCGTTCCGCCAGGTCATACAGCTCCGCCGTGCAGGTTTCCCACATCTCCATATGGGAGTTATGGATAAGGATGCTCCCGCTGCCGATTCTGTCATCCCGGCAGGGGTAGTAAAAGCAGACCGCCAGGTCGAGATATCTGACATGCGGGATATCCCGCAGCAGTTCCTCGTTCTTCTCCTGGCTAATCAGCCGGAAGCATATCCGGTCTTTCACTCGGTCAAAAGACCGGAAAAAGGAAAAGTCCATTTGTCCGGCGGGGGCGTGGGCGACGTAAGTGTCAAGGATTGTCCGGATTATACCCTCAAAGGGTTCCCCCAGCTCATACCCCTCCAAAAAGGGCTCCAGATAGATTGTGGGGGCGGTGCTCTGTCCTTCCGCCCCGATTGTCAGGCCGTGCAGCACGACGCCGTTGTTTTTCCTGACTTCCCGCACGTCCACGCTGTGGCCGGCCCCCAGTTCCGCCTCCACCGCGGTGCGCACTCTTGTTGCAAAATCTGTCATATCCATGTCTATAACCTCCTTTATTTGCCATCCCCGCAGCACCCGGCCATAAGCCGGGTGAAAACCGTTCCCTTTTCTATAATGGGAATCCCTTTACACGCCTTCCCGTTTCAGCTTCCCGGCTTCCATGTAGCTGTAATAGGTATCGCTGCCGATTATGACATGGTCGTCAAACGCGACATTGTATTGGCATATGCGCATCTTTACCTCCACACGGGTGCCCTCCATCATGACAAGCCCCTCCGACTGGACGCTGTGGCTCGCGTTCTCCCCGCCGCTGGTGTATTTGGGTGCCAGCATCTTGTCCGCCTCGTCTATGACCAGAACGGCATGCCTGCCGGAGCGGAAGACGGGGGAGCGGAGGATGCTGGCCCATTTCTTCTCCCCCTTCCATCCGTCCATGGTCAGGTTGCTGCCGTCCACAATCTCAATCCGATCCGGGAAGATGCCCCTGAGGCACCGCCATATGTGCGTCTTGCCGCAGCCCGTGGGACCTACAAACAGGGCGTTGGACTTGACGGCCCTCTCAAAGCAGTTGTAGGCTATGATGGAAGCGGCTTTCTTCGCTGCGTCCTGCTTCCAGACATGGTTGTCGAGATATCCGTATATCTTTTTCGGTGTGTTGTAAGCATCCCTGGGCGGGAGCGTGTTATAAGGCCAGCCGGGGTCTTCGGCTTCTTCCTGGTCAAGCAGCACCGTCACGCGGTCATCATACCAGGGATATTTCTGGCTGGCGGGCAGGCCATTGTGCCTGTTATCCATAAGGAAACCTCCTTTCTAATGTAACAATAGTTTCATTTTCCCGATTTCAGGCAACAAAAAATCAACCTATCAGGAAGGTTCATGTAGGCAGACTGGTAGCCTGCTCCACATTTCCCACTGATACGTTGATTATCTTTTAAAACTATGGCTGGGGACCCCGCCATACAGGGAGCCGTGCTCCCTGCAAAATCCCCCTGGCTGGATTTATGATACTTCATCCCGGCCAGGATGTCAAGACCTGCCCGGATTTTTGGATTTTTTAAGCGCCCCGCCTGGAGACCATGTCCCGGAACATCCCGTAATATCTCACATACCCGGTATCGCACTCAATCCTTGCGCCCGCGCCCATGAGCAGCCCTGCCAGGATGCTGCGGTGGCACAGGGCCTCGTCTGCGCAGAAACAGGCAAGCAGGATGTTTTTGGTAAAGCTGTCTCGGTACAGCCGGTCCATCAGTTCCATGTTTGCCCGGTCGGAAAGAAGTTCCCGGAGGAACGCCCTCATGTATACCTGCCGGAACCATTCCGCATCGAACCTGCCTTCTGACTTCGCGTCCAGATATCTATGGAACAGCTGCCGGGACGGGCTCAGCCGCGGCTCGTGGATGGCATGGGGCGGGACTGTCCTCAGCGAGCGGACGACCAGCCAGTTCTCATCATAGTCAGTACTCACATCCGAAATACGCCCAATCTTAATCATGGTCTTTGTCTCCCAAATCTATAGTTTTTGGGAAACCGTTGGCCTGCCGGGGTGGGCCGATGGGGTCCAGGATAGCAGTTGTGTATCCTTGCAAAAAGAAAACCCCCAGAGCCTGTCTGGGAGTCTTGCTTGTTGCTGCCTTATTGCTCCTGAAACGGAACAATGATAGCGAAAACGTTCCGATGCACTGAAAAATAGGATTTTCTCAGCGGGTTCGGAACTTCGTGTTTTAATGGAGACAACGGGATTCGAACCCGCGGTCTCTACGTTGCGAACGTAGCGCTTTCCCAGCTAAGCTATGTCCCCTGAAATAACGGATGGAAACCCCATCCTTCCCTGCCATGGGAAAAGGCAGAAAAAATGGAGACAACAGGGCTCGAACCTGCGACCCCATGCGTGTGATGCATGTGCTCTCCCAGCTGAGCTATGCCTCCGTCAATTATTCTACCACATTTTTCAAAAATTGCAACTCTTTTTTTGATTTATTTAAAATATTATTCGAAATACTCTTTGTACTCCACCTCTATGGCATGTTTCATCCGTGTCATGCTGATATACAGGTGTTTCTTCAATGCCTCTTCCAGCCCTTTTTCCTCCTGCTGCTCCATCAGCTTTAACAAGCCGCTGTGTTCATGGATAATACGGGTAAAATCTGTCTCTGTCACAAAATCCAGCATCCGGAAACGGGTATAATGAAGCTGCTGAGCCTGAATTACCTCCCAAAGCCGCTCCTTTCCGGTTGACTCAAACCAAATGGCATGCATCCTTGCATCCATCTGGTAAAATTGTTCGGGTTCGAAATCTGCCTGCCGGATCAGAAGTTCCTGAAGGCGGATCTGATGACGGATCTCCTCAAACTGGAACAGGGTGGCCTCCTTCATAAAATCCCGCATCACCATCAATTCCACTGCAACCCGCATATAAATCATCTGCCGGATCTCACCTAAGTTCAGCCGTGTCACACAAGTCCCTGAATAAGGGATCGTATGGACAAACCCCTGCTCCTGCAGCCTGCGGAGGGCTTCCCGGACCGGAGTCCGGGAAACCTCAAACCTGGCGCAGATCTCATTTTCACTGATTGCCTGCCCTGGCTTTAATACCAGATCCAAAATTTCCCTTTTCAGGGTCTCGAACACATATTCCCCCCGGTTCCGGTAAACCTTCCCATCCATACCTGCCCCTCCGTCAGGACGGCTGCTTGCCGATGTATGCCTGAATCCCCCCGTCTACATACAAGATCTGGCCATTTACGAAGTCAGACGCCGCGGATGCCAGAAATACGGCAGGTCCTCCAAGGTCGGAAGCCTCTCCCCAGCGTCCCGCAGGGGTCTTGGAAACAATAAACTGGTCAAACGGATGCCTGGAACCATCTGCCTGTTTTTCCCGAAGCGGCGCTGTCTGAGGTGTGGCAATATAGCCAGGCCCGATGCCGTTGCACTGGATATTATACTCTCCATACTCTGATGCAATATTCCTGGTCAGCATCTTCAGCCCGCCCTTCGCAGCTGCATAGGCAGAAACCGTCTCACGGCCGAATTCAGACATCATCGAGCAGATATTGATGATCTTCCCACCGCCCTTTTTCATCATCGCCGGAATCACTGCTTTCGAAACAATAAAAGGTGCATTCAGGTCCACATCAATCACCTGGCGGAAATCCTTAGCCGCCATCTCAATCATCGGGATCCTCTTAATAATCCCTGCATTGTTCACAAGGATATCAACCACCCCAACCTCTTTCTCAATCATGGCTACCGTGGCGTTCACTGCTTCCTCGTCCGTCACATCACAGACATAACCATGTGCCTGGATCCCCTCTTCCGTATAAGCAGCCATTCCCTTGTCCACCAAATCCTGGCGGATGTCATTGAAGACAATCGTGGCCCCTGCCCCTGCCATAGCTTTTGCAATCGCAAATCCGATTCCATAGGATGCACCTGTCACCCAAGCCACTTTTCCTTCTAAAGAATAATTCTTCATGTAATCCATGCGCTTCTTCTCCTTTTGCTAAATAATCCATTGTGCATACAACCAATATGATTGTATACAAGTTTCTTATATGTACACAATAGCATGATTGTATTAAAAATACAATAGGCATTTTTGCTAAATTACTTTAGGCTGTTTTGTTGATTTTTCATTTTTCTCTCTTTTTCCATAACTATAAAAGCAGCCGGTGGTATTGCACCACCGGCTGCTTTTGTTCTTCTCTTATTGTCAGTCACAGCTGTTGCAGCCACAGCCATCTCCGGAAGCTGCAAGGGGCATGATTCCGGCATCCCCACAGGAACCGCAGGGGTTATTGCAGGGGTTATTGCAGGGGTTATTGCAGGGGTTATTGCAAGGATTCCCACAGATGCTGCCGCAGGAATTGTTGCAAGAGTTATTGCAGGAGTTATTGCAGGAATTATTGCAGGTATTTCCACAGGCATTGCAGCCGTCCTGGTATCCGTTATTGTAGCCCTTGTTGTAGCCATCACGGAAGCCTGCCCGGTATGCCCGGCGGGTCTGGCTGTTGCCGCAGCCGCCGCAGCCATTACTGCAGCCGCCGCAGGTGCAAGAGTCACAGCAGCCTGTATTGCCTCCGCAAGTACCGTTCCCGTTATTGCAGTTGTTTCCACAGTTGTTATCATTACAATTACAGTTACAGCTGCAATTGCAGCTGCATCTGCAGTTCCTGCAGCACCCGATACCGATTCCCCATCTGTTACAATTACATCCACACATATCTGAAAACTCCTTTTTATTTGTTTTGTAATGTATCTTATGTGGGGGTTCAGACAAGTGTGACAGACCAAAAGGGCTTTTCCCTGCACAGTGCCGGGAACATTTTCCTCTTCCTGACATATTTATATCATTAGATACTTTCAATTAAAGAAAGGAGCCTTTTATCTATGAGCCAAAGCAGCAACCCACGGTGCAGCTGTTTCTGCAGGCCGCAGATCCCTGCCCCGCCCTGCATGAATACAGACTGCAAATGCAACAATGTTTTTACCCCTCCTCCCCCAATGCCCCCTATGCCTCAGTTTCAGCCCCCAACCCTTCCGGTGCAGCCTGAAAAAACGGCAATATCCGGGGGATGCGGATGCGGGACCCAACCCCCGCTTATGCCGAATACCAATTTAAACCAAATGCCAATCGGCATGGGTTATGTCCCCTGGCAGAGATGGGGACAGACGTATCCTATTGAACAAGGCTTTTCCAGGGGAACTATTTTCCCTGAACTGGATTTTCCGTTTGTTATGGGGAGGTGCCGCTGATGACATGTGGAAATGCATTATTGCAGAAGGTATATGAAACGGGCTTTGCCCTGGATGAGGTCACTCTGTATCTGGACACCCATCCTTCTGACAGCCAGGCCATGGAATATTATCAATATATCCAAAAGGCCAACCAGGACGCGGTAGCCGCATATGAACAATCTTATGGACCCCTGACAATAGGCCAGGTAAATGCCAGCACCTGGATCTGGGCCAACAACCCCTGGCCCTGGGAAGGAGGTATGTAATATGTGGAGATATGAAAAACGTCTGCAATATCCGGTAAAGATCTCCCAGACCAATCCGAAGCTGGCGCAGTTCATCATCAGCCAGTACGGCGGTCCGGACGGCGAAAGCGCAGCCTCCATGCGCTATCTGTCCCAGCGGTATGCCATGCCCTACAAAAAAGGGAAGGCCATCCTCACCGATATCGGCACCGAGGAACTGGGGCATTGGGAAATCATTGCCGCCATTGTCCACCAGCTGACCCGAAATCTGACTCCCGAAGAAATCGAGGCATCCGGCTTTGGCCCTTACTATATCGACCATACCACGGGAATCTGGCCCCAGGCAGCAGGGGGTGTGCCCTTCAATGCCTGTGAATTCCAGTCCAAAGGAGATCCGATTACGGATTTGTTTGAGGATCTGGCGGCAGAGCAGAAGGCCCGCACCACCTACGACAACATCCTGCGCATGGTCAAGGACCACGATGTGTGTGATCCCATCCGTTTCCTGAGAGAGCGGGAGATCGTCCATTTCCAGCGGTTCGGGGAAGCCCTCCGGGACGTTCAGGACCATCTGGACAGCCGCAACTTCTATGCCTTTAATCCGGCTTTTGACCAAAAGCAGAAACCTTGCAGCCCTAAAAAAACCCAATAACATCAGGCATCTCATAACATCAGAGGTGGCGTCGGTGCCGGTTTTCCTGCACGGACGCCTCCTCTGATGTTATGCCTGCATCTGCACTCCCACATGCCCCGGCATTTTCTTCTCGTAAAAATACCGGATAATATCTTTTCTGGTGATAATCCCGATGAAATATCCCCTGTCATCCACAACCGGCACAAAATTCTGGTTTAAAGCCTTATCAATCAGATCCTCCATATCCGCCTTGGCATTGACCGGCAGATTGTCCATCCGGCGGTGGATGGTCGTGACAGGAATACTCTCCGCCTCACGCAAATTCAGGTTATATTGGTTCTTGATCCCCCATAGCAGATCCCCTTCCGTCAATGTGCCTACATATTCCCCGTTCCGGTTCAGCATCGGCACGGAGGAGTACTGATGAAACTCCATCCTCTCTAATGCCTGTCTGAGGGAATCCTCTTCATAGACACAGGCCACTTCACTCTTTGGTGTAATAAAAAATAAAATATTCATATGTACCTCTGTTGCTTTCCTTTGTTTTGCTATGCCACGCTGTCTCTGCGTTTCCTGCCTGTTGGCAAATTCTTTGCACTGCATTGCTTTCTATTTCGTAATCAGTATATCATATGAAACACAACTATTTATGAACACTTTATTAAAAAACCTTAAAAAAAATAAACTTTACCGTAATATTGCACAAAAGACCGCTGCAAGCACCCATATCTGAGTTTCTTGCAGCGGCCTTTGCTTCCCCCGGGACTATTATTCCAGATAGTCCAGCGGATCAATCGCAACTCCCTGATAGTTCATCTGGAAATACAGATTGCTTCCTTCCACCGTATAGTATTTGGTAGGCTCTGCCACATATCCCAAAAGCTGCCCTTTCTCCAGATACTCCCCTTCCACGGCCGTCACTTCCTTGAGCTGGCCGCAGACCGCCGTATATTCGTTTCCCAGATCCAGCATCAGATAATTGCCAATCTCCTCATTGACACCTACCTCTGCCACCCGGGCGTTGGCCGGGGCATAAACCGGGCTGCTGACCTCACCCTGAATCACCAGGGCCGGATTGCATTTGTACTGATCCAGTGTGGGGAAATAGATGGTGGAATCCATGCTGTAATCCAGCACTACATTTCCCATAACCGGCCAGCCGACCCGGCTGGTATCCGCAAAATCCAGCACCAATGCTTTAGCTGCATCCTGCCCTGTACCTACGGCCTTTGCCTCCGGCAAGGCCTTGCCGGAAGAACCTTTTGCTTCCTCCTGCACCACCGTATCCGGATTTGATTCCTGCTTTGCCACTTTTTCCTGTGTCTTTTCCGGCACCGGCTTTGCATTGGATTCCCCTGCCACCGATACCTGTGATTCTGTTTCCGTCTCTCCGGCCAGAAGATTTTCCTGTCCCTGCATTTCCACATAGGGATTCTGCTCCTGCCCGTCTCCTCTGTTCATTGTAACAACGCCTGCTGCGGCAACTATAGTCAGCAGGCCAAGCACCAGCATGACAAGGAATAGTTTGTCCTTGAACATTTGATTGATTCTCTCTTTCACCGTTTATCACCTCGGTAGTAGTTTTACCAAAGTGACCCGAGTTATTCAGGAATTAAAGAGATATTTTTATAATAGTGATTTAAAATGTCCTCGTATCCCCAGCCGGATTTGGCCATATCATTTGCCCCCGCCTGGCTCAGCCCATAGCCATGCCCCCTGCCACGTACCCGGGCACGGATGGTTTCACTGTCCCCTTCCAGGCTGAAGCATGGTGACGGAAGCCCCAGGGCATACTGGATTTCGTCCCCGGAATAGATCCCCTCTCCGATCTTTACTTCCACCATATAGCCTGCATCATCCTTTTTTACCGTTTGGATCTGTGCCGGCAGCTGTTCTGCCGTAACCGCTGCTGCCCCTGGAATCTGGCTGATGTTTGCTGCAAACACAGACCGGCTCCATTCCAATATCTGCATATAATCCTCATGCCTGGTATCCGACACACTCTCCACCGACTGAAGATAAGGGAAATCCGATTCCCCGTTGCGTGTCCGTCCCCCGCTCATCCCATGGAACAGCGGCAGGATGCAACGCCCCTCATACTGCATTACCACTCCCTTTGTTGCTTTTGCCGCCTCCTGGCACCGCTTTAACCCACCAAACAGTTTTTCCCGGTCTGCCCCAAAGTAGCCTTTCGCCTCCCCCAGATAGTCTAAATCCAATTCCTCTTCATAAATCTCTGTCCGGCTGTCCATTAACCGGTAGATGTAGGTCCTGGCAATCACTGCCTGGCATTTGAGAGCCTCCATTTCATAATCCGTATCTATCTGGCACGCCATCACCCCTGGCAGATACTCCTCCAAATCAATATAAGTCCGCACCCCTTTCCTCTCAACCAGAATTTTTCTCCTTGCCAATTCCCCCTCCCCCGCTTCCTGGGATTTTTCCCCCGGATTCCCTGTTTTCCCGGCTTCCCCTCCGGCAGCTGCCTCAACTCCCTCTTCTCCCTCCAACTCTCCCCCAATGCTTTCCTCCTGCCCCCCGGCCTGTCCCTCCGCCCCGGCCTCTGCCCCCATTTTCGCCTCTGCCTCCATCCCTGCCGCCCGCATCCACACCAGAGAAACCATCCACGGCATCAACAGCATAGCTGTCACTGCAATCACCCATCTGCGCATAAAAAAAGAATCCCTCCTGACTACTATCAGTCTATGAAGGGATTCCTTCTTCTATCACTGGTTATTCAAAAAGATTTCCGTACATCCTGCTTACATTTCAACCTTTACCTTATCCAAATGCCAGATATCCTTTACATACTCCTCAATTGTCCGGTCAGAGGAGAACTTGCCGCAGCAGGCCACGTTCATCATTGCTGCCCGCGCCCACCATTTCTGATCCCGGTACTTCTCATCCACCTTCTTCTGGGCGTCCGCATACATCCGGAAATCCTTCAGGATGAAATAGGTGTCCGCCCGGTTGCTGCTCCGGGTGTTCAGCAGCGAATTGTAAATATCCCGGAACAGTTCCGTATCATAGGGGGAGAAATACCCGTTGATCAGCTGCATCAGCACATGGCGGATATCCTGGTCATTGTTAAAGATCTGCATCGGGTCGTAGGAGCGGTTCTTCTCCAGTTCAATAATCTCGTCAGAGGAAGTGCCGAAGATAAAGGCATTCTCCTCCCCTACCTCCTCCACGATCTCCACATTGGCGCCGTCCATGGTTCCGATGGTCAGGGCTCCGTTTAACATAAACTTCATGTTGCCCGTACCGCTGGCCTCCTTGCTGGCGGTGGAGATCTGCTCGCTCACATCTGCCGCCGCAAAGATAATCTCCGCATTGCTTACCCGGTAATCCTCAATAAATACCACCTTCAGCTTATTGTTGATGGAGCGGTCATTGTTGATCACATCCGCCACGGCATTGATCAGCTTAATGGTCAGCTTGGCAATCTTATAACCTGCCGCCGCCTTGGCGCCGAAGATAAAGGTTCTGGGAACCATATCCAGGTTCGGGTTCTCCTTCACCTGATTGTACAGATACATCACATGGAGGATATTCATCAGCTGCCGCTTATACTCATGGAGCCGCTTTACCTGCACGTCAAAGATGGAACGCGGATCCACGTCAATGCCATTATGTTCCTTGATATATTTGGCCAGGCGCAGCTTGTTCTGGTACTTGATGTTCATAAACTCATGCTGGCATTTCTCGTCATCCACATACAGTTTCAGCTTGCTGATAGCCGAAAGGTCAGTGATCCACTCATCCCCTACCTTGGAGGTCACCCAGTCAGCCAGCAGCGGGTTGCCGTGGAGCAGAAAACGCCTCTGGGTAATGCCGTTGGTCTTGTTGTTGAATTTCTCCGGCATCATCTCATAGAAATCCTTCAGTTCCTGGTGCTTTAAGATCTCTGTGTGCAGCCGGGCCACACCGTTGACCGAGAAACTTCCGGCAATGGCCATATGGGCCATGCGGACCTGGCCGTCATAGATGATGGACATCTTGGCGATCTTTTGCTGGTCATTGGGGTACATCTGGCGGATCTGGTTCTGGAACCGGCGGTTAATCTCCTCCACAATCTGATAGATTCTCGGCAGAAGGCGGGAGAATAGTTCAATGGGCCACTTCTCCAGAGCCTCCGCCATAATGGTATGGTTGGTGTAGGCACAGGTCTTGGTGGTCACATCCCAGGCTTCCTCCCAGCTTAAGCCATAATCATCCAGCAGGATCCGCATCAGTTCCGCCACTGCCACCGTGGGGTGGGTGTCGTTCAGCTGGAATACATTCTTCTCATGGAATTTGCGCACATCATCATGCTTCTCCATGTACTTGGCCACTGCACGCTGCACGCTGGCAGAAATGAAGAAATACTGCTGCTTCAGACGCAGTTCCTTCCCCGCATAGTGGCTGTCATTGGGGTAAAGCACGTCACAGATGGTCTTGGCTAAATTCTCCTGCTCCACTGCCTTGTGGTAATCCCCCTTGTCAAAGGACTCCAGGCTGAAGGTATTGATGGGCTGGGCATCCCAGATCCGCAGGGTGTTGACCACATTGTTGCCATAGCCTACAATCGGCAGGTCATAGGGCACAGCCAGCACGGACTGATAACCCTCCTGCACAAACTTCTCATGGCCGTTCTCATAGGCCACACGAACATAGCCGCCGAATTTAACCTCCGTGGAGTACTCGGAACGGCGCACCTCAAAGGGGTTGCCGTCCTTTAACCACTCATCCGGCACCTCTACCTGAAAACCGTTCTCAATTTTCTGTTTAAACATTCCGTAATGATAGCGGATACCGCAGCCATAGGCCGGATATCCCAGAGTGGCCAGGGAATCCAGGAAGCAGGCAGCCAGCCTCCCCAGGCCGCCGTTGCCCAGGGCCGGATCCGGCTCCTGGTCCTCAATCACGTTTAAATCAAGGCCCATCTCGTCCAGCACTTCCTTAATCTCGTCCCGGGCCATGATATTGATAATGTTGTTGCCCAGGGCACGCCCCATCAGAAACTCCATGGACAGGTAATACACGGTCTTGGCATCCTTCTTGGCATACGTCTTCTGTGAGGCAATCCACTCGTCAATGATCACGTCCTTGACTGCATAGGACACTGCCTGGAACATCTGTGCAGGCGTCGCCTCGTCAATCGTCCTGCGGTACAGATTCTTTACATTATAAATCACAGATTTTTTAAACTCTTCCTTGTTAAATACCTTGCTCATGCTCGCTCTCCTTTTAACCGCTGCACTCTCAGGCACCCGCGGTTTTTTTCACTCCCAAAGTTGTCTTCTCGCCGTTGATATTCCATTCCTTGGCATACCCCTCCGTCTCTCCTGTACGGATCTGGTCTGCCAGCACTTCCCTGGCAATGGTCTCTCTATGTGTCTCCAAAAGCCCGGCAATCCGCTCATTTCCCTCCTGATACACACAGATGTGGTCCGTCACTTCAAATCCGGCTTCCTTACGCATCGTCTGAATCTTGCTCACCAGTTCCCGGACAAACCCTTCCTCCACCAGTTCCGGCGTCAGATTGGTGTCCATGGCCACCGTAACCTGATTGTCACCCTCAGACACATAGCCGTCGGTCTGGGCCATGTCAATCAGCAGATCCTCTTCCCTTAACACCACCATCTCGCCGCCGAACTCGAACTTCAAAGCTCCCTCGGCCTTCAAGGTATCCATGGCAGCATTCCCGTCGATCTCCGCCAGGGCCTTGCGGATATTTCCCAGCTGCTTGCCGTACTTTGGCCCGACCGTCTTTAGCTGGGGCTTGAAGCTATAGGTGGTAAAGCTGCGCACATCCTCCACAAATTCCACGGATTTCACATTCAGTTCATCCTCAATGATCTCCACGTAGAAGGGGGACAGCTCATGGTCTGCCTTCACAAACATCTTCCCGATGGGCTGGCGGTTCTTTAAGTTGGCCGTATTCCTGGCCGCCCGGCCCAGCACCACGATCTTCAGGACCTCATCCATATCTGCTTCCAGCTGAGTGTCAATATGGCTCTCCTCCACTGCCGGGAAGTCACACAAGTGTACACTCTCCGGCGCACCCTTGTCAATGCTTCTCACCAGGTTCTGGTAAATGTCCTCCGTCATAAAAGGAATCATGGGCGCCGCCGCCTTGGCCGTCGTCACCAAAGCCGTATACAGGGTCATATAGGCATTGATCTTATCCTGCTCCATACCCTTGGCCCAGAAACGCTCCCGGCTCCGTCTCACATACCAGTTGCTCATATCATCCACAAACTCCTGCAGAGCCCGGGCAGCCTCCGGAATCCGGTAATCCGCCAGGTTCTCATCCACGCTCTTTACCATGGAATTCATCTTGGATAAGAGCCACTTATCCATCACCGGCAGCTTCTCATATTCCAATTCATACCGGGTGGCATCGAACTGGTCAATATTGGCATACAGCACAAAGAAGGCATAGGTGTTCCACAGGGTTCCCATGAACTTGCGCTGTCCCTCCTGCACTGCCTTCCCGTGGAAACGGTTCGGCAGCCAGGGAGCGCTGTTAATATAGAAATACCAGCGGATCGCGTCCGCCCCGTAAGTAGCCAGGGCGTCAAAGGGATCCACCGCATTGCCCTTGCTCTTGCTCATCTTCTGGCCGTTCTCGTCCTGCACATGCCCAAGCACAATCACATTCTTATAGGGCGCCTGGTTAAAGATCAGGGTGGAAATGGCCAGCAGGGAATAGAACCATCCCCGGGTCTGATCCACTGCCTCGGAGATAAAGTCCGCCGGGAACTGCTGCCGGAACAATTCCTGGTTCTCAAAGGGATAGTGATGCTGGGCAAAGGGCATGGCTCCGGAATCAAACCAGCAGTCAATGACCTCCGGCACCCGCTTCATCTGCTCTCCACACTCCGGGCAGGTAAGGGTTACCTCATCGATAAAAGGCCGGTGCAGTTCGATATTCTCCGGACAGTTCGGGGACATTGCCTTTAACTCCTCAATACTGCCGACCGAATGCTGATGGCCGCACCCGCAGCACTCCCAGATATTCAGGGGAGTCCCCCAGTACCGGTTACGGCTGATGCCCCAATCCTGCACATTCTCCAGCCAGTCGCCAAAACGTCCCTTGCCGATGCTCTCCGGAATCCAGTTGATGGTATTGTTATTGCGGATCAAATCCTCCTTCACCGCCGTCATCTTGATAAACCAGGATTCCCGCGCATAGTAAATCAGCGGCGTATCGCAGCGCCAGCAGTGGGGATAGCTGTGCTCAAAGGAGGGCGCCGAGAACAGCAGGCCCTTTTCCTCCAGTTCCTTTAGTACCAGGGGATCCGCCTTCTTCACAAAAGTGCCTGCCCAGGGAGTCTCCCCGGTCATCTCACCCTTGGCATCCACCAGCTGCACAAAGGGGAGGTCGTATTTGCGTCCCACCTTGGAGTCATCCTCACCAAAGGCCGGCGCAATGTGTACCACACCGGTACCGTCTGTCAAGGTTACATACGTGTCACATACTACATAAAATGCTTTCTTCTTCTGTCTCTCGCAAACCGAATTGGCATAGGGAAGCAGAGGTTCGTATTCCTTGTATTCCAGGTCCTTTCCCTGATAACGTTCCAGAACCGTATATTCTCCCTCCAGAACCGTATCGCACAAAGCCTCCGCCAGATAGTAGGTATAGTCACCGCTTTTAACCTTCACATAACTCTCATCCGGATTCACACATAATGCCACGTTGCTGGGCAAAGTCCAGGGCGTGGTGGTCCATGCCAGAATATAGGCATCCTCACCCTTGACCGGGAAACGGGCAATGGCGGAACGCTCTTTCACATCCTTATACCCCTGGGCCACCTCATGGCTGGACAAAGGGGTCCCGCAGCGCGGGCAGTAGGGCACAATCTTAAATCCCTTGTAGAGCAGCCCCTTTTCCCAGATCTGCTTCAATGCCCACCACTCCGACTCAATAAAATCATTGTGGTAGGTGACATAGGGATTATCCATGTCTGCCCAAAAGCCTACAGTGCCGGAGAAATCCTCCCACATCCCCTTGTACTTCCAGACACTCTCCTTACAATGGGCAATGAAGGGCTCCAGGCCGTACTGCTCGATCTGCTCCTTGCCGTCTAAGCCCAGCATCCGCTCCACTTCCAGTTCCACCGGCAGGCCATGGGTATCCCATCCTGCTTTTCGGGGAACCATGCTTCCCTTCATGGCCCGGTAGCGGGGAATCATATCCTTGATCACCCGGGTCAGCACATGGCCGATGTGGGGCTTGCCGTTAGCCGTAGGCGGGCCGTCATAAAAAGTATAGGTCGGGCCATCCTTACGGCTGTCCATGCTCTTCTGGAAGATATCGTGATCCTTCCAGAACTTCTCAACCTTCTTTTCCCGGTCTACAAATTTTAAATCTGTAGATACTTTCTCATACATTTCGATTACCTCCGTTTTTGTGGCAAGGCGGATACCAGCGTGCACATCCTGCCCCGCAGGATTCTCCGCCTGCGGCGGGCCGCTTCAGCGACAGAATTCCTCTCCGCCGCAGTGCGATCCCCGCGGAGCGTTTTTGTATCATAGAATGCACTTTTCTGTGATACAAAAAGGCTTCCGTCCCGTAATAAGGACGAAAGCCTGGCTTCGCTCTACCACCTATTACTGCATACCAACATATGCGCTCCCGGTAACGGCGGGACTGCCGGCACGACCTACTCAAACACATCTTTGGCTTTACCATCCACGCCTGTCTCTTTCAGCCTGCAACTCAGGAGTGATCTTCGGCGTCCGCCTGCCGGTCCCGGGCTTCCACCATCCCCGGATCGCTGTCACCACTTTGCGGCCCTACTCTCTCCGTCTCCGTCTTTGTTCTTTTCCTATCAGGGCTATTATATTGATTCCGGCAGAAATTGTCAAGGGCTGGAAGACACTTTCATTGCTGATTTCCAAAAAACCCAGGCAGCGGCCGCGTCACCTCCCACAGCCATTGCGCCTCCTCCTTTTCCAAATACGGAGATATCTTTTCATATACCTGGCTGTGGTATTCATTCAGATAATCAATGTCCCTCTGTTCCATCAGCGACACATCCACCGGCTCTAAATCAAACGGCACATAGGTCAGGAACTCAAAGCCAAAAAATCTTCCGTATTCTGTCCTCTCCAGTTCCTTGCAGAACAGAAGATTTTCCGTACGGATCCCATGGCTTCCTTCTATATAGATCCCCGGCTCATCCGAGCACACCATTCCCGGCATAAACGGTGCGCCATCCTGTCGCTCTGGCACTGTCTTGAAGCGGATCCCCACCGGCCTCTCGTGCACATTCAGCAAATATCCCACTCCGTGCCCTGTTCCGTGATTGTAATTCAGGCCCCGCTGCCACATCAGTTCCCTGGCCACATAGTCAAGGCTCAGCCCGCTGCATCCCTCCAGAAACTTTACATGCCCCAACCGCAGCATGCTCATCAGCACCAATGTATAATGCTCCCGTTCCTTGTCATTCACCGGCCCTAAGGCCATGGTCCGGGTAATGTCCGTGGTTCCCTCCAGATACTGCCCTCCGGAATCCACCAGATAAAGGCCCTGGGGTTTTAATTCGGCACAATTCTCCTCCTGTGCATGGTAATGGCACATGGCGGCATTTGCCCCATAGGCTGAGATAGTGGTAAAGCTTTCATCAAGAGCCCCCTGCTCCCTGCGCAGGGCTTTCAAATGCTCTGCCACACTGCATTCCGTCATCGGGATCTTTCCGATATTATGCTTTATCCAATAAATAAACTTTGTCATGGCAACTCCGTCCCGGATATGTGCCTGCTTCAGGTTTTCAATCTCCACCGGCGTCTTCTGCGCCTTCTTCATCACCGTTGGGTTCATGTGGTCCAGAATGTGGTTGCTCTCATCCAGGTAATTCACAATCGCATAATTGACCTTCCCCTTTTCCAGAAGCACACGTTCATGGTACAGGCCTTGTACATATGTATAAATTTCCTGATAGGGGCAGATTGTCACTCCCATCCCTTCTAAATAGGAACGCACCTCCCCCTCCACCACCCGCGGATTGAGAAACAGGAAAAGTTCCTTTTGGGTCACTGCCGCATAAGAAAGCACCACCGGATTATGCAAAATATCATTTCCCCGGATGTTAAACAGCCAGGCAATATCATCCAGGGTTGTCAAAATGTGGACCGTTGCATGGAGTTTTCCCATCTCCCGGCGCAGTTCGGCAATCTTCTCTGCCGCAGGCCGCCCTGCATACTTATCCTCCAGCACCCAGACAGGCTCTGCCGGCAGTTCGGGCCTGTCCTCCCAGATCTCACCGACAAGAGCCTCCGTATAGGCAAAGGACACATTTTTGCTTTCCAGCTTTTTCTTCAGTTCCTCCCCCATCCGCCCATTGATTACCCTTCCGTCAAATCCCAGGATACCCTGCTGCGGAAGCTTCTGTTCCAGGTATTCCTCAATAGACGGCACTCCTGGCTCTCCCATCCGCATCAGTTCCACGCCGCTGCCGGCCAGTTCTGTCTCCGCCTGCACAAAATAACGGCCGTCTGTCCAGAGCCCTGCCCAGTCCCTTCCGATCACCGCGGTTCCGGCAGATCCGGTAAAACCGGTAATATATTCCCGGCAGGCGAAATGCCTTCCCACATACTCTGATTCATGGTAATCGGAAGTTGGCACTAAATAAGCATCTATCCTGCGTTCCCTCATCCGCTTGCGCAGTTCCCTGATCCTTCTCGCAATCTCGTTCATGGTTTCTGCCCTTTCTCTCTCATCGCATCCTCAATCGCTGCCGCAATCCCTTCACTGTAAGTCGGATGGGCCCGCATTGCACGTGAAAGCTGCTCTGCAGTCAGCCCGTTGGCAATCGCCGTCGCCATCTCCCCGATCATATCCGTGGCCCGCGGACACACCATCTGTGCACCCACAATCGTATTGGAATAGGCCTCAAAGATCATCTGGATAAATCCCTTTTCCTTGTGTGTGATGATGGATTTGCCGTTATCGTTCATATCATAGACACCACAGCGTACCTTCATCCCCAGTGTATTGGCTGTCTGTTCGGTTATGCCCACGGTTGCAATCTCCGGCACCGTATAGATGCAGTTGGGAACAATCGGCAATGACACATACATGCCGTTGGGCACTGCCTCCAGCCGGATGCTGTGAGGCTTTCCCGCAATCTTCTCCACCACATAGGTTCCCTGTGCCATCGCCACGTGGGCCAGCTGTGTCTTGGACACCACATCCCCAATTGCATAAATATGCATCTCGCTGGTCATAAAATCTGCATCCACAGACAGTCTCCCATTCCGGATCTCCAGCGACACATCCTCCCCTATGAGCCCTTCCATATAAGGCCTTCTCCCCACAGCCACCACTACCTGGTTTGCCCGGATCCGGCTAACCTCCCCGGTCTGATGGTTCTTGATCTGGCAGTTCAGGCCGTCCTCCTCGGTGATCTCCTCAATAGTGGAATTGCAGTGGATCGTAATACCCTTATCCCGCATCTGGTCCTCCAGCGCCAGGGCCACCTCCGTATCCATGGGGCCCAAAAGGTGGGGTCCCATCTCCACAATCGTGACTTTTGAACAGAGTGCCTGGAATATCGTTGCAAACTCCACCCCGATTACTCCTCCGCCCATAATAACCACCCGGTCAAAATTCCAGTTCTGGCTGGCCAGCAGGCGGTCACTGTTGCTTACCCCCGGCAGGTCAATCCCGGGGATATCCGGGATCACCGGGCTGGCGCCAGTCGCAATAATAATATGGCTGGCATGCAGATATTCCTTCCCTTCCTCCCCCGACACTTCTACCGTCTTCTCCCTGCGGATCGTTGCCGTGCCTTTAAGAAAGTCAATGCCGTTCTCTGCAAAGAGTTTCTCAATTCCCTGACGGTACAGGCGCACCGAACGTTTTTTATATTCCTGCATCTTCTTAAAATCAAAGGAAATAAAATCAGTGGACACACCAAACTCATCACAATGCTGCATCATAGAGAAAATATTGGAGGCATGCAAAAGCGCCTTCGTGGGAATACAGCCCCGGTTGACGCAGACCCCTCCCAGTCTCTCCTGATCCACCACAGCCACCTTCATCCCCAGGCTTGCTGCCTTTAAGGCAGCCGTGTAGCCACCTGGCCCAGCCCCAATCACTACCAACTCATAGTTACGTGCCATATTACTTCCGTCCTTCCCCATATTTTTCATATTATCAGTCAAATACCCCGCCGCAAAGCAGAGGGATATCAAACCTTCCTCATCCCCGGCTCCCCAACTTCACCGGTCTTTTCCAATCAGCCCTAGGTGCACGCAGGCATTCCACACCCCGTCCTCATCAATCCGGTCCGTCACATAGTCTGCCGCCTGCTTTAACTCCTCCCGGCCATTCCCCATAGCAATCCCTGTACCGGCCATCTGCAGGATCTCATAATCATTCATGCTGTCCCCAAACGCCACTGTCTGTGACAATGGGATCCCCAGATACTCACAGAGCCTCCTCAGCCCCTCCGCCTTGGATACGATCTTCTCAATCACGTCTGCCCCCTCGCCGCTGGAAAACATGGGGAGCCTCACCTCCGGAAATGCCTCCTCCACCAGCTTCGTTCCTGGTTCCTTTCCAATATAAGCCATGGTCCCCACCGGCATCTTTAGCAGCTTCCAGGGATCCCGGAAGCAACGGTCTGAACGCTTCCACCGGATCATATCATGCCGGGTTACATATTCCGGGTTCACATAATAATCCTCTGACCCCACGCTGACCCCCATGGCAAATTCCTTCCCTTCCGTGAACCGTAACAACCGTTCCACAAGCCCCTGATCCATCCTGTGCCCATAGATCAGTTTATCCCCTAACGTAACCTTCGTCCCGTTCAGATGGATCACCGCATCCGGCCTCACCAGTTCTGTCAGCCCGGTACTGTACTTGGCCCCCATATCCCTGCCGGTTGCAATTACGATATAGTAGTTTTCCCTCAGGCACTCAAGGGCCTTCATGGCGCTATCCGGAATGCGCCAGTCTGCATGGTTCAGAAGCGTCATATCCATATCAAAGCTGACGATACCCTTCCTGGCATTATCTCCCATCTCCCTGATCCTCCTGATGACAGGCCTTTTTTCCATCCGCCGCAGATATCCGGGCAATATGCACAAAAAGCGCTTTGCAAATTCGACCTTTATCATCCTTTTTCGCATAATCTTTTTTTCTTTGGAAATAATAATTCTAATATTATGATAACAAATAAAAAACCTGATGTAAACCTCTTTTCAAAATGAAAAATATCTGCTATAATAGCAAAGTCGGTTGGATATGGGTCAGCCGATGCACCGGATACAGGACGGGGTATGGCGTAGCTTGGTAGCGCGCTCGGCTGGGGGCCGAGAGGTCGCAGGTTCAAATCCTGTTGCCCCGATCAAAAAGCCTAGTATAACACTAGGCTTTTTTCTTTTCCCTATTTCTGTTCTTCTATTCCAGTTCACTCAGCCCTGTATATAGTTCATAATACCGGCCCTTCTGTGCCACCAGTTCTTCATGGTCACCCCGCTCAATGATCTCCCCATGCTCTAACACCATAATCGCGTTGGCGTTGCGCACTGTGGACAGGCGGTGGGCAATCACAAAAGTGGTCCTATCCGCCATCAAACGGTCCATACCATGCTCGATATGTTTCTCCGTCCGTGTGTCCACTGAACTCGTCGCCTCATCCAGGACCAGGACCGGGGCCCGGGAAACCGCAGCACGGGCTATATTCAGCAGCTGCCTTTGCCCCTGGCTCAAGTTCGCCCCATCCCCCTCCAGCATTGTCTGGTATCCCTGGGGCAGGCGGTTGATATAGGAATGGGCCGAAGCCGTCTTGGCAGCCTGAATGACTTCCTCATCCGTGGCATCCAGCCGGCCATAGCGGATATTTTCCATCACCGTTCCGGTAAAAAGATGTGTGTCCTGCAATACCATGGCAATATTTTCCCGCAGGTTATCCCGCCGGATATGGCGGATGTCCACCCCGTCTATAGTAATGGAGCCGCCCTGAATATCATAAAACCGGTTGAGCAGATTGGTGATGGTGGTTTTTCCTGCCCCTGTGGACCCCACAAAGGCAATCTTCTGCCCCGGCTTTGCATACAGGCTGATATCCTTTAAGATTACCTGCCCCGGGTCATAGCCGAAGGTCACATGGTCAAGCACCACATGCCCTTCCATGGGCTTAAGCACCACAGCATCCCTGTCATCCTCCTGCTCCGGCACCTCGTCCATCAGGGAAAACACCCGTTCTGCCCCTGCCAACGCAGAAAATACATTGCTGATCTGCATGGAAATCTCATTGACCGGACGGGAAAACTGCCGCGAAAAATTTAAGAATACCGTCAGCCCGCCCACATCAAAATTGCGGAAAATACATAAAAGCCCGCCTATGCATGCAGTCAGGGAATAATTCACCTGGCTGAGATTCCCCATAACCGGCCCCATAATCCCGCCGAAAAACTGGGCACGGATCTGGTTGTCCCGCAATTCCCCATTCAAGAGGTCAAACTCTTCCTGTGCCGCCTCCTCATGGCAAAAGACCTTCACTACCTTCTGCCCGGATATCATTTCTTCAATATAGCCGTTGACTGCCCCCAGGGATGCCTGCTGTGCCGAAAAATACTTATGGCTCCTTTTTGCCACCGCCCCTCCGGCCTTCATCATCAGCGGTATCATGGCCAGTGTCACCAAAGTCAGCCAGATATTCGTATAAACCATCAAAAACAGGGTGCCGACAATGCTTAAGATCCCGGCAAACAGCTGCACCAGCGTATTGCTCAGCATCATGCCCACCGTGTCTACATCATTGGTAAAGCGGCTCATCAAATCTCCGTTGCTGTTGGTATCGTAGAAATGCACAGGAAAACTCTGCAGCCTGCCAAACAGATCCGTGCGGATCCTGCGCAGTGCCGCCTGGGCCACCGTCAGCATAATCCTGGCCTGCAGATAGTTGGCTCCCACTCCCACCAGATAGACAAACGCCATCAGTGCCAGCGCCCTGGCCAGCCCCGCCGGATCCCCCCGGCTGCCGTCCACCGGGACAATATAAGTGTTGATAATCGGACGAAGCAGATAAGCCCCCAAGAGTGTTCCTATTGTATTCAGGATAATGCAGGCAAAGGCCAAAAACAGCTTTGGGGCATCCCCTTCCATATAGCCTAACAGACGCCGGATGGTTTCCCTGCTGTTTTTGGGGCTTCCCCCGCCTATCTGCCTGGCCCTCCTTGGGCCTGGTGCACCAAAGCTATCCGGCGTTTTTTCTTTTCCGTAGCGCTTCTTCAGCCTTTCCAGCCTGTCTGCCTGGTTCATGCACCCACCTCCTGCTCTTTCTCCCGCTGGGAATAATAGATTTCCTGATAAGCCTTACAGGATGCCAGAAGTTCCTCATGCCGTCCCCTGCCGATAATCCGTCCCTCGTCCAGCACAAGGATCATATCGGCGCCCTCCACGGAGCCAATCCTTTGGGCAATAATAATTTTGGTCGTGTTTTTTAGTTCCGTGCGGAAACATTCCCGGATCTTCGCCTCAGTGGCCGTGTCCACCGCACTTGTGGAATCGTCCAGGATCAGGATCTTCGGCTGCTTTAGCAGCGCCCGTGCGATGCACAGCCGCTGTTTCTGGCCCCCGGAGACATTCACGCCCCCCTGCCCCATATCCGTACCATACCCTTCCGGAAAAGCCCGGACAAAGCCATCTGCCTGTGCCGCCTGGGCAAAACTGCGCAGTTCCTCTTTTGAGGCCGCCTCATTGCCCCACCGGAGGTTTTCCTCGATTGTCCCTGAAAAAAGCACATTTTTCTGCAGCACCATCCCCACTCCGTCCCGCAGGTTTTTCAGAGAATATTCCCTTACATCCACATCATCCACCAGCACCTTCCCCCCTGTCACATCATAGAGCCGGGGAATCAGCTGCACCAGCGAGGTCTTGCCGCTGCCAGTGGCCCCGATGATTCCCACCATCTGCCCTGGCTCTGCCAGAAAACTGATGCCTGACAGCACATTCTCCCCATCCTTTTGCCCATAGCGGAAAGAAACCTCCCGAAATTCCACTTTGCCCCGGGTCACCCGCTTCTCCTTCTGCCCAGCCTTATGGTCCGTCAGCCGGATCTCAGCCCCCATCACTTCATTGATGCGCTTTACCGAAGCCATGGCCCTTGAACTTTGCAGAAATACCATCGACAGCATCATCAGTGACATTAAAATCTGGACAATATAGGTAGTAAAGGCGGTCAGGTCCCCAACCTGCATCCTGCCCCCGATAATCAGGTTTCCCCCATACCATACCACTGCCAGTGTAGTCACATTCATTGCCAGCATCATCACCGGCATCGTCAAAATAACAATCCGTAAGGCCCGGAGGCTGTTCTCCTGCAAATCTTCATTGGCCTGCCGGAACCGTTCCTTCTCGAAATCCTCCCGCACAAAGGACTTGATCACCCGCACATTGACCAGAGCCTCCTGGATGCCGGAATTCAGCCGGTCCAGTTTCGTCTGCATCACTCCAAAGCGGGGATAGGCGGTAGTCAGGATCGCCCCTATCACGCATCCCAGCACCGGAATGACCACCAGGATAATCATTGCCAGCCGGTAATTCATGATAAATGCCATAATGAGAGCGCCGACCAGCATCCCCGGCGCCCGCAGCGCCAAACGCAAAACCATCATCATGACCATCTGCACCTGCTGGATGTCATTGGTCAGCCTGGTCACCAGCGACCCTGTGCTGAAATCGTCAATATTCTGGAAAGAGAACTGCTGCACCCTGGCAAACAGATCCCTGCGCAGGTCACTGGTAAAGCAAATGGATGCCTTCGCAGAAAAATAAGCACCGCCGATGCCGCTAAGGGCCATAAAAAATGCCACCCCCACCATCAGAAGCCCTATCCTCAGTATATACCCAAAATCCCGCTCTGCCACCCCATGGTTAATAATCAGGGACATCAGCTTCGGCAGCATGATCTCCCCCAGCACCTCTAATATCATCAGACAAGGGCCGATAATAAATGCACTGAGATAAGGCCTTGCATATTTTCCATAGCCTTTCATCCATATCCCTCCTGTTATTATAGCAATGATTCCCTCTGCCTCCCAAGCACTGTGGCAGATTTCTCTATTTTCGCACAAATCCAATTTTTGTGCAATATTAATTTTTCTACTGCTCCCCAATCTTCGCAGCCAGTTCTTCCAGATACATCCACCGCTCCATCTTCTCCTCCAGGGCTGTTTCCAGTTCCTCTTTCTCGGCCATAAGTTGACTCAATTTCACAAAATCATGGGCAGATGTTTCGATATCCTTCTCCAACGCGGCAATCCTGTCTTCCAGATTTGCCATCTCCCCTTCAATCGTCTCATAATCCTTCTGTTCTTTATAAGTAAACTTTAACTTCTGTGGCCCGCGGATCCTCTGCCCTTTCCCGGCTGCTGACGTATTCGCCTTGATGGCAGTTCTGGCCGGCGGCTCCTGCCCCGCCTCAGCCTCAGCGGCTTTCCGCATGGAATAGTCCGTATACCCTCCTTCATACTGCCGCAGCTTACCCTCTCCTTCAAAAGCAAAAATACGCTTCATGGTACGGTCTAAGAAATAGCGGTCATGGGATACCGCAACCACAATTCCTTCAAAACGGTCCAGATAATCCTCCAAAATCGTTAATGTGGCAATATCCAGGTTGTTGCTAAGTTCATCAAGCAAAAGGAAGTTCGGAGAGGTAAAAAGCACACGGAGCAGATTCAGCCTCTTCTTCTCACCACCGGATAATTTTCCGATTGGGCTGTACTGTTTGTCCGGCGGAAATAAAAACTTTTCCAGCATGGCAGATGCCGTCACCATGCCATCTGCCGTATGGATGTACTCAGCAGTGTCCTTCACATAATCAATCACTCTCTGCTCGGGATCCATATAGGAAAAATCAATACTGTTTTCCCGGGCATCCCCTTCCGGCTTTTCTGATGAAATCTCCTGGGCATAGTATCCCATCTTTACCGTCTGCCCCACAACCACCTGCCCAAAATCCTGGGGGACAATTCCTGCAATAATCTTCATCAAGGTAGACTTTCCGCATCCGTTGGGCCCGATAAACCCGACCCTGTCACCCTTTAAAAAAATATAATTAAAATCATCGATCAGCTTTCTTTCCCCATAATTTTTGCAGATATGTTCCAATTCCACCGTCGTTTTTCCTAATCTTGCAGAGACAGAACTTAATTCCAGTTTGGCATCCTGTACCGGAGCCTGCCTGTCTCTTAATTCCTCGTATCGCTGGATATGCGCTTTCTGTTTCGTGGAACGTGCCCTCGCCCCCCGGCGCATCCACTCCAGTTCCACACGCAGGATGGATTGACGCTTGCGTTCGCTTGCCATCTCCATCTCTTCACGCTGCGCCTTCAATTCCAAAAAACCAGAATAATTCGTCTGGTAACTGTAGACAGAGCCTTTATCTATTTCCACAATCCGGTTGCATACACTGTCCAGGAAATAGCGGTCATGGGTCACCATAACCAAAGCACCCCTCCACTTTTTCAGATACTCCTCCAGCCAGTCCGCCATCTCATTATCCAAATGGTTGGTTGGCTCATCCAACAGCAAAATGTCCGCAGGTGAAAGCAATACGGAAATCAATGCCAGGCGTTTCCGCTGTCCCCCGGAAAGCTGCCCCGCAGGCTGTGCAAAATCCCTGATCCCCAATCGGGCCATCATTGCCTTTGCATCACTCTCAATGGTCCATCTGTTCTCATCGGATACATTGCCCTCCAATACACAATCCAGGCTGGACATCTCTGAATTGAATTCCGGATGCTGCGGCAGATAGCGGATCACCACATGGTTGGCTGTTGTGATATTCCCTTCGTCTGGTTCTTCCATTCCGGCCAGCATTTTCAGGAGTGTGGTCTTTCCTGTCCCGTTGATGCCAATGACACCGACTTTCTCACCTTCCTGCAAAGAAAAGGATGCCTGATCAAATAATTTGCGGTCTGTAAAAGCCTTCGTTATCTTCTCTATGTTTATCAAATTCATTGTTCTGCCTCTTTCAGTCATTTTTCGTCTATTATACAATAAAATAAAAAAGTAGTCATCTACTTTGACTACTTTTCCCATTTACTCCTGTCCCTGCCCTGGCCAGCGCCGTCCATCGGCGCCGGCCGCCAGATAAAATCTCCTTTCCGGAAGCTGAATGAAATATGGTTCCCACCCTCACCCCAGCACCAATTCCGCAGCCAGCTTCTGCAGCTTTGCGGCCACCTCATTATCCAGTTCACCCACATAACTGCAATTTTCCGGTGATTGCTGATAGATAACTGCATACACGGTGCATGCTGCCAGGTAAGTCCCTGCCGGGGACGGGTATTTCCCATCCTGATTCCATAATTCGATCTCCGGATACTCCTGTGCACAACGCATAAATGCCACCCCTGCAGGAATCATCAGGCTGTTCAGTTCATCGGAGATCTCCGTATAATTCTCTACCATAATGCTCTGCAGTTCCTCCCGGCTCTGCTTTTTGAATCCATCCTTAATCCCATCTTTTGGCGCCCAGGTCATCAAAAACACCGTCTGCCCGCCGGCAGATTTTACCTTTTCATCCAAAATCCTGCAATACGGGAACATCTCCTCCTCCGCCGAGAGGGACATCGCGTTGTCACTGCTCTCCTGAAGGATCACAAAATCCCACTTCTTCCCGCTTACCGTCTTGTCAAACACTTTCCCTAATTCGTTCTCCATATCTGCGTATTGCTTCAGAGAGCACTGGCTTTTCGATAACTCATAAGCATCCCTGTTTCTTCCAAGATTGTCGGCAATCCGTGCAAATGTGCCAGATAAATCATTATAAAACATATGGCTGTTGCCCACAAACAGAATCCTTGGCCGCTCACCGGCTTTTGGGGACGGTGAACGCAATTCCATCTTCGCCTGGAAATCCACCTGCTTAACCTCTTTTTTCGTTCCTCCAAAGGAACATCCCCCCAAAGTTACCGCCGCCAAAAACAGCACCAGCAGCTTACCTCCCTTTTCCATAAAAATCCCTCCATCAAGCCAATACCTACTAGTTACCGAAAATCATGAAAAAGCCAATCTTTACATTTTATTATCTATTTTACACTATTTCTTAACGCTTTGTAAACATCAAACAAAAAAATTTTTCTCCCAATCAAAAAAGCGGCATGGAAGCCGCCCCATAAACCCGGCTTTCCATACCGCTATCCGTATATAGCAATCGTATCCACAAAATGTGCAGCGGCACATGTCACGGTACTACTTGCATACAATATTTATAATCCGCCCCGGCACATAAATCTCTTTCACCACTGTCCCGGTAATCTTATCCGCCACGGCAGCCCTGCCTGCTGCGATAGCCTCCTCCTTTGATACTCCCACTGGCAGGGAAACTACGCCTCTTGCCTTGCCGTTCACCTGGACGCCGATCTCAATCTCATCATCCTTCATGGCCTCCTCATCCCATTCCGGCCATTGGGCATGGAATACACTGTCCGTGCCTCCTAACTGCTGCCAGATCTCCTCCCCAATATGGGGGGCAAAGGGTGCCAGCAAAACGGTAAAGGTTTTTAAGGTTTCCTTATCAATGCCGCCTGTCTTTTTGGCCAGTTCCACCAGCTTATTGTTATATTCCATGAACCCGGAAACCACAGTATTTAAGCTGAACTGGTTGAAACGCTGTTCAATGTCAAAGATCAGCTTATGGCGCAGGCGTACCATCTCTTTCGTCTCTGCCGTATCCTGGTCCTTGCTGGACTGCACCAGGTTCCAGAAACGGTTGAGGAAACGGGAAACGCCCTCGATCCCCCTCTCATCCCATTCTGCATCCAGTTCTGGCGGCCCCACGAACAGTTCATACATCCGCAGGGAATCACACCCATAATCCCGCACCAGGTCGTCCGGAGAAACCACATTCCCCTTCGATTTGCTCATTTTAATGCCGTTCTTGCCGGTAATCATCCCCTGGTTAAACAGCTTGGTAAACGGCTCATCAAAATCTACCACCCCGATATCATGCAGGAACTTGGTATAAAACCTGGAGTATAAAAGATGCAGCACCGCATGCTCCACACCGCCGATATACATATCCACCGGCAGATATTTATTGGCTTTCTCTTTTGATACCAGTTCTTTGTCATTGTGGCTGTCCACATACCGCAGGAAATACCAGGAGGATCCTGCCCATTGGGGCATGGTGTTCGTCTCCCTCTTTGCCGGGCCGCCGCACTGTGGGCAGGTGCAGTTCACCCACTCTTCAATGGCGGCCAGAGGGGATTCCCCGGTTCCCGTAGGCTGATAACTCTCCACCTCCGGCAGCTTTAACGGCAGTTCCTCCTCAGGAACCGCCACATTGCCGCACTTGGGACAATGGATCACCGGGATCGGCTCCCCCCAGTAACGCTGCCTGGAAAACACCCAGTCACGCAGTTTATAATTCACGGTCTTTTTCCCCAGCCCCCTTGCCTCAATCATGGCAGGGGCTTCCTTCTTTAAGACTGCTGACTCCATGCCATTCCACTCCCCGGAATTGATCATGGTACCGCTGGCCTCCGTGTAGGCCTCCGTCATATCGGGGATCTCTTTCCCGTCCTTGGCAATGACCTGGATAATCGGTATGCCGAATTTCTTCGCAAATTCAAAGTCCCGGTCATCATGGGCCGGCACGCACATGATAGCACCGGTGCCATAGTCTGCCAGTACGTAATCAGACAGCCAGATCGGTACCTTGGCGCCGTTGAGGGGATTGACGGCATAGCTTCCCGTGAATACGCCGGTCTTCTCCTTATCCTGCATCCTGTCCACATTGGACTTCATCGAGGAGTCGTAGATATACTTCTCCACTGCCTCCCTGGTTCCCGGGGTAGCCAGCCCTTTTGCCAGACGGTGTTCCGGCGCCAGCACCATAAAGGTAGCCCCATACAGGGTATCCGGCCTGGTCGTATAGACCGTGATCTTATCCTCCTTCCCATCCACCGCAAAATCCACTTCCGCGCCATAGGACTTGCCGATCCATTCGGTCTGCATCTTCTTTACCTTCTCCGGCCAGTCCAGCTTGTCCAGATCCTGCAGCAACCGTTCTGCATAGGCTGTAATCTTTAACATCCACTGGCGCAAATTTTTCTTGGTCACCGTGGCCCCGCAGCGCTCACAGCAGCCGTTGACCACCTCTTCATTGGCAAGGCCGGTTTTGCAGGAAGGGCACCAGTTGATCGGGAACTCCTTCTCATAAGCCAGGCCCTTCTTGAACATCTGCACAAAAATCCACTGGGTCCATTTATAAAATTCCGGATCCGTGGTATTGACCTCCATATCCCAGTCATAAATGGAAGCGATCTGGTTGATCTGCCGCTTAATGTTCTTCACATTCTCCGCGGTGGAGACTGCCGGATGGATTCCCATCTTGATGGCATAGTTTTCTGCCGGCAGGCCGAAAGCATCCCAACCCATGGGATGGATCACATAATGCCCCTTCAGGATCTGATAACGGCTCCACACATCCGAAATCACATATCCTCTCCAGTGCCCCACATGAAGGCCGCTGCCTGAGGGGTACGGAAACATATCCAGGCAATAGTACTTCGGTTTTTTGCCGTCATCTACATTGATCGGGTTCTTCTCCCAGTTCTCCCGCCATTTCTTCTCAATGGCGCTAAAATTATAATTTGCCATAGCTTCTCTTCCTCCTGTTTTTCCTTGCCCTGCAATCCCAAAAAGCTGGTGGCCTTTTTGGCAAAAAAAATCTGCGTCCCCGGATCTTCTCCAGAGACGCAGGGGATCATCCTGCGCGGTACCACTCTGCTTCATGGCATTCCATGCACTCATCAGCCTTCTCTCCCTGCCAAAAAGCAGGTTCCCGGCTGTCTCCCCGATAACAGTGGGATTCCGTCCGCACCTACTCAGATATCTGGCCCGGTCTTCCTGCCCCTTCCTCTCCTGGCAGTTTCCACTTGGCCCGACTACCGTTCAGCCGGCTGCTCCAGGATCAGTTCCGCCCTCTTCCCCATCCGCCTTGCACCCTCCGGCGGCTCTCTGCATGGTTCCCGAGAACATACTACTTCCCTTCTCAGCATTTTTACTGAAACTTAATTTAGCATAATTGGAAATGCCTGTCAAGCCTTTCCCGCACATCCTGCTTAATATCCGTAAAAAATCTGAGCCATAGGTGAATCTTTATCCAGGATCAGGGTATTGTTCCCGTTCTTAAGCGCTGTCTTCGCCGCGTCCAGGGAACGGACAAAATTATAGAAATCAGCCTTGCTCGTATCGTTATAGGCATGAGAGAGGATCTGCATGTACTGGGCTTCCCCCTCGGCCTTGATCTTCTCCGCGTCTGCCAAGGCGCCGGACTTCATCACCGACACTTCCTTTGTGGTATCATTCTTAATCTTCTGCGCAGAAGAATTGCCCTGGGCAGTATAGGAAGCCGCAATATTGTTCCTCTCCGAGATCATCCGGTCATAGACTGCCTGTTTATTGTCGTCTGGCATATCCAGGGACTTGGTCTCTACTGCCAGCACCTCAATCCCGTACCCGTCCAGGGAATCACCAATATTGCTTCTGATATCGAGGGCCAGCTTGCCGTTACGGTTCTCAATAATCTCGGACTGGTCCATATTGGAAATCACGGACTTCATGGAAGAAAACACGGAGGCAGATATCCGGGACTGTGCCTGTGCCACCTGCCCGTTGAGATGCCGGGTAAACAGGATCGGATCCGATATCTTCCACAGGACAAAAGCATCTGCAATCATGCTCTTTTTATCCTTTGTGATAACATCCGACTTTGGGATATCATAAATCTGCAATTCCCGGGGAACGGAGGAACTTGTCTGCACAAAGGGGATCTGAAAAGATATCCCGGGGGTATCCACCACCCGCACGATCTCCCCAAACTGCCGGATCAGCTTATATTCATTCGGGTAAGTAACCACCAGGGATGCCCCGGACACCACAACAACCAAAATCACCAAAAATACCCCAACTGTCTTGCTAAGCTGTTTCATTGCGCCACCTCCCCGCTGCCTGCTTCGTTTCCTGTATTCCCTTCCCCTGGGGGCAAAGCGCCTCCGCCCCCTGCCGCCATGAAATTATCCAACGGCAGAAGTTTCTGGGTGCCTGCCTCATCCACAATATATACCTTCATCACCGGAAGCAATTCCTCCATCGTCTCATAGAACATCCTCTGCTTGGTGATCAGCGGATATTTGCTGTACTCTGCATACATCTGCTCAAACCGGGATACCTGCCCCTGGGCTTCATTGATCCTGGCCTCTTTCTCCGCCTCTGCGTTCTTGATAATCTGGTCACATTCCGCCTCTGCCTGTGGGATCTTCTCATTCCTGTCCTTATTGGCATTATTGATGGCCGTCTCCTTGCCCTGCTTGGCATTCTCCACATTTTTAAATGCGTTCATCACCTCGTCCGTAGGCGGAAAGGCATCCTGGATCGTGATATTCACCACAGACAGCCCGATATCCTCCTGGATCATCCGGTTCGTCAGCTTCTCCTTGATCTCTGACTGGATCAGGGCCTTGCCTGTGGTGATCACATCATCCACATTATAAATCCCCACCGTGTCGCGGATATAGGACTGTGCCAGCATCTTCAGGGTCGCCTCCGGGTCTGCCGACGCATACATATATTTCACCGGGTCATTCACCATGTATTCCAGGTAAAAATCCGTGTTGACAAAATTAAAATCCTTCGTAATCATAATCGACTCTTCATCAATGGAACCTCCGGTCTCCACAACATAGCCGATTGGCATTCCCTTGATCCCTTTGGAAACTTTGCGCACACGCTGGATAAAGGGGATCTTAAAGTGCAGCCCTGCCTGCGACACAGCCTGGGCGCTGCCTAAGGTAGTCACTACTGCATAGTTCTCCTCATCCAGCATATAATAGCTGTTCATCCCCATATACACCAAAAGCAACACAAAAAAACCGATGCCAATCCCCCTAAACGGGCGGAACCTGCGAACCGGGTTCCCGTTGGAATCGAACTTCTCCGGTCCCTGGTCCTGGCCGTTGCCCACATCCTTCTTTTTCCCTTTCAGAGGATTTGCGCCGCCAAATATGTTTGTCCCAAATAAATCCTCAAACGGATTCTGATTTTGTTTCATGCCATCTCTCCTGTACATGTCTAACGCTAAGTATCCTATCTATTGTACCTTTAATTATCCATTTATGCAAGATATACGAAACACTTTATAAAACTTTTATTGTTTTGGGGAATTATGCCCGATTTTACAAAACCCGGCAGGACACGTCCAGGTGTCCTGCCGGGTGAAGGGGTTTAATGATGGAACAGGCGAATCCCGGTAAAGGCCATTGCAATCCCATATTTGTTACAGGTTTCTATCACATGATCATCCCGCACGGATCCTCCCGGCTGGGCAATGTACTTAACGCCGCTCTTATATGCCCTCTCTATATTATCCCCAAAGGGGAAGAAGGCATCCGACCCCAGGGCCACATCTTTCATCTGATCCAGCCAGGCACGCTTCTCCTCCCTGGTAAAAACCGGCGGCTTTTCCTTAAAGATCTTCTCCCATGCGCCTTCAGCCAGCACATCCATATACTCCTCACCGATATAGACGTCAATGGCATTATCCCTGTCTGCCCGACGGATTCCCTCGGCAAACTTAAGATCCAGGACCTGAGGGGCCTGGCGCAAAAACCAGTTATCTGCTTTCTGCCCAGCCAGGCGGGTGCAATGCACCCGGGACTGCTGTCCCGCACCAATACCGATTGCCTGGCCTCCCTTGGCATAGCAGACAGAATTGGACTGGGTGTATTTCAGGGTAATCAGGGAAATCACCAGGTCGGTCTTAGCCGCATCCGGGATCTCCTTATTTTGGGTCACCACATTGGCAATCAGGCTGTTGTTGATGTCCAGGTCATTCCTGCCCTGCTCAAACACCACCCCAAACACCTGTTTACGCTCAATAGCCTCCGGCTCATAAGACGGATCCATCTCAATCACACAGTAATTCCCATTCTTTTTTGATTCCAGGATCTGAAGCGCCTCCGGCTCATATCCCGGGGCAATCACACCGTCAGACACTTCCCTTTTGATCAGCCGGGCCGTATCCACATCACACACATCGGACAAAGAAATGAAATCGCCAAAAGAAGACATCCTGTCCGCCCCCCGCGCACGGGCATAGGCACTTGCCAGGGGAGACAACTCTCCCATATCATCCACCCAATAAATCTTAGCCAAAGTCTCGTCTAACGGCAGGCCCACCGCTGCCCCTGCCGGAGATACATGCTTAAAGGAAGCCGCCGCCGGCAATCCGGTTGCCTTCTTTAACTCACGCACAAGCTGCCACCCGTTAAAGGCATCCAGCAGATTAATGTATCCCGGCCTCCCGGACAATACCTTGATCGGAAGTTCTTTTTCCCCCTCCATAAAGATCCTTGCTGGCTTTTGGTTCGGGTTGCAGCCATATTTCAGTTCCATCTCTCTCATTTTTCCCATCCTTCCTGTGCCTTGTCTGCCAGTGTCAATGATTCTTGTTCCTGATCGTGCTCTCATATGCCCCGGTGGCAATGTCGATATAGCGGACAAAGAGGGATACCTTATTATCCTCATTCAGGCTTTCCCACAGCATTTGGGTAAATGCCTCCATATCGTCCATCATCTCCACCAGCTTGGGCTCCCCCTCAAAACTGGGCAGCGGATCCCCATCCTTCTGGTAAGTATGGATAAAATGCCCCTCCCCTGCTAACGGGTTCTCGTAAGCAAAGGTATAACGGCAGCAGGAGACGGGATCTTTGTGGTTGCTCTTAAGGATCGACATGGCATAGTTGTATTTTCCGTTTTCGATATGCATAATCCCCGAAATCCGCGGCGTATAATTGGGGGCATCCGGCTCAAATTCCCGGCTGCGCAGCGTCTGCTCAAAGGTCATCTGCCTGTCCATCCCCTCATAGATCGTGTCGGTCTGGTCACCGTTTGTGACAATGGTCTTGTTTCCCAGCACCCGCACCGGCGCATAGATAATCAAGCTGGGATCCTTGAGTTTTGCCGGGTCAAAGGCCTGGGTACGGATTCCCTCCCCCTCCTCCACAAAAATGCGGTTCCGGCTGTTCTCGCTTCTGCCCATGATAAAGTAGGCCGCAACTGCCTTCCTGCCATCCGGTGTCCTGCCAAGCACAATCCCGCGCCCCGGATATGCATTGCTTTTTAACTCTTCCTGTAAAGATACTCTGTCCATCTCTTGCCCTCCTCTGATTGTTTGTTGATTATCCCACTGTCTCCGGCAGGGGGATCCGGCCCTGTGTTAACTGCGGCCAAATTCCTCCAGGATTAGCCCCGGGTTCCTCTCCAATACCATCCCCACGCTCCAGCTGTTCACAAAAAGAAGCAGCGGATTGCCTTTTAAATCCTTAATCCGTTTCATATCCGAGGTTCCTTGGATCTTCTCCACATCAACTTCTTCCTTATTCCCGATCCAGCGGATATATTCATATGGGAGTTTTTCCAGCTTTACCTCCACATTATACTCATTCTCCAGGCGGTAGGTCAGCACCTCAAACTGAAGTTCCCCCACCACCCCGACAATGATTTCTTCCATTCCGGTATTAAACTCCTGGAAAATCTGGATGGCCCCTTCCTGGGCAATCTGGCTCACACCCTTTAAAAACTGCTTGCGCTTCATCGTGTCTATCTGCCGCACCCGGGCAAAATGCTCTGGTGCAAAGGTCGGAATGCCCTCGAATTCAAACTTTTCATTGGAAAGGCATAAGGTATCCCCGATAGAGAAAATCCCCGGGTCAAACACCCCGATAATATCCCCCGCATATGCCTCCTCCACGATCTTACGGTCCTGGGCCATCATCTGCTGGGGCTGGGAGAGGCGGAGTTTCTTCCCGCCCTGGATATGGTTCACCTCCATCCCGGCCTCAAACCTTCCCGAAACGATCCGCATAAAGGCAATGCGGTCTCTGTGGGCCTTGTTCATGTTAGCCTGGATCTTAAAAACAAAGGCAGAAAAATCCTCCGCGAAGGGATCCACTTCCCCTGTTTTTGTCTTTCTTGCCAAAGGTGATGTGGTCATTTTAAGGAAATGCTGCAAAAAAGTCTCCACCCCAAAATTCGTCAGGGCCGACCCAAAAAATACGGGGGACAGGTTCCCGCGGCTGACCCTCTCCTGGTCAAATTCATCGCTGGCGCCGTCCAAAAGTTCGATCTCATCCAAAAGCTGCTGATAATAATCCTCCCCGATCACCGAACCCACCTCAGGCCCATCCAATCCAAAGGTCTCAGAAGCCACTTCCTTCTGCCCTCCCATGGCCGCCGTAAATGTGGTAATCTTTTTGGTATTCCGGTCATAGACGCCCTTAAAATTCTTCCCGCAGCCAATCGGCCAGTTGACCGGGCAGGTACGGATCCCCAGGACGTTTTCAATCTCATCCATCAATTCAAAGGGATCCCTGGCCTCCCGGTCCATCTTATTGATAAACGTAAAGATCGGGATCCCGCGCATAACACAGACCTTAAACAGCTTAATGGTCTGGGCTTCCACACCTTTGGAGCCGTCAATCACCATCACTGCACTGTCTGCTGCCATCAATGTGCGGTAGGTATCCTCTGAGAAATCCTGGTGGCCCGGGGTATCCAAAATATTGATACAAAAACCGCCATACTCAAACTGCATCACAGAGGAAGTAACAGAGATCCCCCTCTCCTTCTCAATCTCCATCCAGTCTGAGACCGCATATTTTGCTGCCTTCCGTCCCTTAACCGTCCCTGCCAGGTTGATCGCTCCCCCATACAGGAGAAATTTCTCCGTCAATGTAGTCTTACCTGCATCCGGGTGGGAGATAATGGCAAAGGTCCTTCGTTTCTTTATTTCTTCGTTTTTGTTTGGCAAAGATGTCTCCTCCATTGCTTGTATTCTGACATTTTGGATCAACGCTTCTTCCAGCGTTGGTTCTCAATCCAGGATTGTACCAGCAAAACCCAGCTTTGGCAACCAGGTTCCACCAGATAATCCTGATCCCCGGCCGTTTCCTCTGCCGCCAGGGACAGTCCGTGGCAGCCGGAGGGGTATATGTGCATTTCAAAGTTCACATGGTTCCTCTGCATGGCTACCGCCAGCAGAAGGCTGCTCTCCACCGGCACTGTGTCGTCCGTCACCGTATGCCACAAAAATACCGGCGGCATCTGGTCCGTCACCCGCAATTCCAAAGAAACCGCCTGCCGCAGTTCCGGCATGGCATCCTCCCCCAGAAGTTCCTCAAAGGAACCCTCATGACAATGCTCCCCGGCAGTAATCACCGGATAACAAAGGATCAGGCCGGAGGGGCGTACCTCCTCTGCCGTCCTTCCGATCCCCTCATAGGTCACCGCACGGTTCCAGAAGGTTCCGATGCTGCAGGCCAGATGCCCCCCGGCTGAGAATCCACACACCAGTACAGATTCCGGATCCACATACCAGTCCTCTGCATGGTCACGCACTGTGGCGATAGCCAGCGCCAGTTCCCGCAGAGCCACCGGAAAACGGTTCGGCGACACGCTATAATCCAGAACGCAGGCATGGCAGCCCATAGCCAAAAACTTCATTGCCACCGGCTCCCTCTCCCGGTCTGAGCAACGCTGGTACCCGCCGCCAGGCACCACAATCACCAGAGGCCGCTTCTTCTGGGGTGACACACTGACCGGATCCAAGAGATAAGCAGTCAACCGGGCCTCACCGGTCTTCTGCCCCTGCACTGTCATATTGATTCTGTCAAATTTCATACCCTTACACTCCTTTTTCCCCTGTAACCTAAATCTGATCCCCTTTGCCTGTCCCGAAAATCCGGTCCAGGATCCGGTGGGCCACCTCAGCCTTTGGCATTTTCTCCAGTTCCTCGGCCCCCTCTTTTGTGATAAGGGTCACCACATTGGTATCCGCACCGAACCCGGCCCCTTCCACCCGCAGGCTGTTGGCCACGATCATATCCACCTTCTTTTTCTCCAGCTTTGCCCTGGAATTCTCCAGCACATGTTCTGTCTCCATGGAGAAACCGCACAGGAACTGCCCTGCCCTGCGGTGTTCCCCCAGCCAAGCCAGGATGTCATCCGTCCTCTCAAGGGCAATGTCCATGCCGCCTTCTTTCTTCTTGGTCTTCTCCTTCCCCACCTGGACCGGACGGTAATCCGCCACTGCAGCGGCCTTGATGACGGCATCCTGGTCCTTTGCCGCTTCTGCCACTGCCTCAAACATCTCCCGTGCACTGGCCACCAGCACCATCTTCACCCCCAGAGGGACGGCCAGCGCCACCGGGCCGCTGACCAAGGTCACCCTGGCCCCCCGTCTTGCCGCCGCCTGGGCAATGGCATAACCCATTTTCCCTGTGGAATAGTTGGTGATATAGCGAACCGGGTCAATGGCTTCCCTGGTGGGCCCCGCCGTCACCAAAACCTTTTTTCCTGCCAGATCCTTCTCACAGGCAATCTCCTGTAAAATATATTCCAGGAGCATTGCCGGATCCGGCATCTTCCCGGCTCCCACATCCCCGCAGGCCAGATACCCCTTCTCCGGCTCTATCACCTGCATCCCATACTCCTGGCACTTCTTTAAATTGTCCCTGGTTATCGGATTCTCATACATCCTGGTGTTCATGGCCGGCACAATCAGTTTGGGCGCCTGGCAGGCCAAAAAAGTGGTGGTCAGCATATCGTCCGCAAGCCCATGGGCCACCTTGGCAATCACATTTGCCGTTGCCGGGGCCACCATAAATAGATCTGCCCTCTTTGCCAGTTCCACATGTTCTACCTGGAACCGGAAATTCCGGTCAAAAGTATCCACCAGGCATTTATTCCCTGTCAGGGACTCAAAAGTCGTGGGAGTGATAAAATTACAGGCATTCTCCGTCAGGATCACTTCCACATTTGCATGGAGTTTTTTTAATAAGCTGGCCAGGTTCGGGATCTTATAAGCTGCAATCCCGCCGCTCACCCCCAGCACCACAGTCTTCCCCCGTAGCATTATCTCCTCCTTCATGACAAACCGTTGTCTTTTTTCTGAAAATATGTTAGAGTGTGTTTGAATCTGCTGCTATAGTATAGCACAAATTTTTTCCATTTGAAAGGAGTTCCCCATGATTTTAGCAATTGATATGGGTAATACCAATATTGTGGTGGGAGGAATTGACTCCACCCAGACCTATTTTGTGGAGCGAATCACCACCGACCATGTGAAAACGGGGCTGGAATACGCCGTCAATATTAAAAATATCCTGGAAATCCACAGCATCGACAAAGCCCTTGTGGAAGGGGCCATCATGTCTTCCGTGGTCCCTCCCCTCAATGCCCCCATCTCCTCTGCCATCAACAAGCTTTTCGGCTTCCGCCCAAAACTGGTGGGCTCCGGCATGAAAACCGGGCTCAACATTATTATGGATAACCCCAAGACTGTGGGAAGTGACATGATCGTGGATGCCGTGGCCGTGTTAAAGGAATATCCCCTGCCCGCCATCGTCATCGATATGGGAACAGCCACCACCATGTCCGTGGTGGACAAAAAAGGAAACTATACCGGCGGGATCATCTTCCCCGGCCTGCGCGTTTCCCTGGATTCCCTGAGCAGCAAAGCCGCTCAGCTGCCTTCCATCAGCCTGGACATTCCCAAAAAAGTGATTGGAAAAAATACCATCGACTGTATGCGCAGCGGCATTATGTATGGCAATGCCGGCATGATCGACGGTATTATTGAACGGATGGAGGCAGAACTTGGGGAAAAAGCCACCGTTGTCGCCACCGGCGGCCTGTCCCGTTTTGTCGTACCGCTGTGTAAGCATAAAATCATCTATGACGAGGCCCTGCTGATGAAGGGGCTATGGATTTTGTATGAAAAAAATCAATGAGTAGACAGAAGGGAAACCGTTTTGCCTGTCTATTGATAATGCTCCTTCCACTCCTCTGCTCCCAGCCGGTCACGGCGCCACCAGGTGTCAGGCTTTTCCCCCGGAGGGAGCATCTCGTTGGAGACATACTGAAAACGGCCCTCTCCCAGCGGCCGGACCACGGTTTTGTGAGAATAGGCTTTTGATGTGTTTTCATAAGGATATACCCCATTCACCGTAAGCGCAATGGTCCCATCCTGATTTATCGTATAATCAACCACTTCCGGATAGGGAATTTCCGGATACTGGGCTTCATCGTTCCCCCTGGGTCTGTATTCATAGGCTCCCTCTTCCTCCAGATAGGTGGTCTTTGACCGCAGGGTCTCCTGGTCTATGTCAAAATATGCCATAATAACCGGTTCCAGGATCTCCTCCGGTATCTTAAATATACCCTCTGTTTCCGGCCCTTCTCTAACTGCATAAGGATTTATCTGCCCATAGAGGCGGGGATAAAGAAGGTCAAAAAGATCATAAAAATCCAATTCCCCATAATCCCCCTCATTCCAGTTGCATAAAAACAGATTGTTCCATCCATAACCAGGAAAAAGCACATACTCCCGGTTGAATTCCCGGCACTGTCCGTCCAGGGGCTGCACCCGGAAAGCGGTATGCTCCGGCACATTGCTCAAGGTAAGAACAAACTCCTCCTCCGAAAAGCTGTTTCCCTCCAGCACCAGATACCCCTCCTCTGTATACTGCCAAAAACCGGCCGGGTAACAAGTACTGCTCTCCGGATGAAAATCCCCGTCCTTATCCATCCTGTGGCTTGTCCTGGTTACGGACATGCCTCCATCCTCTGTCTCCAAAGCATAGGTGAGAAAATCATGGGAACCGTCAACCACAATGACCGTTACTTCCCCCTTCTCCCCTTTCTCCGCCATCCGGACAAATTCCAGCATCTTCTCCGTTCCTGCCATATCCACCTGGTTGCTGCTGTCAACCGCCGTATACCCCATCTCGCCAAGACGGGTAACCATGCGGGCTGCCGTTTCCAGGTCATAAGAAGAACCTGCATCCTCTGCCTCTTCGGAAAGAACAAGATAAATCCCGGCAAAGGATTCCTCTGCCAGTGCCCTGGAGGGGTCTGCCGCCGCCTCAGTGTTCCTGTTGCAGGCATTCAGAAACATCCCTAACAGCGATATCATGATTAGCCAGATGCCGATTCTTCCCACCAATTTATTCTCTGCCTCCTCATTCAAATAGACTGCCCCGCTACTCAATTTCCCCGATCCCCATACGGCTCAGCTGTTCCAGATGCTCCTTCATGTTCTGCAGCACCTCCGGCGAATGTCCCTTCCAGCCCATCACCTCACCGACAATCCTCAACGGCTCCCGGGTACGGTAAGACTTTGTGGGATTGCCGGGAAATTTCTTGTCTGTCACGTTGGGATCATCTTCAAACTCCCCCGTGGGCTCCACAACATAGATCCTCTGCCTGCCCTCCCCGGCCGCCAATTCCGCACCCCAGACAGCCGCATCCAAAGTACCTGCAAAATAAACATATTTTGCCCTCCTGTCCCCATAATTGGACAAAAACCCTTTTGTTAAAAAATCACCCACTTTCAAATCTGCCTTTGTCCCATGAAAAAAAGAACCAGGGCTGAATGTTATCTTTTTCTCCATCCAAAAACCTCCTCTCCTAATCATAGTTCCCTTTTCGGATAATCTTTCTGTTTCTGTCTGTCCCCCCTCACAACAATGTGGGGGCAAAAGGCATTACTGTATTGTTCTTAACTATGGGAATTACAGCAACAGCCGGACTAACCGAAGGGGATAACCTGTCTTTCATCCCGCACAGTAGTACACCCTCTTTTATTGGAGAAAATAACAGGCAGTTTCTTGTACGTCCCTGGGACATATGGTATAATCGAAGGGAAAAATTTCCAGACAGAAGGAGGTGAACATCTTTGTTCAGTCTAATGTGGATTGCCCTCTGTATTTTTATCGGAGGCCCTATGATTTTTTTCCCGGAGAAGATCTTGGAACGCCCTGCCTGTAAAGTCAAATCAAAAGGTATGGTTCGGGTCTGTGGTGTGGTCATCATTGTTGCCGGAGTCATTTCCGGAATCGCGCAATTATAGTAACAAAAAAGGAATTGGGATAAAAAGAAAAGAGGCATCCCTCAAGAGAGTCTCTTTTCTACCATCCCTATTTACTGGCTTTGATGTTTTTCAGTTCCTCAAATATGACATCATTCAGAACTTTAATATAAGTTCCCTTCATGCCCGAAGATCTGGATTCGATCACCCCAGCGCTCTCAAACTTCCTCAGGGCATTGACAATTACTGAACGGGTGATCCCTACCCGGTCTGCAATTTTACTGGCCACCAAAATCCCCTCATTGCCATCCAACTCCTCAAAAATATGGGTAATTGCCTCCAATTCCGAAAATGACAGGGTGCTGATGGCGGATTTGACAATCTGGATCTTCCGGGTCTCTTCCGCATTTTCCTCATTGACGGACCGCATCATCTCCAGCCCGACTACAGTAGTGCCATACTCACTCAATATGATATCATCAATATCATACTGTTCATCACACTTGTAGATAAACAATGTGCCCAAACGTTCTCCTGCAATGTCTATTGGGGTGATGATTGCCTGATACTTTCTCACATTTTCTTCTGCAAAGCCCAGGGTGGCAAGATTCACATTCTCCTTGGTTGAAAGGATGCTCAGCAGGCGCTCATTCAGCATACGGTCCACAAAGCCTCCTACCTGATCCTCAATCAACTCTTCGATCTCATCCACTCCCGAGCAAATCCCCACTCCCAAAACTTTTCCTTTTTTGCTGATAACTAGAATATTTGAGAGAAGAATTTCACTTAAAACTTTGCAAATGTCATTAAATACTACCTTGTGTGAACTATTGTTGTGTAACAATTTGTTGATTTTTCTCGTCTTATCCAGCAACTGTACACTCATTTCGAAAAACCTCCTCAATTGTGGTTGTATCATTCCGAATCAAAGTACGTTACATAAATATTAACACGATTTTTTTGTAATAACAATAGTTTTTTGAAACTTTTTGACATTTTTGAAAATTCTTATAATTTTTATTTTATATTCATACTATAACCACATTGTTCACTTGCACAGACCAGTTTGTTGCCGCGCTCTACCATATATCCGCCGCATTGCGGGCATTTTTCCTGGGAAGGTTTCTGCCAAGACATGAACTCGCACTCCGGGTTATTTTCACAGCCAAAAAAACGCCTTCCCTTCTTTGTCTTTTTGATCACAACCTCACCGCCGCACTGAGGGCAGGGAACCCCGATCTTTTCCAAATAGGGTTTCGTGTTTTTACATTCCGGAAATCCGGGGCATGCCAGGAATTTTCCGTGAGGACCATACTTAATCACCATATTCCGCCCGCAAACATCGCAGATTACATCTGATATCTCATCGGCAATCTTCACGGACTCTAATGTTTTCTGTGCTGTCTTCACTGCCTCGTCAAGATCCGGATAAAAATTCTCCACCACTGTCTTCCATTTAACGGAACCATCTCCTACCTTATCCAGCAGCATCTCCATATTAGCAGTGAAGCTGGTATCTACAATGCTGGGAAAGCATTGTTTCATAATTCCGTTCACCGCCTCACCTAGTTCCGTCACATAGAGGTTCTTATTTTCCTTTGTTACATAACGCCGCGCTAAGATCGTTGTAATCGTAGGCGCATAGGTGCTGGGGCGCCCGATGCCCTGTTCCTCCAGCGCTTTCACCAGGGATGCCTCCGTATAATGGGCAGGCGGCTGAGTAAAATGCTGGCTGGGCATCAGCTGTGAAAGTTTTAATGTATCCCCCTGCTCCAGCTTACCCAAAAAAACATTTGTCTCCTCCTTATCATCCTCTTGCACATATACTGACATAAATCCGTCAAAGGTAAGCTTAGAGGCTGACATAGTAAACAAATAATCCCCCGCTCCGATCTTTACCGAAGTGGTCTCATAGACAGCCGGCTGCATACGGCTTGCTGCAAAACGCTTCCAGATCAGCTGGTATAAACGGAATAAATCCCTTTGCAGGGATTCCTTCACCTGCACCGGGGTCAGGGTAATATCCGTGGGCCGGATCGCCTCATGGGCATCCTGGATCTTCCCTCCCCCTTTACTCACACTGCCTCCCTGGAGCACATACTCTGCCCCATAGGCTGTTTCTACATATTTCCGCGCCGCTGCATCTGCCTCATCTGCAATGCGGACAGAATCTGTACGGAGATAGGTGATCAACCCAATCGTCCCGTGGCCTTTAATATCCACGCCTTCATATAATTGCTGAGCCAGACGCATCGTCTTTTGAGTCGAAAAATTCAGGACCTTGGAAGCTTCCTGCTGAAGCGTGCTGGTCGTAAAGGGAATCGGCGGCTTCTTTGTCCTCTCCCCTTTCCTGATCTCCTCCACCACATATTCCCGGCTCTCCAGTTCTTTCAAAATCTGATCCAGTTCTTCTTTTTTGTGGATCGTGATCCTCTCGTGACGACGCCCGTAAAATTTTGCTTTCATTGGCTTACGGCTGCCTGCCTGCAGCAAATCGGCCTCCAGATTCCAGTATTCTTCCGGAATAAAAGCCGATATCTCATCCTCACGGTCGCATATCATACGAAGCGCGACGGATTGTACCCTTCCTGCACTCAGCCCGCGCTTCACCTTTGCCCATAAAAGAGGGCTGATGCTATATCCCACCATCCGGTCCAGCATCCTTCTGGCCTGTTGGGCGTCCACAAGATCCATGTCCAGCTTCCTGGGAGTTTTCAATGAATTTTTAACTGCTGTTTTGGTGATCTCATTAAAACTAACCCTGTAAACCTTTTTATCTTCCAGTTCATCCAGTTTCAACGCTTTCATCAGATGCCAGGAGATTGCCTCCCCTTCCCGGTCCGGGTCAGTTGCCAGGTATATTTTATCTGCCTTTTTCACTTCCTTACGAAGCTTCGATAAAATATCCCCCTTCCCCCGGATGGTAATATACTTTGGTTCAAAATCATGATCTACATCAATTCCCAGAGAACTTTTTGGTAAATCACGCACATGTCCATTGGAGGCATCCACCTCATAATTGGTACCAAGGAATTTGCGTATGGTTTTCACCTTTGCAGGTGACTCCACAATAACTAGATTCTTCGCCATGATTGCTCCTACATTTCACAGTTTTTTCCATAATAATGATTCGCCGAACGAAAAACGTATCCACCCAGTTCCAGTTCCAGCAAAATGCCCATGCACTCACCGATCTCCAGTCCACATCGGGTTATGATGTCATCCAAATGCTTCGGCTTGAAATCCAGGCAACTATACACCATTTTTTCTTTCTTGGCAAGACTATTTACGCTTTTTTCATGAAGAATTAATTCTTTTTGGCATTTTACCCCTAAATATTCCAGGATGTCATTGGGCGAAATTGCCATATGCGCCCCCTGCTGAATCAGTAAATTGCACCCCCTGCTCAGATGGTCTGTCACTCTTCCCGGCACTGCAAAAATCTCCCTCCCTTGCTCCAGCCCCAACTCTGCAGTAATCAGGGAACCGCTCCGCTCCTTCGCCTCCACCACCAGCACTGCATCTGCCAAACCACTGATTATCCTGTTCCGCATAGGGAAATGCCAGGACTGGGGCCGGGACTTCAAGGGGAACTCCGATATTATGCCTCCTGTCCCCTCCATAGCCTCATACAAGGCATAATTTGACGGAGGGTAGCAGATGTCCACCCCACAGCCCAAAATGCCAAAGGTAGCGCCTCCTGCCCGGAGAGCCCCCCTATGGGCTGCCCCGTCAATCCCTGTTGCCAGGCCGCTGATCACCTGCACCTGCTCCGTTGCCAGTGCACGTGAAAACTCTTCTGCCAGGCATTCCCCATAGGCAGAACAGCCACGGGCGCCTACAATAGCCACTGCCGGTTTCCCTTCTTCCGGCAGCTTTCCCTTTACAAAAAGCCCCATGGGATAATCATAGATTTCAAGTAGACGTTTTGGGTAGGCTCTGTCCCAGGGTGTGATAAAACTGATTTTCCGTCCTGCCAATCCTCTATATTCCTCCCGGCATTCCGGAAAACTCCGGCGCCATTGTATCAGCGCATCTGTTTGGCCCTTTTTAAGAATCCCAGACCGTTCCAATGCTGTCTCTTCTATATTGTATATTGCTTCAAAGCCATGAAAATACTCATATAATTTCCTGATGGAAACAGATCCCAAACAAGACAGCTTGCAAAGCCAATAAAGATATTCCCTCTCCATCCTAAAACCCCTTCCCCCAATACTTCTCTTCCAAGTCCCGATAACCAATCGCCTCACACAGATGCAGCCTGTCAATCTGCTCTTTCCCATCCAGATCCGCAATTGTCCGGGCCACCTTCAATATTTTGTGATATCCACGGGCACTTAGGCGTTTTTCCTGGAAGGCACGTTTCATAAACTCCTCCTCCTGGTCTCCCAGCCCGCAGTACCGTTCCACCATCCGGTTTCCCATCTCGCTGTTAAAAAAAATCCCGCTCCCCAAAAATCTCCTTCTCTGTATCTCACCAGCCCGCTCTACCCGTTCACGGATCACAGACGATGCTTCATTCTCTCTTTCTCCCCGGATATCCTCAAAAGAAACCGGCGCTGTCTCCACACAAATATCAATCCGCTCCAGCAATGGCCGGGAAATCCTCCCCAGATAGCGGCGCACCTGTTCATCGTTGCAGGAACAGCGGCTCCGGTCCGGGTAATAACCACAAGGGCACGGGTTCATAGCCGCAGCCAGCAGTACATTGGAAGGAAAAGTAAAACTCCCGTTAATCCGTGATACCGTGACCTTTCGCTCCTCCAGAGGCTGACGCAAAACCTCCAGCGCCTCCCGCCTAAACTCTGGAAACTCGTCCAAAAACAGGACTCCCCGGGAAGCCAGGGATATCTCCCCCGGCTTTGGATTCCTTCCCCCGCCAGCCATTGCCTGGGGGCTGATTGTATGGTGGGGGGAACGGAACGGCCTTCTGCCCAGCAGTGCCCTGCCCTGGGGGAGCATCCCGCAAACACTGTAAACCTTCGATATTTCCAGCTGTTCCTCCCGGGACAAGGAAGGCATGATTGTAGGGATCCTCTGTGCTATCATGCTCTTCCCGCTTCCCGGGGAGCCCAGAAAAAGGATATTATGGCGCCCTGCCACTGCAACCTCCGTTGCCCGCCGAACCAGCCCCTGGCCGTTGATCTCAGAGAAATCCACGGGATAAACCGCCCTGGCCTCTTCCTCGCAGACATTCCCGGGCCAGTTCTCTTTCCCAATCTGCCCCGGATCACATAACAAATCCATCATCTGTTTTAGATCATGTATACCCACAATTTCAATCCTGCCCACTGCCAGCCCTTCCGGCACGTTTGCCTTTGGCAGAAAGCATCGCCTCATCCCCTTGTCGCTCATAGCAGACACCAAAGACAGCACCCCTCTTACCGGCTTTACCTGTCCGTCAAGCCCCAGTTCCCCCACAAATGCCGAATCTTTCAGGACGGAAGCTTCTCCTATCCCATAAGCCGCCAGCACAGCCACCGCCACCGGCAGGTCAAATGCTGTTCCCCCCTTCCGTATATCCGCCGGGGAAAGGTTTACCGTCACCTTTCTGGGCGCCATCAAAAACCCCGAATTTTTCAAAGCAGTCCTGACACGGTCTTCCGCCTCCCTCACTTCCGAAGCCAGATAACCTACCATATGGAACCCGGGAAGCCCATTTCCCACATCAGCCTCCACCTGCACCGGATACCCTTCAATCCCCTGCAGGCCTGCACTAAATACCTTACTGAACAATAAATACTCCTTTCCTGTTGATATTCGCTTTTATACCGGAATATGATACGAATTGTAAAAAAGATGTTTCTGATCCCATGTCATAGAAAAAAGACAATGCTGATAGGACTATCATAATAGATTTTCTGAAAAATAGCAAGAGAATTCATAAACCGTTTTTGATTTTTGGATTTCTGCTCTGCGGCTATCCGGCTGAACCTTTGTAACAGTCCCCGAAAAGAACTGCCGCAAAAGTTCACCAGGAGTTCACTGCAATCAGCCAGAACTGCTGCCTGCCTTAATAAATTCCGTCATATAAGGGCGGAAACGCAGGGGAAGCATATTCTGTTGGCACTTTAAATTGGTGCGCTGGACAATGGCAATGGCTTTATGGAAGGTCTTCCACAGCCCTTCATAGGTTTCCTCATCTGTCTCCTTGCTTAGCCGTTCCTGCCATTGGCTTGAATCTGCGTGCACAATTGCCCATCCCTGCCCTGCCTGATGTACTGCTGCCTTCTTTCTCCCGCAGTCATACAAGATCCAGTTTTCCCCGGAAAGGCGGTCCGCAAAATGTACCGCCACCAAAGATAATAGGTCATTGTTCGGCTTAATCCTCCCCAGCAGCACCCCTTCTTCCATCTGGGAAAAACGGGCAAACTCGATTATATGGGTATATTCCCTAGACAGATAACGGGTCATACGGAAAATCTCGTAAACCTCCGGGATCTGCAGCTGGTCCATAATGCCTGTTCCCTGGGAAAATGCATAGATAAGGAAACGGTATATCTTGTCTGCCCGGTCGTAATCCTCCGACAGTGCTGCCCGGTAAACCACCTCATAAAGCCCCTCGGAAAGCTTCCTGCGTATGCTTTCCGTCACCTTCTCCGCCTTCCACGACTCTGTCACTACCTCACGGTACTCGCAAAAAAGTTCTCTGTTTTTTCCTTTTGGCTCCAGCCGGACATTCCTATGGCCCAGCCGGCTCATCCAGGCATCATAAATGCCGCACCAGATATCCTCAACCTCCTGCCCACACACAAAAACCGTCATATTCCCCTCCCAAAAGCTTTTACGGCCATTTTCACAACAATCCCGTAACGGCCGAAACCATATCTTCCTTACTGACCGGAGCCGCCGCCACTTGATAATCATCAAACAGGCTCAGCTGCCGGTAACTGCCGTGATTTTCAATATCCCAGGCCTTCTTATGCTCCACACTGACCAACTGACTGGTAATAAAGTCCTCATCAAGACGGAAGGGAATCATCGTCCTGCCAGAACAGGTAAGAAAATACATGGCCCTTTTTAACACTACCCCCATCTTCTTCAGATCCGGAAAATCCAAAACCCCTCCCCTCCTGGCAGCCACAATCCTCCTGGCTGACTTGACTCCCAATCCTGGCACCCGCAATAAAGTGGCATAGTCTGCCCGGTTCACTTCCACCGGGAAACGCTCCAGGTGGCGGAGCGCCCAGTCGCATTTGGGATCCAGTAAAACATTAAAATTCGGCCGTTCTTCTGAAAGCAGTTCTTCCGCTCCAAAACCATAAAAACGCAGCAGCCAGTCCGCCTGATATAGGCGATGTTCCCGCAAAAGCGGCGGGCCACCCGGCAATACCGGAAGCATGCTGTCCTCATTCACACGTACAAACGCCGAGTAAAACACCCGCTTCAAATCATAATTCTGATACAATGCCTCCGCCACCCGGAGCATATGGTAGTCGCTCTCTGGCGTCGCTCCCACAATCATCTGGGTACTCTGTCCTGCTGGCACAAAAAACCTCTGGTCCCTCTGCTGCAGGGCAGTCCATACATTGCGCCCAGGGTGCGCGATGGTGTCCGCCATCCCAATCTCCCGGCCTTTTCCCGTAATTCCTGACGCTTTCGCCTCCAAAGCCTGGAGTTCCCTCTTTTCGCTGCCATGCTGAAAATCCCACCAGGGGTTAGGCAAATTCGAGGAACCTGCCCCCGAATCCCCCAGCCTCCTCTGCATACGCCCTCTGTCATGCCGTGAACCTTCCAATGCCCTTAAATTCTGCGCCGCAATCCCCCGCTGCACCTGCCGCATAGGCGCCAGAATCTTCTCCCTGGTCTTTCCCGGCGCCAAACGCCTGAGTCCCTCTGCTGTAGGAAGTTCCAGATTCACGCTCATCCGGTCTGTCAGAAACCCCATTCGCTCAATCAGTTCCGGGGATGCCCCCGGTATCGCTTTCACATGGATATATCCGTTAAAATGGTATTCCGTCCGCAGGCGGTACAAGGTCTCATAAATCTGTTCCATCGTATAATCCGGGGAGTGCAGGATCCCTGAACTCAGGAAAAGCCCTTCAATATAATTCCGCCGGTAAAACTCTATCGTCAGGGTGCATACCTCAGCCGGAGTAAATGCCGTCCGCACCACATCATTGGATCGCCTGTTCACACAATACCGGCAGTCATAAATACACTGGTTAGTGAACAAAATCTTCAGAAGTGAAATACACCTGCCATCCGCCGCAAAGCTGTGGCAGATCCCTGCTGCCAGGGTATTCCCAATCGTTCCCTTCTTGCCCTTCCGGGCAATCCCGCTGCTGGAACAGGACACATCATACTTGGCCGCAGCAGAAAGTATCTCCAGCTTCTCCTGAATATCCATCTCCTCCTGTATCAGCATCCTGCTCCTCCTATAACCAAAATCCTTTAACCAGAACATCTGTTCCCTTTATTCTACCACACTCCTTTCCCAATTGCAAGTTTTTTTCGAACATTTGTTTTTATCTCTGACACCTCAATGCTAAAAGAATCTGAAATCCTCCTACAAATCCCATAATGCTCCGTACCGCCTGCCCCAGACTCCTGGCTCTCCCCCACCTTCACCGTGCTGAGAATCCTCGTCTCAAACACCCGTATCTGCTCCCGGAAGTTCTCCGTCTCTTCCTTCGTCAGTACCTTACATAGCTTCCGGGGAATGATAGCTGAACCGGTTCGAGTTTGGCTCCCATAATCCTGACAGGAATTCCCACCCGCTGCCCGGGCATGTTCGGAACATGCGCCTGTTATAGCGCGCCCACGGTGCGCAAACCTAAAAAACAGCAGGCAAAATGCCTGCTGTCCCACAAAAAACATCCCAAGTTTCCCCTCTCCCCATGTCAAAAAAACATAAACATGTACCATTACCAGAAGAAACGGCTGGTACATCGCTGCATTAATTCTCGAGTAATCAGCACTCGCTGTTTACGCCATTGCTGCGTTGGTCTACGTTCCGCTTCGGTCCGTGCTAAACGTGTGCCACTGGCACACAGCACCATCAGTCAACGATGTACTAGCTAAACTCATACTCCTTAATCTCTCTCACCACATCCAGCACCGTCCCGTCGCGGCTCTCAATAATCCCCACGACCCGCTCTCCAAACTGCACCGGATCCGGCTCGCCTACAATGGCATATGCCTTATCCCTCAGCTCCTCGATGGTGCAGAAAGGCAGCTTCACATCCTTCATGCACTCGATCAGATCCTGCCTTCTGGGATTGATGGCAATCCCATAATCCGTGATTACCACATCCACCGTCTCTCCCGGTGTGGTTACGGTGGTCACATTCGTACAAATCGCCGGAATCCTTCCCTGCAAAAGAGGTGCGATCACGATGGTGCACTTCGCCCCTGCGGCCGTATCCGGATGGCCTCCCTGGGCGCCGGTGATCATTCCGTCAGAACCTACCACCACATTACAGTTAAAGTTCACATCCACCTCCAGAGAGGCCAGAATCACAAAATCCAGCTTATTGACATAAGCGCCCTTGTTGAAAGGATCCGCATACTCGGAAGCCGAGATCTCGATATGGTTGGGATTGGACTTTATGGACTCGATGGCCCCCATGTCAAAATCCTGGGTATCCACAATCTTATGAATCAGCCCCTTGGCCAGCAGATTACACATAGGCGTGGTAATGCCCCCCAGGCCCAGTCCCATATGGATGCCCCTCTCCTCCATGATCTTCCCCAGAGAGATGGTGGAAGCGATGGACGCGCCCCCCACCCCTGTCTGGTAGGAAAAGTCCTCCTTAAAATAAGGGGTATTGATCACAAACTGGGTGCAGTAATCCGCCATCATGATCTTTCTCACATCCGTGGTAGGTTTGGCTGCCCCTGTGGCGATTTTCGCCGGATTTCCGATCTCATCCACCACGCACACAAAATCCACCTGAGTCATGGAAATGCTGGCAGGAATGTTCGGAAACGGCACCAGACAGTCGGTGATCGCCACCACTTTATCCGCATACTGGGCATCTACCATGGCATAGGACAGCACGCCGCAGTCGCTCTTTCCCCCGTTTGCCCGCATATTTCCGTACTCGTCGCAGGTGGGAGCACCGATAAAGGCAATGTCAATATGCACCTCACCGGATTCAATGGCCCGCACCCTGCCGCCATGGGAACGCATGATCGCCAGATCCCTCAGCCTTCCGGTAGAGATCGCCTCACCGATCTTTCCCCTCACCCCGGAGGACTGGATTCCCACTATCGTCCCGTCATCAATGTAAGGCACAATCGGGTCATTGGCCTTGCCCAAAGAACTGGCACAGATGGTCAGTCCCTTGATTCCCATCTTATGGATCTCCTCCATCACCATATTGACCACATAGTCCCCTTCACGGAAATGATGGTGGAAGGAGATGGTCATGCCGTCTTTGATCTCACATTTTACCAGAGCCTCATGGATATTCTCCACCATCTTGCTCCGCTTCGGATCCATCATGGTCCTTGCCCTGGGAGCTGCCTTGGTATATTCATAATTATCATAGGCGTAAGCGCCCTTAAATGCTTCCTTGCCGGTTGCCTTCAATACTTCTTCCGGGATTTCTCTACCTACTGCATTTATCATCTCACAGATCCCCCTCATATACGCCTGATGCCTTCGCTAACGCGATTGTCCTCTTTGCTCCGTCGTAGAACGCGATATCAATCATCTTGCCGTCCACGGTAAATACACCGATTCCCAGTGCCTTCTTCTCCTCGATCTCCTTCACAACCTTTTCCGCGAAAATGATCTCCTTCTGGGTGGGGGTGAATATTTTGTGAACCACATCAATCTGCCGCGGATTCACCAGGGATTTGCCGTCGAATCCCATCATCTTGATCATCCGGACCTCTTCCTCAAACACATCCATGGCATCCAGATTGGTAAATACCGTATCCCAGCACTGGACTCCGGCAGCCCGGGCCGCAATGATCATCTGCTGGCGGGCCCCCTGCAGTTCCACGCCGGTTCCTGTGATCACGGTCTGCAGATCCTTCGTATAATCCCCGCCGCTTAATGCAATCCCGATCAGGCGGTCTGAGGATTCACAGACCTCCAGGGCATGAAGCACGCCCTTGCAGGATTCCAGGGCTGCCATCAGGAGGGTGGAACCCTCCGGCCTGCCAAACTCCTTCTCAGCCGCCAGCACATGCTCCTCCACGGTGTGGACGTCCTTTGCACTCTCTGTCTTGGCTATCCGAATCGTATCCGCTCCCCCGGCCACACATACCCGGATATCCTCCTTCCAGTGGGGCGTATCCAGCCCGTTGATCCGCACCACCCGCTCCACACCCCGGTAATCAATCTCCTGCAGGGCATGGTACAGGGAATATCTGGCCGCATCCTTCTGGTTCTCCGCCACCGCATCTTCCAAATCCAGCATAATGGAATCCGGCTTATAGATATAGGGATCCTTGATCAATCCCGGCTTCTGGCAATTCAAAAACATCATGGAACGTCTTAATCTCTTTTTATATGGATGGCTCATCTGATCACACCTCCCCAGGGAAGATCTTCTGTCATGTCATTGGAACGATATACTGCACACTCTACACGCGCCTTCAGGGTACAGTCCAGGGCCCCCTTGTCCACCACAGTCACCTTGGCGCTCCCCACCTCCAGACGTCCCAGGGTCTCTAAAACAGTTGCCCGGATCTGCTTGCCAAACTGATGAATCACGCTGCTCTCAATGGAAAGTTCAATTGTGCCGTTCCCCGGCTCCACCGTGACCTGCGCATCACTGGACTCTAAGGTGCCCGCCATAGCAGCCTTCTTAATCTCCATATCCCTTCTCCTCCTTATCCATAAAATTCACTGGTAAAAGTGTATCACTTTCCCCTTCATTATTCAAATACATATATAATTATACGGGAAATAGGTAAAATCTTATCCCCTTCTCTTTGCTATTCTTCCCGGCTTATGCTATCATAGAGGAAAGGCCAGGAAGATAACGCTTCCCCTGCCGGAATGCCTTCCCCTGCCTGACAGGTGGCACAGACCGGCGCATGCCATCACCTACTATACAAGGGAGGACAGCACATGAATATCAAACATGCACAATACATGCTGACCGTATTGCAGGAAGGCAACATTACCAACGCCGCCCGAAAACTCTACATTTCCCAGCCATCCTTAAGCCAGATGATCAAGCTGGTGGAGAACAACCTGGGTGCACCGATCTTCAACCGCAACACAGATCCCATCACCCTCACCTATGCCGGCCAGCGCTATATTGATGCCGCCAGGCAGGTTCTCACCATCAACGAAAACCTCAAAAAAGAGATCCAAGAAATCACCCATGAAGATCACGGCAAATTCCGTCTGGGAATTCCCATCCAGCGGGGCATGCAGGTGCTCCCCTATGTGCTGCCCAAATTCTTTGCCAAATATCCCCATGTGGATATTGAACTGATTGAATCCGGCTCTGCCGAGACAGAGAAGCTGCTTTTGGAAGGCAAGGTGGATATCACCTGCATGACCACCACCCCCCGCCATGAAGAACTCCAGTATATTCTGGTGGAGAACGAAGAACTGGTTCTTCTCACCAGCAAAAATACTGCCATAGCCCGCCGCATTCCCAACGGCACCCCCATCTCCATCTTAGAAGCCAGGGACGAGAACTTCATCTCCAACAAGGTCGGGCACAGCGTGCGGGTCATTCAGGACAGCCTTTTCGTATCCCACAACATTTCTCCCAAGATTCTTTTGGAAACTGCCAGCATTGAGATTGAGAAAAAGGTGACCATCGCCTGCAACGCTGTCATGATCTGCCCCCTCAATTATATCGAGAAGGACGGCAATTTCCGCTCCCAGGCCCACATCTACCCCCTAAAGGACATTGACAGCAAGCGACACTGCTACATCTGCCACCGCAAAGACCTTTACCTGGCCAAATATATGCGGGACTTTATCAGCATTCTCTCAGAGGTGGAAAACCCCTTCCTGTAACTTTTCTTCCCCTTTATTGCCAAAAGGGCAGCGCGTCCAGCCGCACTGCCCTTTTCACATCCCCGCCGCAAACAGCGGCAGAATGCTTATGCTTTCTTCTTTGTAATAAACGGCTTCACAAAGGGATACACCAGCATAATCACACAAGCTGTCATAATCACCGCTGTGATCGGCTTTGTAAAAATCTGAACCAGGCTGCCGTTGGTCAAAGTGTAGGCACGGCGGAAGTTCGATTCACACATCTGTCCCAGGACCAGTCCCAGAACCAGGGCCGCTGAGTTATAGCCCAGCTTCACAAACATATAACCGATAATGCCGGCGCCAGCCATCAGGACCACATCACCCGTATTGTTATTCAATGCATAGGCGCCGATTGCCGCCAGCATCACAATCACCGGCCCCAGGACACTGTAGGGCACTGCCAGGATCTTGGCAAATACCTTTGCCACCCCCATGGCCACGATAACCATGACAATATTCGTCAGCAGCATGGAGCCAAACACACTGGCCAGGTACTCCGGCTGTGTCTTGATCAGCATAGGCCCGATCTGCACCCCTTTGATCACCAGTGCAGTCATCATGATGGCTGCCGCGTTGCCTCCCGGGATACCCAGGGAAAGCAGAGGCACCATCGAACCGCCGGTAGCCGCATTGTTGGCAGCCTCAGACACCACAATACCGTCCGGAATACCGGTTCCCAGCTTTTCCGGATGCTTGGAAACCTTTTTCTCAATGGCATAGGACAGGAAAGAGGCAATGGTGGCGCCGGCGCCAGGCAGGATTCCCACAATCGTACCCAGAATAGATGCCCGCAGCATGGGGATCTTCGTCGCCCACAGTTCTGCGAAGCTTGGCAGCACGGTCTTCATCTTCCCCGTATTCCCGGACTCCTCTGCCCCGTCGATCTTTTTCTGCTTCACCGTCTGCTTTAACACCTCAGTAACCGCAAACAGACCGATCATCACAGGAATCATCTCAATACCGGAAAGCAAGGTGGAATTGCCCCAGGTAAATCGGGCAATGCCCAGCATGGGATCCATGCCCACGCAGGCCAGCAAAAGCCCAAGAAGGCCGGAAATCAGAGTTTTTACGATATTGCCGCTGTCTAAGCAGGACAAAACAGAAAGTCCCAAAAAAGACACGGCAAACAGTTCTGAGGGGCCGAATTTCAAGGCCACTGCAGAAAGCTGGGGAGAAATGAGGGCCATGGCAAAAGCGGCAATCAAACCGCCCACTGCAGAAGCCACCAGGGAAAAGCCCAAAGCTTTTCCTGCCTCCCCCCGCTGCGCCATGGGATAACCGTCAAAGGTAGTGGGCGCACTGGAAGGGGTTCCGGGAATCCTGAACAGAATCGCCGTAATGCCGCCTCCGGTGATGGAGGCACAATACACAGCCACCAAAAAGGCAATGGCAATCACCGGGTTCATCGCATAGGCAAAGGGCAGCGCCAGAGCCACTGCCATGGAGGCACTGACTCCCGGCATGGCGCCAAAGATAACACCTAATATCGTTCCTGCAGTAATCAACAGGAAGGTAGAAGGTGTAAGAACGATTTTTAAACCAGTAAATAATGTACTAAACATACGTTACACCTCCTTTTTCTAAAATGGCAGAAGCATCTCAAAGAACAGGGCAAACTCACGGAACGGGCCCACGCCCCGGGCCAGCATGATATCCAGGGCTCCCTGGAAGATCACATAAAGCACTGCCGTAATGGCCAGGGAACGGATCACCAGCAGCGGGATCCTTCTCTCCCCCAGCAGAAAACCGTAGGCAATCAGGAACAGCAGGCAGTCCGGCATGAATCCGATGGTGGACATCAGCAGCGCCATCACTGCCACCAGGATAATGCCGATAAACAGCTTACTCTTCAAAAACCCGCCCAGATTCAACTCACCCATAATGCTGCTTTTATTTTCCTTCTGTGCCTTTAAGCTGTTCACAATATTCACAACCAACAGGATAATCATCAGTACCAGGATAATCCTGGGCCAGAAGGCCGCCCCCAACTCCGTGGGGGTCGGCGCAGGAGACTCTGCCCCTACCAGGAAAAAGCAGTAGATGCAAAATATCGCTAAGATAAGGGAAAAGATTATATCCAACTTATTCCTACCACCTTTCTACGTTGTTCATTCCTTTTACCAAGCAAACTGACTTATTTGCCGAACAGTTCTGTCAGATCCTTATAATCCGCATCCCAGGCTGCCTTGAAATCAGCTGTATTCATCCAGCCCTGTCTCTGATCCAGTCCCTCCTGCTTGGCCCAGTTCTGGAAATCGTCGCTGGCAATCGCCTTCTCGGCAGCTGCCTCAAAAGCCTTGATGGCTCCCTCCGGTGTTCCCTCGGTATAGAAGATGCCCCGGGAAGGCCCAAAGAAGCAATCCAGCCCGACTTCCTTTGCACACTCCACATTCTCCATGCCGGCCAGGCTCAGCCTTTCCTCTGTACAGGACAAAATCACCTTCATATCGCCGGAAGCGATCATTGCAGAGACCTCAGCAGGCCCCACACAGGCCAGATCCACATGGCCGCCGATTACGTCCGCATTCAGCTGAGAACCCTCGGTGTAGGCAACCGGCTCAACCGTGCCGCCGAATCCAGCTTCCACACAAGCCGCATCCAGGCCGGTGATGGTCATAACGCCGCATTTCACTTTGCCCGGGTTGGCTGCTATGTAATCCGTCAGTTCCTGATAGTTATTGTAGGGTGAAGAAGCGCCGGTCACAAAAATGTTGCAGTCATGCACCATCTGGCACAGGGGATTGATCTTGCCGTATACATCATAATCCGTAGCCCCGGAAATCTGTGCCAGCATGGGGGAAGGGGTGCACATCAGGTAAGTATATCCGTCTGCCGGCTGGCTGCAGGCAAACTCCACGCCCGTAACACCGCCTGCACCAGACTTATTATTCACCACCACCGAAACCCCAAGTTCCTTCTCCAGTGCAGTGGCAAAGGTTCTTACCGTAGTGTCTGCGCCGCCGCCGGTTCCCCAGGGACAGATGATCTCTACCTTTCTCTCCCACTTCCACTCCCCGTTGTCCGCAGCCTTGGAGCCGGAACCGGAGTTGCCGCAGCCAGCCAGGGCTGTAACTGCCATTGCAGATACCATTGCCAACGCCAAAAATCTTTTCTTCATACTCTTATTCTCCTTTTGTTATTTTAGCCTGCTTTTTCTCTTTTTCATTCCCCACAGGCTTTATGTTTTTTATTATAACCACTTTCCGGAAAAATGGCAAGTGGTTTTTGTGTATTTTTTACATTTTTATCCCTATTTTTTTGAATATAATTGTGCACTTATACCATATATAATGAAAAACTTATACACAGCACAATGCAAATGCCTTGTCTCATGCCAATGAAGGAAAAAGAAAAGAGCCCGGAACGGGCTTTGCAACCCATATCCTGGCTCATCTCTCCATCCATGCCTGGCTTTTATTTTCCTTCATAGACGATTGCGGATTCCACGGGGTACTTCTTTAGTTTCTCCCTGCCACACAGCCCCGCCAGTTCCATGACAAAGCAGATCTTCACCACTTCACCGCCCAACTGCTCCACCAATCCGGTAATCGCCTCAATGGTACCACCGGTGGCAATCAGGTCATCAATAATTACTACCCTTTGCCCCGGCACAATGGCATCCCTGTGGATCTCAATCTCTGCAGTGCCATACTCCAGTTCATACTTTGCTGACACAGTCTCCCTGGGCAGCTTGCCCTTTTTCCGCACCGGCACAAAACTCTTATGCCTGGCATAGGCCACCGGCATCCCAAAAATAAATCCCCGGGATTCCGGCCCCAGCACCACATCAAACTCTACCCCCTCCACCATCTTTAGGAGTTTGTCAATCGCCATCTGCAACCCGTCCGCATCCTGCAGGATCGATGTAACATCCCGAAAAATAATCCCCGGCTCCGGAAAATCCGGAATACTCACCACGTAATCCTCCAGCCTTTTCATTTCCCCGTCCCCTTTCTCTTTCTTTATTTAAAAACTTTCATCAGGTTGGCAACCTCCGCCTGGCAGGCCGATTCCTGGAATGAACTGTAGGCGTAAAAGCAGTACCCTGAAACCTCTTTGCTCTCCCGTCCTTCCTCTACCTGGCGCTTAATGATGTCGTTACGCCTCAGCCACTCTGGCACTGCATTGTTATCCGTGCTCCCTGAGCCCGTCTTATACATGGCCAGCCCCAGATATAACCTGGCATTCCCTTTCTTCTTCAGCTGGATCCATGTCTTTAAGTTGTTGGAAAATGCATAAGGCGCGGGGCTTCCGTCGGACAGCTTATGCTCAAATCCCCAGTAGATCTGCGGCATAATATAGTCCACATACCCATCCTGGGACAGCCAGGTTTCCACATCCGCAAACAAACGCTCCTCACCCAGCAGATCATCCACATACCCTTCAGGGCTGATCCCGAACTGTACCTTCGGATTCACGGACTTCACCACCTGGTATGTCTCACGGATCAGCTGGTTGATATTCTCACGGCGCCAGTCACTGATATTTTTCAGGCTTCCGGAGGCCTCATATTCCGGCTTATCAAACCATTTGTTTGGATCCTCATTGTCAATCTCCGGATAAAAATAGTCATCAAAATGGATTCCGTCCACATCATAATGCTCCACGATTTCCCTTACCCCGCCAAGGATCCTCTGCCGCACCTCCTCCACGGAGGGATTCAGATAATATTCCCCATTATGCTTTAACACCCAACGGTCATTCGATGTATCCCCGTCTGACAGCCACTGCCGCGCAAAGCTTTGCTCTGACACCTGGTTCCATCGGTTCAGGTACCCGGTCACCCGGTATGGGTTGATCCATGCATGAAACTGCAGCCCCCTTCTGTGGGCGGCCCGCACAAAATATTCCAGGGGGTTATAGCCCGGGTCCTGCCCCTGTATTCCGGTTATAAACCGGGACCAGGGAAAATAGGAGGATGGGTACATGGCATCGGCATCCGGCCTCACCTGGACAAATACTGCATTCATCCTCAGTTCCACACACCGGTCCAGGATCTGGTCCACACCCTTTTTAAATCCTGCCTCATCCGACGGAAGCTTCTCCCAATCCAGATAGGAAATCCAAACTCCCCTCAACTCCTGTGTCGGCCCTTCTGAAACATTTTTGCTCCCTGCCGTCCTCAGTTCACTGCCTCCATCCCCCGGCGCTGCCTGGGCCGACAGCATCCCGCCAGACAACATCAGCCCGGCCAGCACGCCCCCCAGCAGCCGACGGATCACTTTTTTGTTTCTTTTGTTTTTTATATTGGCCATATGCCCTCCTGATCCTCCCGGTATTTCTGGCACTCTGGTCTCTAACCATAATATCCATTAAAAACCAGTATACCAAAAGCCCGGGGAAAGGGCAACTTTCCACTTTTTAATTTTTTCTGAATATTTTATATTCTGGCTTTCCCATGCCACCTTCCTCCCGGAGCCTTATGCAAAACTATTCCAGAAGAAACTCGCTGAATACCCGGTTGCTCACATCAATGCCCCGGGCTGTCAGGCGGACCCATGGCATGTCTACCTCTATCAGCCCCTGCCCCTGAAGCTTTTGGAATGCCAGGTCATAGACCTTCCACATATTCCTCCCGAAACGCCCAAGGAACTCGTTTCCTGATACCCCCTGCATCATGCGGAGCCCTAAAAACATAAACTCTTCCATCTTCTCTTCCAGCGTCAGTTCCTGGATATCGCGGGCAGCCGCCCCGGCCTTTTGCAAATCAAGGGACAGATACCTGCCAAGTTCCGCCTCGTTCCGGTATCGGTACCCCCCAATATAGGAAGACGCCCCCAGGCCCAGGCCCAGGTAATCCACCCCTGTCCAGTACCCGATATTATGGCGGCATTCACAGCCCGGCCTGGCATAATTGGAAATCTCATACCGTTCATACCCCTGGGACGCTAAAAGCCCCTTTGTCATATGGTATATCTCCCTGTCCGTGTCCTCATCCGGCAAAGGCGGCAGTTCCCTATAATTATTCCAGGAATTCCCCGGCAAAACGCTCTTAAGGGGGACCGCCTCTTTTCTCCCCCCATCCAATGGCGGCGAACCGTCCCTTCCGCCGTAGCGCTCATAAAAAGGCGTCCCCTCCTCGATAATCAGGCTATAAGCCGATATATGCTCCGGCTTTAGCATCATCACCTTGCGCAGGGTATTCTTCCAGGAATATACATCCTGCCCGGGCAATGCCGACATCAAATCGACACTGATATTGGCAAACCCCGCCTGCCTTGCCCGCTGGTAGCTTTTCAGGAAATCATCAAATGTATGGATCCTCCCCAGCATCCGCAGTTCCTGGTCATCTGCTGACTGCAGCCCCAGGCTCAGGCGGTTTATCCCGCTCTCCTTATATACCTCCAGCTTTTCCATCGTCAGAGTGCCCGGATTCGCCTCGATGGTGACCTCCGCATCCTCTGCAACGTCAAAACAGCCGTAAAGCACCGCGAATAACTCTTCCACCAGTTCCGGCGGCAAAATGGATGGGGTCCCCCCGCCCAGGAAAATGCTGGTGACACAGCTGTCCGGAAAACAAAGGCTCTGCCCATAGATCTCCTCGATCAGCTTGTCCATATAGTCCCGGTAAGTATGTTCCGGAACCGCAAAAGACAAAAAATCACAATAATCGCATTTGCGGGCACAGAACGGGATATGGATATATAGTTCCAATTCTCGTTTATTCATCATCTAATTTCAGCACACTCATAAAGGCTTTCTGGGGAATCTCCACATTCCCCACCTGGCGCATCCGTTTCTTGCCTTCTTTTTGTTTCTCCAACAGTTTCTTTTTGCGGGTAATATCGCCGCCGTAACATTTGGCCAGCACATCCTTCCGCACTGCTTTCACCGTCTCCCTGGCAATGATCTTGCCTCCCACGGCGGCCTGGATCGGAATCTCAAACAGGTGGCGCGGAATCTCTTCCTTCAGCTTTTCACACATCTTCCTGCCCCGTTCATAAGCCGATGCCCCGTGGACGATAAAGGAAAGGGCGTCCACCTCCTCCCGGTTCACCAGAATATCCAGTTTAACCAGTTCTGCCTGCTCATATCCCTTCAGGTCATAATCAAAAGAAGCATAACCCCGGGACCGGGACTTTAAAGCATCAAAAAAGTCATAGATAATCTCATTGAGCGGCAGGTCATACTTAAGGAGCGCCCGGGTTTCTTCCATATATTCCATCCCTTTGTAGATACCACGCCGTTCCTGGCATAGGGTCATAATGGCCCCCACGAACTCTGTGGTCACCATGATCTCTGCCGAGACAACCGGCTCTTCCATATAGTCAATCTCTGTAGGATCCGGCATATTGGTGGGGTTCGTCAGCCGGATCATTTCCCCGTTCTTCTTGTGGATATGGTATACCACGCTGGGGGCTGTGGTAACCAGGTCAAGGTTATACTCCCGCTCCAAACGTTCCTGGATGATCTCCAGATGCAAAAGCCCCAGGAAACCGCAGCGGAACCCAAACCCAAGGGCCACGGAAGTCTCCGGTTCAAAGAACAGGGAAGCGTCATTGAGTTGCAGCTTCTCCAGGGCATCCCTCAGGTCGTTATAGCGGGCGCCGTCAGCCGGATACAATCCGCAATAAACCATGGAAGTTACTTTCTTATAGCCTGGCAGGGGCTGGGCGCAGGGGCGCCTTGCATCCGTCACCGTATCCCCCACCATCGTATCCTTTACATTTTTAATGCTGGCTGTCAGGTATCCCACCATCCCGGCGCTTAATGTCTCACAGGGAATGAACTGGCCTGCCCCAAAATATCCTACTTCCACAATCTCCGCTTCTGCCCCGGTGGCCACCATACGCACCCGGGTTCCCTTCCCCATAGTGCCTTCCACCACCCGGCAGAATACAATCACCCCTTTATAGGAATCGTATACCGAATCAAAAATCAATGCCTGCAGCGGCGCGGCAGGATCCCCCTGGGGAGCCGGCACCTTTTTTACAATCGCCTCCAGCACTTCTTCCACGTTCAGCCCGGTCTTGGCTGAAATCCGTGGTGCATCCTGGGCTTCTAACCCGATTACATCCTCAATCTCATCCGCCACACGGTCCGGATCTGCACTGGGCAGGTCAATCTTATTGATCACCGGCACCACATCCAGGTCATTGTCCAGGGCCAGATAGACATTGGCCAGGGTCTGGGCTTCAATCCCCTGGGCAGCATCCACCACCAGGATGGCTCCATCACAGGCAGCCAGGCTGCGGCTGACCTCATAATTAAAATCCACATGCCCTGGCGTGTCAATCAGATTGAAGATATATTCTTCCCCATCCTTTGCCCGGTACACAGTCCGTACTGTCTGTGCCTTGATGGTGATGCCCCTCTCCCGTTCCAGTTCCATATTATCCAGTACCTGCGACTGCATCTCCCTGCTGGTAAGCAGCCCTGTCATTTCAATAATACGGTCTGCCAATGTGGATTTGCCATGGTCGATGTGCGCGATAATACAAAAATTACGGATTTTGCTCTGATCTGTCCCTGCCATATGGTTTCCTCTCTCATTTTATCTGTTTCAGTCTTTTCTTTCTCTCCGCTGCCGCCCAAAATATTGCCCGCGAATCACTATCATTAGAATATACCATTTTTTCATTCTCCTTGCAACACCCTATCCAAAAGTTCCGCCAGGGGCCCCATGGCATTGTGGGCCTCCTCCCCGCTGTTTGTCTGTGCCCCCACCTCCACCAGGGCTGAACAGGGACGCAGATGCAGATTATAACGGAGCCCCTTCATATATATCTTCCTGGTAAAACCGGGATACCGCTGTGCCGCATCCAGCTGCATCTGCAGCGTAAATGCCAGGTTCTCTTTCAGATAAGGATTGGGCAGATATGCAATCTCCCCTTCCGGCGTCCGGCTCATTCCCTGGAAAAACATAATATTGGCCGTTGGCCTCCCCCCAGTTTCCGATACCAGATGCAGGCTTTCCTTCACCCCATCCCGGTGCAGATCCAGTATCACCTGGATGGTGGGATTTTCTTGGAGGATCCTGCTGATCCCTTCCAGGGCATAATTATAAGCCCGGCTCCGGTCCAGGGTGCCGCCTTGGATATCGTAGGCACTGGTGTCATGGATCACATTCCAGCCCTTCTCCTCCAAAAGCTGTGCCAGGGTATCCCCCACCCCGACCACCGAGGCATCCGGGTTCTCCGGCCCGTAATCGGCATAGGTTTCCTGGGAATGGGTATGGTAGATCAGTATCTGCGGCACTGACGGGTCTTTTTCCAGGCTCAGATCCATTTTTACCAGTTCCTCGGCTTTCATAAGATCCCGGGGGGCTGTGGTGGAGGGATGGACACTATAAAAATTCTTCATCAGATAATCATAATCCTGAAGCTGTGCCATTGCCGGCCAATTTTCCCCGGGCAAAGCCTCCCTTTCCTCCGGAGAACTTTCCTGACCTTCTGCCTCTGCCAGGTTCCCTGCCCTGTCCCCCTGCCCTGAGGGATCCCCCAACTGGTTCCATCCCCCTTTCGTCGTCATCATCCCTGCGTCTTCCGGGCCTGCACCTGTGCTCTCATCCCAAAAAAGGTATACGTATGAGTCATACGTATACCTGTAGTCCTGGTAGATCCCATAAGAAGGATCCCGTCCCCAATCCACGGCCTCCATCTTTTCCGGTGCAATGGTTGGGTAACTGCTGCCCAACAGTACGGTCAACCCACGAATCAGCCACAACAGCAGTTCATTCAAGCCGGATAATCTCCTTTTTTAACCTTTTCATAATCTTCTTTTCCAGACGTGATATGTAGGACTGTGAAATTCCAAGCAGATCGGCCACCTCTTTTTGTGTCATCTCGTTTCCGTCCACATCCTTTAACCCGTAGCGCAGTTCCACGATCTTCCTTTCCCTGGGGCTTAAGCGGCTGATAGCATGCTTTAGCAGACTTTTCTCGGTCTCATCTTCCAAATCACGGTAAATAATATCCTCATCCGTGCCTAATATATCGGAGAGCAGCAATTCATTGCCGTCCCAGTCTACATTCAGCGGCTCATCGATAGATACCTCCATCCTGGTTTTGTTGTTCCTTCGCAGATACATCAGGATTTCATTTTCTATACAGCGGGACGCATAGGTCGCCAGTTTGATGTTTTTATCCGGATTAAAGGTGTTAATTGCCTTAATCAGCCCAATGGTTCCGATGGATATCAGATCCTCCACCCCTACACAAGTATTATCAAACTTTTTTGCTATATAGACCACCAGCCGGAGATTGTGTTCGATCAGAAGGGAACGTGCCTCTTTTTCCCCTTCTGTTCCCAGGCAGGCAATCATCCTTGCTTCTTCCTTGGCATCCAGCGGCGGCGGCAGGATGTCTGCACCCCCTATGTAATGTACTTCTCCCTGGCGCTGCCAAAGCATCGTCGTAAATGAGGGCGCTGCCTTGAACTGAAACCGATTTGGTATGGAAACCTTAACTATCATTTTACTTCATTCCTCCCCATGCAAAAGCATTTCATATTGATGCGAAAGGGACAGGGGCCGCTTGCTGACGGCCAGCCATGGACGTTCCCAACGGCGCACCACCCTTCCTTCTTTTTCCGCTTCCATGAAATCAATCCTGATTCCGGGCATCATGCCATATTCCCTGCCCACTGACCGAAACGGAATATAAATCAGCTGTGGCACACTTGTACACAAGCGCCGGCATACCTGGCCGGTAACTACATGGACCGGCTGCCCTCCATAGGGCTCATATAGCTGGTTTCCCGTGTCCCACAATGCTGTCACCAGAACCTCCTCCCCCTGGTAGGAGAGCCTCACCTGGTATAAAACCTTGTGCTCCTTTTCTTTTTTCCTCAATATGCTCAGGCAGCTGCAAAGCCCAAAGTAAATCCCTGCCGCCCAGAAGCAGAAAGGAAGCAGGCGCCACTGGCGGACTGCCCGCGTACCGGAAAGATACCATCCGGCCAGGGTCTGGTCGCCCAGGACGCTGAAGATCCCTCCTGCCAGGGCGCTGACCATCCAGAAGGTCAGCAGGCAGATCCCAATATGGTGAAAATCTGCCCCCCTTCCCCTGCCCGATTGCCGGCAAAGCCCTTTTCCCTTGCCAAAAGCAAGGATTACCATTGCTCCGCCGACTGCAAACCAGGTGATGAGAAGTTCTCCCCAGGCCGGAATCCCACGGATAAGCAAATCAAAGCATGCCCAGGCAGCCCCGGCCAGGGAGGCCATACTCAGGCGCTGCCACGGGGATGCCAGATGAAGCAGACGTTTTACCAGTGAAAGGAGCAGATAATCCATTCCGAAATTAATCAGAAAAAACAGATCTAAATATAACGTGACTGTCACGTTTTATTGCCCCACCTCCTGATGCCGTATTTCCGATATCCTATAGTATACTCACTTTTGATGGAAAATTTTGTCAAAGACAGAGAGCCGGACCCACTTTTTTGTGCGACAAAAAAAGACAGATAACGGCATTGTTATCTGTCTTTTATCTATATATTTCTTATATTCGGCTAATTTCGGGAATCAGCGTTTGTTTTTCAGAAAATCCGGAATGTTGATCTGGACATCACGGTTCATGGGACGGTATGCCTGTCCAGCCGTGCCCTGCTGGGAACCGGGGGCCGGCTGCGCAGCCCTCTGGCCCGGCTGCTGCGGATTCTGCCTGGAGGTTGCGCTGGCTTCTGCCGCCGCTGCCGCCTGGTTCGCACCCTGGCCGGCAAAATTCATCCCGCTTGGCATCTTAGGCTTGAAGTTATTAAACCCAGACATGGCCTTGTCCACAGAAGCACCGCCTGCATGGCCGTCCAGTCCCGTGGCAATGACCGTAATGCTTGCCTCATCCTGGGCATTCTCATCATACATGGCGCCAAAAATAATATTCGCATCGTCACCGGCCAGATCCTGTACATAGCTGGCCGCCTCATTCGCTTCAATCAGGCTGATATCCCCGGAAATATTGATAATCACATGGGTAGCTCCCTCAATCGTCGTCTCCAACAGGGGGCTGGCCACAGCCTGCTTCACGGCTTCCAAAGCTTTCTCATCACCCTTGGCATGTCCAATGCCGATATGGGCAATCCCCTTGTCCGTCATCACAGTCTGGACATCGGCAAAATCCAGGTTGATGAGTCCTGGCACATTGATCAGGTCCGTAATCCCCTGGACTGCCTGCTGGAGCACCTCATCTGCTTTCTTAAGGGCATCCGGCATGGTAGTTCTTCGGTCAACAATCTCTAACAGCTTATCATTCGGAATCACAATCAGGGTATCCACGCTTTCCTTCAGCCTCTCAATGCCGCTTAAGGCGTTGGTCATACGGGTCTTCGCCTCAAACCGGAAAGGTTTGGTTACCACCCCCACCGTCAGGATCCCCATATCCTTTGCCAGACGGGCAATCACCGGTGCAGCGCCGGTACCGGTACCGCCCCCCATGCCACAGGTGACAAACACCATGTCCGCCCCCTTCATCACCTGAGCCAGTTCCTCAGAATTCTCCTCAGCAGCCTTCTGGCCAACCTCAGGCTTAGCCCCTGCCCCCAGGCCCTTTGTCAGTTTCTCACCGATCTGCATAGCGGTAGGCGCCTTGCAAAACTGCAGCGCCTGCTTATCGGTATTTATCCCTATGAACTCCACACCGGCAATATTCTCTTCAATCATGCGGTTCACCGCATTATTCCCTGCGCCACCAACCCCAATCACTACGATCCTTGCCGAATTCTCCGTGTCATTTATCTTAATCTCTAACAAGACTTTCTTCCTCCTTCAACCCTCTCAGATCCTTCCCCGCACATCAGCTTCATATGTGTTCTTAATCTGGTCTATCTAATACTATATGTGATTTTCTAAAAAATATCAACTGTTATTTTGCAAAAACTTTGCAAGTTTTTGTACTTTCCCAAAATCAAATCAGTCCGTTCCCTTTGATTTTGGTTCCAGAGTGTAACCGGCCCGGATATTTGCATCATCATACTCCTCAAGATGCAGGATCCCCCCATGCCCTTCCAGCTGGGGAAGCATAGAATTCAATTCCGAAATCTTGTCATTCAAGTTCCCTCCGCTCCCCAAAAGGACTTCCAGATCCCCCATGTATAATGTAATTTCATCATATGGGCCAAACTCAATCCGGTCTACCTGCATCTCATTCATAGTCAGGATTTGGGTGAGTGCCAAAATCTCCGGGAATATTTCCTCTTTCTCCAGGGGCAGTTTCTGATAAAGGATAATCTGCCCGAATTTGAGCCCTGTCACAAGCGGAACCCCCAACAGGGCCTCATTGGCGCTCTCCACTATAATCCCGTCCTTATCAAAGTACATGTAACTGTTCATATAGGAGACATATCCTACCACGCTTTTCTCATAAATAATGATTTCCACCCGACCAGGCCCGTGAAAAATAACTTCATAATCCTCCACAAAGGGGATCTGGACATGTTCCTGGAAATGGTTTTTTAAAAAACAAAGCAGGGAATTTTTGCTCATCCGGTCCGGAAACAGGATATTGACAATCTCCTCCTCCGTATATTTCCCATTCCCCGTTACAACCACCTCTGAAATGCTGACGAATAATGCTAAAAATATCATTACCGCCATTGCCACGGCGGCCGTCAATGCCAATCTTCTCTTCTTATTTTGTACCTTTTGCATTTTTAACCCTCTTTTACAGAGATTTCTGCCCCCAACGCCGCCAAATCCCGGCTGATGTCCTCATATCCACGGCTGATGTAAGAGCAGCCATGGATATGGCTCTCCCCTTCAGCCGCCAGGCCTGCCACCACCAGGGCAGCGCCTCCCCGCAAATCCCTGGCCCAAACCTCACTGCCGGCCAGGGGCTTTCCCCCTGTCACCAAGGCGGTTCCCTCTTCTATTGAAATATCCGCCCCCATTTTCCGCAGTTCCTCCGCAGTGGCGAACCTTCCCTCAAACACATTTTCCCGGATCCGCGATACCCCTTTGGCCACAGACGCCACTGCCAGCATCACGGACTGCAGATCCGTGGGGAATTCCGGGTAAGGGCCCGTGCAGAGGGCCACCGGCAACGGATGCCCCTTCATGCGGGCACGTATCCTCTCCCCATGGCCCTCCACCTCACATCCCATCTTCCTTGCCGCAGCAAGGGTTCCTCCCATATGTTCCAGCGGAACGCCGGAAAGGGCAATGTCCCCCCCGGCTGCCATAAGGGCCCCCAGATAAGTGCCGGCCACTATCCGGTCCCCCGGCACAGCAAATTCCACATCCCTTAACGGCCTTTTCCCGTGTACCACCAAAAGGCTGCTGCCGATCCCCTCAATATCTGTCCCCATCGCCTCTAAAAAACGGCACAAAACCTCAATCTCCGGTTCCCTTGCCGCCCCATAAACCCGGGTGGTGCCGGAGGCTGCCGCCGCTGCCATCAGGATATTTTCCGTAGCGCCTACACTGGGAAAGGAAAGGTGGATATCCGCCCCCTGCAGCTGTCCTGCCGATACCCGGATCCGTTCCCCCTCGGGCCGGATGTCCGCCCCCATCTGCCCCAGGGCCGACAGATGCAAATCAATGGGGCGCCTGCCGATGGAACATCCCCCGGGATAACAGGTTTCCACCTCATGAAGCCTTCCCAGCAAAGATCCCAGAAGCATGACCGAGGAACGCATCTGTTTCCCCTCTATGTCGGGAACCTGGGAGGAAGAGAGGTTCCGGGTGTCTATCACCAGGGCATGACCCTCCAGCCGACAATAACACCCCAAAGATTCCAATATCCCCAACATACAGAAAACATCCTGTATCCTGGGGACATTCGTGATTACGATTGTTCCGTTATGGAGCAATGCCGCTGCCATCAGCGGGAGAACTGCATTTTTAGAACCTTGTATCCGGATCTCACCGTGCAGGCTCTGCAAGCCCTGGACTTGAATGACAGACAATACGGTACCTCCTATGGTATTTGTCTATATTCTATCCTATGTAAACCTGCAGGAATTGTGACTGCTTTAACAAGTTCATTTTTCCAGCTTTATCTGGTTGGAAACGCTGAGCACCATGCCCATCTCTATCATCAAAAACATGACCGACGTTCCGCCGTAACTGATAAAGGGCAAAGTAATGCCGGTGTTTGGTATGGTGTTGGTAACCACTGCAATATTCAATATCACCTGAATCGCAATATGGCCCATGACCCCCACCACCAAAAGAGCCCCAAACAGATCCGGCGCATTGGAAGCAATCAGCATAAACCGGTAAATAAGGAATAAAAAAATCAAAATCACGGAAACTGCCCCAAAAAGCCCCAGTTCTTCACAGATGATAGCAAAAATATAATCATTTTGGGCCTCCGGCACAAACCCCATTTTCTGGATGCTCTCTCCCAGGCCCTTCCCAACCAATCCGCCGGAACCAATGGCATACAATCCCTGGAGAACCTGGAATCCCCCATCCATAGGGTAAGCCTCCGGATCCAGCCATACATGGATCCGTTCCAGCTGATAGGGTTTTAACAGCTTGATCTTCTCCAGAAAATTTGCCAGCGGCCCTGCCGTTGCCACCACCAGCCCGCCGGCCACGCCGCACAGGAAAAACGGCCATTTCTTTTCGCAGGCTACAAACAGCATAAAAAAGGCAATCCCCACGATAATAATACCGGAACTTAAATTATTGGCCGCTACCAGCCCGGCAATGGGAAGAGTCAGAACCGCCACCATCCCCACTGCCCGAAGTGAATTGATCTTCCTTCCCATCTGGGTGATCACCACGGAAAGAAGTACGATCAATACAATCTTGACAAACTCTGTAGGCTGGAAGGTGATCCCTCCCACATTCAGCCACCGCCGGCTGCCATGGGAATCGCTTCCTACCAGCTTCACTGCAATCATCAATATGTACGAAAGGATATATGCCGGCAGTGCAAACCTGGCATACCAGTGATAATCCATCTTGGAAATCACAATGGCAATCATCAGTCCCGCCATGGCGATCTTTAGCTGCCTCATCATATAATAGGAAGCATCCCCATGCTGCAGCTGTGCTGTATAAGAACTGGCACTGTAGATCATCAGCAATCCGAATGCCATTAAAAATATCACACAGAACAGCAGGCTATAGTCGTAAAACCGCCTGGGTTTGTTTTTCTTCGCCAGCTGCCTCCCCTCCTCTCCGGTTCCCGGTAATTGTGCTGCTTTTTATAGCCCTCTCACACATTCCTTAAAGATTCTTCCCCGCTGCTCGTAATTGTCAAACATCCCCCAGCTGGCACAGGCCGGGGAGAGCAGCACATTGTCCCCCGCATCCGCATAAGCGGCACAGACATGCACCGCCTCCTCCATATCCTCGGCATACATGATCTCATTAAATCCATGGGCACGGGCACACTCTGCAATCTTATCCCGGGTCTGCCCGATCAAGACCAAATACTTAACCTTGCCGGCAAACTCTTCAATCCATGTATCATACTCGCTCTGCTTGTCATAGCCGCCGGCAATCAGCACCGTGGGCCCCGGCATAGCCCGGATCGCCTGGATCGCTGCATCCGGGTTCGTCCCCTTGGAATCGTTGTAATATTTCACCCCGGCACGTTCCAGCACAAACTCAATCCTGTGTTCCACTGCCTTAAAGCTTTTCACTACCCGGCAGATTACCTCCATAGGCACTCCCATGCGCAGGGCAATCGCCATGGCGGCCATGGCATTCTCATAATTGTGCCGCCCCAGAAGCTGCATGTCACGGACATCCAACACCGGCTCCCTGCTCCCGCCATGGGCATAGACAATCTGCTTATTATCCAGATACAGCCCTTCCTCCAGCGGATGGCGGCTGCTAAAGAAGGACACCTTTGGTTTTAGCCCTCTGTCCTCCCCAAACTCCCGCAGCACCGGATCATCATAATTCAATACCACACAGTCCTTCTCTGTCTGGTTCACCGTAACCCGTTCCTTAATTTCTATATAATTCTCCATCGTCCCATGGCGGTTTAAATGATCCGGGGTAATGTTTAAGATAGCGCTGATATCCGGACGGTAATCCATGATCGTCTCCAGCTGGAAGCTGGAAACCTCTGCCACCGTCACCGAGCGTTCCGTCGTCTCCAGGGCCGTCTGCGTACAGGGAATCCCGATATTCCCCACCACAAAAACCTCCTCAAACCAGGCCTTAATGATTTCCCCTGTCAAAGCGGTTGTGGTAGTCTTTCCATTGGTTCCTGTGATAGCAATCAGCTTTCCCTTAGCCACATGGTATGCCAGCTGCACCTCCCCCCAGATCGGGATCTTTGCCTCATCCAGTACTGACACAAAGGGGGCATCCAGCGCGATCCCGGGGCTGATGATCGCCAGTTCCACGCCTACCAGCCCTGTCCGGGGCAGTTCCCCAAGCAAAACAGTAATCTTTGCATTTTCATCAAACCTGGCCTTTAGTTTATTGGGGTCGATCCGGTCATTGCCGTCATAAAGAACCACCTCTCCTCCCAAGGCCAGCAGAAGCTTTGCCGCTGCAATCCCACTTTTACCGGCTCCGGCTACCAGTACCTTTTGATCACTCATATTTTTATCCTCCTAAACCTTCAAGCGGTGTACCTTCGTCCACGGAAGCATTCCGGCAGGCCGCCGTCCTGCCCCGGCGCCTGGCCTACAGGCCCAGATATGCCACCAGACACAAAATTGCCGTCGTAATAGAAAACACCGCCACCACCCGGGTCTCCGACCATCCGCAAAGTTCAAAGTGATGGTGGATCGGCGCCATCTTAAAAATCCGCTTCCCTTTCGTAGCCTTAAAATAACTCACCTGTATCATTACGGATAATACTTCCACCAGATAAATAAGACCCACAACAGGGATAAAAAACGGCATCTGCATCATCAACGCACTGGAGGCAACAAAACCGCCCAGGGCAAGGGAACCGGTATCCCCCATAAACACCCTTGCCGGGTACACATTGAACAGCAAAAAGCCCAGGAGGCTTCCCACCACGGCGCCGGTAATCGGGCTGATTCCGCTGTCCTCCCCCAATGCCACAATCGTCAGGAAGGTGGCAACCAGAATCGTCACGCTGGTGCAAAGCCCATCCAGCCCATCCGTAAAATTCACCCCGTTATCCGTCCCCAACACCACACAGAACACAAAAGGAATGAAAAAAATACCCAGGTCAATATAATACCCCCTGCCAAAGCCTCCGGTAAAGGGAATCAGTTCCGTGATCCCCACCTCGCCGGAATTCATCAGATAATATACAAATACCCCTGTAATGATGATCTGCCCGGCCAGCTTCTGCTTCGGGTTAAGCCCTTCGGACCGTTTCATCACAATCTTAATATAATCGTCCAGGAAACCAATAATGCCAAATCCCACTGTCACAAACAGGATCGGTATGATCTTTGGGTAATCATGGATGTAAAACAGTGAAGTGATGATGATGCTGGTCAAAATCACCAAGCCGCCCATGGTTGGCGTCCCCTGCTTTTTTAAATGCGCCTGCGGCCCGTCACTGCGAACCTGCTGTCCAAACTTCAGCTTATGGAGGAACGGTATCACAACCGGGCAAAGTATTGCACTGATGGCAAACGCAATAATAATCGCTAGTATGGTCTCATTAATCATTCTGCACCCCTATATATTATGTATCCTTTGTTTTTTACATCCAATAGTATACGTCTTTTTCAAGGAATAATCAACTACTGATTGGTTTCCCTTAAAGCAGATTCTTCCTCTATTCCCAGATAAGGCAAAATATTTTTAAAAATATCCGCAACCACCGGGGCAGCAATCGTCCCTCCGTAATAGATGCCCTGTGGTTCATCGATAGTGATAAGGGCAATAACCTGTGGATTATCCGCCGGGGCAAAACCAATAAAAGAAGATATATATTTTTTCAAACTCCGGGGAAGTTTCTCTGAGGTAGCTGTCTTCCCGCCTATCCGAAACCCTTCAAGGGCCGCCTTCTTCCCGCTTCCCTCCGCTACCACCTGCTCCAGGATATAACGCATGGAAGCGCTGGTCTCCTCAGATACGATCCCCTCCTTTACCGGGTAGCTGAAACGGTGTACCTTCGTCCCGTCCCCGCTGACAGCCTTCACTGCCAGATGAGGGGTCACTCGGTTTCCTCCGTTTACAATCGATGCAGCCGTGGTGATCAGCTGAACCGGGGTAATCTGGAATGACTGCCCAAACGACACTGTGGCAAGTTCCACCAGCCCCATATTCTCCTTCTTATGCATGATGGTTCCCGCCTCCCCCGGCAGGTCAATCCCTGTCTTCTCTTTCAGGCCAAACTGTTCAAAATAGTGGTAATACTGCTCGATCCCCAGGCGCTGCCCCACATCAATGAACACCGGATTACAGGAATTCATGGCTCCCTGCAGGAAAGTCTCCCCGCCATGCCCCCCTACCTTATGGCAGCGTATCTTCCGGTCTTCCACAATCCTGAAACCCGGACAGGAAAACTGGTCTTCCAAAGATACCACCCCCGCCTCCAGCCCGGCGGCAGCCGTGATGATCTTAAAGGTCGAACCTGGCTCATAGGTGTCATTGATGGCCGGGTTCCTCCACATCTGGTTTAAAAGTTCCTGCCTGCCTTCTGCCGTCAATTGGGCAGGGGGCTCTCCATTCAGTGTAAAGGGCTCGTTTAAATTGAACTCCGGGACATTCACCATAGCCAGGATTTCACCGTTCTGAGGGTTCATCACAATGACGGATACCCTCTTTGCCCCCTTCTTTTCCATGGTTTCATATGCAGCCTGCTCCGCATATTGCTGGATATTCACATCCAGGCTGATATATAAATCACTTCCTGCCACCGGCTCTATCCTGTCTTCGAACGTGTTCTCCACCTCTACCCCGGCGGCATCCGTGGTGGTCAGAATTTTACCGTTGAGCCCTTTCAGGTAATCCTCATAGGCAACCTCCAGCCCTATGATCCCCTGGTTATCCCCGCCTGTAAATCCCAGTACCTTCGATGCCAGTGAATCAAAGGGATAATACCGTTTATAATCCTCATCCACCTTCACCCCGGGCAGATGATAATCCCGGATCCGGTCACCCACCTCTTTGTCTACATTTGTACGGATGATTTCCCGTGAACTCCGTTTTTCCACCTTTTTCCTGACCCCCTCCTCCTCAAGGCCCAGTTCCCGGCACAAAACCCTGATCACGCCCTCCCGGTCCTTCACCTGGTTGTAGATCACAGAAATGGTACATACTGTCCGGTTTGTGGCTATCACCACCCCGTTTGCATCAAGGATCCTGCCTCTGGCCGCTTTAATGGTACGTTCCCTTTCATGCAGATCCTCTGCCATCCGGCTATAATGTTCCGAACGGCATAACATCAGATATCCCAGGCGTACCATCAGCCCGACCATGGCAATTGCTGCCAGGAAACACAGCAAGGCCATTTTTCTGCGGTGCTGAGTCCGATTGGAACCCATAATCCCCTCCAATCCTGCTCATTATTACAATATATGAAGTCCTCTGCCATTTATGAACCGGAATCCTTCCATAATGCAAACGAAAACGGGCAAGTATTTCCAACTCCCCCGTTTTTGTTTTCCTTATCACTTGTTCAGGCGCTTCCCGAAGACTCCGGTGTTTGCCCCCCGCTTTCTTCCTCCTGTTCCTGGCTTTCCTCACTGCTGCTCTCCGGCTCCTCCTCCAGAGTTCCCACGCCCTCCGGAAGCTGTGCCGGAACCCCCCGGTCTTCCTCTGTGGGCTCCACATATTCATCCGTTTCGTAAACCTTTGTTTCCGGCGTCAGTTCAGACTGGGTATTGTCCGTAATCCCTTCCCGTTCCGGCAGGGCATGGTCCTGGGTCCCTGGCTCATCCTCCGGATCCGTCACCGGGAAAATGTTTTTGTAGGGAAGGATTTCCGTCATAATCTTTTGGAACACCCCGCTTGCATAGGAACTATGGGCCTGCTCCTCCACATTCGGCTCATCAATCGTAACATATACTAACAGCTGGGGATCGTTTGCCGGGGCATAGCCGCAAAAGGATACCAGATACTTTCCATTTTTTCGCGGATACTTTTCCCCTGTCCCCGTCTTTCCTGCTATCTCATAGCCTTCCACTGCAGCCGCCTTTCCGGTTCCCTCCGACACGGTGCGGAATAAAGCCTCCCGGATAAAACGAGCCGTATTTTCGGACACAGTCTCCCTCACCAGCTTTGGCTCTATCCTCTTTACGACAGCCCCCTGCTCATTGAGGATCTGGCGCACCACATGGGGTTCATAGTAGGAACCGCCGTTGATTACCGAGCAATAGGCCGCCGCCATCTGGATCATCGTGCAGTTATAGTTCTGGCCAAAAGAATTCGTGGCCAGGGAGGAGGCATTCATGCTGTTTTCATCATATACCAGGGTCTTGGTATCTGCCTCTCCCGGCAGGTCAATCCCCGTGCGGGAACCAAAACCAAACATCCTCTGATATTTGACAAACCTCCCCTTCCCTGTCATGGCGGCAATCTGCATCATGCAGTCATTGCAGGACTGCATCAGGGACTCTGCCACAGTCAGGTTCCCATGGCCGCTGGTTTTCACGCAGGCAATCTCCCAGCCGCCCACCTCCTGGTAACCGTCGCAGAAGAATGACTCCGATCCATCAATAATCCCTTCTTCCATCGCTGCCGCTATGGTAAATATCTTTTGGGGGGAACCTGGTTCATAAGTGTCGCTGATACAGTAGTTCCGCCACAGCTGGTTCCAGGCCACCTGTTTCCCATAGGAATTGATCTCCTCATCTGAAAAATATTCTGTTACCCGCTCTATCGTAATCGGATCCTCTTCCTTATGTTTTCGGTTATAGGTATCCCTCGCCTCTGCCAGGCCGAATTCCCAGATCTCCTCATCTGTATATAGCCCCTGGAGATCCCTTGGGTTATTCAGGTCAAAACTCCTCTCGCTGGCCATGGCAAGAACCTCACCGGTATTGGGATCCATTACCACCACCCCAATGTGTTTTGAACCGGTCTCCTCCTGCCATTGCCGGATATTCTTCTCCACCACATCCTGAATTTTTAAGTCAATGGTGGAAACTACGGTATCACCGTTTGTTGCGGATTTTATCACCCGTTCCAGGTTGGAATCATCGTTTAAGTATCCATACTCCCGCCCGTTCACCCCTGTCAGTGAATCATTGTAGGAACGTTCAATCCCAATCGCCCCCTCCATGCCGTCACCATTGACAAAGCCGATCACACTGCCCCCCAGGGAATTATACGGATATATCCGTTTATATTCCTCCTCAAACCACACGCCGCGAACCCTGGATTTTACATTGTTTGCGGCATTCTTCTCATTGGTCTCCTTCTTTAGTTCCTCGAAAGCATTCTTCTGTTCATTGGACAGCTGGCGGTCATAGCGGATATAACGCTTCGTTGCATTCTCCCGGATCACGGTACGGATTGTCCCCGCATCATAACCGAACACATTACAAACAGCAGCCACAGAAGGCTCAAGATAGTTCTCCTCATCAGACATGATCTGCATCGGATCCAGGATCAGATTATACACCTTTTGGGTGGTTGCCAGGTATGTGCCATTCCGATCCACGATATCCCCCCTGCGGTACGGTATCGGACGGCTCTCATAGTCCTGCTGGGACAGCACAATCTGGTTGTAGCTGTCACGGTTTTCCTGGATAATACTGTAAAGTACATAGATTAATGCAAACAAAGCCAGCGTAATTACGATGACCGCAATCGCCAGCTTTTTTTGCATGCCTCTGGTAAAAGTACGCACCTTCCCGGCTTTCCCACCTGGATTATTGTGTTGGGATGTCCTCATATTGTCTTACATACTCACTTTCCGTCTTGTCATACAAAAGCACTTGATCCCGGTTGGCATACACCATCCCTAATTCTTCGGTCGCAACCTTATAAATATAATCCAGGTCAATGCAGGTATTAATCCTGGTCTCTGTCGCATCATTCTCTGCCTTCAGCTGTTCCACCTGCTTTTCCAGTTCCTCAATATGTGAAAGACGGGTGGTCATCGTGGACTGGATCTGCAGATAATTCACGCAGATCACCAACACACAGAACGCTGCCAAAGTCAGCAAAACCACGTAGGGGAGATTCATGTGGAGGGCTTTCTCCTGATTTCTCCTAACCGTATCATTTGCCACCCTGCGGCGAGCCGGGCGCTGCTGGTATCCCTTTTCCCTTTTTGCCGGTTCAATCACTCTTGCTGTATTCCCGTAGATGTATTCATGGCGTACCGATGTGCCTCTTTTTGCAGCCATTCTGATTCCTCCCTTCCCTCAAGCTTAACTTTCTTTTCTTCCTGACCGTCCTTCCTGCCCGCTGCCGGGCCATTATCCCACTGTTGGGTATTATTCGCCTATACGTTCAAACACGCGGAGTTTCGCGCTTTTTGCCCGTTTGTTTTCTTCTGTCTCCTCCGGGGACGGCAAAACAGGCTTCCGCGTTACCACCCGTCCCCTGCTGACCTTGCCGCAAACACATACCGGAAATCCCGGAGGGCACTGGCAAGGGTTCTCATTCTCCCGGAAACGGTTCTTGACGATCCGGTCCTCCAGGGAGTGAAATGTAATGATGCTCAGCCTCCCCTTTGGTTTTAGGCAGCCGATCATCACATCTATCGAACGTTCCAGCACCGCAAGTTCCTGGTTCAGTTCAATGCGCAGGGCCTGGAACGTCCTTTTTGCAGGATGGCCTCCTGAGGCCTGCATCTTCATGGGGATGGATGCCCGGATGATGCGAACCAGTTCCCCGGCTGTCTCAATCGGTTTTTTCTGCCTGGCTTTTACAATATTCGCCGCAATCCGGCGGGAAAAGCGTTCTTCCCCGTACTCCCAAAGGATCCGGCTCAGTTCTTCCTCCCCGTAGGTATTTAACAGGTCTGCCGCGGTCCGTTCTCCCCGCTGATCCATGCGCATGTCTAACGGCGCATCCTCTTCCCGGTAAGTAAAACCACGCTGTGCCGTATCCAGCTGATAGGAGGACACGCCAAGATCCAGGTAGATCCCGTCCACCTTCCCTATCCCCAGCCGGTCAAGCACACCGGCGATGGATTCATAGTTGCTCCGGACAATCGTGACCCTGCTCCCAAACTCTTCCAGGCGTTTTGTTGCCGCCTTTATTGCATCTGCATCCTGGTCTATCCCAATCAGGCGCCCTTCGTCCAGTTGCCTCAGCACCTCATAGGCATGCCCGCCCCCGCCCAGGGTCCCATCCACATAAATCCCATCGGGACGGATATTCAGGCTGCCAATGGTTTCCTTCAGCAATACCGGCTTATGCCCAAAGCCGGGCTCCTCTGCCCCATCCGGGCCACGCCGGACATTTTCTACTGTCATATACCAAGACCTTCCATATTTTCTGCGATTTCTTCCATGTCATCATAGCTGTTGGACTGGTTCCAGGCATCCTTGCTCCAAATTTCAATCCTGCTTCCCACGCCTACCAAGACAGCATCCTTGTCAATCCCGGCAAACTCCCGCAGCACTGCCGGCAGCAGGATTCTTCCCTGCTTGTCCACTTCACAGGTAGTGGCCCCTGCCAGAAAAAATCGGGAAAACTTCCTGGCATTGGCATTCGTAAGAGGCAGGGCGTGCAGTTTTTCTTCCAGGGCTTTCCACTCGGTATTTTCATAGACAAACAGACAGCCGTCAAGGCCCTTCGTAACCACGAATTCCTCTCCAAGCTGCTCCCTGAATTTGGAAGGAACGATCAGCCGTCCCTTCGCATCCACTGTGTGATTATATTCGCCCATGAACATATAAACCACCTACTGCCCTGTCAAACCACCTTGTCACCATTTCCCACCACTTTAAACCACTTTCCACCACTCGTAGCTTTATTCTAGTACAAATACAGGAAAATATCAAGGAGTTTTTCAAAAAAAGGCAGCTGACCTTTTTGTCAGCTGCCGCAATATATACTTTAAATTCAGAACCCGGACGCAATATATTGTTCAATTAATTGATCCAACGTCAGACTATTCTGATAAATGGCTTCATAATCCTCTTTCTTCTCAATACTGCTGTCCAGACGTTCCCTCGCTCTCTCAATGTCCTTCACCAGTTCTTCCTTAGCAACCTTCATGTTATAATTCTCCTTTTGGTTTCTGTCCTGCCAGCCGGGGCCCCAGGAATAAAACTGCAGCCGCCGCCAGCGCCAACATCAGTGACAATGCCTGTGATACCGGAATCCCTGTATGGAACAGGATCAACTGATCCGTTCGCAATCCTTCAATCCAAAACCTTCCCACCCCGTAACCTAGCAGGTAAATCCATAGCATCTCCCCGTCAAACCTTTTTCGGTAACGGTACCAAAGCAGAAACCCCAAAAGCCCAAGATTCCAAAGTGACTCATACAGAAAGGTGGGATGCACCTGGATGTATTCCACTCCATTTTCCACAATCCGCTGACTCAACACATCTGGTGTAAGCATCCCATCACTGACCAGTGATAATTTTATACGCATAGCAAAGAGGCTGTCCGTGTATCCGCCAAATGCCTCACAGTTGAAGAAATTCCCCCATCTGCCGATGATCTGACCCGTTACCAGCCCCAAAACTCCGCTATCTGCCATAGAAAAAAATGAAATTTTCCGAATTCGTGTGAATATAACCAAAGTCAGTATTGCGCCAATCACTCCCCCATAAATTGCCAGCCCTCCAGCCCGCAGATTGAAAATCTGCAACAGATCCCCCTTATAATTGTCCCACTGGAAGATAACATAATAAATCCTGGCGCCTATAATCGCAAAAATAATGCCGTAAAGCGCAAAATCCAGATACACCTCCGGATCCTGCCCCCTCCTTTTCGCATCTGACTGAGCTATCCAAATACCAGCCAGCATGCCTAGGCCAATAATGATTCCGTAATACGCAATACGGAATCCGAAAATGTAAAGGTCATTTCTCAGGTTCTGTATCGCAATCCCCAGATACACGAAGCTGATATCTGCACCGTTCATTCTCCTTGTCTCCTTTCGATGTTTTCTCTATTTTACCGCCAAAATACACGAAAATCAAACATTATCGGACGACAGTTTTCAACATCCTCTGCCACCATTCGACAACCGCCCTGCTGCCTTGCCGGATTTTGCCTGTTTTCCCTACATTTAAAGGCTTTTAGGGTTTTCTTTGCCCTGATTCTATGCTACAATTAATTGTCCTGAAAATCAAGTTAATTTTAACAAGACTAAAATGCATTAAGAAAAAGACCAGTTAAGGAAGGAAAAAAATATGAAATTAGGAATCGTCGGGCTTCCCAATGTAGGGAAAAGCACCCTTTTCAACTCACTGACCAAGGCAGGGGCGGAATCTGCCAACTATCCATTCTGCACCATTGATCCCAATATAGGCGTGGTGGCCGTGCCTGATAAGAGGATCCGGCTTCTGGGGGAACTCTGCCACTCAAAAAAAGTAACTCCCGCTGTCATTGAATTCGTGGACATCGCCGGACTGGTAAAGGGGGCTTCCAAAGGGGAAGGCTTAGGCAACCAGTTCCTCGCCAATATCCGGGAGGTGGATGCCGTCGTCCATGTGGTCCGTTGCTTTGAAGATCCGAATGTGATCCATGTGGAGGGCAGTGTGGACCCTGCACGGGATATCGACACCATCAACCTGGAGTTGATTTTTTCCGACCTGGAGATCCTGGAACGCCGGATCGCCAAGACCGCCCGCTCCGCCAACAATGACAAATCCCTGGCAAAGGAATTGTCCGTCTTAAAAGAACTGCAGGCTATCCTGGAGGAAGGAAAGCCGGCTTGCTCCTATGAAAGCGAGGACGAGGACCAAATGGCTTTTGTCCGTTCCCTGAATCTCCTAACCTGCAAGCCAGTCATCTTTGCCGCCAATGTCAGTGAGGAGGACCTGGCTGACGACGGAGCCGGCAACCCTTATGTGGCGTCTGTCCGGCAAACGGCTGCCCAGACCGGTTCCGGCGTCTTTGTCATCAGCGCCCAGATTGAACAGGAGATTGCTGAATTGGAGGAGGATGAGAAGCAGGAATACTTAGAAGCCCTTGGGCTCTCGGAGTCCGGGCTGGACAAGCTGATCGCTGCCAGCTATAAGCTTTTAGGCCTTATCAGCTTTTTGACCTCCGGGGAGGATGAAACCCGGGCCTGGACGATCAAGGTGGGGACCAAAGCCCCCCAGGCCGCCGGCAAGATCCACTCTGACTTTGAGCGGGGCTTCATCCGCGCCGAGGTTGTGAACTATCAGGATCTTTTGAACTGCAAAAGCTATGCCAAGGCCAAAGAAAAGGGGCTGGTGCGGCTGGAAGGCAAGGATTATGTGGTTAAAGATGGGGACGTGGTCTTGTTTAGGTTTAATGTATAACGGCAAAAACAGCAAAAAATCCTGCGGCAGCAGGATTTTTTGCTTACAGTAGATTTATAGGTATTTCTCCATCATTCCGCATCCGTCCAGGGTGGCAAAATAATCCCTGGGGGTCTCAGCCCTGCGGATCAGCTGTACTGTCCCATCCTCCTTCAGCAGAAGTTCTGCGGACTTAAGCTTCCCATTATAATTGTATCCCATGGCAAACCCATGGGCTCCTGTGTCATGGATTACCAGAAGATCGCCAATCCTGATCTCCGGCAGCATCCGGTCCACTGCAAACTTATCATTGTTCTCGCAGAGGGATCCCGTCACATCATACTTCCGGTCCCAGGGGGCATCCTCCTTCCCCATAACCGTAATATGGTGGTAGGCCCCATACATGGCAGGGCGCATCAGATCCACTGCACAGGCATCCAGGCCGATATATTCCTTATAGGTGTGCTTCTCATGGATGGCGGTGGAGACCAGGCATCCATAAGGCCCCAGCATAAAGCGCCCCAGTTCCGTATAGATGGCCACATCCCCCATCCCGGCAGGGACCAGAACTTCCTCATAGGCTTTCTTCACCCCTTCACCGATGGCGGCAATATCATTCGGCTCCTGATCCGGGCGGTAGGCAATTCCAATCCCTCCGGACAGGTTGATAAAGCTGACGGGGATCCCCGTCTCCTCCCTGAGCCTCACTGCCACCTCAAAAAGGATTTTTGCCAGGACAGGATAGTAGTCATTGGTCACTGTATTGCTGGCAAGAAAGGCATGGATCCCAAATTCCTTTGCTCCCTTCTCCTGCAGGATACGGAAAGCCTGGAAAAGCTGTTCTGTGGTCATGCCATACTTGGCATCCCCCGGATTGTCCATAATCTCATTGCTGATGGCAAACAGGCCGCCCGGATTATACCGGCAGCTGATGACTTCCGGGATCCCGCCCAATTCCCGCTCCACACTCTCAATGTGGGTGATATCATCCAGGTTGATGATGGCTCCCAGGCTGTCGGCCAGCTTAAACTCTCCCGCCGGTGTGTTGTTGGAGGAAAACATAATCTCCCGCCCGGAAAAACCCACTCCGTCTGACAGCATCAGTTCTGTGGCTGATGAACAGTCCGTGCCGCATCCGCACTCTTTTAGAATCTGCAGGATGTATGGATTTGGGGTCGCCTTCACCGCAAAATACTCCTTAAACCCCTTATTCCACGAAAATGCTTCCCTGAGCCTCCTGGCGTTTTCCCGGATCCCTCTCTCATCATACAGATGGAAGGGTGTTGGATACTGCTTTACGATCTCCTCCAGCTGCTCCTTTGTCACAAACGGTTTTTTATCCACGTCAATCATTCTCCTCTGTCCGTCTTTTTAATCCACCTCAATGACCCGCATAATATTCGTATGGGTCGCCGGCCGGTTCCTGCTGATCCGGTTTACCACACCGGCCGTCACCACCACCACGTCACCGTCCTCAATCACACCCTTCTCCTTCAGAAGATCCAAAGAAGACTCAATCAGCACGTCCGTGGACTCGGCCCGCTTTGCCTGATAGGGCTTTACCCCCCAGTAAATCTGCATCTGGCGCACTGCCGCTGCACTGGGTGACAGGCCAATCACCTGGACATTCGGCCTCCACTTGGACAGCTGGCGGGTGGTGTACCCCGTAATGCTTGGTGCAATGATCACCTTGGCATCCAGGTCATAAGCCGTGGAAACCGTGGAATAACACACCGCATTGGAAATATTCGCCTTATCTTCCACCGACCCCTTCCTCTGGCGGTAAGCCGCCATGTCCAGATATTTTTCAGAGGCCTCACAGATCTGTACCATCATTTTGAGGGCTTCCACCGGATATTTCCCGGCAGCCGTCTCCCCGGACAGCATCACCACATCCGTGCCGTCATAGACTGCATTGGCCACATCCGTCACCTCTGCCCGGGTGGGGCGGGGATTACGGATCATGGAATCCAGCATCTGCGTGGCTGTGATCACGGTCTTGCATGCCATATTGCATTTATGGATAATCTTCTTCTGGATGTGGGGTACCCGCTCTGCCGGGATCTCCACGCCCAAATCTCCCCGGGCCACCATGATCCCGTCACTGGCAGCAATAATCCCGTCTAAGTTTTCCAGTCCTTCCGCATTCTCAATCTTGGAGATCACCTGCATGGAAGACCCCGCCTCAGCCAGGATCTCCTTGATCTCCAGTACGGCCTCCGGCGTCCGCACAAAGGATGCCGCTATAAAATCAAATCCCTGTTCAATACCAAACCGGATATCCTCCTTGTCCTTGTCCGTCAGGGCCGGCAGCTTAATCTTCACATTCGGCACATTGACGCCCTTGCGCTGCCCCAATTCACCGCCGTTGATCACGGTACAGGTAATGTCTGTACCCTCCACGTTCCTGACTTCAAGTTCAATCAGGCCATCGTCAATCAGGATCCGGTTCCCCGGCTCCACATCCTCATTCAAACCGTCGTAATTGATATGGGCAATCTTATCATTCCCCTCAATCTCCCGGGTCGTCAGGATATACTCCTGCCCTTCCACCAGGGTTACCTTGCCTCCTCCCTCCAAAAGCCCGGTGCGGATCTCCGGCCCCTTGGTATCCAAAAGCGCCGCCACCGGAATGTCCAGTTCCTCCCGGACTGATTTGAGCAGATCCAGCCTTGCCTTCTGTTCCTCATGGGTGCCGTGGGAAAAATTAAAGCGGGCAACATCCATGCCGTTTAAAATCAGCGCCTTCATCACTTCCCGGTCATCACTGTTTGGCCCCATGGTACAGATAATCTTTGTTTTTTTCATAATCCCCTTCTGTCCTCCATTTTCTCCGGCCCCGGCTCCTTCCCCTGCCGGCGCCGAGCCGGTGTCTTTTATATCCAAAATCAGCCCTGCCCCTCTTCCTTATCCTTTACCACATGCTTATGGGTATAGAGATGGTCCTGGCAGTACTCATAGCTTCCCTCGCATTTCGAACAATACCTGAACTCCAGATCATCCCCGTCCAGTTCCGTCCGTCCGCAGACCGCACAGCGGTGGCGGGTGCTGCCCTTGGGAAGAATCTTAGATTCTTTTTTGAATTTATTCTTCCGGTGTATTTCCTTCGGGGCATAGCGTTTATAATTCCTTGTTATCAAAAAAAACACCAGCACATTGGCCAGGGATACTATCAGTTCGCAGCGATCTGCCATGCCTCCGAACACAAAGCTGTACAGATACACCGCACACTCTGCCACAGCCAGCCACTTGGCCTTCACCGGCAGGACAAAAAACAGCAGAAACTGTGCATCCGGAAAATACATGGCAAAGGCAAGGAAAATCGAAGAATTTAAAAATCCCGTGGTAAGCATCCAGTCCTGGCGGAAGATCACATATCCCAGCAGGCAGGCCAGGGCCTGGGCCAGCATCCCCATAAAGAAAAAGACGTTAAACCGGAAGGAACCCCAGATATTCTCCAGGGTCTGCCCCAGGCTGTGGTACATAAACAGGGCAATGATCCCGAAAAACACACTGGTAAAACGAAAAGAGCCAAAGGATGGCGGGAAAATCAAAAAGGTCACCAGACGCCAAACCTGGCCATGGAGGATTGCCCTCCCGTCCAGGCAGAGATAACCGGAATAAATGTTCCAGTACATCACAGGGTTCACCACATAAACCGCCAGCCCCACCGCATACAGGATCACAATATAATACATCAGGTTCGGAATCGCGTACCGGTTATATTTCCGTTCGAAATCATAAAAAAACTTCATCTGCAATCCTTTCTTCACAGCCATTCCGGCTGTTTTTCAGAACAAATCTTTCTTGGAGAAAAGCAGCGCCACCAGCAAAGACAGCACCGCCGCAAAACCCAGCACAATCCAAAACCCATACAGGCTCTGGGCATAGGGCATCCCTGCCGGGTTCACATTCATGCCGTAAAAGCTGGCCACCATGGTAGGGATGGACATCACGATGGTAATCGTGGCCAAAAACTTCATCACAATATTCAGATTATTGGAAATCACCGAGGCAAATGCATCCATGGTCCCACTCAGGATCCCGCTGTATATATTGGCCATCTCAATGGCCTGCTTATTCTCAATAATGACATCCTCCAGAAGTTCCGTGTCCTCCGGATACTTTTTGATCTTCTCATTTTTCAGGAGTTTCTCAAAAACCACCTCATTGGAACGCAGGGAAGTGGTGAAATAGACCAAACTCTTCTCCAGTTCCAGCAGTTCGATCAGTTCCCTGTTCTTCTGGGACTTGTGCAGTTCCCGCTCAACCACCTCGCTCTTCTTGTCAATAATCCGAAGATACTGCAGATACAGCGAAGCATTTTTATACAAAATCTGCAGGATAAACCGGGTTTTCATATAGGTGTGGAAATCCCTCACCCGCCCATCCATAAAGGCAGTCAGCACCGGCGTGTCCTCCAGGCAAACCGTCACAATCATATCCTCCGTCATGATAATGCCCATGGGGATCGTCACATACCAGTCCTTCTCATTGCGCTCCTCAATTGCCGGGATATCCACCAAAATCAGGCTATAATGCTCCTCGTTCTCAATACGGGAACGCTCCTCCTCATCCAGAGGCGCCTTGAGATGGTCCGGGTCAATGTCAAACCTTTCTGCAATCTCCAGGATCTCCGTGGCTGTGGGATCCGTCAGTGCAATCCAGCACCCGTTCTCCGCTTCATCCTTCTGGTGGATAGTCCCCTCTTCTGTCTTAAAAATCCGAATCATTGCTCTCTGCTCCTTTCCCTGGAGCCGTCCCGGGCCCTGTCTCCCGCCGACGCCTGCCCCGCAGGCAGCCGTTTTGCCAAATACCCAAGCCGGCCTTCTCAAAAACCATGCAGCCAAACCTGCACTGCACCCGGAAAGGCCGGAAAAGCATGGGATCCCTATCAGGTTCCACACCTGGTCTCCGGAAACGGCAGTGCAGGCTTCCGCTTTCGTACGTCATCGGTATCTATGTGGTATACCGAACCACCATCCATTTCTGCCGCCTCCTTTTTCCTGAAATCCCCACAGCCGTCCAGACGCATAAACCGCTGTGGGCAAAATATCCTTGAACTCTCTACAAACCACATTATAATTTCTACCCACCGTTTTGTCAAACATATTAGGGCTTAAATTCTTAACCCTTTTTTTACGCCCCCTAAAATTGTATTCCTTCCGATTTTATGTTAAAGTATCGTTGCATTCATATTTCTTTATTTGCATAAATTTATCAATAACAGTTTACCAATCAAAACAGAAAGATAAAGGAGGCAGGGACATTCCCGCACATATGGATTTACATACCCCTTATACATTAGGAATCGATATCGGTTCCACCACGGTAAAAATCGCTGTCATGCACGGCAGCCAGATCGCATTTTCCGGCTACGAGCGCCACTATGCCAACATCCAGGAGACCCTCGCCCTTTTGCTGTCCCGGGCACAAAAAGAACTTGGGGAGATCTCTGTCTGCCCCGGCATCACTGGTTCCGGCGGCCTGACTTTGGCAAAGCATTTACAGATCCCCTTCACCCAGGAGGTGGTAGCCGTGGCCTCCGCCTTAAAGGCTGAGGCGCCTCAGACCGATGTGGCTATCGAATTAGGCGGCGAGGACGCGAAGATCATTTACTTCACCGGCGGCATCGACCAGCGGATGAACGGTATCTGTGCCGGAGGCACCGGATCCTTCATTGACCAGATGGCATCCCTTCTGCAGACAGATGCGGCAGGGCTGAATAAATATGCCGAAAATTATCAGATGATTTATCCCATCGCGGCGCGGTGCGGCGTATTCGCCAAATCCGACATCCAGCCGCTGATCAATGAGGGGGCCACCAGGGAAGACCTGGCTGCCTCCATTTTCCAGGCAGTGGTGAACCAGACCATCAGCGGTCTGGCCTGTGGCAAGCCCATCCGAGGCACGGTTGCATTCCTCGGCGGGCCGCTGCACTTTTTGCCTCAGCTGCGCCGGGCTTTCACCCGCACCCTAAACCTGGATGCGGCACACACGATAGCGCCAGGGCATTCCCATCTGTTTGCCGCCATCGGCGCTGCCATGAATGCTTCCGGAGGCAGTTGCGTCCCTCTGTCCGGCATGGTCAGCCGTTTAAACACGGGCATCCGCATGGATACGGAGATCAACCGCATGGAGCCTTTGTTTTCTTCTCAGGAAGATTATAACCGCTTTTGTGAGCGCCATGCCTGCCACGGTGTAAGGACGGCTGAACTTTCCTCCTATGAGGGCAACTGCTACCTGGGCATCGATGCGGGTTCCACCACCACCAAGGTGGCGCTGGTAGGGGAGGACGGCAGCCTGCTCTACCACTTCTACTCCAACAATAACGGCAGCCCCCTGGCCACAGCCATCCGTGCCATGAAGGAGATCCATGGGCTGCTGCCCGAAAAGGCAAGGCTGGCCTGGTCCTGCTCCACCGGTTACGGGGAAGCCCTCTTAAAGTCTGCCTTCCTCCTGGACGAAGGGGAGGTGGAAACCATCTCCCACTACTATGCCGCCGCCTTTTTTGAGCCGGAGGTGGACTGCATCCTGGACATCGGGGGCCAGGATATGAAATGCATCAAGATTAAGGACGGCACCGTGGACAGCGTCCAGCTGAACGAAGCCTGCTCCTCCGGCTGCGGTTCTTTTATTGAGACCTTCGCCAAGTCATTGAATTACGGGGTGGAGGATTTTGCCAGAGAAGCCCTCTTCGCCGCCAATCCCACGGATCTGGGCACCCGGTGTACCGTATTCATGAATTCCAACGTCAAACAGGCCCAGAAAGAGGGCGCCTCCGTGGCGGACATTTCTGCGGGGCTTGCTTACTCGGTCATCAAAAATGCCCTTTTTAAAGTCATCAAGATTACCAATGCCTCTGATCTTGGCAGGCATGTGGTTGTCCAGGGCGGCACCTTTTACAATGACGCCGTACTGCGGAGTTTTGAAAAAATCTCCGGCTGCGAAGCCGTCCGGCCTGATATCGCCGGTATCATGGGCGCCTTCGGTGCCGCCCTGATCGCAAGGGAACGGTATGACTGCTCCCGGCAGACTTCCATGATGCCTCTGGATAAAATCATCGGCTTACAGTATGAGACTTCCATGACCCGCTGCAAAGGCTGCACCAACCACTGCGTGCTGACGGTAAACCGCTTTGAAGGAGGCCGCCAGTATGTCAGCGGCAACCGCTGTGAACGCGGGCTTGGCAAGGAAATATCAAGAAAGGAGATCCCCAATCTCTTTGACTATAAGTATCACCGGATGTTTGATTATGAGCCACTGACGCCGGACATTGCACCCAGAGGGACCATCGGCATTCCCCGGGTGCTGAATATGTATGAGAATTTCCCTTTCTGGGCCGTGTTTTTCCGGAAACTGGGATTTTCTGTGGTACTCTCCCCCCAGTCCAACAAAAAAATTTATGAACTGGGGATTGAATCCATCCCCAGCGAATCGGAATGCTATCCCGCCAAGCTGGTACACGGGCATATTTCCTGGCTGATAAAACAAGGGATCCGGGATATTTTCTATCCCTGCATTCCTTATGAGCGCAATGAGACTCCCCAGGCCGGCAACCATTTCAACTGCCCTATGGTCACCTCCTATGCGGAGAACATCAAAAACAACGTGGAGGAACTGGCGGAATTCCGCGTCCGTTTTCTCAACCCCTTCCTCGCTTTCACCAATGAGGAAGTCCTGACCAGGCAGCTGGTCATAGAATTCGCCAAAGAATACCAGATCCCTTCCGCTGAGATCCAGAAGGCAGCCCACGCCGGCTGGGAAGAACTGCTTCGTTCCCGCCGGGATATGGAAAAGAAGGGCGAAGAAACCATCGCCTGGCTCAAAAAACACCATCGGAACGGAATCGTGCTGGCCGGACGCCCTTACCATGTGGATCCGGAAATCCATCACGGGATCCCGGAACTGATCACATCCTACGGCCTGGCTGTGCTGACGGAAGATTCCGTCTCCCATCTGGCAGATGCCGAACGGCCGCTGGTAGTGACCGATCAGTGGATGTACCACTCCCGCCTCTACCGGGCGGCAACCTATGTCAAGCGGAATGATTTCCTGGATCTTATTCAGCTTAACTCCTTCGGCTGTGGCTTAGATGCCGTGACCACCGACCAGGTACAGGAAATCCTCACCGGCTCCGACAAGATCTATACCGTACTGAAAATCGATGAGGTGAATAATCTGGGGGCTGCCCGCATCCGCATCCGTTCCCTGATTGCCGCCCTGCGGGTACGCAGCCAGAAGCGCTATGAACGCCATGTGGTGTCCAGTTCCTACAACCGGACAGTCTTTACCAAAGAGATGAAGAAGGATTATACGCTTTTATGCCCCCAGATGTCCCCGATCCATTTCGAACTTCTGGAACCTGCCATGCGGGCCTTCGGTTATCAAATAGACGTGCTGAAAAATGATACCAGCTCCGCCATTGACGTAGGGCTGCAGTATGTCAACAACGATGCCTGTTACCCTTCGCTGATCGTTATCGGGCAGGTGATGGAGGCGCTTCTCTCCGGCAAATACGATTTAAACCGTACTGCCGTGCTGATGACCCAGACGGGAGGAGGCTGCCGTGCCTCCAATTACATCGGCTTCATCCGCCGTGCACTGGAGAAGGCAGGTATCCCCCAAGTTCCCGTCATCTCCGTCAATGCCAACGGCATGGAGACCAACCCTGGCTTTACCATCACCCCTGCCCTTATCACAAAGGCCATGCAGGCCATCGTGTACGGGGATATCTTTATGAGGGTATTATACGCCACCCGCCCCTATGAGCGGGAACCCGGATCTGCCAACGCCCTCCATGAGAAATGGAAGGCCCGCTGTATCCGCAGCCTCTCCACCAAATCTGCCAACATGATGGTATTTGGCCGGAACATCCGGGGAATTATCCGGGAATTTGACACCCTGCCCCGGTTAAATGTGGAAAAACCCAAGGTCGGCATCGTGGGGGAGATCCTGGTAAAATTCTCGCCCCTGGCCAACAACCATATTGTAGAACTTCTGGAGGCAGAAGGGGCAGAGGCCGTTATGCCGGATCTGATGGATTTCCTGCTCTACTGCTTCTACAACAGCAATTTTAAGGCAGAACATCTGGGAGGGAAACAATCTTCAGCCTGGTTATGCAACCTGGGCATCTCCCTGCTGGAGTTCCTCCGCAAAACCGCCCGCCGGGAGCTGGAGAAAAGCAGGCATTTCACCCCTCCGGCTCGCATCCGCGATCTGGCCCATATGGCCGAGGACTTTGTATCCCTGGGCAACCAGACCGGAGAAGGCTGGTTCCTTACCGGCGAGATGCTGGAACTGATCCACAGCGGCGTAAAAAATATCGTATGCACCCAGCCCTTTGGATGCCTGCCGAACCATATTGTGGGCAAAGGCGTAATCAAGGAACTGCGGCGCAGGCATCCCGGGGCCAATGTCATTGCCGTGGATTATGACCCGGGGGCCAGTGAGGTGAACCAGTTAAACAGGATCAAACTGATGCTGGCAACGGCACAGAAAAATCTCCTGGAATGTGTGTAAGCAAAAAACACCTATAAAAAATGTTGGCGGGCCGGAAACCTGTTTTAAGGTTTCCGGCCTGCCAACATTTTTTTGTCCGGGAAAAACAGGCCCGGGTTCATTCCCCTTCCGGCAGTTCCACAATATAATAATCATAGGCATTGACCACCACTGTCCCGCCGACCTTATCCAGGCGCTTAAACCCTGTCCCATAATTGGCATGCACATGCCCGTGCACAAACAGCTTCGGCTGGTAGCGTCGGATCAATTCGCCAAAACAGCTAAATCCACGGTGAGGCAGGTCCTCCAAATCATTAACCCCGGCTGCCGGCGCATGGGAAACCAGGATATCAAAGCCTTTGTTCCTTTTCAGCTTCCACCACAGCCGGCGGATACGCCGGCGCATCTCCCGCTCCGTATACTGGTTCTCAGCCTGGGGCAGATAACGCATCGATCCCCCCAGCCCCAGGATCCGGACTCCCCGGAACACAAAGATATCATCCTCAATGCAGACACACCCGCCATAGGCATTCTCACTGTATGGCTTATCGTGGTTCCCCATCACAAACAGTACCGGTGCAGTGGACATACTGGCAAAAAAATCCAGGTAACTCTGTTTCAAATCCCCACAGGCCAGGATCAGATCTACCCCGGCAATCTTCTCCGGAGTAAAATATTCGTATAATGATTTTGACTCACAGTCTGCCAGCACCAGAATTTTCACCCTTTTTCTCCTCCGTACCTGTCTCCTCCGCCTTGACTCCGTTTGCCCGGATCATTGCCTGTGCCTCCGGCTTGAATAGTTCTATCGCCGGGATTTGGCCGACCACATTATCGCATAGCCAGCCCATGCGGATAATCTCCTCCGGTGTCAGGCCGCGCCCCTCCCCACCGATAATCTGCCCTTTCTGGGCATAAATCTTCCCGTCAAAGGGATGGAAGGAACCGCAGCGGATAGACCACCGCAGAAAATCAATCAGGCGCTGGGTGCTGGAGGGAAGGTTCTTTGAGCAGATCACGTCAATCACATCGGCAGACATCCCCCACCAATAATTGATTGCCTTCTTCCCTTTCAGATTCCTGTCCTCCTGCTCCCCCCTGCAGATCTGGTTTACAATCTGCTCGTAAAACCGCCCCCAGTTTACTAACGAAGTGGCCAGATTCTCGACTGTCCCGTCTGGTGTCTTGCAGTACAGGCCAAACTCCCGGGATGCCTTGCTGGGCGTGATCAGATCCTCCCCGGAGATATGGGTGATCCCCTCCTGCTCCAATTCCTTTCTGCAGTGATGTTCACGAAGGCCTGTCCATTTCAGGTAAATCTTCGCCCGCGGATTGATCATCCGCGCCCCCATGGCAAAGGCATTGATGTTGGATACCATGCCGTAGATCGGATAATCTGCAAGATACCCCAACTTTTCCTGTTCACTCATCGCCGCCGCCAGAGCCCCCATCAGAAACTTCGGCTCATACATGCGGGCATAATACGTGCGGATGGAGGAATAGGACATATTGACGGAGCAGTTAAAAATCCTCAGTTTGGGATACTTGATGGCTGCCTTGACACTGCCCGGGGCCATTTGCGGCGCCACCGTGAAAATCACGTTACAGCCCTCTGCAACCGCCTTGTCGATGGTCTGCAAAAGGGCCTCCTCCGTGCCCACATCCTCATAGCAGCAAGTCTCCAGCCGTCCGTTAAAGCGCTGCTCCAAATCCATCCGCCCCAGTTCATGGGCATAGACCCAGCTGGAACTTTCCTTGCTTTTGAGATAAATAAATGCTGGCCTTAACATCTCCGGTTCCGTGGTGGTTCCCGGAATCAGCCAGTTCAGCAGCTTCGGGGATGTGCTTTCCTTCACCTCCGGCTTCTCTACCAGGGCAATCTCACTGCCCCGGGAAGCCAAAAGCAGTTCATCCCAGATCCGCAGCAAATCCTTTTTCATCTGGTCTGCGGTCCTCTCCTTCGCCACCTCATAGCTGAAAAATTCCACATATTTCAGGAATGCGTCGGATGCCGTCAGTTCCATTTCCTCGGTACGGGCATGGTAAAACACCTTGGAGAACCGGTCATAAGCCGCCTTAAAATACTGCCGTTCATCTTCCGTCCAGATCTCGTCCGGAGCCTTCCCCATTGCTTCTAAAAGCCGTTTATAGCTGCCCTCCCTGCTGAACCAGACATCACAATTAAAGGACACCTGATAGAAGTCCAAAAATTCATAGTATAGCTTTGTGTCGCGGTCATCGCTGCGCCGTGGGATCAGGCGGATCACCGAGGCAGAAATGCTATAGGCATGCACATATTTCAGCACACTGACCCGCTTATTGCCTTCCTGGACGTAAAAACGGTTCATAAACTCATAAGCCAGGATCGGGTCATGGATCCCCTCCTCTATCTGATGGTCATAGAGGTATGCCCACTTGGCCCCGAATTCCGACCGTTCCCCCAATAATGGCATAAAATTACTGGCAAAAGCCTGGGTCCGTCCCTGGGTCTTCGTCCCCACCACCCGTTCCAGGGGAATATCAATCACCCCCAGATTCACCTCGGACACGATATCCGTGTTTGCCAGAATATCGTCCAGTACCGGCAGATAAGGGTACTGCCCCTTTGACACTGCCTCCTGATACCGCCTCCGGCCCTGCCGCAATGCACCGCTATAATCATATAATGCCATTGAAAATGCTCCTTTCCCGCAACCCCCTACATCCGCTCCGGGGCATCAAACCCTAACACCCCAATCCCTGCCGCCAGCACATCCCGAACCAGGGTGATCAGCCGGATCCAGCCTGCCTGGCGCCCCGCATCCTCCTGTGCCAGAATCTTGTTGTCACGGTAAAAGCCATTGAAAGCATTGGCCAGCCCGTAGACATACTGGCAGATTTTATGGGGTGCCAGTTCCTCGAAAGCAGTCTCCATCACTTCATTGTAGCGCGCCAGTTCCAGCATCAGATCCCTTTCGGCTGCCCCCACAGGCGGCAGGATCACTGCACTGCCCGCATCGCCGCCCCCATCCTGGTAGTTCTTGAGGATAGAGCGGATCCGCACAATCGTATACAAAATATAGGGCCCGGTATTCCCCGTAAAGGAAGTAAACCGTTCCATATCAAACACATAATCCTTAGCTGCCTGGTTCGAGAGGTCTCCATACTTGAGGGCGGCCAGCCCGATCATCTTCGCCGTTGCCATGGCCTCCTCCTTTGTCATCTCCATACCGGAGCCTGCCGTATCCGACAGAACTTCCCCCGCAGCCGGATCCTGGTTCCCTGCCACATTCTCCGGTCCCTGCCCTGTGCCGTCCTCCACCACGCTCCTGTTTTCCTGGATCCTGCGGTAAACCGCTTCCTCAATATCCGCAATCAGCTGCTCCAGCCGCATCACGCCGCCGTCACGCGTCTTGAAGGGTTTCCCGTCCTTGCCGTTCATCGTCCCAAAGCCGATGTAATCCATGGGGGTCTTATCCGCCACATAGCCAGCCTTCTTTGCCACCCGGAAGATCTGGGTATAATGCAGTTCCTGCCGTTTATCCGCAATATAGATATAGCGCTTCGGCGCATACAGCTTTTCCCTTTCCAGCATAGTCCCCAGATCCGTGGTGGCATACAAAGCGGCGCCGTCCGACTTCTGCACAATACAGGGAGGCAGTTCCTTGGAATCCCCTTCCTCCGCAATATCAACCACCAACGCTCCCTGGCTCTCCCTTGCCAGCCCCTTTTCTTTTAAATCCTTCAATAGCCAAGGGATGTATGGCCCGGCATCGCTCTCGCCCTTCCACAAATCGAAATGTACATCCAGGTTTCCGTAATTTTTCTTTAAGTCTGCCAGGGAAACCGCCATGATATGCTTCCATATCGCCACATACGGCTCATAGCCGCCCTGCAGCCTGAGGGTTGCCTGCTGTGCCCTCTCTTTGAAGTCCTCATCCGCCTTGGACTTTGCGCTGGCGCTGGGATAAATATCTTCCAGTTCCCCGATAGTAAAGGGGGGCTCTGCCGGATACTCACCTTTATGCCCCTCCCGGAAATATTCCAGTTCCGGCTTCCTCTCCCTCAGTTCCTCAATGATCAGCCCCATCTGCAGCCCCCAGTCCCCCAGGTGCACATCCCCGATCATATGGTAGCCCAGGTAAACTCCCATCCGCCGGATACTCTCACCGATCACTGCTGACCGCAAGTGCCCCACATGTAAAGGCTTGGCCACATTGGCGCCGCCATAGTCCACGATTACCGTCTCCCCATGCCCCGGCTCCTCCAGCCCCAGCTTTTCTTCCTTCTGCATCCCATTCAGATAATCCGCCAGGAATCCGCCTGCCAGGCGCAAATTGATAAACCCTGGCATCACAGCCTTGATTTCTGAAAATATCTTTTCCTTTTCATCCCCCCCGTTTAATGCATCTGTCACTTCATTGGCAATATCTATCGGCTTTTTCCGATAAGCCTTGGCGGCAGCCATCGCCCCATTGCACTGGTATTCGCACAGATCCGGCCGGTTGGAGAGCACCACCTTCCCATAGCGTGCCTCATAGCCACATGATAAAAAGGCCTCCTCCATCCGTGCCGAAATCAAATCAAGAATCCTCTTCACCTTCAACTCTCCTTCTCTATTTATTGGCAACCCTTGTCCCCGTCCATCCCGTTCAGCTTCCGGATCAGTTCCTCACAGATCCCAATCACAGACTTGCCGTCAGTGGCGATCACAATATCTGCGGCCTCCTCATATTTTTTCCGGCGTTTCTCCATCAGTTCCGAAATATACTCCACATTCATATGCCCGTTCAGGATTGGCCGCTCGTCAGAATCCTTTACCCGCTCCAATGTGGTCTCCGGAGTGGCTGTCAGAAGCACGATGCGGCTGCTCTTCTTTAAATTTTCCACATTCTCGTCGCGCATCACGGCGCCGCCCCCGCAGGATATGATCACCTGCCGGCGGTTCTGCAGTTCGATGATGGCATTACTCTCACAATTGCGGAAATAGGGTTCTCCGTATTTGGCAAAAATATCAGTGATTGCCATCCCCTCCGCCTCAACAACCATGGCATCGGTTTCCACCTCTTCCATTGACAGCATATCCTTCAGACAATGGGATACGGTGCTCTTGCCCGCCCCCATGAAACCGATCAGGGCGATATTCTGTGCAAACAGGGCCTTGGCCTGCACCTTCTTGCTCATCCTCAAAATACATGCAAAAACCTCCAGCAGTTCTTCCTCATAAGGGTTCCCCTCCAGAATGCCCTCCAGAAGCTTTTGCTGCCTGGCCTCCTGTTCCGGCTGGAGAATCGGCAGCCCATGCCTCTTCTTATACCCGATAATCTCCCCGATGCCATCCATCCGTCTGGCCAGCAGCCTGGCCAGTTCCTCGTCACAGGCGGCAATATCCTCCCTGATCTCTGCAATCTCTCTCATATTTCCTCCGTTTCCCTTCCATCCTCTTCTAAAAGAAAAACCAGACACTCCAGGGTCTGGCTTTTTCTTTCCTTCGATTTTATTCCTTATGCTCTGGATAAATACTCACCGGTACGGGTATCAATCTTGATCTTGTCCCCATTATCAACAAACAACGGCACATATACCGTAGCCCCTGTCTCCACGGTGGCCGGCTTCGTCGCACCCTGTGCGGTATCTCCCTTGAAGCCCGGCTCGGTGTTGGTGATCTCCAACTCCACAAACAACGGCGGTTCTACAGAAAATACCTTCCCGTTGTAGGAGCAAACCTTCACGCTCTCATTCTCCTTCACAAATTTCAATGCATCACCGATCACGTCCTCTGCCAGCGCCACCTGCTCATAGTTTTCCATATTCATAAAATTAAACAGATCGCCGTCCGCATACAGGTACTGCATATCCACACGGTCAATCCTGGCTGCCGGGAATTTCTCCGTGGGACGGAAAGTCCGCTCCACCACAGAACCAGTCATAACATTCTTAATCTTTGTCCTTACAAAAGCAGCGCCCTTGCCCGGCTTTACATGCTGAAACTCAACGATCTGATATACGGAACCATCAATCTCCAAAGTTATGCCGTTTCTAAAATCACCTGCTGAAATCATGTGATATTCCTCCTTGCATTTGCATACTCACGCTTAATCTTCTATATTCTATAATAAATATAGTGTTTTTTCAACTATTTTTTTCTGTAATCCCCTCGGAACCTTTATAGAAATGAAGCACAACAGCCTCCAGGTACCGCTTTAAAACAATCTGGATCTCCTCCCTGGGATCAATGGGTTTTACCAGGATCCCGTAAATCCCTGCCCGGTTCGCCCCATACACATCCGTAAACAGCTGGTCCCCTACAAACAAGGTACTGTCCCTGTCTGTCCCCATCTGCTCCATAGCCCTTTTATAATTCCTGGTTGCCGGTTTCCCTGCCTTATAGATATAAGGCGAACCCACCTGGGATGCAAAAGATGCCACCCTGGGTTCTTTGTTGTTCGACAGGAGGCAGGTCTCCATCCCCAATTCCCGCAGCCTTGCAAACAATGCCCTCGCACGCCCGTCTGCGGGAGCCCCATGGGGAACCAGCGTATTGTCAATGTCAAAGATCACCCCCCGGATCCCTTTCTTCTGCCAGGACTCCCAATCAATCCCGTAGGTACTGCTTACCCACTCCTTTGGATAAAACCGCTCCCATATCATTTATTCTTCAACAGCTTCCCCAGCTCCTCCATAAATGTGTTGACATCCTTAAATTCCCGGTAAACCGAGGCAAAACGGACATAGGCTACCTCGTCCAGACTCTTCAGCTTTTCCATCACCAGTTCCCCGATGGCAGAGGTCTCGACCTCCTTCTCCTCCATATTGAAGATCTGGTTCTCAATCTCATCAATCAATGCATTGATCTGCTCACTTGACACCGGCCTCTTATGGCAGGAACGCAGCACCCCGTCCTGGATCTTGGACCGGTCATAGGTTTCCCGGGTGCTGTCCTTCTTGATCACCATCAGCGGCATGGTCTCAAGCTTCTCATAGGTGGTAAAACGTTTCTTGCACTTTTCGCACTGGCGCCGGCGCCGGATCGAACTATGCTCATCGGCCGGCCGGGAATCGATTACTTTGGTATCTGACGCGTTACAATACGGACACTTCATGGTTATTCCTCCTGTTATCGCACTTCCTCCCACGTAAATCAGTTATATTTCATATATATTTTACCCTATCAGCCAAATAAGTGCAACCGATTTTTTCCGGAAACGTTGATTATGAGTAGCTGTTCCAGACCTCACCCTACATTTCTAATGTAACAAATATATCATAAACCGCCCTGATCGCCCCCTCAAAATCTGCGTTTTTCACACCGATAATAATGTTTAATTCGCTGGAGCCCTGGTCGATCATCTTCACATTAATATGGGCATGGGCAAGGGCAGAAAAGATCCTGCCTGCCGTACCGCGGGTTGCCTTCATGCCGCGCCCCACCACCGCAATCAGGGCCAGGTCGGACTCCAAATCAACGCTGTCCGGCTCCACTGCCCGGTGGATTCCTGCGATCACCGACTGCTCATACTCCTCAAACTCATCCTGATGGACCATGATCGTCATGGTGTCAATCCCGGAAGGCATATGTTCAAAGGAAATGCCGTATTTCTCAAACACCCCCAGGACTTTCCTCCCAAAGCCGACTTCTGCGTTCATCATTGCCTTCTCAATATTGATGGCGCAGAAGCCGCGCTTACCCGCAATCCCGGTAATCGTGTACCGAGGCTTCCGGCAGGTGCTCTCCACAATCAGCGTCCCCTTATCCTCCGGCCTGTTGGTGTTGCGTATATTGATGGGGATCCCCTCTTTGCGCACGGGGAAAATAGCATCCTCATGGAGCACGCTGGCTCCCATATAAGCCAGTTCCCGCAATTCCTTATAAGTAATGGTCTCAATCACCTGGGGATCCTTCACAATCCGGGGATCTGCCACCAAAAATCCTGATACATCCGTCCAGTTTTCATACAAGTCTGCGTGAATCGCTTTCGCCACAATCGACCCTGTCACATCCGAACCGCCCCGGGAAAATGTCTTGATGCTCCCGTCATGCTTTGACCCATAAAACCCGGGAATTACCGCCCGCTCCACATGCTCCAGGCGTTCAGATAATTCCCTGTGGGTCAGTTCCGCCTCAAAATTCCCCTGGTCGTCAAAGAATATAACCTCTGCGGCGTCAATAAATTCATAGCCCAGATAGGATGCCATCACGATACCGTTTAAATACTCCCCTCGGGATGCCGCATAATCCCGCCCAATCCCCTTGGCAAAATTCTCTTCGATCCGGTCAAACTCATAATCCAGGTTCAGATCCAAATCCAGGCCGTTGATAATCTCCAGATAGCGGTCCTTAATCCGGCTCAGGATCTTTTTATAAGCCGCCCCGGCAGCTGCGGCATCATAGCAGGCATATAGCATGTCCGTAACTTTTTCATCCTTATCATTCCTCTTTCCCGGCGCGGAAGGAATGACATAGCGCCTCGTCTTATCCGAACGGATAATCTCCCCAACCTTCTTAAACTGCCTGGTGCTGGCAAGTGAACTTCCGCCAAATTTCACAACCTTCTTCATTATGTCCTCTCCAATCTACATGTTCCTTTATCACTGTCCCCGGGAGTATCTTCCTACTTAAAGTACCTCACCCCAGACTCAAAGATTTTCATATCCTGTTCCCCATAAATGTTCATGGCCACCGCTTCCCCACGCCGTTCTGAATGGGCCATTTTGCCGAGGATCCTCCCGTCCGGGCTGGTAATGCCTTCAATCGCCATATAGGAGCCATTGGGATTCCAGAACTCATCCATCGTCGGCACGCCCTGGTCATCCACATACTGTGTCGCCACCTGCCCGTTGGCAAACAGTTTCTTCAGCCACTCCTCACCAGCCACAAAACGCCCTTCCCCATGGGAGGCCGGGTTGCAGTATATGCCTCCTGCCTCTGCACCCTGCAGCCACGGAGAACGGTTGCTTACCACCTTCGTGTAGACCATCTTGGATATGTGCCGCCCGATGGTATTCATGGCCAGGGTGGGGGAATCTGCATGCTGTTCCACGATCCGCCCTTCCGGCACCAGGCCCAGTTTAATCAGCGCCTGGAAACCGTTGCAGATCCCCAGCATCAGCCCGTCACGCTCATTGAGGAGTTTCTCTATCTCCTCCCGGATCACCTTATTCCGGAACACTGTGGCAAAGAATTTAGCGCTTCCTTCCGGCTCATCCCCTGCGGAAAAGCCGCCGGGAAACATCACGATCTGTGCCTTTTTTATCTCCTTTTTATATATTTCCACCGACTCCCTGATATCTTCTGCTGAAAGGTTTTTAAACACCCGGGTCACCACCTTCGCCCCGGCCCGTTCAAAAGCCTTCGTGCTGTCGTACTCACAGTTTGTCCCCGGGAATACAGGGATAAATACGGTTGGCTGCGCCAGCTTATGGCTGCAGATATACACGGAATCTGTCCGGTATACCTCATTGGGCACCTGGCTTTGCTCCACGCCTGACCGGGTGGGGAACACCTTCTCCAGGGTATTCGTCCAATGTTCCAGCGCCTCATCCAACGGGATGCTCACCGGGCCATACTCCAACGCCGCCCGGCCGGTCACCTCACCCACCAGGGTGTAGGGCATCGCCAGTTCGCCCACCTTTCCGTCCGCCACCTCGCAGACAATATTGCCCCACCCGGCACCAAAGAAGTCTCTCGGATCCAGGTTATGCTCTATCTTCACTCCCAGCTTATTGCCGAAGGCCATCTTGCTGACAGCCTCTGCCAGCCCATGCCCCTCAACCGCATAGGCCGAAAGGACGCGCCCGGCACGGATATCCTCCATCAGCTTTCCGTAACCATCCATCAGCTGGCGGTACACCGGCAGGTCATAACCGTCCCGCTCCCCGCAAAACACTACAATCTTGCTTCCTTCTTTCTTAAACTCCGGGGTAATCATGTCCTTATGGCTGGCCACATCCACCGCAAAGGACACCAGCGTCGGCGGTACATTGATCTCCCCGTGCTGCTCATCGTTGAAGGTGCCCGACATACTGTCCTTGCCGCCAATCGACGGCAATCCAAAGCCCAGCTGCGCCTGGTAAGCCCCCAGCAGGGCCGCAAATGGCACTCCCCAGCGTTTTGGATCCTCTGTCATCCTCTTAAAGTACTCCTGGAAAGTAAAACGGATTTTCTTATAATCCCCGCCTGCTGCCACAATTTTCGCCACCGAAGCCACCACTGCAAAGACTGCGCCGTGATATGGGCTCCAGCTTGACAGATAGGGGTCAAAGCCATAACTCATCATGGTCACCGTATCCGTAGCCCCTTCAAGCACCGGCAGCTTAGCCACCATGGCCTGGGTCTCCGTCAGCTGGTATTTCCCCCCGTAAGGCATGAACACGGAGCCTGCGCCTATGGAGCCGTCGAACATCTCCACCAGGCCCTTCTGCGAACATACATTCAGATCCGCTAGCACATCCAGCCAGGCCTGCCGCACATCCGGAATGTCCTTTTTCACAAACAGGCTGCCTTCCCTGGAAGGAACCTCCAGGATAACATCCGCCTCCTGATGTGCCCCGTTGGTGTCAAGGAATGCCCGGCTGATATCCACAATCGTCTTGTTCCGCCAGTTCATCACCAGCCTCGGCTCCTCTGTCACTACCGCCACGGAGACTGCCTCCAGGTTCTCCTCTGCCGCATAAGCCAAAAACTGCCCCACATCCTTTGGGTCAAGCACCACAGCCATCCGCTCCTGGGACTCGGAAATGGCAATCTCTGTGCCGTCCAGACCGGCATATTTCTTGGGAACCTTATCCAGATCGATCTTCAGCCCGGCTGCCAGTTCGCCGATGGCCACCGATACCCCGCCTGCACCGAAATCATTGCATTTCTTGATTATGCTGCTGACCTCCGGCCTGCGGAACAGCCTCTGGATCTTCCTCTCCGTAGGTGCATTTCCCTTCTGCACCTCCGCACCGCAGGCTTCAATCGATGCCTCCGTGTGAACCTTGGAAGAGCCCGTGGCGCCGCCGATCCCGTCACGCCCTGTCCGGCCCCCCAGCAATACGATGATATCCCCCGGATCCGAGGTCAGGCGCTTCACATATTTCCTGGGAGCCGCACCCATGACCGCACCGATCTCCATCCGCTTCGCCGCATAATTCGGATGGTAGATTTCCTTCACATACCCGGTGGACAGCCCGATCTGGTTGCCGTAGGAACTATAGCCGGAAGCCGCGCCATTCACCAGCTTTTTCTGTGGCAGCTTCCCCTTCATCGTCTCCCTTAAAGGCGCCGTGGGATCTGCCGCACCGGTCACCCGCATCGCCTGATACACATAAGTGCGCCCGGAAAGCGGGTCACGGATGGCGCCGCCCAGGCAGGTTGCCGCACCTCCGAAAGGCTCGATCTCCGTGGGATGGTTATGTGTCTCGTTCTTAAAATTGACCAGCCACTCCTCTGTCACCCCATCGACGGCAACCGGAACCACAATGCTGCAGGCATTGATCTCCTCCGACTCCTCCAGATCCCCAAGTTTTCCCTCTGCCCTAAGCTTCTTCATCGCCAGCAGCGCCAGATCCATCAGACATACAAACTTATCATCCCGCCCCTTATAAAGCACCTCACGGTCTGTTAGGTACTGCTCATAGGTTCCCCGGATCGGCTCGTTGTAATCCCCCTCCGTAATCGTCACATTTTTCAGTTCCGTGGAAAAGGTGGTATGGCGGCAGTGGTCTGACCAATAGGTATCCAAAACCCGCACCTCCGTCACCGTCGGCTCCCGGCGCTCCTCCTCCCGGTAATATCTCTGAATATGCCGGAAATCCTCAAACGTCATTGCCAGGTTCAATGAATCATAAAGGCTCTTCAGCCCCTGCTCATCAAAATCACAAAATCCTTCCAGGCTTGCCACATCCTCAGGCCTGTCGAACACGGTTACCAAAGTCTTGGGCTTTTCCCCATCTGCTTCCCGTGAGTCCACCGGATTGATGCAGAAAGCCTTCACTGCCGCCTTCTGTTCCCCGGTTAATGCCCCTGTCAGCACATAGGTCGTGGCCGTCCGGATCACCGGCTCCTCATCCTCTTTTAAGAGTTTCACACACTGCTCCGCTGAATCTGCCCGCTGGTCAAACTGCCCCGGCAAATACTCCACCGAAAACACCGTGTCCCCGGCCTCTGCCGGAAACTCCTCCTCATATACAAAGTCTACCGGCGGCTCCGAAAATACCGTCGCCAATGCCTGCCGGTAAACCGCATCCGACACATTCTCCACATCATACCGGATCAGCACCCGCACATTGCTCACCGTGCCGATATTCAGATAGTTCCCGATCTCCTCTTTCAGTTCCTTCGCCTTCACAGCAAACTGCGGCTTCTTTTCCACAAACACCCGTCTTACGCCCACACCAAATCCTCCTTTAGAATTTCTATGGCTGCCCGTCTTCCTGTCACTTACAAAAATCCTCGCGTGATCCGCTTAACTGTATCATAGCACAAAGAGATTTATAAATAAAATTAATGTATCTAATCTGCTTTATCTGTTTTACTTATATATCGTCCCCTTTTTCCTAAACAGACGAAGGGTTTTGCTTTACAGGCCAGGCTTTCCAAAAATAAAACTGCAGGTAAGGCATATGCCATACATGCCCCACCTGCAGTTTTCCGCTCATTTTCCTTCTCTCAGCCCCTTCACGGCGCATCCGGCAAGTCCTCTGCCCTTTTCAGGCCTGAGCCTCTCACTTCCCGCCGGTAGCCCGCCCTCAACAGCAGCAGCCCCAAAAGCACCAGGACCAGCCCCAAAACAAAGCCTATCCGTACAGCCATAAAATTGACATAGCGAACCACCAAAGGTTCTCCCATCTGTTGGATCTCAGCCTCTGTATATCCCAGTTCTCCCAGATATTCCTTATAGAATCCTGCCAGATTCCCCTCCAGAAGTTCTGCCTTGCCCTCAACAAAAATCTCTGTAGAAGGCTCTGTGCCTGACATCATATAATCAAACGTCTCTTCTGAAAGGCTGTTCAGTGCATCAACGTCCGCCTGGCGGCACTTTAGCGCAAAACACCCCGTCGCAGCCGGTATCATATAATAATTCCCTGATTTGCGGCTGCCGCTGCGGGAGCCGTCGCTGCGCTTGGTATAAGTACTCTCGGAAGCGAAATAATCTAAGGCATAGACCACATTCCCCTCCACATGGCTCCCTGGTTTCAGTTCCTTGCCCTCCTCCAAAAGTTCCTCAAAACTCACCGCCGGCTTAAAGGACACCACCAGGTCAGCAGCACACATATACAAAAGCATGCCTCCAAAAGCCAGCAGGGCCAGCACCCCCGTGTTCAGGCTTCTGATTAAATTTCCGATCTTCACTGTTCTTAACTCCTCATCTTCCTGTTTTCCTTCTTGGGCAAGGCTTATTTTTTCAGCGCACGCCCCTTCTTATCCACACCCAGTTCACGGTTCACGGATTCCTGGAATACCTCTGCAAATTTCTTAAAGGCAGCTGCTTCATCCGGCTGCTGGATGTTCACCTGGCACTCTTTCCCCATCTTCGTGTTGCTGCCATCCACAGAAATAATATAGAGGTTCTTCTTCCCGCCCGGGAATTGCAGAAGCAGCTGATGGACATTTCCTCCCACATACACCAGGGTCTCGGCGCTGGCTTTGATCGGCTGCGTATAAACAATCTTTCCGCCCTCCACGCCGATGGGAACCACCCACAGATGGTCAGCCTGGTCCGGGCGGAAGCCCACCGCATAATAATGGTAAACCTCCCGCTTCATCCGTGCGCCGCCATACACCTCCTTGCTGTGGGCATATGCCGCCGTATACTGGGCTCCGTCAGGAACCAGGTTGCTGATAATCTTCCGGATATCCTCCTTCTCCTGGCTGTTCACGCCCTTCTTCTCATCCAGGCTTATCTTAATGAATAGGATAATAAATAACACCACAAAGATACCAACGGTAATCATAAATACCTGGGGGGTAACCCCTACCATATCCGCCAGCTTCTCAATTATCGCCATTGCTGCTTTCCTCCTGCAAGTCTTTCTTTATTGTTCCGTTTGTTTGCGGCTCACTTGCCAAACTGCCCCAGCAGTTCGCCCATCTCTCCAAGCCCTGCAAACACGGCATCCGGCTTCACCTCCGACTCAGCAATATCCGCCTCCGTCGCCTCGCCGGAGAGCACCAGGATCCCCCGGGCCCCATTGTTTACCCCGGTCTTCACATCCGTGTACAGCCGGTCCCCTACAAAGGACACCCGCTCCCGTTGTACCCTGGTAAGTTCCAGCACCATATCCACCGTCTCCGGATAGGGCTTGCCCACATAGCGCGGCTCCCTCCCGGTAGATAATGCTATCGCTGCGCACATGGCGCCGCAGTCAGGGATAAAACCCTCCGCCGTCGGGCAGTTGATATCCGGATGTGTTGCCAAAAATTCAGCCCCGTTCCGAATATATGTGCATGCCCGCTCTAATTTCTCATAGGTCAGGGTCATATCAAACCCCACCACCACCGCATCCGGCATATCTGAAGTCAAATATATGCCATGCTCCCGGAAATTCTCTTCCAACGCCGGTGTCCCCAAAAGGAATATGGATTTCCCGGGATAAAAACATTTCAGATACTGCACCATCACGTCTCCTGAAGTCATAATCTGCTGCCGTGTAATCCGGCAATCCATCCTGGCCAGCTTCTCTATGTACTCCTTCGGAGACCGGGAGGAATTGTTTGTAAAAAACACAAACTTCTTCCCCAGCCGTTCCACCTGTCCAAGAAACTCCAATGCACCCTCCAGAATATGATCCCCCAAATAAAATGTCCCATCCATATCCAGCACAAAAAGCTCCGTCTCCCGGAGCACCTGCTCTCTCTCCATGCATCCTCCTTCCTGCCCTTAATTTCCTGCCTGCCATCTGCCTGCAGGCATAGTCAATTATACTCCTGTTTTCCTCTTTCGTCAAATCATATTCCATGGTTTGCCCGCTCTGCATGCACTCTCTTCCCCCGGATTTTCACATGCTTCATACATTCCAGCACCTCGTCTGCGCAATCCTCCGGCACCTCCACAAAGGTATACTTATCATACATGTCAATACTCCCCACCAGCTTTCCCGGCATGCCGCTTTCTCCGGACACGGCCCCCAATATATCGCCGGATTTTATTTTCTGGTCCTTTCCTATATTCAGGAACAAGGTTACCATGCCGGAACCTCTGTTTGGCCTTCCCCGCTTCGCGCTTCTTGCCCCCTGGTTCTCCTCCCCATAACCAAAGTCCCTGCTTCCCTTGCCCCAGCTTTTCCTCCCATAATTCCTTTCCGAACCGCGGTAACGCCCTTCTCTTCCATACCGGTCTAAGTCTTCCAGGGAACGGGCCTCCCGGTAGTCATCAATAATATCCCTGCTCTCCTCCCCCATGCTCATCCGCAAAAGCGCCGCCGCCAGTTCCAGTGAGGTATAATCCTCCTCCAGAAGCTTTTTCTCCACAATGTGGGCCACCCGGTCCAGCTTAAGTTCCCCGATCATCTGCTTTGCCTGGGACAGCACCTTCTCTGCTTTAATCTCCGTGACATCATCCAGGGAAGGGATCGCCTGAGGGAGGATCCTGGTCTTACAGTACCGCTGGATATCCCTCAGCTTATAGGCCTCCCGCCCCACCACAAGGCTGAAGGCAATCCCTTCCCTCCCTGCCCGGCCGGTCCGGCCGATCCGATGGACATAATACTCGTCGTCCTGGGGGATGTCATAGTTAAATACTGCCTCCACATCATCCACATCAATCCCCCTGGCTGCCACATCCGTGGCCACCAGGATCTCCGTGCGCCCATTGCGGAAGCTGTTCATCACACGGTCTCTCTGCACCTGCTTCAGATCCCCATGGAGCCCCTCGGCAAAATATCCCCTGCCCTGCAGTTCCTCCACCAGGGCATCCACCTGCCGCTTGGTATTGCAGAAAGCCACCGACAGCTTTGGCGCATACATATCCAGCAGGCGGCACATCACCTCCACCTTGGTTCTCGGCTTCACCTCATAGTAGTACTGGGTCACCTTCGGCACAGTCAATTCCTTTTTTACCACCCGGATAACCTGGGGATCCTTCTGGAAGGTGCGGGCTATCTTCATGATGGCATCCGGCATAGTGGCAGAAAAAAGGATTGTCTGCCTCTCCTGGGGAAGCTGGCTTAAGATTGTCTCCATATCCTCCAAAAATCCCATATTCAGCATCTCATCCGCCTCGTCCATAACCACAGTACGGACCTGGTCCGGCTTCACGGTATGGCGCCTCATATGGTCCATCACCCTTCCCGGGGTGCCGATTATAACCTGGGCGCCATCCTTTAAGGAACGGATCTGGCGCACGATATCCTGCCCCCCATAGACCGGGAGAACCTTAATCCCGTTCATATACTTTGCCAGGCTGCGGATCTCCTCAGCCACCTGGATGGCCAATTCCCTGGTAGGGCACAACACCATGGCCTGCAGTTTCTTGCTTCTTGCATCCACCTTCTGCAAAAGGGGGATCCCAAAAGCGGCCGTCTTCCCTGTCCCTGTCTGTGCCTGGCCGATCATGTCCAGGCCTTCCATCTGCACCGGGATCGCCTTGGCCTGAATCGGTGTGGCCTCCTCAAACCCCATGTCTGTCACTGCCTTTAAAATCTTCCCGTTCAGCCCCAGTTCCTCAAATTTTATATTTTCCATTCCCTTACCTCAACTTTCTTGCCCCTGTTATCTTATTTTATCTTGCCTGCCCTTTGACGTCCTGCCCGGAGGCGTGTGTTCCCTTGTCCACGGAGGGTATTGTCTGCAGAAATAAAATGAGAGGTTCCAGGACAACCCCGAATCCTCTCACATCAACGGCTTTAACTCTAGCACACAATTTCTTATTTGTCAAATGGATTTTGGTATCTGCCAGGCTCCACTACACCTTAAACCGGTAGCCCACTCCCCAGATCGTCTCTATATACTGGGGCTTCGCTGTATTAAACTCAATCTTTTCCCGTATTTTCTTGATATGCACGGTCACGGTGGCGATATCCCCGATGGACTCCATGTCCCATATCTTAGAAAACAACTCCTCTTTGGTATAGACATGGTTAGGGTTCTGCGCCAGGAAGGCCAGGAGGTCAAACTCCTTTGTGGTGAAATTCTTCTCTTCCCCATTAATCCACACCCTGCGGGCCGTCTTGTCAATCTTAAGCCCGCGGATCTCTATCACCTCATTCTCCGAGTTCCCGCTTCCGATCAGGCGTTCATAGCGGGCCAGGTGGGCTTTCACCCGGGCCACCATCTCGCTTGGGCTGAAAGGCTTCGTCATATAATCATCCGCCCCAAGACCCAGGCCCCGTATCTTGTCGATGTCCTCCTTCTTTGCCGAGATAATGATGATCGGTGTGTTCTTCACCTCGCGGAACCTCTTACAGATCTCAAATCCATCCATCCCAGGCAGCATCAGGTCTAAAATCATCAGGTCAAAATCCTCATTCAGCGCTCGTTCCAGCCCCTTGGAGCCATCCTCCTCCAGTTCCACCTCAAAATCACTCAGTTCCAGATAGTCCCGCTCCAGTTCCGCAATACTGGTCTCATCCTCAATGATCAGTATCCTGCTCATGCTGTAAAACCTCCTGATATTTTCTTAAAACAATATGCATCTCCGTGCCGATTCCTTCCTTGCTGGTAGCCCAGATCCGTCCCCCATGGTCCTCAACGATCTTGCGAACAATCGAAAGCCCAATGCCGCTCCCGCCCTGGGAAGAATTGCGGGAGGAATCCGTACGGTAAAAACGGTCGAAAATATTGGGCAGATCCTTGGCTGCAATCCCCCTGCCGTTGTCCTCAATCTCTACCTGGACAAAATCCCCCACATCTTTAATGCGGATATTAAGCTGCCCGCGGGGCTTATCCATATATTTAACCGAGTTCCCGATAATGTTATTGATCACCCGTTTCATCTGCTCCGCATCCGCAATCACCACCACATCATCGCTGACATAGTTAAAATATCCGAACTCAATCCCCCGGGATTCCATGTCCAGCCCCACCTCCTCGGCGCAATCATGGAAATACCCTCCTACGTTAATCTTGGAAAAGGTATAAGGGATCTTGTTGGTGTCAATCTTGGAGTAAAAGGTCAGTTCATCAATCAGCCTGTCCATGTCATTGGCCTTATTGTAAATAGTCCGGATATACTTGTCCAGCTTTTCCGGGGAGGAAGCCACCCCGTCCATAATCCCTTCCACATAACCCTTGATCGCCGTGATCGGCGTCTTTAAGTCGTGGGAAATATTGCTGATCAGTTCCTTGCTCTCAAGGTCGTCCTGGATCTTCTCTTCCGCATTTGCCTTCAGGCGCATGCGCATCTCCTCGAAATCCTGGCATAGCTGCCCAATCTCATCGTCCTCCTCCACGTCCATGGTAAAATCCAGGTTGCCGTCCCGGATCTTGCGGACAGCCTCCTGCAGCTTGCTGATGGGGCGCACTACGGAACGGTACACCCACATGGTCAGCGCCGCAGAGATAAACAAAAGCATAAAAAGGCCGGAAACCATCATCTGCACCACCATGCTCTTCACTTCCGGCTCAAAATCATCGAACTGGTACAGCACAAACAGCCGGTTCATGGAAATCATCATGCCAGCAAAGACAATCGGCAAAATGCTGAAAAAAAGAAATGCAATCAGCAGCCGGGTCCGCATCTTCATTAAAAACCCACTCCTTTATGGTGTTTACGGCAGGGCTTCCTCTCCCGCCCACGGCCTTCGGCCTTATGGAAAAAGACCAATAAGAAGCTGCTTTTGTGCAAGCACAACGCAGCTTCTTATTGATCCCTTCCTCACTGTGCTTCGCTTTCACGGATATTATACCGTGTCCTCCGGACATACCGCCCTCCGGGGGATGCCTACGATTTGCTTCTGTAATTGTCCCACCTTCAGCCGGACGCAAATCGGTGCGGGTATAATCTCTAACAAGATTATACCATAAGAAACGGGATTTGTTTATAAAACTATTCTAAATTATGCGGAATATTATTAATTCCCGCATTCAATGCTGATTTCGTTAAATTTATCCAGGATGTCTTCAATTCTGATGGCAGCTTTTGCCGTTCCCGATTCATCCATAATTGCCTGCCCCTGGTGCATCATCACCAGGCGGTCACCGTACTCCACCGCATAGCGCAGGTTATGGGTCACCATGATGGTGGTCAGCTTTTTCTCCCGTACCACCTTCCCGGTCAGTTCCATAATGATCTCTGCGGTTTTGGGATCCAGGGCTGCCGTATGTTCATCCAGGATCAAAAACTCAATATCGGTCATGGTGGACATTAAAAGCGCCATCGCCTGCCTCTGCCCGCCAGAGAGGGCCCCTACCTTCACATGCAGCTTATCCTCCAGCCCTAATCCCAGAAAACGCAGCTGCTCCCGGTAAAAATCGATCCGCTTCCTGTTCATTCCCCGGCGCAGGTTAAAGGGCTTTCCCTTATTGTCTGCCAGGGACATATTTTCCAAAATCGTCATGCTGGGACAGGTTCCCATTGCCGGGTTCTGGTACACCCGGCCGATACGGCGCTGCCGCCGGTACTCCGGCATATGGGTGATGTCCTCCCCATTGATACAGATTTTTCCTCCGTCAAGGGGGATGCTTCCACAGATAATGTTTAGCAGGGAGGTCTTTCCGGAACCGTTGCTGCCCACCACCGAGACAAACTGGCCGGCATCAATCCTCATAGAAAAATCCTGGAACATGCACATCTCATGGACGGTCCCCGCATTATAGTATTTTTCAATATGGTTCAGTTCAAGCATGTGTGGTCACCTTCCTCCCTTTGCGGCTGCTCATCACCAGGATAACCAAAAACAGCGCGGATGTCACCAGCTTCAAATCCGACGCTGCCATCCCCAGGGAGATCGCCAGCGCCACGCAGCCGCGGTATACCAGGGATCCCAGGATCACTGCCGTCGTTGCCCGCATCCCGCCTTGCTTCCTTGGCTTTCCCTCCCCGGCCCTTTTTGAGACAAACAAGCTTAGATGGCGGAATATCTTGGTGCCTATGATAACATTGGCCAGGCCGATCACAATCGCACCGGTACCGGTACTGATCTCAAAGAACCCCTTCTGCTGGCAATAGACGCACCCGGCCAGGGCCACAAAACCATTGGCAATGGCCAGCCCCACCAGCTTTACCATCCCCTTATCCTTGGCCAGGGAGGTAACCAGCACATCATTGTCCCCCACCGCCCGCAGCAAATACCCGGAACGTGTATTGAGATAGAGATCCAGCAAAACCTTACAAAAAACGGTGATGATAAGCAATACCAGCACAACCGAAAACGGCTTTAAGGGCTCCGGGACTGCCTGCTCCAGGAAAGCATTGTCAAAAATCGTATCCTTGCTGAATATGGGCAGGTTTGCCTTCCCGGCGATCCGCAAATTCACCGAATATAAGGCAGTCATCACGATAATCCCGGATAGAAGGTCACGCACCTTCAATTTTACATGGATAAAACCAGTGACGCAGCCAGCCAGCACCCCTGCCAAAAAAGCCAGGGGCAGCGTCAATGCCGGAGGGATATCCTTCAAAATCAGCATGGCGGTAACCGCCGCCCCAAGGGGGAATGTGCCGTCTACCGACAAATCCGGAAAATCCAGGATTTTATACGTGATATAAACCCCAAGCGCCAGGATGGCATAAATCAGCCCCTCTTCCAAAATTCCAATCAAAATCGACATGGTTTCCCTCCGGTTCTTTCTCACTCAGCCACAATCTCATCAAACAGTTCCGTTGCCGAAGCCGCCAGTTCCTCCGGGATGGTCACTCCCAGGTTTTCTGCCACCTTGGTATTGCCGTAGAAGGAGGCCTCTGTGATCACCTCAAACTTCATCTCACTGGCCTTTACCTCCCCTTTCAGCACCTTTGCCGCCATCCTTCCTGTCTGGGCTCCCAGGGACACATAATCCAGGCCCATGGTGGCCAGGCAGCCAATCTTCACCTGTTCAATCTCGCTTCCAAATACCGGGATATTCTTCTTTGCCGCTTTATCCAGGATCATGGGGAGCACGCTTACCACGGTGTTGTCCGTTAAATTATTCAGGCAGTCCACCTTCTCCAGCAGGTTATCCGTTGCCAGCGGGATATCCGCCGTGCCAGAAATGCCGCTCTCCACAATCTCAAAGCCGTATTTAGGCGCAGCCTGCTTATATTCCTGGATCGTGGATGCCGAATTGATCTCACTGGTACTGTATAAAATACCGATTGTCTTGGCATCCGGCAGCATCGCCCGGATCATCTCCAGCTGTTCTTCCACCGGCAGCTTATCGCTGGTGCCCGTAATCTCTCCCACCGGCGTCCCATCCTCCTCTGCCAGTTCGGCCAGCACCGGGTCTGTCACTGCCGTATATATTACCGGAACCCCGGTATCCCTGGCAGCACTATATGCGCTCTGTGCAATCGGAGTGGCAATGGCACAGATCATATCCACATCCTTGGCAAGGAAATTCGCCATGATCTGGCTGGCAGTCCCCCCATCTGTCTGGGCATTTTCATACAAAACCGTAAGGTTTTCCCCTTCCACAATCCCTTCCTCTGCCAGGCCTTCCAAAAAGCCTTCCCGGCAATTGTCAAGGGAGCCATGTTCCGCAAATTGCCCAATGCCTATCACATAGGAATCCCCCTGTGCCTGGCTGCCTGCTGCCGCCCCCGTTTCCGCCTGATTCCCCGAGGAACATCCGGCCAGCATTGCTGCTGCCATTGCTGCCACCATAACCATCTTCCTGTTTTTTCTCATAACCGTCTTCCTCCTTTAATTTTTTTAACAAAAAAACGTCTCAAACACAGTTTCCTGCATTTGAGACGAATATTTATCCGCGGTACCACTCAAATTGGCATATGCCCACTCACTCCGTATACTATCATATACGCCGCATGGTAACGGTTGCGCTCCCCGTCAGTTCCTACTCCCAGTCCCTGGTTTCAAACCTGCCCTCAAAAGTCCATTCGGCAAACCCGTCCATACCGCAATCCCACCTCCTGCGGCTCTCTGTGATCTCCGGAATATGCTTACTCCTCTTTCTCAACGGTTTCTTTTATTCTGTGACACATATACTATACCTATCTGCCAAATTTGTCAACCCGCCTTTTTGTATAAAATTTAAAGGATGAAAATGTTTTTTTGTGGCATTTTGCCAAAACTCCGGTTTTCCCTACACACAACTACAAGCCACAAAATGATTCGGCTCCACCTCCCGGAGCCCCGG
>CAJURT010000006.1 GCA_910588875.1 uncultured Lachnospiraceae bacterium
ACTGTTGTTTTTCAAAGGAAATCATGTCTGAAATTTTGAAAATAGGGATTCCCACTTTGCTCTTTCAGGTTCTGACCAGTATGTCAATCAGCATGATAAACAATGGGGCAAAAGAATATGGCGGCTCTGCCCTTGCCGCCATGGGGCCGCTTACAAAAATTATGTCTATGGGAACCTTGATTGTTTTCGGTTTCTTGAAAGGATTTCAGCCAATCGCCGGATTCAGCTACGGAGCAAAAAAGTTTGACCGCTTGTATGAAGCGATTAAAACCTCTGTTCTGTGGTCAACCATATTCTGTGTGGTTTTTGGTTTGATAGCCGCTATATTCCCGTCACAGATTATGGCATTGTTTACAAAAGGAGATACCGAAATGATTCGGATTGGTGCGGCAGCGTTACGGGCAAATGGTCTGTCATTTATCCTTTTTGGATTTTATACCGTGTACTCCTTCTTATTTCTTGTAATGGGAAAGGCGAAAGAGGGCTGCTTTCTTGGCGCTTGCCGACAGGGAATCTGCTTTGTGCCGGTTATCTGGTTCCTGCCAGGGATTTTAGGATTAAACGGTGTCATTTACGCCCAGCCGGTTGCTGATGTTCTGGCCGCCATTATCACTGTTTTTATGGCTTTGAATCTTCATAAAAAACTGTCCGTTGAAGAATCCCGTATGGCTTTGCAGTCAGGAACACCGGAAAAATAGGAACTGTCATAACTTCCGCAGCATAATAATTCAAATACATATTAAGCTGCCCGACTGCTTCAGCCATCAGTTTTGTTGTCTTTAATTCAATCAGGACATAGGCACATAAAATCTTATTGTAAAATACCTCATCAACATAGTAGTGGATATTATCCAGGGTAATTCGCTGCTGTGTACCCACGAACATAAAACCACGACCCAGTTCTAACAGAGATTTTTCTTTTTGTAAGTTCTTTGGAAATCTGACGTAGCTGCTGTTTGATTTGATGTGATATACAAATGACGAAGTCGGCTGATTGTAAATTTTTTGTGAATTTGATTAAAAAGTCCTTTACAAAACGTCACTGGGTAAATAGACAAGTTGTTTAGTTAAATACAAGCAAGACAAAACACTATTGCTCCAAGGTTATAAAATACAACCCAAAACAAGAATACCGCACATCAGCCATCCAAAAATCCATGGCCAACGTGCGGCATTCCCTAAAACCAACCATTCCTACCAGGTGTTACTCACCACCAACACTTGTTGCTTTCTCCGTTCCCGGAAAAGAATATAGCTTCTTATCCCCCTTAATCAGTTCCCTTTTATCCACCCCATCCGGCACAAAACGGAACACAATAAACTCCGTGACTTCATCGGTATCGTTCTCAAAGGTATGAACACTTGCCCCTACCTGCACCAGTTCATTTTTTCCCAGATATCGGTCTTTCTTGCTCCCGTCATGATCCAGGTACCTGCATAGCAGCCTTCCCTTTGTGACCAGTAAGGTCTCGATAATCCGGGCATGGCTATGCCATTCCTGCACTGTGTGGGGCTGGATTTTGTTGACATGGATCTCATACTCATCAAAGATATAATAGTCAACAGAAGTCCTTGTCTTCTTATCCACATGGATGGCATCCTGTATTGCCTTAAAAATAATAGGCATCATAATGGTTTACCTCCCTGCCAAGCCTGTAAAACACCTATTTTTCCACCTCCACCACCGAAAAGCCTTTGCTTTTTAGCAGTTCCTCACAGGGACTGTCTAAATGCATGCAATATACCTGCCCTCTCTTTTCCTTCGGGATCCACCCCTCCATCTTCCCATAGTAGCAATGGGATGGGTTCGGCAGATCCTCGGAAGCCGTATCATGGTAGATCCGCTGGATCTCCCCCTTCAGAAACCGTTCCCGGATCCCCGGCGGAAGTTCCGAGGAATCCCCGCTATAGTAGATGCTCTCAGCCTGGTCAGTGATCACATAGCCATAGCACTTCATATCAGCGGCATGCTTCACCTCCACAGGCTCTGCCTGCAGCCCGGCGTCATTCCCCGGAAGGCGCTCTTCATACACGTACCCCTGCCGCCCAATCCCCTCCAGGGTTAAAAGCTGTACAATGGTTGGCTGTGGATGGACCACCGTCACCTGCCGGCCCAGAATATGGTGGAAATAGGAAATCAAACTCCCCAGGCTCCCCACATGGTCTGCGTGGAGATGGGTCTGCAGCACGTACACCCGCTCGATCTTTTCCAGTTCAAGCCTTCTGTATAACTGGTCAAACGCAGTTTCCCCGCAATCGATCAGATACAGTTCCTTCCCGTACAGCATGTATGCTCCCGTATTCCCATAAACCGGATAGAATGCACTGCCTTTTCCCAGAAATTTCAAATCCATATGTCTACCTCCGGTCTATTCCTTGATCCCGGCGCTCACAAAGCTGCTCATAAACTGCTTCTGGGCAACAAAGAAGGCCAGCAACAGAGGAATGATAATGATGAAAGCCGCAGCACAGACATTCGCCCACTGCATATTGGCCTCCTTAGATTTCGCAAATATGGCAAGACCCACCGTCAAGGTGCGGTTCGCCGGGGAATTCGTCACGATCAGCGGCCATAAGTAGTTGTTCCAGTGATAGCTGACGGATATCACGGCAAAAGAAAGGTATGCCGGTTTGGCACAAGGCATATAAACCCTCCAGATCGTCTGCCAGGTAGTCGCCCCGTCAATCCGTGCCGCATCTGCCAACGCCCGCGGAATCGATTTAAAATGCTGCCGTAGGAGGAAGATCGCCAGTGCACTGCCGTAGAAGGGCAGCATCATACCAATCTTGGTATCCACCATTTTCAGTTCGGACAGTGTCATAAAGTTCGGGGTGATCAATACGTCGTTAGGGATGATGATCTGCATAAAGATCACTGCAAACACCAGGGCAGACCCCTTAAAGTCCAGCACGCCCAGTGCATATGCTGCCATGGTGGAAGTGACAAACTGCACGGCAAAGGTGCAGACCACCAGGATCAGCGTATTGATATAATAAGTCCCGAAGGGGATAGCATTCCAAACATATTTGATATTGTCCAATGTAAATGAAGTTGTGGGAAACAAGGTCATATGGAAGGAGGGCACCGAAAATGCCGTCCCTACCAGCCAGATCAGAGGAATCAGCCACAACAGCCCCAGCAGCACCGCAAACACGGTAATCACGGCACCGACCGCTTTTTTCTTTTTCATGGTCTCTCCCTCCTTAATTGTAATGAATCTTCTTATCCTGGCTTAAGAAACGGGGCAGTGCCACTACCATCAAAAGAAGCAGCATGACCGTTGTCAGCGCAGAAGACACACCATAGTTAAAATTGGTAAAGCCCTGCTGGTAAATATAGTAAAGCAGCAAGGTTGATGCATTGTTAGGAGCCCCTTCCGTCATGATCACCACATGGTCCACCAGCTTAAAGCTGTTGGTCAGGGCTATCGTGGACACGAACAGGAAGGTGGGCGCCAGCAAAGGAAGTGTAATCCTCCTGAAAATAGTCCAGGACCCGGCCCCGTCAATCCGTGCCGCCTCATTGACCTCCTCGGAGATGCTCTGGATGCCGGAGAGGAAAAACACCATCAGATAACCTGCCTCTTTCCAGACATACATAACCGCCATCGCCGGAAGCACCGTCTTTTTACTGGAAAGGACATTCATCGGCTTTCTCCCAAAGCTTACCAGCAGCTGGTCCCAAAGCCCGTTTTTTGCCATGTAGATAAACATCCAAATGCTTGCGATTGCGATCATCGGCATAATCACCGGATAGAAATAAGCCGTGCGCACAAACCCGGTCAACCGGCTTTTCCGGTTGACAATCGTGGCCAGGAACAGCCCCACCACCATGCTGGGGACAATCGTAATCAGAGCAAAATATAAAGTATTCCCCATCACCTTCCAGAACAGGCCTGACTGGAAAAGGTTGATATAGTTCTCAAATCCGATCCATTCCGGCTTCGCCATACCCATCCGGTATTTCGTAAGGCTTAAATAAATGCTGCGGAAGATCGGCCATACGGTAAAGCAAGTCATAAAGACCAGCGAAGGCGCCACCAGCAGCCAGCCCACAAGATTTTTCTTTAATTCCCGTTGTTTTTTTGTATACGTTTTCATACCCATTCCTTTTATAAAAATTCTCTGCAAATCCGTTCATCCGTGATAGTAGAGGAAGGAGCCGAGGCTCCTTCCCGTGAATGTGTATCCTACTGATACTCTGCCAGCACTTCTGTCGCCTGCTCCTGGGCAGCCTTCAGGGCCTCCTCCGGAGTTGCGTCGCCCACTACCGCAGACTGGATGTTATCATTGAGGATTCTCCAGATCTCTGCTGCATTGTAGGTGGTCAGTTCAGGCTTCGCGATATCGATCTGCTCATAGGCAACCTTTGCCTGGGGCAGTTCTTCATAATAATCCTTCATCAGGTCGGTCTCAAAGCAGGACTGCCGGGTAGCTACATAACCGGTATCCAAAGACCACTGGGCAGCACGCTCCGGCTCTGTCATAAAGCGGATAAACTTCCAGGCAGCCTGTACCCGGTCTTCGGAAAGGCCATTGGAGATATAGAAGTTGCCGCCTCCTGTGGGAGCAGCCTGACGCTTGCCGCCAGGTAAAAAGCAGGTTCCAAACTCAAACTCTGCGTTCTGGCTGATATTCGCCATATTGCCGGTGGTGTGGTAAATCATCGCCACCTCCCCTGCCAAAAACTGGGTGGGAAGGTCTGTCCACTGGACGATACCAGGAGCCATGATCTCATACTTATTCTGCAGATCCAGCCAGAACTGAAGGGCTTCGATATTCCCTGGGGTATCGAACATAACCGCTTTGCCGTCTTCTGTCATCAGGTTCTCCCCATTCTCACTGTTCTGCAGGCAGAAACCGGTAAATGCCCACTGTGCAGAACCGGAATTCAGAGCCAGGCCAACACCATAGCGGTTCTCATTGGTCAGCTTCTTGCCATATTCCACTACCTCATCCCAGGTTGTGGGCGGTTTCTCCGGATCCAGGCCCACTTCCTTGAAAGCATTCTTATTGTAGAACATTACCATGGTGCTTCTCTGGAAAGGTATGGAATAAATCTGCCCGTCCACATAAGAATCTTCCATAAATCCCGGAAGGAAATCTTCGATATATTCCTTGCCGTCCTCATCTGCTGCAATCAGGTCATCCAACGGCATCGCCATACCGGTGGAAGCCATGGTAAAACGCTGGGTCGCCAGGCTCACAAACACCTCCGGCGGTGTCCCGCCCTGGACAGCTGTCTGAAGTTTGGTCACTGTATCGTCATAGTTGCCCGTGTAGACCGGCTCTACCACGATATCCGGGTTCTCGGCATTGAAATCATTGCACAAAGCCTCAATCAGCTGTGCTGCGGAACCGCCTACATTAACCGGATAGTAGAAGGTCAGGTGCATGGCATCCCCGCTGGCAGTATCGCCGCCGCCCTCAGCCTTTGTCTCCGTTCCCCCTGCTGCCTGAGCCTGAGTCTGGGATGCATTATCCCCTCCGCCGCTGTTTCCGCCACTATTGCCGCCGCCGCAGCCACTGAGCGCAACAACCGATGCCAGCAAGCTAGCTGCTGTTACCAATGCGATTTTCTTTCTCATCTTGCTCCTCCTTGTGATTATCGTAAATCTCTCTTTGAACTGATAACAGGATTATATCACCATTTTTGAAACGTGTCAATTATTTTTCTCCCGTTTTTTATCATTTTTTCGTCATTCTGGTTATTTTATCTTTCTAATATTTGTATTATTTTTTGATTTTTTACTAAACCAAGCATTGTAACCCTGTTTTTTACCGCTAAATATTTTGAACGCTGTTCAATTTACTTATCCCTATGGATTTTAAGGATTGCCATTTCCTGGTTCACATGGTATTATTTTTATAAGGCACAGAACAGGAGGAAATTATGGTCACAATCAAGGATATTGCCAGACAGGCCGGCGTCGCTCAGGGTACAGTCTCCAATGTACTCAACGGCAAAGGGAACGTCAGCAGCGAAAAAATCAAACGGGTCATGGATGCCGCCAACCAATTGGGGTATGCCCCTAATGAACGGGCCGCCTTATTGCGCAAAGGCCTGAGCAATTCCCTGGCAGTGGTCATGCCCGACTCTCCTGCCCGGCAATACCAGGACTTTTATTCCGCATTCAAAAGCTATGCCCGACTGAAAGGTTTTTCCGTAACCCGGCAGCTTACCAATGAAAATGCCCCTGGCAGCGAGGGCGAGGCTCTCATGGAAGCCCGTTCCCTCCTGGTAAAAGGGATCGCCTGCCTGTCCGTGGTCGCCGGAACCTCCTATGAAGAACCTGTCTACAAAAGCACCTCTTTTGATACGGAGGAGCCGGAACTCCTTTTCGTGGAACGGCGCCCCTCCTTCCCCACGGATTTCATCGGTTTTGATTACCGGGACGCAGGCCGCCGGATGGCGGAAAATGCCCGCTCACAGGGGTTTGAACACATCTGCCTTCTGACCGGGAACTTAAGCCACTCAAATGAATCCGATTTTTATCACAGCTTCCTTGAAGCCATGGAGGGCTCTGGCTGCCAGGTCACCCATATACAGACCGACTTTTTCCGGCGTTACCAGAATATTATGCAGATATTCAGCCAACCTATGCCCCAGGCATTCTATATCTCCAACTACGGGTTTGCCGAGGGGGTCAAGGACATCTGCCTGACCTTTTACGATCCCGGACAGCATCCGGAGATCTATACCGTTTCCCCGGTATTTACCATGCCGGAGAATGATTTCATCAAGTATGAGATGGATTACCGCCTGCTGGGGAAAAAGGCGGCCGAGCATTTGATCCGCAAAACCAAACAAGGGGCCAGAAATGCGGTCAAGACGATTTTCCTGGAGGGCAGCGGCTTCCGGAACTGGCATTCCAATATTATTATACCCAAAAGCAGCTGTTCCCTAAACGTGATTACCCTGGACAGCCCGGAAGCCTACATTATGCAGAATTTCACCCGGCTGTACACGAAGATGAGCGGGATCCCGGTTAATATCTGCATCTATTCCTATGATGAAATCTACGAGGCATTTAATTCCCTGAATGCAGGATCCGGCTTCGATATCCTCCGCCTGGATGTCACCTGGCTCTCCTGGTTTGCCGACAAACTCCTCATGCCCCTTACCGAGATCGACCCGGATATCGGCTCCGGGCTCGATGCCTTCTTAACCGGGGTCCCGGAACACTATAGCCGGATCCACGGGCAGATATATGCGCTTCCCTCCACCCCCAGCGCCCAGCTTCTGTATTACCGGAAGGATCTGTTTGAAAGCCCGATATACAAACGGATGTATTTTGAGCAGCACAAGAACGAATTAAAACCCCCTGAAACCTTTGAAGAGTTCAACCGGATTGCGGCGTTTTTCACCAAGTCCATCCATCCATCCTCACCGGTAGACTACGGGGCCACCCTGACCTTAGGTTCCACCGGCGTGGCCGGCACAGAATTCATGGCCCGCCTGTTCAGCCGCCAGGACAATCTCTATGACAGCCGGAACGAGATCCATCTGGATTCGGCGGCCTGCCAGCGATCCCTGGAAGAACTCCTGGAACTCCGCCAGTATACCTCACCTTCCTATTGCAACTGGTGGGTGGATACCGCCCGGAATTTTGCCTCCGGCAATTTCGCCATGTCTGTGCTTTACAGCAATTTTGCCAGTGACCTCCTGGCGCAAAACTCCAACGTGGTGGGCAATATCGGATATACCATGATGCCAGGGGCAAACCCCATCATCGGCGGAGGGAGCCTGGGGATTTTCCGCTATTCCCACCATCCCCGTGAAGCCCTTTCCTTCATTAAATGGATGTGCAGCGAGCCGATCTCCTCCGCCGCCGCCCTGCTCGGCAGCACCTCGCCCTGCAAAAAGACCTACGAAAATTATGAGGTGGTCAACAACTTCCCCTGGATCAACCTTGCAGAGCGCTGCTTCCCCCTGGCCAGGGGCAGGCGCACCCCGGAGCATGAACTGACCCCCTTTGACGAGAGGAAATATTTAAGCATCCTGGGGATGGCCATCAAAAACTCCTACAGCAATATCTGCACCCCAAAAGAAGCGCTTAAAAATGCCCAGGAACTGTTTGAAAAACATTTCCGCTGGAAATTTTAGTTCTGCCAAACTTCATAAAAAATCCCGGGTTTTGCTTTTCGCAAAATCCGGGATTTTTTTAGAAACCCTCCCCGCAGGCTGAACATCCATCCTGCGCCATTTAAGTAAAAGTCAACAACCCCCGGGCAGCCGCCAAAGTCAAGCCAGCTTGACCTTGGCCCGCTGCCTTCGCGAGAATAAATGTGCCAATGCAGTACCGGCCATTTTATCGGTCAATCCGAAACCCTGCATAAGCATTCATCCCATGCTCATGGATATCCAGCCCTTCTAACTGCTCCTGGTCTGTGACCCGCAACCCCAGGGTCTTATCGATCACCTTAAATACTGCAAACATGGTGATCCCCGTCCAGGCCAGCACACCCAGGACTCCCAGGATCTGGGTTCCCAGAAGGGAAACCCCGCCCCCATAAAACAATCCCTGAAATCCGCTCCCCGGGGCAGAGGTCGTCGCAAACAGCCCCACAGCAATGGTTCCCCAGATACCATTACAAAAATGCACTGCCACAGCGCCTACCGGGTCATCCACATGGATCACATAGTCACAAAACCATACCCCAAACACTACCAGCATCCCGGAAACCACCCCAACCGCAAATGCCCCCATGGCATCCATCACATCGCATCCCGCAGTGATGCCCACCAATCCGGCCAGGGAAGCATTCAGGCACATGGAAACGTCCGGCTTGCCATATTTCTTCCAGGTAAACACCATGCATACCACGGTTGCCACTGCCGGGGCAATGGTAGTGGTGGCAAAAATAGATGCCAGCTGCGGGCCGCTTGTCGCTGCCGCACCATTAAACCCATACCAGCCAAACCATAAAATAAAACATCCAAGAGCCCCAATCACCACATTATGTCCCGGAATTGCATTGGGCGCCTTATCTTTTCCGTACTTCCCAAGGCGCGGCCCCTCCATCCAGGCACCGATCAGGGCCGAAAACCCACCTACCATGTGGATGGCACAGGAACCGGCAAAATCATGGAAGCCCAAGGCTGACAGCCATCCCCCTCCCCATATCCAGTGTGCCTCCACCGGATATACCACTGCCGATATCACCGCAGAATACACACAATAGGAAAGAAATTTCGTCCGTTCTGCCATCGCCCCGGATACAATTGTCGCCGCTGTGGCACAAAAAACCAGGTTAAACACAAAATTCGACCAGTCAAAATGTGCATAATCCGTTATAATCTGAAGCGTGGGCAAGCCTACCAGGCCTCCCAGCGTATCTTCCCCCAGCAAAAGCCCAAACCCTAAAAACATAAATACAATAGTCCCTATGCAGAAATCCATCAGGTTCTTCATAATAATATTCCCAGCATTTTTTGCCCGTGTAAAACCAGTTTCCACCATGGCAAAACCTGCCTGCATAAAAAACACCAAAGCTGCCCCTATCAAATACCAGATCTGAAATACCTCACTGAGAATCATTTCCATAATTTCCCTCCGCCTTTCCTTTTATGTTTTCTGGCAATCCTGTTCCCATCAGGCCATAGCCCGTCAAAACCATACTCTGCCCTGGCATAGCAGCCCGGCTGTCCCACGCCCTTGCCTGCCCAAACAAAAAAGGAAGAAAACCGCCGCCCTGGCTGTTATCTCCCTTGATAATAATCCATATTCCCTGTATGATTTTACCGGAAACCTTTGCCTGCCCATTACAATGCACTCTCCCCGCGTTCTCCGGTACGGATCCTTACCACATCCTGCACATCATAGATAAAGATCTTGCCGTCCCCATAATTCCCGGTATTGATCTCATGAAGCACACGTTCCACAATCCTGTCTGCAGCCTCCTCGCTGACAACGGTTTCCACCTTCACCTTTGGCAGCAGGTTCACCGTGTATTCTGTCCCCCGGTACATCTGCTTATAGCCCTTCTGGTTGCCATAACCCATGATGTTACTGACCATAATGCCGCTTGCCTTGCTCTCCTCCAGTATCCCTTTCAGATCCTCCAGCTTCTCTGGCTTTATGATGATCTCCAGCTTTTTCATATAACGGTTCCTCCTTTTTGAAACATATACAAAAAACGAGGGTGTCTCCTAGGAAAACGCCCTCGTTCTTTGTTACGCTTTATTATATTCCCATTTCCCCAAAAGTCAAATACATTTTTTCGCCGCTTTCCCCGGTAATTTCATGAAAAATTGACAAACCCACAGAAAAACCGGCAAAATCCGAAAAAACCCTTGCATTTTTCCTTTCCTTGTATATAATATATTGTATACAGTTTTTATTATACAAAATACAATGTGCAATACAAAAAATCCTGCAAAATCACAAAGGAGTATTTTCAGCCATGATTAAACATCTGAGCCTGAAAGCTTATGGAAAAATCAACCTTGGCCTTGATGTCCTGCGCAGGCGGGAGGACGGCTATCATGAAGTCCGCATGATCATGCAGACCGTGGGTATCTTTGACCGCATCGACCTGGCCCGGGAAGAGCAGCCCGGTATCCGTATTGAGACAAACCTGTTTTACCTGCCTACCAACGAGAACAACCTTGTATATAAGGCAGCAAATCTGCTGATGGAAGAATTCTCCATCTCTGAGGGCGTTTCCATCCAGCTGCGCAAGTTCATCCCCGTCTCTGCCGGCATGGCAGGGGGAAGCAGCGATGCCGCAGCCGTGCTGTTTGGCATCAACAAAATGTTCCGTCTGGGGCTTACCATCCGCCAGCTGATGGAACGCGGAGTAAAGATCGGTGCAGATGTCCCCTACTGTATCCTGCGCGGCACTGCCCTCTCTGAAGGCATCGGCGAGATCCTGACCCCTCTTCCGGCCGCCCCCCAATGCCAGGTACTGATCGCCAAGCCCGCCATCAATGTGTCCACGCGCTTTGTCTACACTAACCTTCATGCCGACCAGCTAAAGCCGGAACAGCACCCGGACATTGACAGCATCCTTGAGGGCATCCGCCACCGGGACATCCGCCAGGTTGCCGCCAATTTAGGAAACGTGCTGGAAACCGTCACCATAAAGGAACATCCCGTTATCCAGGAAATCAAGGATAAGATGCTTGGGTACGGCGCTGCCGGCTCGCTGATGAGCGGAAGCGGCCCCACTGTATTCGGGCTTTTCACAGACCCGGCTGCGGCAGAGCAGGCCTTTGAGCAGTTCCGCTCCGGCTCCGATTCCGCACTTGCCAAACAAGTGTACCTGACTAACTTTTACAATACAAAAAATACCCCTTCACTGGAAATTTAAGATAATAAGGAGAACGCCCCATGGCACATGAATTAAAAGTAAACATGAATGAATATCTGCCTCTTCGGGATGTGGTTTTCAACACCCTGCGCCAGGCTATTTTAAAAGGAGAACTGGAACCCGGCGAACGGCTGATGGAAATCCAGCTTGCTGACCGCCTTGGCGTCAGCCGTACCCCCATCCGGGAAGCCATCCGCAAGCTGGAACTGGACGGGCTGGTACTGATGATCCCCAGGAAAGGGGCTGAGGTTGCCCGCATTTCAGAGAAAAGCCTTCGGGAAGTCCTGGAGGTGCGCCGTTCCCTGGAAGAACTCGCCACGGAACTCGCCTGCCAGAGGATGGACGATGACGCCCTGGCTCAGCTGGAAGAAGCGCAGAAATCCTTCCGCGATGCCATCCAAAGCGGCGGCCTTATGGCAATCGCCGAAGCCGACGAGCATTACCACGACATTATCTACCGCGGCACCGGCAATTCGCGCCTGGTGCAGATCCTCAATAACCTCCAGGAACAGATGTACCGCTACCGCCTGGAATACATCAAGGACACTGCCAAACATCAGATCCTGGTTGTGGAACATGACCACATCCTCCGCGCCCTGAAAGACCGCCGGGTGTCCGAGGCCAAGGCCGCTGTCCGGGAGCACATCGACAACCAGGAGATCACCGTTTCCCGGAATATTAAAGAACAGCAGTAAAAATCCCTTCACTGGCCGGGCTTTCCCCCGGCCTCTATCTCATCCAGGGGATGCTCTTTTTGGTCTTCCTCCTTTGGCATATATCTGTCAAACACCCCTACGATCACATAAGAATTCAAAAATGCCAGCAGCGGGAAGCCGAACAGCAGCAGCAAAGCCTGCAGCATGGGCAGCACAAAGATGGCGGCCACCAGCAGGCAGGCATCCATCAGCAGGATCCCCACCGTATGGCCGCAGTGGCGCACGGACATGAAAAATGCATTGAAAAGAGTTCTTTTCACCGGATTGTAAAACCGCGCCTGCAGCGGAAATACAAATGTCATGACAAAGAGATACATCAGCGAAAACCCGCCGAACACTGCCACCATCATGGTCCGAAAGGCAGAGGGCGTATTCTGCAGCACAAGGAAAAAGTATAAGTCAAACCCCAGCAGGCATCCCAGAACCAGCAAAATCAGCCAGAGAACTGTGGCCTGCCGGAAATTCTCCTTAAACGATTTGAAAAAGGAACGGATCGTGGGCCCTTCCTCATCCCGCACCAGCTTTAACGTCACATAATAAACTGCCGTGGTGGAGGCCCCGACTGTCACTATCGGGATGCTTAAGGCCACCCACAGGACATTCAGGATCAGGACATCACAAAATTTGCCGATAAACCTCCACACCGGGTTGTCATAATTAAAAATTCCGGATAACATAGCTTGTCTCCTCCTCAAATCTTCTCTCTGCATCAACTATGTATTATTATAGCGAACCACAGCACAAATTGCAATTTTCTTTTGGCTTTTTCCATTTCACTTCCCCTGTTTTTATGCTATACTGATACATTATACTTTAAATCATACAGAACGGAGAAATCAAAACCTATGAAGATAACGGAAGAGTCCATGCGCCAGCAAAAACACCCGCAGCCTCCCGCCCCCAAACCGGAGCCGGAGCCAAAACGCAGCGAACTGGAAAAGCTAAAAGCCATGTGCTGGAAAGACCGCGCCTGGTATATCTGGAACTATTACAAAGTACACATGGCCTTGGTTGTGGTTGCTGTTTTAATCCTGCAGGTGGTTATCACCTCCATCTACCGCGGAACCTTTGATACCGTGCTCTACTGCATGGTCATCAACAGCCGTTCTGAGGAAGAGATCAACCTGTCTACCTTGCAGGAGGATTTCCCTGCCTGGCAGAATCTGGGCAAGAAAGAACTGGTGAACGCAGAATCCGTCTACATCACCTACGGAGACAACGCCTCGGAACTGAGTTATGCCACCCTGGCCAAGATTTCCGCCCTGGTTTTTTCCCGGGACTTAGACATTATGATCGGCGATAAGGAGACGATCAGCCACTTTGCCGCCTTAAACGGATATCTGGATCTGGAACATAGCCTTTCCCCGGAACTGCTGCCGCTGGTGGAAAACCGGCTTTTTTATGTCTCCGGTGAGGATGGCGCCAAACGTGCCTATGCGGTGGATATCAGCGGCACCACCTTTGCCGCCGACACCCATCTGGGGAAGGAAGCCTCTCTGCTAGCCATCGTCAGCAATACGGCCCGCAGAGACAATACCGATGCCTTGCTCCGCTACATCCTGGCTCCGTAAGGGAAAATCCCAATTTCTGCAAAAGCCCGGCGGAGGCGTAATTGGACGCCTCCACAACGGCATAGATCCCTTTTGCTGCCTCTTTGTACTCTTCCCACACGTAATCGATCACCATCCGGCAGGCTTCCTGTGCGTATCCCTGACGGCGCCAGGGTTTAAAGATATGGTATGCAAGTTCAAAATACCCATTCCCATCACAGTTGGTTAACCCTGCTTTCCCCAATATCTTCCCATCTCTTTTACGTTCCACCGCCCACAGCCCATATTCCAGGAACCGGTATTGGCTTTGGATATAGGCTGCCAGCTTCTCCCTCTCATAAAATACCCGGTCTGCAGCCTGGTCTCCCGGCTCCTCAGGAATCTGCATGGCATCCCCAACGGTGAATTCCCTAAGCCGCAGCCGGTTATTCTCTGCAATCTTCCAGGGCAGTCCCCGCTCCCGCCTTACCACCCGTTCCAGATACCGCCCATCCGCTGCATCTATCGATTCCACCAGATAATCCGCCATCGGAAGCTGCCCCCTGCCATCCTCCCCCAGACAACCCACAATGACCCTCCCTGCCGCTTTCGCAGCAAGAAGGGCCTCTGCTTCATCTGAGATCAGGACACGGCAGCAAATATCTTCCACAACCACGTCACGTTCCCAAACCATCTTTGATCCATTCACCTCATGCCTTCTCTGGCTCCCCATATTCCTCGCCGAAGGTTTCCACTGTCATGCTCCTGATCTTTTGCTCCTTTAAGGGCCGGTCATTAAAATCCACCCGCACCTTTGCAATCCGATCCACCACATCCATGCCCTCAACCACCTTGCCGAAGGCCGCATAGCTGCCGTCCAGATGGGGGGAATCCTCATGCATGATAAAGAACTGGGATCCGGCGGAATCCGGCATCATGGAACGGGCCATGGAAAGCACTCCCCTGGTATGCTTTAAGTCATTGGCAAAGCCGTTCTGCAAAAACTCCCCTTTGATGGAATATCCGGGGCCGCCCGTCCCGCTCCCCTGCGGGCATCCTCCCTGGATCATAAACCCCTCAATCACCCGATGGAAAATCAGGCCGTCGTAATATCCCTTGCTTACCAGGCTGACAAAATTCTTCACTGTATTTGGCGCCACATCCGGATACAATTCTGCGCGGATCACGCCCCCCTCTTCCATGGTAATGGTTACTTCCGGGTTCTTCATCCCTCTCTCCTCTCTCTGCATTCCAAAATGTTTTTGTAAAACCCTTCCAGTTCCTTCTTTGTGTCAAATACTGCCACATACATCTGGTTGCCCATGGCACCGGACAGTACATCCGGAAGGCGCTCCGCCATCTTCATGCAGCTGCCGTAACGCTCCATCACGTCCCAGTCTGTCATCACAAAATCCTTGCCGTCACGGCGTCCGGCAAAAGCACAGTAAGCATGCTTGCCTACCGGCACCGTGGATTTGTTGAAGGCAACCATATCTGCCCATATCTTATAGACATTCGTACTGTGGGCAAAATTAATCATATCCGGGGTAAATCCTCCACAGGGCCGCATATTGACCTCCAGGGCCACAATATCCCCCTTCTTGCCCATCCCTTTCTGGTTCCTGGTCAACCGGAAAAATTCAAAATGGACAAACCGGCTTTTTACCCCAAAACTCTTCACCGCCGCACGCCCGGCCTTACGGGTATCCTCCGGCAGGTTCTTTACAATATAATAGATGGAGTTATCCTCATTATTCACAATATCCATGATCGACATGGGCGTCACATTGCCGGTCTCAAACATCGGTTCCCCCTCCGCATCGATGATCGCATCGTAGGAATTGACCTCCGCATAGATGAATTCCTCCATGATATACTGCACCCCAGGAATGCGCTTCCCCAGGAAATCCTCCAGCTGTTTGCCGTCCTCAATCTTCCAGGTATCGGATGCGCCCACGCCATTGTCCGGTTTGGCCACCACCGGATAGCCCACCTCATCGATAAATGCCTGGCATCCATCCAGGTCTTCTACCATATGGTAGCGGGCTACCGGGATACCCGCCTTAATATAGTACTCCTTCATTTTGGATTTATACTTCACCCTCGGCATATCCTCCACATGGAAACCGCTTCGGATATTAAAATCTGTGCGCAGCCTGGCATCCCGCTCCAGCCAGTACTCATTATTCGACTCCAGCCAGTCAATGCGCCCGTGCTTAAACGTCAAAAATGCCACGGCCCGGTACACCTCGTCTTCGTTTTCCAGGCTGCCGACCTTGTAATACTCATTGAGGCTGTCCTTTAATTCAGGAGCCAGTTCCTCATATGGCTGATCCCCGATCCCCAGCACATTCATGCCATTGTTTTTCAGTTCCCGGCAGAACTGCCAGTAATTGGTAGGGAAATTGGGCGAGATAAAAATAACGTTTTTCATAATACTTTCCTTCCTTTTTTCTGTAATGTGCCCTCTTTAAGGATGATGCCGCATCCTGTTTTTGTTCCTTTTTCCGTATGCCGTATTTCCCTTCCTACTCCAGCAGATATGGCAGGAAATATACCACCTGCTTGTACCACCACGGCCAGTCGTGGGCACAGTCAAACCCCCAGTAATCCACCCAGGCATGGATCCCTTTTTCCTCCAATACCCTTTGCAGCTGCCTTGTGGAATCCGGTATCTCCCATGGCCCCTGCCCCACGCAGATCACCGCCTTGTTCCGGTTATACAAGCCGATATATTCATGGTCACCGGGCATGTTCGGCAGGTAATGCAGCGGTGAATTCAGATACACAGTCCCGTCCATATACCCATGGAACCCATAATCAGCCGTGTAGATCCCGCTCAGCGCCAGCAGCCGGTCAAAAATACCCGGGAAGCGGAAATACAGGTTGGCCGCATGGGTCGCCCCCAGGCTGCTGCCAAAGGCCAGCACACCCGGCTCGCCATCCCAGCCGTTGCGCTCATTGGCCATCCAGCGCATAAACGGCACCATCTCGTCAACGATATAATGGATCCATTGCTCATGGCGCCAGCTGCGCCATGCCGGATCCCCGAACCGGTTGGACCAGGTCTCCATATCCATGGTATCGATGGCAAACACCATCACCTGCCCCGATTCAATCCAAGGTGACCACACATCCGCCATCTTATAATTCTCAAAATCAAAAAACCGGCCGTCCTGGCAGGGGATGAACAGCGCCGGGCGCCCTGCATGCCCATACACCTTGCACTCCATGTCCCGCCCCAAGGCCGGGCTGTATTTCCTGAAATATTGTACTTCCATCTTCCGCTCCGTTTCCGGGCACCAGGTTTCCCCATGCCCCGTTCTCCACTCGTCTGCTTCCTTTACTTGCCATTCTCCCAATGGCAGTCCTCATTCCGTTCCCCGGCAGCCTCCTGCCCTCCCCACGGATACAATAAGGTGTCCATAAAGAATGGGATCTGCAGTTCCCAGCTGGCTTCGCAGTGCTGCCCTCCTGGCACAATCCGGCTCTCTACCAGCACCTGCCGGTCAATGAGCAGCGAAGTGACCCTGGCATACTGGTGCCTCATATTGGTATGGTTTCCGAATTCCTCCGAACCGTAATCCATATAAACCACGGTCTTCGGATCCAGCTTCGCCGCCCCGATCATCTGCTCGATTTTGCGCCGCGCCAGCCAGACAGACGGCGAAAGCGCCGCTGCCCGCGAAAATACGTGGTTGTATTCCAGCACTGCATACAGGCTCATCAGCCCTCCCATGGAACTCCCGGCAATGAACGTGTGCTCCCGGTCCGGCAATGTCCGGAACTCCCGGTCAATTTCCGCCTTAAAGGTATTCACCATCCACTCCATGGTAGCCTTTCCCTGCCCCCGGATCTCCCCGAACCCACGCTCCCGGAAATCAAACGGGGAATACTCCCTCAAGCGCCCATGGTCCGGGCTGTGGTTGCACTCCACGGCGGCAATCACCATCTGGGTTTTCGTCGCATCCATGTACTCCTTCATGCCCCAGCATTTGCCGTAGGTGGCGTCCTCATCGAAAAACACATTGTGCCCGTCAAACATATAGAGCACCGGATACCGCTTCTTCGGCCGCTCAAAATACGATTCCGGCAAATAGACATAGGCCAGCCTCTCTTCGTCCCCTGTCAGTTCCGGAATCGTGATATTCCATTTGTCAACCATACAAATCCTTCCCTTTACTTTTTCACATTAATATATCATAGTATCGGGCAAAATTCAAGTTGCAGTTATGCCAGGCAGCATACCATTTGATTTTCCCCCTGTTCTATGGTACGATAGCAAAAGGCTATGCCTATATCAAAATGCCGCGGCCAGAGAGGGGGAGCCCACATGGAAGATCATTGTTTCCGTAATAAAATCACATGGTTTTCTTTCTTCTTCAGCCTGCTGGTGATCTGGGTCCATTCTTATAACGCGGAACTTTACCTAGGCAAAACCCAGCAGATGGCCACTGTCTACCGCTATCAGCACTATCTGGGGGACGGGATCGGCCAGATCGCGGTGCCCGGCTTTTTCATGATCTCCGGATACCTGTTTTACCGTGATTTTTCCTGGGCATGCCTCGGGGATAAGTGGCAGCGGCGTATCCGCAGTGTACTGGTTCCTTATATCCTGTGGAATTTCCTCTATTATCTCGGCTATGTAACCGGCAGCCGCCTGCCCTGGCTGACCCATGTCGTGGGGAAGGGCGTAATCCCGTTCAACCTTTTTGCGGCTGTGGATGCCATCATGAATTATACATATAATTACGTGTTTTGGTACTTGTTCCAGCTGATCCTGCTGATTTTGTTGGCTCCGGCCTTATATCCCCTGCTCAAACGCCATTGGGGCCGTGCCGCGCTGTTTCTCTTTCTCTGGTGGGCCGTCGCCGCCAAAAAAACGCTTCCCCTGGTCAATGCCGACGCGCTGCTCTACTATTCCGCCGCCGCCTCGCTGGCGCTTACCAGGAAGCAATGGGTAGAAGCCCCGGTAAAAGGCCACGCCGCCTTGGGGGGCGTCTTCCTTGCCGTGTCTGCCCTCCTCTACCAGGCCGGGCTGCGCACTGCCTTCCTCCCTTGTTTTGTGCTGTGCCGCCTGATGGCAGTGTCAGGCCTTTGGGTATTGGTCCCTGGCAGATGCCTGCCTAAAGCCAGGGACTTTATGTGCCAAAACTTTTTTCTCTATGGCGTCCACTTCGCCTTTGTCCGCCTGATCAACAAGGCCGGCGCCCGGATCCTCCCCCCCGCCGCGGCTGTCCCGATGGTTTTGTATTTGCTGATGCCGTTTCTGGTGCTGGGGATCGCCGCTGTGCTGAGCCGGATCCTGCGGCGGCATATGCCGATACTCTGGAGCCTGCTAAACGGAGGGCGCTGAGCAAAAGGCGCCAAAAACGGACTGGCCGTCCGATTCCCTCCCCTTTGTTTCCCGCATATAGTTCTAATATACCTGAATTCAGAAAGGAACGGATATGCTGGAATTAACCACAACCCTGACTACGCTCCATATCGTCTATCTGATTGGCGTGATCGTGATACTGGCCGTCATGGTTTTACGGCGGGATACCCCCGTTGTCTGTATCCTCTTTTTATTTTTGCTGGGGCTGGCCGCCACGGGAACCTTGGCCGGGGGGATCCAGGCGGTATTCAACGCCACCCTCTATGCGGCAAAAGAATTTATGGAGATCATTGCAACCATCGCCTTGATCACCGCCCTCTCCAAGTGCCTTTCCGACCTTGGGAGCGATTATCTGATGATGAAGCCCCTGGCAGGGGTCATGTGCAATCCGTCTGCCACCTGGTGGATCCTGGGCTTTACCATGCTCTTTTTCTCACTTTTTCTCTGGCCTTCCCCATCCGTGGCGCTGGTAGGCGCCATCATGCTGCCCCTGGTCATCCAAAAAGGCTTAAATCCCCTGGCTGCTGCCATGGCAATGAACCTGTTCGGCCACGGGATCGCCCTCAGCTATGATTTTATCATTCAGGGTGCCCCTGCCATCTCGGCATCCGCCGCAGGCATCGACACCACCAAAATCCTCACTGCCGGCTCCCCCTTATTCATCACTATGGGAACCGTAACCGTGCTCTGCGCCTTCTTCCTCAACCGCAAATCCATGGACCATACGCCGGTCTCCTTACAAGGAGCCTCCCGTCAGCCCGCAGCGCCGAGCCAGGCGCCGGTAAAAGGCAGGGCATCTCTTTTTATTGCCGTTTTTACCCCTCTGGCTTTCCTGGGTGACATTTTCCTGATGTTTGCCTTCGGCCTTAAGGGCGGCGACGCTACCAGCCTGGTCTCTGGCACGGCCACCCTCTTAATGGTTCTTGGCACCGCACTTGGCTTTGGGAGCAAGACCCCGGAGAAGGTGACGGATTACCTCACACATGGCTTTCTGTTCGCGATCCGGATCTTCGCGCCTGTTATTTTGATCGGCGCCTTCTTTTTCCTTGGCGGCGAGGGAATTTCCACGATCCTTGGGGAACAATACCAGAACGGGATCATGAACGACTGGGCTGTCTGGCTTGCCGGGAAAACGCCGCTCAACCGGTATATGGCCGCCCTGCTGCAGATGGCCATCGGGGCGCTGACCGGTTTGGACGGCTCCGGTTTTTCCGGGCTCCCTCTTACCGGTGCGCTGTCTAGGACCTTCTCCCTGGTGACCGGCGGCTCCGTGCCTGTCCTTGCTGCCCTCGGCCAGATCACTGCTATCTTCGTGGGAGGCGGCACCATTGTCCCGTGGGGCATTATCCCGGTTGCTGCTATCTGCGATGTCAGCCCTACCGAACTGGCACGCAGAAACCTGCTTCCTGTATCCATCGGCTTTGCCTGTACCTTTGCCGTGGCATGCCTGCTGCTCTAAAAAGAAAAGAAAGAAGGAGACCTTATGTGCGGTATCAGCGGATTCTGCGATTTTCATCAGGACTTTACCTGCCATCCCGGGAAATTTTCCGGGATCCTTACACGGATGCACCGGCTGCAGTCCCACCGCGGGCCTGACGACCATGGCATCTACCTGGCCGGCCATGCCGGGCTTTCCCATGCACGCCTTTCCGTCATTGACCCGGATGGCGGCCATCAGCCCATGCTCAAAAAATCCGGCGGCTATACCTATGCCATCGTGTACAACGGAGAGTTGTACAACACAAAAGAACTCCGGCAGGAACTGTCCCTGCTCGGGAATACCTTCGCGACAACGAGCGACACGGAAGTCATCCTCACGGCCTACTTAGAATACGGCGCAGGCTTTGCCAGCCGCTTAAACGGCATCTTTGCTTTTGCCATCTGGGATCCGGCCGCCTGCCGCCTGCTTTTATGCCGGGACCGCTGCGGTGTGAAACCGCTTTTTTACTCCCTCCAGGACGGCACGCTTTTATTCGCCTCCGAAATCAAAGCCCTTTTTGCCTGGCCAGGCATGAAAGCCCGCCTGGACCGCCAGGGCTTAAATGAAATCTTTGGCATGGGCCCGGCCCGCACCGGGGGATGCGGCGTATTCCAGGGGATCTGCGAGATACTGCCCGGAAACTTCGCCCTCTACGAAAACAGCGGCTTTTCCCAGCACGGCTACTGGAAGCTGGAAAGCCGCCCCCATGAGGACAGCTATCCGACCACCGTAGAAAAGACCACCGCCCTGGTACTGGATTCCATCAGGAGGCAAATGGTCTCTGATGTCCCTATCTGTACTTTTTTATCCGGCGGCATTGACTCCAGCCTGGTCTCCGCCGTATGTGCCAGCGAACTGCGCAAAAAAGGGGAAAGGCTATGCACCTTTTCCTTTGACTTCACCGGCAACCAAGAAAATTTCAAGGCCAATTCCTTCCAGCCCTCCCAGGACCGCCCCTATGTGGAGCAAATGGCCGCTTTCCTGGGCAGTGAGCACCACTATCTTGAATGCACGACATCCTGCCAGGCCGATTACCTCAAACAATCGGTAGACGCCCATGACCTTCCCGCCATGGCTGACGTAGATTCCTCCCTGCTTTACTTCTGCTCCCAGGTAAGCCTCAGCCATAAAGTCACACTGACCGGGGAATGCGCCGATGAAATCTTCGGCGGCTATCCCTGGTTCCACAAGGAAGAATGCTTCCTCGCCCGCACATTCCCCTGGACGATGGACTTAAAAGCCCGCCAAGCCCTCCTAAACGACGATTTCCTGGACTATCTGAATATGGAAGAATACGTAGCCGCCCGGTATGAAGAGTCCGTAAACGAAACTCCCCGCCTCCCCTCCGACACCCCCAAGGAAAGGCGGCGGCGCGAGATCTCCTGGCTGAACCTGAAATGGTTTATGCAGACCCTGCTCAATAGGATGGACCGCACCAGCATGTACTCCGGCCTGGAAGCCCGCGTCCCCTTCGCCGACCACCGGATCCTCGAATATGTATGGAATGTCCCGTGGGACATGAAAGCACGAAACGGCGTAGCCAAGGCATTATTGCGCGAGTGCGGCCGCGATTACCTGCCCAACGAAATCCGCCACCGCCGCAAATCCCCCTACCCCAAAACCTACGACAAAGGCTACGAAGCCCTGCTGGCCGGGCGCGTCCGCGAGGAGATCCTCCATGATCCCTCCTCCCCCGTCCTGCCCTTCCTTGACCGCCAAAAAACCGAACGCTTTTTAAATTCCCCTTCCGACTACGGAAAACCCTGGTACGGCCAGCTGATGGCGGCTCCCCAGATGATGGCCTACCTCCTGCAAATCAATTACTGGCTCCAAAAATACCAAATCAAAATTTCCCTAAAATAACGGATTCCAGAAATCTTAAAGCTTCCGGGTTTTGTTAAAGACAAGACAAAACCCGGAAGCTTTATGGCTCCTTAAATCCCGAAACTACTCCGCCGTCACCTTCCTAAAATTCTTCTTCCCACGCTTCACCATCATCCCGTCCCCGGCAAAATCCTCTTTCCCATAGGACGCCTTGATGTCCTTTACCTGGCTTCCGTTGACTAAAACCCCGCCCTGCTCCACATTCCTCCTGGCCTCTGACCGGGACACAGCCAGGCCGGACTTCTGGAGAATTGCTAAGATATCGATCCTGCCCTCCACAAAATCCTCCTCCTTTAAGCAATGGGAGGGTATGTTTTCCAGGTTGCCCTGCCCGCCAAACAATGCCTTGGCCGCTGCCTGGGCTTTCTTGGCCTCTTCCTCCCCATGGACCAGCTTGGTCAGTTCCCAGGCAAGGATCTCCTTTGCCGTGTTCAGCTGGCTTCCCTCCCAGCAGTCCATCTCATCGATCTGCTCGATCGGCAGGAATGTCAGCATCCGCAGGCATTTCAGCACGTCCGCATCCGCCACGTTCCTCCAGTACTGGTAAAACTCATAGGGCGAGGTCTTGTCCGGATCCAGCCACACCGCCCCGGACTGGGTCTTGCCCATCTTCTTGCCCTCGGAGTTTAAGAGCAGCGTGATCGTCATGGCATGGGCATCTTTGCCCAGCTTCCGGCGGATCAATTCCGTGCCGCCTAGCATATTGCTCCACTGGTCGTCACCGCCGAACTGCATATTGCAGCCATACTCCTGGAACAGCATATAGAAATCATAGCTCTGCATAATCATGTAGTTAAACTCCAAAAAGCTTAACCCCTTCTCCATCCGCTGCTTGTAGCACTCGGCACGGAGCATGTTGTTGACCGAAAAGCATGCCCCCACCTCCCGCAGCAGTTCCACATAGTTGAGTTTCAGCAGCCAGTCCGCATTGTTCACCATCAGCGCCTTGCCCTCGGAAAAATCGATGAAACGGCTCATCTGCTTTTTAAAACACTCACAGTTGTGTTCAATTATCTCCGTGGTCATCATCTGGCGCATATCGGAACGCCCGGAGGGATCCCCCACCATGCCGGTTCCCCCGCCGATCAGGGCAATCGGCTTATTCCCCGCCATCTGCAGCCGCTTCATCAAACACAGCGCCATAAAATGCCCCACATGCAGGCTGTCTGCCGTCGGGTCAAAACCGATGTAAAAGGTAGCCTTCCCGGCATTTACCATGTTCTTGATTTCCTCTTCATTGGTCACCTGGGCAATCAGCCCCCGTGCCGTTAGTTCTTCGTAGCAATTCATGATCTTTCTCTCCTTATTTTGCATTTGTTTTTTAGTTCCTTAATTTGGTTTTTGTTCCTGCCGCGGACAGACATTTCCCAAGCGTCCCAACCAAAAACCCCGCCCTTTTGTATCTCTACAAAAGGACGGGGCCATATTCCCGTGTTACCACCTTTCTTCATAGACGGCTCACACCGCCTACCTTAGCAGGCACCCCCGCCGACAGTTCTTGCCTGCAGCGGCCTTTATAGGCCGGATGCCTGCAAAACACTGCACCTGGATGCCCTGGCACGGTAACGGGTGCCGGCAGCCGTCACAGCCTACTGAAAATCTGCCCTTTGCAAGGCTTCTTTATGTTCGGTGTGAAGCTCAAAGACGTATTCACATCCCTCCATGCACGCGCCTCTCATCTGCCGGCTGCTTTCTGTGTGGTGGTTTGGGGACGCTACTTGTTCTTATCGTCGCAGTTTTATTCTCTTCCGATAGGGGTGATTATATATGGGAATGGGGGATTTGTCAAGTGGGGTGCCCTTTCGGCTTTCCCCCTTACAAAAGTCCCATCATCCCCGGAATCCCCAACGAAAGCGCCGGAACATACGTCACTGCCAGCAAGAGCAGGAACAGAACCGCAAAATACGGAAGCAGCATTTTCGTCACATCCTCAATCCGGAGCTTGCTGATGCCGCAGCCCACGAACAGAACCGAGCCCACCGGCGGGGTGATGTTGCCTAAGCACATGTTAAAGATCAGCATCACGCCGAACTGGATATCAGACATGCCAAGGCTCTGCGCAATCGGCAGGAAAATAGGTGTAAAGATCAGGATCGCCGGCGTGATATCCATGAACATGCCCACCACCATCAGGATCACATTCATCAGCAGGAACACCACATACTTATTCGTGGAGATCGACATAATCCCTGCACTGATGGCTGCCGGGATTCCCGAGTAAGCCATGACAAAAGACATCGCTGAGGAGGCCGAGATCAAAAACAGGATGATGCCGCTGGTGCAGGCACTGCTCACTAAAATCTTCATAAAAGATTTCACTGTCAGGCTCTTATAGCAAAGAGACAGAATCAGGCAGTACAGGACACAGATTCCTGCCCCCTCGGTCGCGGTAAAAATACCGCCTACAATACCGCCGATGACAATCACGATCAGCAGCAGGCTCGGGAGCGCCTCTAAGGTCACCTTAACAAATTCCGAGGCTCCCGGGATTCCGGTTGTAGCATATTTATGCTTTTTTGCATAAAAGAAAGCTACAACCATGGAACCCAGGCCCATCAGGACGCCAGGAGCATACCCCGCCATAAACAGCGTGGAAATCGACACGCCTCCCGCTACCGTTGAATATACGATAAATGCACTCGTCGGCGGAATCAGCAGGCCGGTCGGAGCCGAAGCGATATTGACTGCCGTCGCAAAAGCCGGATCATAGCCCTCATCCTTCTGAATCGGATAGATGCAGCCGCCCATGGCAGATGCAGCCGCCACCGAAGAGCCAGACAGGGCGCCGAACAGCATGTTGCCCACCACATTCGCCTGTGCCAGGGAGCCGGGGATCCAGCCCACAAAAAGCTTGGCAAAGTTTACCAGGCGCCTGGCGATGCCGCCATTGTTCATGATATTGCCGGCCAGGATAAACAGCGGGATTGCCAGCAGGGAAAAACTCTCCACCCCACTGTTCATTTTCTGCATGGTAATAAAAGTAATCTGATCCCAGGAAAGGGAAGAGACCGCCGTCACAATCGATGCGATCACAATGCTCACGGAAATCGGACAGCCCAGAAAAAGCAGAACCGCAAACACCGCAAACAGGATCAGGGTTGTCATTCCAATACTCATGATTCATTCCCTCCTTCTATCGTAATGCCTGTCACATCCTCATAGATATTGATGATCTGTGCCACAATAATAAACAGGCCGGAAACAGGCGCCATCGCATACACCAGACTTCTGGGAATCCCCAGCAGGGCAGAAAACACCTTCTGCGCACTCATAGCCAGCTTAAAGCCTCCGATGGTAATCACAAAAATGGCAAAAACCAGAATCAGCACATCAATCACTGTCATCAGAACCCGGCGGCTTTCCGGCTTTAAGCTGTCACGAACCAGCACCAGGCACATATGCTCCCTGGTGATAAATGCATAGGCCGCCCCCACAAACCCCGTCCAGATCAGGAAATAACGCACCAGTTCCTCCGTAAAAGCAGCCGGGCTGTTGAGGACATATCTGGTAAACACCTGGTACAATACCAGCAGTGTCATGACCGACAGCAGAATTGTCGCAATGGCAGCGAGAAGCTTCGTCATCACTTTTTTTACCACAGTAAATAATTCTCTCATTTAGAAACCTCCCCCTTATTCTACAGAATCAATAATATCGAGCAATGTCTGAACACCGGGATACTGCTCGCAGTACTCTCCGATCATCCCGCTGGTGGCCTCACGAAACGCCTCCTTATCCACATCATTGACGAATTCCACATTCATCTGCGAGGACGCCTCGGCAACCGCCTCATCAATCGCAGCATCCCAGGCAATCTTATGGCTCTCCGTGGAGGCATGCGCCGCCTCCAGGATGATCTGCTGATCCTCCGGGCTGATATTCGCCCACACCTTGGCGCTCATCACCATGACATCCGGGATCATGGCATGCTGGTCTGTGGAATACACCTTACAGATTTCCCCGTGCTTTCCGGTTGTCAGCGCAGTCTCATTATTCTCCGTCCCGTCGATGATGCCCGTCTGCAGGGAAGTGTAAACATCCCCATAAGACATGGCAACCGGGATTCCGCCCAAGGCCTGCATCATATCTGTCTGCGATTTCATATCCTGCACACGGATTTTCAGCCCCTTCAAATCCTCCGGCTTGCGGATTGCCTTGTTTTTGGTATAAAATGAGCGTGCTCCCGAAGTATAATAAGTCAGTGTCACAAACCCGTCCGCCTCCGACGACAAAAAGAAATCCTGCATCTGGGAAGAATCCATCACATGGTAAAAATTCTCCGTGTTATCAAAAATGTAAGGCAGGCCAAATGTATGGTAAGATTCATTGTACGTGGCAAGCCCCGGTGCAGAAACCTTGGTCATGGAAATCACGCCAGCCATCAGCTGCTCCATGTTTTCGTTCTCAGACCCCAGCTGGCCGTTAGGAAGAATCCTTACCTGGATGCGCCCCCCGGTCTTTTCCTCCACCTGGTCAGCAAATTCTGTCATGGCGATATGTACGGTATGCGTCTCGCTGAGCCCATGGGCCAGCGTCAGCACCATCGGATTCTCCGGCGTGGCTGACGCACTGGAACCGGCGCCAGACTGCGAACAGCCGGACAAAGACATCGCTGCCATGCTCAATGCAATCATAATCGCTGCAATCTTTTTCATGCTTTCATACCCTTTCTGTTAATATTCCGTAATGGTTTTACATCCCGATCAAATCAAATTGTTCAAAGGAAACCAGTACCTTATAATCCTTCTTCGGGTTCTTATACTTGATCTGTACGGATTTCAGCCTCTGGCTGTAATACCAGCCGCACTCAGCCTCCTCGAATTTCCTCCGGTGCAGGAAATGAGGCAGCTGCTGGTTGTCCACTGCCACCCAGTAAGGAGCCTTCTCCCGATGCACCATGTCAATATACATGGATTCCACAGCCGTCTCATAGCTTCCCTCCTGAGAGAATTCCAGCCAGGTACGTTCTCCCGCTGCCATGGTAATCCGGGTCTTGAGATATTTCCCCTTTTCATAATCCATCGTGATGCCGTCATCCTCATACAAGGTAAAACTGCCATCGGCATCCGCAGCACACAGCAGATGGATGGAATCCGCCTGCTCGGTCATCAGGTTCTTCAGCCGGTTCCCTGCCATGGGAATAAGCGCGCCGCTCCTGATATACAACGGAATGCTGGACAAAGTAACCGGAACCTCGACCGTCTGTCCGCCAACATACTCCTCCCTGGTATAGTAATCATAGAAACGGGCGCCCTCCGGCAGATAGATACGCCTGGTCTTTGCCCCCTTCTCCACCACATTCGCAACCAGCAGGGAATCCCCGAACATAAAGTCCACGCCTTCCTCATAGCAATGCGGGTCATTCTGGAACGCACTGCACATCGGCTCCATGATCGGCAGCCCGCTCTCATGGGCACGCCTGGTCAGCGAATACAAATACGGGCTCAGCTGATAGCGGAACTCAATCGCCCTGCGGATATCTTCCTTCAAATCACTGTACATCCATGGCTCTGTCACCGTATTGTCAATATTGGTAGAATGAATGGAAAACCGCGGCTGGAAAATTCCGTTCTGAATCCAGCGGAGGAACAACTCCCCCTCCGGCGCCGGCCCGTAGAAACCACCGATATCACAGCCCTGGTTTGCCACACCGGACAGCCCCATCCCCAAAATGGTGGCAATATTATACTGAAGCGCCTCCCAGCAGGTCAAATTATCCCCTGCCCAGGTCTGCGCATAGCGCTGAATCCCGCAGTGCCCGGAACGGCATACAATATAAGGCCTGGTATTGTCAAAGGTCTCATGAATCGCTTCATCCGTAATATGGCACATGATATTGGACATCACTGACTTTAACTGTCCCACAGTGCCCCCCTTGCCCTCAAAATCACAGCGGCAGTCCTTATCCACTATGCTGTCATACTCACAGTTGTCATTCCAGATCGAATTCGTGCCGTATTCCAGCACATTTTCCCGAAGCAGCGCCTTCCAGTTCTTGCGGGTATCCGCGCTGGTGAAATCCACAAACACCCCTTTGCCGCCCCACCAGGTACCGACTCCCGGCTCGCCGCTGTCGCTGGCCCTGACAAACATCCCCCTCTTCTTCATTTCCTCCAGCATCGGATGAATCAGCAGGATTCCCGGCTTCACATTCGGCGTCACCGTGATCCCCCTGTTCTTCATCTGCTGAAAGAAATCTCTGGGATCCTTAAACCGCTTTTTATTCCAGGTAAATACACAGCGCTTAATCCCTTTGTCCGTCTCCACGGTACAATAGCCAGAAGAAAGCTGGAAACCATCCACAGGGATATTTTCTTCCTTCGTCGTGTCGATAAATTCCACAATGGCGTCATCGCAATCCGCCTCCAGTTCCGGATAATACATGGAAGACCCCAGATACCCCAGGGCATAACGCGGAAGCATGGCTGATTTTCCCGTCAAATCCGTATAACGCTCCACCACCTGCCGTACCGAGGGCCCGGCAATCAAAAACAAATCAATATCTCCCCCGTCCGCCCGGTAACGGCTGTGCATTTTCCAATAATTACTCTTTTCACGCCCCATATCGAAATCGCACTCATAAGTATTGTGGTAAAAATACCCCACCGCCTTCTTTGTATTCCGGTTCAGCTTAATATAAAAGGGAATATGCTTGTAAAGAGAATCCGTCTCTTTGGGATTGTAACCCATGGCATCCTTGGGGCTCATGCCCATGAATTTCTGAGCCTTGTTAAATTCCCCGCTCTTTTCCCCAAAGCCATAGAAGCAATCCTCCGGCGAAATCTCGCTGGTATGGATACGGCGGTGATTGCTGTCCTCCTGGTAAGCAAGGTCAACAATGTCCGCATGCAGCTGCTCTCCTTCCCTGTCATAGACACAGATGCGGAATGGATCCTTTTCCACCACCACCCTAAGTTCCTGCCCCTGGATTACGGCTTTTTCTTCCCCATCCGTAAGTACGGCATCCGCCACAGAGACCCGTTTCCGGTAATTCTCCAAAAACCCATCCATACGGTCTTCCCAGGCTGTCATAACCAGGCTGTAAGATTCCTCCGCAAAATCCCCGTCAAAGCCTGCCCGAATCCGCAGGATCGAATCCGTCAGAAACCAGAGCCTGATTTCCACGCTATTGGTCATAATGGAAAAATAATTGTCCTGCTGGCGGATGGTTTCTGCTGCTGTACAGATTTTCATATCCTGATACCTCCTTATCATTTTTCTCTACTCAAACCGGTTTTTGTATTTTTATCATAATCAAATAACCGGTTCAAAACCAGACGAATATTGATATATTTTACCTAATCTTTTACATATCTTGCATTTTCCGTTTTTTAATGGTATAGTACCCTCAGTGGACAAGGGGACACACGCCCTTGTCCACTGAGGGCAGACAGATGCACAACAAACAGGAATGAAATTTCGACTAAATGAGAGGACAATATGATTGACCAGGCAGGAATCCGGATGGCACAGGGCGCTACCATTGCCTGTGAACGAATAAGCGGAATCAATGACAATATGATAAAATCCCACTATCACAATTACTATGAACTCTATTTTCTTGAAAGCGGCGAACGCTATCACCTGCTGCAGGACGACCGGTATGTGATGCACCCGAAGGAACTGATCCTGTTCTCCCCATACGTGCTCCACCGCTCCTACGGCGATGAAAACATGCCCTTCCGGCGCCTGGTTCTGTATTTCCACAGAAACGAGGTCGAATGCCGGCAGCTGCAAAACGCCCTGGACTCCGGCAACGGCATGTACCGCCCGGAGCCCCGGATGTGGCAGATTCTCCGCCGGTTCCTGGAAACCCTGCTCTGTGACCAGGATAATCCCTCCGAACTGGCCAGAGGCTACCGCCATACGGTTTTAAATATGCTGTTGTTTTCTATCGTTTTCCAGGTACAGCGGCAGACTCCTGCCCGCAAGGAGGACGGCTACCGGATGAGCCAGGTTATCAGCTATATCCACGGACACTATCAGGAGGATATCTGCCTGGAAGCACTGGCCAGGAGATTCTATATCAGCCCATACTACCTGTGCCGGGAGTTCAAGCGCCACACCAACACCACTGTCATCCAATATGTGAACATCACCCGGATCATGAACGCCCAGAGAAAATTCATGGAAACAGATAAAAATATCACGGAAATCTGCAGCGAGACCGGCTTTTCCAACCTGACACACTTTAACCGTGTCTTCAAATCGGTAACCGGGATGACCCCGTCCGGGTACCGGAAGACGCACCAGAATTTAAGCGGGGGGTATTTGCCGGAGCCGAAATGATGACTGCCGCCATGTTTTTCGGCGTACTCCCGGTGGGCTTCCCGCCATCCGCACATTAGCAGTTCCCGGCAAAATCCGTAGGGCGGAGCGTGGCGACCACCAGTTCCGGCGGGTTCATAATGCGGACTAAGAAATGGTTGCCCAGCCCACGGCTGACCACGAGGTGTTTCCCCTCCTCCTTAAAACAGCCGCCGTCATACTTAGGGAATAATGTCATATCCGGGGACAGCAGCCCGCCAAACTTGGGGATCCGGATGACCCCGCCGTGGATGTGCCCGGAAAAGGCCAGGTCTGCCCCCCATTGGCGGTAAGAAGGGTAATAGAGGGGATTGTGGGCCAGCAGGATGTTAAAGCAGCCGGGATCTGCAGGCCCCAATGCCGCCCTGGTATCCTTTGCCGAGAAGACAATCCCCTTCTTATATTCCCTTAACCGGTCTTTATAATACACCATCGGCGTCACCAGGCCATACATTTTCACAAAGGCGCCGCCGCGGGATATGGTGCACCAGCTGTTTTCCAGCACCGTGGCCCCCAGCGCTTTCAGTTTCCCCTCAAGCTTTGCAAGCGCAGCTTCCCCCATGCACTGTTCGTGGTTGCCGACAACATAGCAGACCATATAATCGCTGCAAAGCCTGCGGCTTAATTCCAGCAGGAGGGCAGCTGACTGCCAGGAGTTGTCTGCCATATCCCCGGTCATGACGACCACATCCGGCTTAGCCTTTCTTATTGCCTGAACCAGGAGGCGGTTGTGCTCCCCATAAAGCGCACCGTGGAGGTCAGACAGATGCACAATGCAAAACCCGTCAAATTCTTTTGGTATTTTGTGGGATCGGATCGTATAATGGACTGTACAAAACAAGTTTATTCCTCCCTCTAACTGCCTTTTCGGCTTTTTTCCATTCCTATATTACCACAAACATCTGGTTTTATATAGGCCTTTTCCGGCATGGCAAAGGATACCCCCAGCGGGCAAGGCGCCTATCCCTTGTCCGCTGAGGGTATCCCTACTGGTTAAAGCAAATATACTCAATCCCCACAATCCTGCAAAATTGTTCCAGCACTTTTGCATAGCTGCCGTATACCATATGTAAATGGTTGGAATTGATCTTTTGATAGAACCCGTTATAATCTGCTTCCGCCTCCACAAAAGCATGCGGATAACAGTATGTCGTCTCCTTTAGCTTCTCTAAGGGATACATTTTTGTTGTCCCCTCAAAGCATCCCAGCACATATTTTCCCTTGCTGCGGTAGAGCCTCGCCACGGTCACCTTCCCCGGCTTTGCTATCATCTGGATTGCACTGCCTCCTGCCTCCCCAAAGATATGCGGCATCAGGGCTATCTTTTTCATGCATCCCTCCGGGTCATCCGGGTCTGCAAAATAGGGCGCCACGCTTCCGCAGTTCGCCAGTACAAACTCTTTGCTGTCCCCGTCAAAAAATTTGATATCCAAAAGGCAGGACGGCGCCCCCTGGGCACAGAGGCTCAAGATCCGCATGGTCAATGCCCCGTCGCAGTCACACTCACAGGAGGTGGGAATCGGATCCTTCACGCCGTCCGCGTCAAAGCAGTTATTCAAAAGCGCCACGCCCAGGCACTGCAAGACAAAATGGTCACTCATGTCCTGCTGGCATTTGACCCCCATAAAATCGTATTTCTTTTCCGCCGCCATATCCTTAAGTGCCAGGTAGCTTTGCACCTGGCGCCTAAGCGCATCCTCCGTGAACCCTCCGCCATACCGGATATCCGGCACCTGTTCCTTCACCCACTTAAGGTGGCGTTCTACCCGTTCACCGTCCAGTTCCCCGGCCCGGTAAACGATCTCATATTGGTCACAATGGTCAAATTCAATGCCAAACTGGCTCTGCCACTGGCTGGGGTCTGCAACCGTCGTGCCGATTCCGATGCTGCGGCCGCCCACCATCCCAAAGCTGGACCGGCGCACCCCTTCCGCCACATAGATCCCTTTTACAAACACATCCACCTTCTTTTGTATCTCCGGGTCCTGGTAATCCCCGGATACGCGCAAGCATGTCTTCCCTGTCTGGTCCAGCATCCCTGCCACTGCCAAAAGCGTCACCAGGCTGGAGGTATCCCGCTGGAGGTTCCCCAGCAAAAGCACGGGGTAACGGGTGCCGTAGGCAATGCGGAAAGCCAGTGAAGGCGTCGCCCAGATCGGGACATGCAGGATCACTGCCCCGATTCCCCTCCTGCGGATCTCGTCCGCCACCGCCTGCCCCTCCTCTGCATCAAAAACAACCTGCGGCATAAACAATTCATATTTCCCGCCAAATGCCTCTTTTACCTTTTCCACCTCTGCCAGTGCGATATGTTCCCGCTTCCTGTAAAATTCCCTGCGGCTGTCGCCCAGGGTCACAACTGCTACTTTCTGTCTCTGCATCCTGGTACCCTCTTTCTCATCCTCATCGTTTCCTGTTCGTTTAAAACCAATCCGGCCTCATAAGCTTCGGCAGGGCAAATGCAATCTCAGGGAAAAACGCGATCAAAATCACCACCGCCACCGAAACCATAATATAGGGCACCACTGCCACAAACGACCGCTGCACACTCATTCCCGAAATCTTCCCGGCAATCAGCAGGCACAAACCGTAAGGGGGCGTCACCTGCCCGACGGCAAGGGTGATCACGATAATCAGCCCCAGCTGCACGGCACTGATGCCAAATGCGGATGCCACCGGCATCAGCACCGGCACAAACAAAATCATTGCCGGGATCGCATCCATAAAGGTGCCCAAAAACAGGTAAAATGCAATCACTGCCAGCAAAAACTGCCATTTGTACGGGAAATAATCCACGAACATCCCCTGCACCATCGTGCTGATGTTATAATAGCTCAAAAGCTGCCCCAGTGCATTGGCCGTGGCCAGGGCCAGCAGAGAAGTGGCGCTTGTGCGGAGCGTATCATACAGCAGAGGCTTGATATCCTTTGGGGTCAGGCTTTTAAATACAAAAATGCCAAGGACGGACGCATAGATACAGGCAACCGCCGCCGACTCCGTAGCCGTACAGATTCCTGCAATCACACCGCCGATGATAATCGCCGGAGTCAGCACCGGCGGCAGGCATTTGACTGCCAGCTTCGCAAAATCCCTCATGGACATCGCCTCCTGGCGGGGATAATGGTACTTTTTGTTGCCCAAAAAGATTACCAGCATCTGGCCGCAGCCAATCAAAACCCCCGGCACCACACCGCCCAAAAACAATGCGCCGATAGAGGCTCCTGCCACGGAGGAATATACTACCATGGGAATAGACGGCGGGATAATAATGCCGATCGTGGAAGAAGCCGCCGTGACCCCGACCGAAGTTTCTTTGGTGTACCCCTCCTTCTCCATGGCGGGGATCAGGATAGACCCGATTCCCGCCGTATCCGCCTGGGAGGAGCCGGAAATCCCTGCAAACAGCATGGATACCAAGACATTTGCATAGGCCAGCCCCCCTGGGAAACGTCCCACGATCCCGTTGCAGAATTCAATCAGCTTTTCACTGATTTTTGCCCGGTTCATGATATTGGCTGCCAATACAAACAGCGGGACAGCCAACAGTGTAAAGCTGTTTAACCCCGTGAACATCTTCTGTACCACAGTAATCATTGAAATCGATTCCAGCTGGGAGATCCCTATCAGGGCCACCAGCCCGAGAATGTATGCAATCGGCACCCCCATAGCCAGAAAAAGCAGAAATGCAGCCACAAGTACTACTATCATACGTCAGCCTCCTTCATCGCTTCCTCCACCGCGTTCACCACCTGGCGGCTCTGAGGGTTTTTGATGTATTCCACAATATTCTCCAATGTAAAAACCGCCGCCGTTATCCCAAACAGCGGGACACACAGCCAGCACCAGCCTTTGCTGACCGGCACTGAGGTCATCCTCCAGGTTGAAAACTGTTTCACAAGCAAAATCCCATAATAGCCCACAATAGCATTAAAAAGAAACACCAATACCAGGCAAGCCATTTGATCAATAAAAAATACCTTCCCCTTCATCTTCTCCGTAAATGCCGTGAACTTGAAATGCTCATTGGAACGAACCATAGGCGCCGCCCCGATAAAGCAGCACCAGGCCAGCGCCGTGTTGGCCACCTCCTCCGTAAAGGATGCCTGAAAGCCAAACATGCGCGAACACACCTGAACCACTGTGCAGGTAAAAAATATTGCCACTGCAGCCATTCCTGCCACATACATAGCCTTTTCCATCCAGTCACATAACCGCTTCATACTATCCCTTTCCCGATTTCTGCTTGCCTTGTGCTGACCCAAATTATTCGGCTGCCTCGTTCACTTTGTTGAAAAGATCCGTCACGCCAATCTTCTCGGCTGCTGCCACCTTTGCCTCCTCACAGGCCGCCAGCAGGGAATCCTTGTCCACCTCGTTGACAATGCCCCCGTTAGCCTTGATTTTCTCCAGCGCCTCATCGTTTAACTGCTTGTCAAACTTCCTTTGTTCCCCGCAGGCATATGCAGCGGCCTCATCCACCCATGCCCTCTGCTCTTCGGTCAGGCCATTGTATTTCTGAGCCGAAATAAGCAGCTGCCGGGTGGCAATATCATGGTCTGTCAGGGAGACATAGGGCCCGGCCTCATAGAATTTCTGCAAAAGGATATTGCCCAGGTCATTTTCTGCCGCATCGATCACATTGTTCTGCAGGCCGCTGTACAATTCGTTATAGGCCAGCACGGTCGGAGCTGCCCCCAGGGCACCCCACACGGAACGCACGGTATCCGAATCCTGGACCCGGATTTTCACCCCTTTAAAGTCTTCCACCGTATTGACCGGCTTCACGCCAAAATACTCCCTTGTCCCGCAGCTCCAATAGCCCAGGGAATGGAACGTCCCGGCTCCATTGACCTTCTCCGAGATCGCCTGGCCCACCTCGCCGTCCACCACGGTAGTCCAGTGGTCTACGTCTTTGTACAAGAACGGGATTGAGAACAAGTCCGCCTCCGGCACCCCTGTCGTTGCAATAAAGTTCGGCGCTGTCACAATAATATCGACCGTGCCTGTCGCCATTTTCTCAACCAGTTCAGCCTCGCCCCCGCCCAGTTCACCATTCGGATGGATCTCCACGGTCATCGTCCCGCCGGAAACCTCTTCCAGCTTCTTTTGCAATGCCTCAAACCCTGCCTGGTATGAACTGTCCATAGAGTTCACATGTGCGCCGATCAATTTGACTGTCGCTTCCGCTGCCGAAGCCTTTGTTTCCCCTGCCTTATCGGGGTTTTCCTCCTTCTCTGCCTTTTCTTCCCCTGCTGCCCCTGACACCTGCGGTGCAGCCGTTTCCGTAGTGGAAATCTTCGTGCACCCTGCCATTGCTGCCACCATTGTTGCCGCCATTAAGATACCCAAAACTTTTTTCATCTTGTTTCTCCTTCCTCTTATATTGGTTGATAGTTATATTTTTAAATGATCCAGGATCATTTAAATCCATGATTTTTATATTTTGCCCGGAATTTCTTGTGGAAATCGATTTCCTAAAAGAGAAAAATATAAGGAAATCGATTTCCTGTTTCCCCACATAAAACACCGACCTTCTATTCGGTGTATATGTGCCCCCTATTCTTTTCATGTGTGCCGGCTATCCCGCCAGGCTGCCTGTGAACCGATGCATGGCTCTGCCCGGCTTTTTGTGCTCTGGCGGACAATCAGCCTGGACGGAACCAGCACCTCGTCCTCCCGGACTGCCGCCCTTCTCCCGGATGGATGTTCCTGAAGTTCAAAATAATACTGTGCCAGCTTCCTGCCCCAGGTATACTTATCCAGCCCCACCGTTGTCAGTGCCGGGAATACCGTATCCGAGAAATACAGATCGTCAAAGCTAATCATCGAGTAGTCATCCGGAACCTTCTTGCCCACCTCCCTCAAAGCCCTCAAAGCGCCCAGGGCCATGATATCATTCAGGCAGATAAAGGCAGTCACCTCCGGTGTCCTCTCCAGCATCGCCTTGGTAAGGAGATATCCCCTCACCGCGTTTTCACTGGAATCCGTCTGCAATTCCTTCCCAAAAACATAAATATACTTTTCCTCGCAGGAAATCCCCGCAGCGCCCAAAGCCTTTTGGAAACCGCTCAGGCGTTTCTGGCGGATAGAATTGTCCAGCCCTCCGATCAGAAAAGCAATCCGGCGGTGCCCCAGCTTTAGCAGATGCCTGACTGCCAGGGCGCACTCCTCTTCCTTATCCACAAGCACCGTATAGGTATTCGGCAGGCAGACCCCGTTGGATACCACATTCAGGGAAATCCCTCCCCGGTCAACCAGCTTCATCAGCGCCTCCGGCACCTCGTCCATATAGACACTGATGATCCCCTGGATATTCACTGCCAGCATATTTCCTATGCTATAGTTGGTCAGTTCGATATCGCGGTCGCAGCTTGACAGCATCATATGGCAGTTCCGGCTGACAATCTCATCCTCAATCCCCCGGACAATCGATGGGTAAAAAGGGTTCTCGATCGACGGAATGATAATCCCGATCGTGCTGCTGGTCTGGTTCTTTAAGTTCCTCGCCTGGAGATTCGGAATATAGCCCAGCTGCCGCGATATCCCCAGGATCCGTTCCCTCATCTCCTGCTTGACCGGATGGCTGGAGTTGTTCAGCACCCTGGAAACCGTGGCCGGCGAAGCCCCCGCCTCCCGTGCTATATCATAGATCGTAATGTTGTTCTTGTTCATTTTGCTTGGTTTCTCAAAAAGGAAATCGGTTTCCTTGTCAATTATATTAACATATTCTTTCCCAAATTGCAATACACCCAGGAAAATTTTTGTCAATTCTGCCTACAGGTTACAAATCCGTAAAATCCTCTGGTACAGGGTTGTGCCCTCCCCTGTTTTATCATTGTACTGTAGCCCAAACTATTATTCAATGTCTTTTTTGCAATACATTCGTTTAACGGAAAAAAGCCGCCTCACACCATATGCCCTGCATGTGAAACGGCTTTCCCCTGGTTTCCGCCTGCCGCCTTCACGGGGCAGACCGCCACCTTCTTAAAAATCCCCCTATTTCCCCTGCCCATAATAGGCATTCGCCCCATGCTTGCGAAAATAATGTTTATCCTGCAACTCCTGGGGCGCCGGGGCAAGCTGCGGGTTTATTGCCTCGCAGCGGGCAGCCATCTTGGCAACCTCCTCCAATACCACAGCATTGTGGACTGCTTCCCCGGCATCTTTCCCCCATGCAAAGGGGCCGTGGTTTTTACACAGGACACAGGGCACTGCCTTTACATCCAATGCCTGGAAATATTCTGCAATCAGCTTCCCTGTATTGGCCTCATAATCCTCCAGTTCCTCTTTCGTGAGGTTCCGCACACAGGGCACCTGCCCATAGATATAATCCGCATGGGTAGTGCCATAGCAGGGGATCGCCCTGCCTGCCTGTGCCCAGCTGGTGGCCCAGGGCGAATGGGTATGTACAATGCCCCCGATCTCCGGGAATGCCTTGTACAGTTCGCAGTGGGTCGCCGTATCGGAGGAGGGATTCAATGTTCCCTCTACCCGCCTCCCGTCCAGGCCCATCACCACCATATCCTCCGGCCTTAAGCTTTCATACGGCACTCCGCTGGGTTTGATCACAAAGCATCCGCTCTCCCGGTCGATTGCACTCACGTTCCCCCAGGTAAAAGTAACCAGGCCATAGCGGGGGAGATCCATATTTGCCTCATAGACAACCTGTTTTAACTGTTCTAACATTTTTCATCTGCTCCTTTTGTCACAGCAGTTCCCCGGCACGCCGCTCCGCGTCCAGGCCAGCCTGAAAAGCCTCCATATATCTCTCAAAGCCCTCCACATCTTCTTGCACCGGCTCCATGCGGCTTCCTGCACTCCCGGCAAAAACCCTGCCGGAAAGGTAATCCCCCAGCGTCTGGCCCTCACTCTTATGCAGCAGGTAGGCAGCCAAAAGGGCAATCCCCCAGGCGCCGCCCTCTCCCGCCGTCTCCATCACTGCCACCGGTGCCCCTAAGGCTGCCGCCATCATCCTCTGGCCTACCACCGGCGTCTTAAAGAAACCGCCGTGCCCATAAATTTGCCCAACCTGCACTTTTTCTTCTTTTGTCATGATATCCATTCCCAGCTTTAGGGATCCCAATGCCGCATACAGATGGGAACGCATAAAATTGGCCAATGTAAACCGGCTCTCAGGGGTACGGACCACCATGGGACGGCCCTTTTCCACCTGGACAATGTTCTCCCCGGACAAAAATCCGTAGGACAGCATCCCTCCGCAATCACTCTCCCCCTCCATCCCCTTCTTATACAGGACGGAATATAGCTGGCTGGTGTCCGCCTTTACGCCAAAGCTTTCCAGCGCCTCCCCAAAAAGCCCCACCCAGGCATTCAGATCTGAGGTACAGTTGTTGGCATGGACCATGCCCACCAGGCTGCCATCCGGCGTTGTCACCAGGTCAATCTCAGGATGGACGCCCGCCGGCTGCTTATCCAGCACCACCATCACAAAAGCCGATGTCCCCGCCGACACATTGCCGGTGCCTATGCTCACGCTGTTGGTCGCTGCCATACCGGTCCCGGCGTCTCCCTCCGGCGGACACAGCAAAATCCCCGGCTCCAATTCGCCTGTCTCATCGATCATCCGGGCGCCTTCTTTTGTCAGCACCCCTGCCGCCTCCCCAGCCATGCAGATCCGGGGAAGGATCTCCCCAAGCTTCCAGCCGTATTCCTTATCCGCTGTCAGCTTATCGAATTTTTCCATCATTGCCGGGTCATAGGTGTTCGCCTCTGTGTCAATGGGGAACATGCCGGAGGCATCACCGATACCAAGGACTTTTTCCCCGGTCACCTTCCAGTGGATATAGCCCGCCAGGGTCGTCATAAAACAAATATCCGGCACATGCTCTTCCTCATTTAGAATTGCCTGGTACAGATGGGAAATGCTCCACCTCTGGGGAATATTATATCGGAACAGTTCCGTCAGTTTTTCTGCCGCCGCCCCGGTTGTGCCGTTGCGCCAGGTACGGAAGGGCACCAGAAGCTCCCCCTCCCTGCCAAATGCCATGTAGCCGTGCATCATGGCAGAGAACCCGATCGCGCCCAGCCTCTTGATGCCCGTGCCATACCGGGAACGCACATCGGCCAAAAGGCTCCTGTAGCAATCCCGCAGCCCTTCCCAAATATCCTCCGTGGAATATGTCCAGAACCCATTTTCCAGGCGGTTCTCCCACTCATGGCTTCCTGAAGCAATGGGGGTGTGCTCCTCATCGATCAGGACCGCTTTGATCCTGGTGGAACCAAACTCGATCCCCAGGACCGCTTTCCCGTTTTCAATGCATTCCTTTGCCGATCCCATGATTTTCTCCCTTCTTTGCACCTCCAGCCACTGGCACTGCCAGAGGCGCCCTACTTTGTGCTGCCGGCAAAATCCCTCACCTGCCGGTAAATCCCCTCGCCGTCCAGCCCATATTTATGGATCAGTTCCGCCGCCGGGCCGGACTCGCCGAATACATCCTGGATGCCGATCATTTTAACCCTGCCGCCCCCGTATCTTCCGACCACTTCACATACCGCGCTGCCAAGCCCGCCGATCACCGAATGCTCCTCTATGGTTACTAACCTGCCGGTCTCCCTGGCCGCCTTTTGTACCAGTTCTTCATCCAGGGGCTTGATCGTATGGATATTGATTACCCTGGCCGAAATCCCGTCCCCTGCCAGCATTTCTGCTGCCTCCAGGGCATGGCTGACGCAAAGCCCGGTGGCAATCAATGTCATATCCGTGCCATCCCGCAGCTGAATCCCTTTTCCGATCTCAAAGCAGTAACCCGGCCGGTCATTGACCACCGGAACCGCCAGGCGCCCGAAACGCAAATATACCGGGCCGTCATGGAGGTAAGCCGCTTCCACGGCTGCCCTGGCCTCCACATCATCCGCAGGGTTAATCACCACCATACCTGGGATGGCACGCATCAGGGCTATATCCTCATTGCACTGGTGGGTGGCTCCATCCTCCCCCACGGAGATCCCTGCATGGGTAGCGCCGATCTTCACATTCAGATGGGGGTATCCGATGGAATTCCTCACCTGTTCAAATGCCCGCCCTGCCGCAAACATGGCAAAGGTACTGGCAAAAGGCACTTTGCCGGTGGCAGACAGACCGGCAGCGATTCCCATCATGTTTGCCTCTGCAATTCCACAGTCGATATGCCGTTCGGGAAATACCTTTTTAAACTTATCTGTCTTGGTGGCATTGGCCAGGTCCGCATCCAGAACCACCAGGTTTTCATATTTTTTCCCCAACTCCACCAGGGCATTTCCATAACTTTCCCTGGTGGCAATCTTTTTTACCTCTGGCATAATGCTTCACCTGCCTTCCTCAGTTCTTCCATGGCAGCCGCATACTCTTCATCGTTCGGCGCCTTGCCGTGCCAGGCTGCATTATTTTCCATATAAGAAACACCCTTGCCCTTGACCGTCTTCATCACGATGGCCGTGGGCATCCCCTTTGTCGCCCTGGCCTCCTCAAAGGCTGCCTTCAGCTGGCCGAAATCATTGCCGTCCTCCACACAGACCACATGGAAATTGAATGCCTCGAACTTGCGGTCAATCGGACATGGCGAACACACATCTTCCAGCCTGCCATCAATCTGCAGGCCATTGTTATCCACAATCACCACCAGGTTATCCAGTTTCCTGTGGCCGGCAAACATCGCTGCCTCCCACACCTGGCCTTCCTCCAGTTCCCCGTCGCCCAAAAGAGTGTATACGCGGTAATCCCGGTTATCCATCCTGGCTGAAAGAGCCATCCCGACTGCAGCGGAAATTCCCTGGCCTAAAGAACCGCTGGACATATCCACTCCGGGAATGTGCTTCATATCCGGATGTCCCTGGAGATAGGAACCGGTATGCCGCAGGGTTTTCAGATCCTCCACCGGAAAGTATCCCCGCTGAGCCAGGACGGAATAAAGGCCTGGCGCATTGTGCCCCTTGGAAAGCACAAAACGGTCACGGCCTGGCATCTTCGGATCCCGGGGGTCGATGTTCATCTCTTCAAAATAAAGATAAGTGAATACATCTGCCGATGACAGGGAACCACCTGGGTGCCCGGCCTTTGCCGAGTGTACCCCTTCAATGATTCCTTGGCGCACTTTATTGGCGATTTGCTGTAATTTGAGTTTATCCAAGATTCTGCCTCCTTGTTTATGGTAATGGCTTTGCTAAGTACGCTTTGATAAAACCCAGCTAAAAGGCATTGGCCATGGGTTAGCCTTGTTTTCCGAATACTGCCTCATAGTCTTTCTGGAATTTCGCAATGCCGATATCGGTAAGGGGGTGTTTTGTCATTTGCTCGATCACTGCGTAGGGGACGGTTGCAATGTCTGCCCCTGCCAGGGCACAGTCTGTCACATGGACCGGATTGCGCACGCTGGCTGCAATGATCTCTGTGTCAATATCGGAAACTGCAAAGATCTCTCCAATCTCCCGGATCAGATCCACTCCCCTGACACTGATGTCATCCAGCCGGCCTAAAAAGGGGGACACGTAGGCTGCCCCTGCCCTGGCAGCCAGCAGCGCCTGGTTGGCCGAAAATACCAGGGTCACATTCGTCCTGATCCCCTCAGCTGCCAGCACCTTAACTGCCTTCAGCCCTTCCACGGTCATCGGGATCTTCACCACCATATTCTTATGGATCGCCGCAATCTCCCTGCCCTCGGCAATCATGCCCTGGGCATCCACAGTCGTCGCCTTCACCTCACCGCTGATCGGCCCGTCCACAATCTTTGTAATCTCCCGGATTACCTCCACAAAATCCCGCCCCTCCTTGGCAATCAATGACGGATTCGTAGTAACCCCGCAAATCACCCCCATATCGTTCGCTTTCCGAATATCCTCAACCTTCGCCGTATCAATAAAAAACCTCATATTCTGCCTCCTTCTGATCAAAACACAAACCCTTCATTACCTTCCTGCCATAAGCTGCCATATGCCAAATAACCTATCGCAGCCCTCAGTGGGGGCCTCCCCCGCCTGTCATCCCTTATAAGCAACCCCATTCCACCGCAGTTCATCCTTAAGACGGCGGATAGTCGTCTCCCCGTCAATATAGACTGCCTCGATCCCCATGGCCTCGGCCCAGTCCCCCATCTGCTCTGCAGTCAGGTCATAGGAGAATGCCGTGTGGTGGGCGCCGCCTGCCAGGATCCAACTCTCCGCACCTACTGCCAGGTTTGGCCTGGGAGTCCAGAAGGCTGTTGCAACCGGAAGCTTTGGCATGGGTTTCTCCACCTTCTTGCAATCCACCTCATTGATGATCAGGCGGAAACGGTTCCCTAAATCAATCAGGGATGTGGCCACTGCCGGGCCTGTTTTGGAGGTAAATACCAGCCTGGCCGGATCCTCCCGGTCTCCCATGGACAGGGGGCACACCTTGATCCCGACAGAACCCTCCGCTATCGTCGGGCACACCTCCAGCATATGCGCCTGTAAGATGCCCTCCTTCCCCGGAACCAGGTTATAGGTATAGTCCTCCATAAAGGAGGTTCCCTTGGCATCTTTCATTCCCTGGGTCATGATCTTCATCAGCCGTACCATGGCGGCAGTTTTCCAGTCGCCTTCCGCGCCAAAACCATATCCCTTTTCCATCAGGCGCTGGATAGCCAATCCGGGAAGCTGCTTTAAATCTCCCAGGTCACCGAAATGGGTCACAATGGCCTGGTAATCCTTTTCCTGCAAAAACCTTTCAAAGCCAATCTCTATCCCTGCCTGAACTGCTACATGCCGGCGGAATTCCTTCTCCTCCCTGCCTTCTGTCAGGATTTCATATTTGTCGTAATATTCTTCTACCAGCGTGCTGATATCCGCTTCAGAAACATCTTTCACATAATCCGCGATCTCATTGACCGGATAGGCATCCACCTCCCATCCGAATTTCACCTGGGCCTCCACCTTATCGCCCTCGGTCACCGCCACATTGCGCATATTGTCAGCCACACGGGCCACCCGCACATGGCTGCTCTCCATGATTCCCACAGCCGTCCGCATCCAGCCGGCGATCCGTTTCATCACCTGTTCCTCGCTCCAGTGGCCCATAACCACCTTCCGGGGGATCTCCATACGGGTCACCATGTGCCCGTACTCCCGGTCCCCATGGGCAGACTGGTTCTCATTCATAAAGTCCATGTCAATCGTTCCGTAGGGAATCTCCTGGTTGAACTGGGTATGGAAATGCAGCAGGGGTTTCCTGTATTCCTTCAGCCCAAGAATCCAGGACTTGGCCGGTGAAAAGGTATGCATCCAGGTGATGACCCCGGCACATTCCTCATCCGCATTCGCATCATTGAACAGGCGGCGGATGGAAGCGCCGTCAATCAAGGTCGGCTTCCAAACCAGTTCAAAAGGCAGGATGCCCGACTGGTTCATGCCGTCCACCATAATGTGGGAATGCTCCGCTACCTTTGCCAGGCACTCCTCCCCATACAGATCCTGCGACCCTGTGGCAAACCAAAACTGGTATTTTTTTTCTTTCATGATATCTAATCTCCTTTCATGCCCCGGGGATTTCCTGGCCCGCCCCGGAACAGGCTTTTCTTATTTTCATCCCGCTTTTATTTCTTCCTGGCCAGGATCACGCTCTGTACCACCAGGAACACACACAGCATGGCGGCCACGGTGATCCCTGTCCACCAGGCCTGGTCAAGGCCGATGGAAGACACAATATTCTGGATGGTGCTCAGGGACAATACCCCCACAAAGGTCCCGAATATATTTCCCACGCCTCCGGTCAGCAGGGTGCCTCCAATGATGGAGGAAGCGATGGCATTCATCTCCATGCCCGTTGCATGGGATGCTGAGCCGGAGCCCACATGCAGGAAATACACATAACCGCCGATCCCAGCTAAAAGCCCGCACAGAAGATGTGCCAGAAAACGGGTCTGCTTCACGTTGATTCCCAGCATCAGGGCACTCTGCCGGTTGCCCCCCACCGCATAGAAACTGCGTCCCAGCTTTGTCCAACGAAGCATACAGAATAATACCACCACCGCCAGCACTGCCACAATCACCCCGATCTCCACATAGGCATTGACATAATTCCCCATCTTATTCACCGTGCCTAGCCCCGGAACATTGATCCGTGTGCCTTTCAATGCCACAAATGCCTCATTTTCCACGTTGAAGGGCGCCGTATGGACGATAGTCGTCATACCCCGGGCAAAAAACATGCCTGCCAGGGACACAATAAAGGGCTGGATATCCAGATACGCCACCAGATACCCCTGAACCGCCCCAAACAATAGGCCGATCCCCAATGCAATCAGCAATGACACAAACACGTTTCCCCCCTGGTAATCCAGGTACACGGCACAACTCATGCTGACCAGCGCCACCACGCCGCCCACAGAAATATCGATTCCCCCGGTAATCATAACAATGCTCATGCCGCAGGAGGCAATAATCAATGCTGCCTGGGCATTCAAAATATTAAAAAACGTCTGGGGCTTTAAAAACCCCTTTTTCAGGAATATCATTGCCCCCACATACATCACCAAAAACACTGCCACAGTAATCAAAAGCAGCAGATTCGTGTCTGTCAGCTTTGCCCTGCCGGCCGGGGCAGTGTTGCCTTCAGCCTTTCTCTTTGCCATATCACCCTACCCCCTTCTGCTTTTTGGCCAAACCCATCAGCTTATCCTTCACTGCCGGGGCGCTGAGCACTACCAATAAGATAACCACCACTGCCTTGTATGCCGGAAGAGCATCGGAGGAAACATTGAACTTATAAAGGGTTGTGGTTAAAAACTGAATCACATAGGCCCCGACAATGGATGCCATAATATTAAATTTACCGCCGCTTAACACATTTCCTCCAAGAGCCACAGCCAGAATTGCATCCATCTCAATATCTTTGGCAATGACAGAATAATTGATGGTTGACAGACGGCTGGTCTTGATAAGGCCCACCACAGCCACACACAGCCCCAGTATCACAAAACTCAGCCACTTGATAAAAGCCGGGTTCAATCCGTTAAGCCGGGAGGAACTGGCATTGATTCCCACGGCCTGCGTATACAGCCCCAGGGTCGTGTAGCGCAAAACCAGCAAAGCCAAAGCGATACACACCACTGCCAGGAAAAACGGCGTAGGGATGGGAATCCCCGGAATAAATCCGCCGAAATAGGTAAAACTCTTGTCCGTCACGATGGGCAGTTCATTGTTGTTGATCCAGGCAGCGATGGAACGTCCTGCCGTGTAGAGGATCAGGGTCGCCACCATGGGCTGGATCCGGAAAACCGCTACCAGGACTCCATTAAAAGCGCCGAACAGCATGGAAACCGCACAGGCTGCCAAAAAGCCCACCAGGATTGGCGCCTGAAGGGTTCCGTCCCCGCCGATGCCCACCAGCACCCGCAAAATCACCGAACCGGCAATGGCCACTGCCGCACCCACGCTGATATCCTGCCCGCCGCAGGCTGCGGTTACCAAAGTCATCCCGATGGCCAGAATGGCCACCTCAGAACCATAATCCAGAATCGTCATCAGGTATCCTGTTAAGACCGGATCCCCGGCGCTGTTGCGTCCTAGGGTGATTTTGAAAAAGGAAGGATCCACTGCCAGGTTAAACAAGGCCAGCAGCAGCAGTGCCGCTATAGGGATAAAAATCTGCCTGGATGTAAAAACCGTTTTTTTCTTTGCCATGGTCATGATGCTTCACCTCCCGCTATGGTTTCCATTACCTTGCCTTGGGTCAGATCCTCTCCAGAAAGTTCCCCCACCACTTTGCGGTCACGCATGACCACCAGACGGGAGCAGGTTCGGAGCATTTCGTCCGTCTCTGAAGAGATAAATGTGACGCTCATGCCCTCCGAGGCAAGCTTCAGGACTAATTTCTGAATCTCTATCTTGGTTCCGATGTCAATTCCCCTTGTGGGCTCATCCAGGATCAGGTATTCCGGGTGGGTCAAAAGCCATCGGCCTAAAATCACCTTCTGCTGGTTGCCGCCGGAAAGGGACTTGATGGGGGTGTCGGCAGAGGCTGTCTTGATCTCCAGAAGCTTGATATATTCATCTGCAAATCTGTTTGCCTCAGCCTTGGAAAACGGCTTAAAAGACCCCCGCAGCACCTGTGCCGCCAGAATCAGGTTATCCCGCACCGAAAGGTCTCCCACTATCCCGTCAACCTTCCGGTCCTCCGGCAGATATGCAATGCCGTTTTTCATCGCATCCAGGGGCTTTGTAAGCCTCACCGGCTTATTCTTCATCTTCACGCTTCCCCCGGTAACCTTATCTGCACAGAATATGGCACGGACACACTCGCTCCTCCCGGATCCAAGAAGGCCGGTAAAGCCGTTAACCTCACCCTTTTTGATATGGAAATTGAAGGGCTTGATGCCAGCATCGCTCTGCAGCTGCTCTGCCTCAAACACGTACTCCTCATCCCCTTTATATACCTGGGTGTCATCCTTGATCTCTTCCATGTCATCCAGTTCCTTGCCCAGCATCTTGGCAACCAGCTTTACCCGGGGAAGATCCTCAATCACATACTCACCCACCAGCTGCCCGTCACGCAGCACCGTGATCTTGTCACAGACCTCATAAACCTGGTCAAGGAAATGGGTTACAAAGATAATGCCCACCCCCCGTGCCCTCAAATCACGCATCAGCCCAAACAGCTTCTCCACCTCCGACTCATCCAGGGATGAGGTGGGTTCATCCAGGATCAGCACCTTACAGTCCATATCAACAGCCCGGGCGATAGCCACCATCTGCTGGATAGCGATGGAACAATCGGAAAGCTGTTGGTTTGCTTTTGCCGGGATCCCCAGGTTGGTAAGGATCTTATCTGCATCCGCATCCATCTTCTTCCAGTTAGTCAGTTTCCCGCTGCCCCGCCCAATATACATATTTTCCGCCACTGTCAGGTTTGGGCACAGCGTAATCTCCTGATATACCGTGCTGATTCCCAGGTTCTGTGCATCCTGGGGGGATTTGATCACCGCTGGCTTATCCACCCCATCCAAAAAAATCTCACCCTCGTTTTTCTCATAGACACCGGTCAGAACCTTAATCAACGTAGATTTCCCAGCCCCGTTCTCCCCCATCAGTGCATGGATCTCACCCTTGCATAAGGTAAAATCCACCCCTTGCAATGCGCGGACGCCGGGAAAGCTTTTATGTATGTTCTTCATTTCCAATACTGCGTTTTCTTTCACCCGTCATGTCACCCCTTTCCTGTCTTCTGAACCATCTCTTATGCCAAAATCCGCTTTTCCTGCCGTATCTGAAAACAACAGGATCCAGGCCTTGTAAAAGCCCTGCAAAAAATCCGGCAAAACACGCCTGTGACGCATTCTGCCGGATCCTCTCACCCGTTTTAGATCCCGTAATTATTTACGTCATCCTCTGTGATGGTGGTTGCGTCAAAGCCCTTTTCATCCATAATGATGACCTTCTCTGCAAGTGCCTCTCCCTTCTCCACCTTCTTGATCACCTCGTCAATGTAGGCGGCCTGGAACGGGTTGCACTGTCCGTCATAGTTCCAGTTCTGGTCAAGCAGTTCCTGCAAAGCCCATTTGTTGCAGTCAAATCCCATAACGATAACGTCTTTTCCCACACCATGGGAAATGTTCGCCTTATCCAGGGCTGCCACTGCGCCCTTCGCCATATCGTCGTTCTCTGCATAGATCACATTAAACTCTGTGCCGGAATCAATCACGGACTGAACGATCTGCTGGGCCTTCTCGGAGTTCCACTCTGCGGTCTGCTGGGTTACCAGCGTCCAGGAAGTTTCCGCTGCCACCTTCTCATCCAGCGCACCCGTGCGTCCCTGCTGGGCTGCAGAGCCCATCACGCCCTGGATATGGATGATATTATACTGATCCAGCCCCTGGCCTGCCAGCCAGTTCACTGCCGTCTCACCTTCCTTGGCCATGTCAGAAACAATTGATGCCAAGTACAGATCCTCGCTGGCGTCAATGGTGCGGTCAAACAGGATGACTCCGATCCCCGCATCATTTGCATCCTGCAGCACGCTGTCCCAGCCAGAGGTATCTGCTGCGGACAAAAGCAGGTAATCCACCTCGTCCTGGATGAACTTCTGTGCTGCCGTGATTTGCTCATCATTCTTCAGGCTATAGGCAAAAGAAGCCTCGTATCCATTCTCCTTGGTAAACATAGCCTTCAAATCTGCATCATTGGCTGTCCGGTAACCAGACTCATTGGGGTCATTATTGATAATCCCCACCTTAATCAATTCCCCGTCTGCCGGGGCTTCTGCCTGCTCTTTTGCCTTTTCTTCCGGAGCCTCTGCCTTCTCTGCCTCCGTAGCCCCTCCTGCTGCCGCCGGGGCTGCTGCCTGGGTGGCTCCCGTATTTGAGCCGCCGCAGCCTGCCAGGCTTACCGCTGCCATAGCTGCTGTCAACATTACTGCGATTGTCCTCTTTTTCATCTTTCTACCTCCGCTTTTTAGTATTTTCGCAGCTGATACCTGATCCCCACAGCTGCCATGGGTTTTGTGTTCCCTGTGGCTTTATCATAGCAGGAAACCCGATTCCTCTTCAATTCGAAACCCTTGGCAATACAATGGTTTGTCAGTTATTTACAATACAGCTTTCCCATGCTATAATTCATTTACAATACAACTTTTCAATCCAAGGCAATTATTTACGAAACCAGTAAAAAACTTAAGATTTTACCCAGGAAGGCTCTCCTGTTCCGCAATTTTTACAATTGTATATTTTTTCTTTTCCCATAACAAAAAGTAGGATTTTTTAAGACATAATGCAGATATTTTACGATCACATTTAGATAATCCGACAAAAAAACTACAATTTTCCACAGTCTCTTTGTATTTTTTATCCATTTGCTCTTATAGGAGCAACGGCACATGACACTCTTGGTACCTATAGCTGCACGGCTGCGGCGCCTCCCAGAAAGGATCCCCCATGGCAGTAAAATACAAATGGCTCTCCAAACGCCTGGAAGCCTTAATCCAAAAAAACATCCAGGAAGGCATCAACAAACTCCCCTCCGAGCAGGAACTTGGCGAAAAATACCAACTCAGCCGCCAGACCGTGCGCATGGCGCTGAAATCTCTGGAAGAAAAAGGCCTGATTGAAAAAAGGCGGGGAAGCGGCTCTTATATCACCGGACGTTCCCCAAAATCCCAGGAAAATCAGATTGGGATCTTAATCTCTAACGACCAGGACTATATTTATCCCGGAGTGCTCCGGGACATCCAAAACACCCTGTCAGACGGCGGATTTTCCACAACCGTATTTTGTACCGGGAACTTATTCTCCCAGGAAAGGGAGATTCTTCAGTCCCTGTTAGGAAAAACCTTCCGCGGCCTCATTGTGGAAGGCTGCAAAAGCGCACTTCCCAACCCCAATCTGGATCTCTACCGCAGATTAATAAAAAAGGGCTGTGAAATCCTGTTTTTATACAACCACTACCCGGAATTATCCGACTGTCTCTTTGTGAAGGACGACAACTATTCCGGCAGCGCCCTGCTGGTCGAACATCTCGCTGCACAAGGGCATACTCGGATCGGCGGCATTTTCAAATTCGATGACCTGCAGGGCCCGGAACGCTGCCAGGGCTTTCTGGAAACCCTGCGGGATTTAGGCCTGCCCTTTTCTGACAGCCAGGTCTGCTGGTATGGCTCACAGGAACTCAATAAGCTGAAAAAGTGGAGGAATACTTCATTTTTAAATGAAATGGTGCAGGAGTTTTTATCCTCCTGCACCGCCATTGTATGCTACAATGATATCCTGGCCTATCATCTGGTAGAGGTTCTCATGCAGTCTGGCTACCGTCTTCCCAAAGACATGGCCATCGCCGCCTTTGACAATACCTATTTAAGCAACTCAGACATCCTCACCATCACTACCTTATCCCATCTTCCCCATGAGATGGGCACCCGTGCCGCCCAGGCCATGCTGAAAAAACTCAAAGGCCTGCCGGTTCACTCTCAGGAAGTCCGGTGGAACCTAAACCGGAAGGAAAGCACAGGCGGAGGATAAGCCTTCGGAATTATCCCCCCGCCCTTCTCTCTGCCCGGTATTCCCTGGGATTACACCCCTGCAGCTTGCGGAATACGAAACTGAAATAATGGGAATCCTTATACCCCACTTCCTTCGCGATCTCACCGGAGGTTTTGTCCGTCTGCCTCAGCAGCTTTTTGGCCTTCTCGATCCGCTTTTCCGTCACATATTCGATAAATGTTTTCTGCATATTCTGGCTGAATATGCTGCTGAGATAATTGGGGCTCATGCCGGTCTGCTCCGCCACCTGGCTTAAGGAAAGGGTCTCCTGGTCATAATGACTGTCTATATAGCCCAACGCCCGTTTAAACTGTTTTTTCCCCTGATAATTGTTGATCTGGTCACGTATTCTCATGGCAATCTGCAGCATCCCCACAAAATACGGAAAGATATCTTCTTCGCTGTCCGGTATCTTCGGTATAATGCCTTCCATTTCCTCCTGGTATTTCTCCTGATCCACCCGGATAGACTTTAAAAATGTAACCACTGCCACCCGGATATTAAAGAATACATACCCCCTAAACATCCGGGATTTCAGGCCGTTCCCGATATTGCCAAGATAAGATTCCACAAAATTATGGATCTCGCTTTCTTCCCCCTGGGAAAGGAAATCCCGGATCACTTCCGGATCCATCTGCATGAAATCCACATTGCTGACCCCCTTCTCCTCCTGGTCAGACAGATAGGCAGCCAGGGTTTTTTCGGTCAGCACATGGGTACCTGGCAGGATGAACCGGTAGGCAAAATAATGGTTGGCATCCACATAGCACTGGGGAAGCATGCTAAGCCGTTCCACCTGCTTCCCCACAGCCACATACCATCCCATATGGGCCTCCTCCAAAGCACAGAGGCGGCGGATATGATCCAGGCCGCTCTCCACCGCCTCCTCCAAATGGGCGCCTTCCCCCTTCACCAGCACGCCGTAGCTGCTGACATTAAGCCGGAACAAGACAAACTGCGGATGACGCAAAAAATAATGAAGCACCTCATCCTGCTTCCTCATAAAACGTTCCCGGTTCTCCCTTGAAGGCTGATCCTCCTTTTCAAATAACGTAAAAATCATCAGACTATAGCAGGAAGCCGCGATCTGCAGAGAGAGCCTGGCTGCCTCCTCGTAGATTTCCTTTACCGACATTTTCCCGTCCAGGAGTTTTTCAAAAAAGCGCCGCAGGGGAAACTGCTCAAACTCCTGCATCTCGTCCTGAAACCGGGCCTGGTAGTCCTTCTGTTCCACATCCTGGCCGATCTTCTCCTTCAGTTCCAGCAGCACATTCCTCAGGGCTGCCCTGGTAATAGGCTTGAGCAAGTACTGGTCCACCCCCACCACGATAGCCTGGCGGGCATATTCAAAATCATCATACCCGCTGATAATAATGATCCTCGTCCTGGGGAATTCCTCCTTCACAATCTCACTGAGGGAAAGCCCGTCCATAAAGGGCATCTTGATGTCCGTGATCAGCACATCCGGCTTCAGCTTCCGGATCAGGGGGAGGGCCATCTCCCCGTCCGCAGCATCCCCCACAAACTGAAAGCCGTATTGCTCCCAAGGGATTTTATCACGGAGCCCCTCCCGTATGACACTCTCATCTTCTACCAGGAATACTCTTAGCATCTCACTCTTCCTCCAGCCTTTCCCTCACATTCTCTGCCGTAAATACCTGCTCCTCCACAAAATTCAGCTTTGCCACATTCTCATGGTTCTCCATCCTGCGGATCACTTCTGCCACATACTCACCCTGGTTCGGGTTGCACTCCACATCCGCTGTAATGCTTCCTTCCTCCACCAGCTTTAAAGCATTTTTCACCGCATCAAAGGAAATCACGATAATATCCCCGTCTTCCCCGGCCTTTTTCCCAGACTTGCGGATCGCCTCCAGGGCCCCGAAGGTCATATCATCATTCTGGGAAATCAGCACATCGATATTCTCATATTTGCGCAGCAGGCGTTCCATCTCCTCCTGGCCCTTTGCCGTCGTGAACTCCGCATCCACCTGTTCTAAAATATTCCAGTTTTTATGCTCTTCTGCCACAGACAAAAACCCTCTGCTCCTCCCGATGGCTGAAGTGGAGCCTTCTGTCCCCTGGAGGACTACAATATGGATGCTTTCCTCCTGCCTTCCCTGCCTTTTTAAGCATTCTTCCAGAGCCTCCCCTGCCAGCCTTCCCTCATTCACAAAATCCGGCCCAATCCAGGCCACATATAGGGAATCGTCACGGACTTTCACCTTCCGGTCAATCAGGATCACCGGGATCCCGGCCTCCTTTGCCTCCAGCAGCACCGTATCCCAGCCCCTTTCCGTAATGGGAGAAAATGCAATATAATCCACTCTCTGGGAAATAAAACTCCTCAATGCCTTAATCTGGTTCTCCTGTTTCTGCCTGGCATTTTTAAAAATCAGGAAATAACCGTTTTCCTTGGTGAAAACCCTCTGGATAGAAGCCGTGTTGGCAGTCCTCCACACTGACTCGCTGCCGATCTGGGATACTCCGACCACAATCAGGTTATCATCTGGTACCGTCTCCCCCTCCATTTCCCCTTCTGCCGGGGAGCCTCCTGCACAGCCGCCCATAAGTATCACGGCAAAAAGCAGCCAAATGGAAAGCCAGCCTCTCCTCTTTATGGATCCCAACCATCTCATCCCTTGCACTTTTCCTCCTCTTCCTGCAGACATTCACCCTTTTTGAACGGCTATATCCTTTTTTATTGCCGGGATTGTCAGTTCCACCCTTGTTCCCTTTCCCTTTTCTGACTGGATCTTCATCCCGTACTCCGGCCCAAAATGGATATGGATCCGCTCGTTTACATTGGCCAGCCCAAACCCTTTATCTGCCTCTTTGCAGGGACGTTCCATATCCTCCCTCAGCTGCTGCAGATCCTCCGGATCCATCCCCACACCGTTGTCGCTGACTGTCAGTCTCAGGTTTTCCCCTTCTTTTTTGCCTGTAATATGGATATGCCCTTTGGCACGCTTATACTTGATCCCATGATAGAGGGCGTTTTCCACCAGGGGCTGCAGGGTCAGCTTTAAAATCTGATAATCATAAAGCAATGGATCTATCCGGATGTCATACTCCAGGATATCCCGGTAGCGTACTGCCTGGATTTCCAGATAGCTGCTGATGTGCTCCTTCTCCTCCTTTAAGGAGATCAGTTCCCTCCCCTTACTGAGCACCAGGCGGAAAAAATCGGACAGCGCCACCACCATCTCCACCGCCTCCTCCTCCTGGTTCCCTTCAATCAGCCAGACAATGGTGTCCAGGGTATTGTACAGAAAGTGCGGGTTGATCTGTTCCTGTAAAAGACGCAGATCCAGCCATCTCATCCTCTGCTCATCCTCCTTGGTCTTTTGGATCAGGGCCTGCATTTTTTCAGCCATATCATTGAAGCTGTGGGACAGGCTTTCAATCTCGTCCCCTGAACCAACGCTGGCACGGGTGCCGAAATCCCCGGCCCCGATCTTCTGCGTGGCTTCATGCAGCGCCTTTACCGGGCGTAAAATCCCCCCGGTAACCACAAAAGCCATGGCAATGGTAAAGGCCACTAAAATCACCACCAAAAATCCGCAGATAATAATAAAATTCAGGATCTGGCGATGGAGGTTCTCTGTAACCTCCTCCATACTTTTCGTCTGGTAATAAATATAATACTGGATGTTTTCCTGAATCAGTTCTGTAAGGATGTAGATATTATTGTCCAGTTCCTCAATATTTTTGTCATACCTTCCCCCGATCCTGACATTATCCAGGATATCATCCACCCGCTTCTGGAGAGTATCGATATTGCGTATCAGGCTTTCCAGCCACCCTCTGCTCTCCGGTTCCGTGGTAATATCCATCAGGCGCCCAAAATCCATCCTCAATTCTCCAATCAGCATGTATGGATCCTTCAGTGTCCCGTCCTCGCGGATATTCTCATAGTCCACATAGCCCACCACCAGCTTATACAAACTCTCATCCATCTCTTCCTTAAAATTCAGATTGTAATTGTTGGCAATGGTCATATTGCTTACGATCTTATCATAAGTCCTGCTATAGTTCGTCATGGAAACCAGCAGCACCACCGCCAAGATCAAAAAAGGCAGCATAGCCGCCACTGACAACATAAGAATCTTTTTTCCGATAGAAAATTGCATGGCACCCCTGCCAGGATTCCCTTGGCCAAAAATAGAAATGTTCATCTCTTTTCCCTGTTTAAATTTGAAGCGTGATCCAATAAGCCCCACACCTTTCCTCCAGGCTTTCATATGATAAAATATGGTATCTGTTATTTATGGAGGTTGCCTATGAAACCCAAGCTAGAGGCATGCGGGGTCAGCTACGCTTACCACTCACCGGAAGGCGAGACCCCTGCCCTTTCCCATATATCCTTTTCCGTCCCCACCGGGGAATTCCTGGCCGTAGTCGGCCCTTCCGGCTGCGGCAAATCCACATTGCTCTCCCTTCTCTGCGGGCTGATCGAGCCTGAGGAGGGTTCCATCCTCATCGACGGGGTTCCCGTGGGCGACGAGCACTCCGGCATCGGCTACATGCTGCAAAAAGACCATCTTCTTGAATGGAGGACGATCTACGGCAATGTGTCCCTGGGGCTGGAAATCCAGAAAAAGCTGAACTCCGGCGCATGCCGGCGCCTGGACGGCATGCTGCAGTCCTATGGGCTTGGGGGCTTTGAGTCCGCACACCCCCGGGAACTTTCCGGCGGGATGCGCCAGAGGGCGGCCCTGATCCGCACCCTCGCCTTAAAACCGGATCTCCTTCTTTTGGATGAGCCTTTCTCTGCCTTAGATTACCAGACCCGCCTGTCTGTCTGTGACGATATCAGCGGCATCATCCGCAGCACCGGAAAAACGGCCATATTAATCACCCATGACCTGTCCGAGGCCATCAGCGTAGCCGACCGGATCCTGGTTCTCTCCCACCGGCCCGGCAAAATAAAGGCTGTTCTGCCCATATCTTTCTCACCGGAATTTGACAGCCCCTTAAAGCGCAGGAATGCCCCCGAGTTTTCCGCATATTTTAACCAGGTATGGGGATTGCTCCAAAAAGAACAGGGCAGTTAAAGGCTTTTTTATTCCCTTACTCTTCCTCCGGCAGCTGGGAAGTGCAGAACCTGCATCGTGTTGCCTCCAGGGGAATTTCACTCTTACAGAAGGGGCAAATCTTAACGGCAGGGGCAGCCGGAGGCGCCTCCTCCTTCTTTTTTCCCAGCCCTGCCGCCTTGTTCACTACCTTCATCAGGCAGAATAAAATAAATGCCATGATAATAAAGTTCACCACAGAAGACAAAAAGGAAGAGACAAACCCTGCCGCATCCTGCAGAGAATACATCTCATGGCCTGTGCACATATTCAAAACCGGGTTGATAAAATTGTCTGTCAGGGAGGTGACGATTCCTGAAAACGCGCCGCCAATAATAACACCTACTGCCATATCCATCACATTTCCCCGTAAGGCAAATGCCCGGAATTCCTCTATAAATTTTCTCATCAGGTACCTCCTGCTTTTTTCTTTTACTGGGGGCCTGGAATATGGGTAGCCTCAATCGCTGCCCCCAGGCGCTTTACCATCTCATCCACATCTTCCTTTTCAATAACCAGAGGCGGTACAAAACGGATGATATTGCTTCCTGCGCTGATAAGGATCAGCCTCTCCTTTTGCAGCGCATGGCTGACCAGCGGCGCCACCGGGCCCGTAAATTCCAGCCCCTGAATAAGCCCCTTTCCCCGGTGCGCCTGCACGCATCCATACCGGGCTGCCACCTCCTCTAAGCGTTTCCACAGATAGTCCCCCACATCCTGTACATGCCCTACGATATTTTTCCTTTCAAATATATCCAGCACCTTTGCAGCGGCGGCGCATACAAACGGGTTACCCCCGTAGGTCGTCCCATGGTCTCCCGGCACGATTGCCGAGGCTGCCTTCCCCCAGGCCAGGAATGCCCCTATCGGCACTCCGTTGCCAAGTGCCTTGGCCACGGACATGGCATCCGGCTTCACACCGTACCCCTGCCAGGCAAACATATGGCCGCTCCTCCCCATGCCGCACTGGATCTCATCCAGCAATAACAGCGCCTCATGCTCATCGCACAGGGCCCGTACCCCTGCCAGGAATTCCTCCGTGGCCGGATAGATGCCGCCTTCCCCCTGGATCGTCTCCATAATCACTGCGCATGTTTTCCCGCTCCACACTGCTTTCACGCTGTCCAGGTCATTGAATAGGGCAAAACGCACCCCGGGAACCAGCGGTGCAAAAGGTTCCTGGTAATGGTCGTTCCCTGTCACGGAAAGGGCCCCCAGCGTCCTGCCATGGAAGGAATGCTTCATAGCAATAATCTCGTAATCCGGTGCCATCCCTTTATCAAAGGCATACCGCTTGGCAATCTTCAAAAGCCCCTCGATGGCCTCCGCGCCGCTGTTGGTGAAAAACACCTTTTCCATGCCAGATACCTTCAGAAGCTTTTCCCCTGCCTCAATCGACGGCACATTATAAAACAGGTTGGAGGTGTGGCAAAGCCTGTCCACCTGCCCCTTCATCGCCGCCTTCAGTTCCCCGCAGCTATATCCCAATCCCATAACGGCAATCCCCGCCCCGAAATCAAGATACTCCTGCCCGTCCGTATCATACAGGCACACGCCCTCCCCATGGTCAAACACCACCGGAAAACGGTTATACACCTTATAAAAGGCCTCCTCCGCCCGGTCGATATACTGCTGTTTCTCCATCTCTCCTATCCTTCCTTTCCTGCTTCACTGCCCGGGATGGTAGTACCGCTCATCCCCGTCCCGCAAAATCGCCGTCCCAATGCCCTTGTTGGTAAAAATCTCCAGCAGCAGGCAATGGGAAATCCGGCCGTCCAGGATATGGACCCGGTTCACCCCGTTTTGGATCGCGTCAATGCAGCTTTGCAGCTTGGGCAGCATCCCGCCCCCCAAACTCCCGCCATCCACAAAGGCCTGGGCTTCATCCACAGTAATCTCCGATATCAGGGAACCTTTATCCTCAAAATCCCGGTAAACCCCTTCCACATCCGTCAAAAACGCCAGTTTCTCCGCCTTCACCGCCCTGGCAATTGCACAGGCCGCGTCATCCGCATTAATGTTGTAACTCAGGAAATCCTCATCAAAACCAATCGGGCAGATAATCGGCAGAAAATCCTTTTCCAGAAGGTCATAAATAACCTTGGGATTCACCTCCGTGATCTCCCCCACAAAGCCGATATCCTCCCCGCCGGAAAACTTTTTCCTGCACTTTAGCATCATGCCGTCCTTGCCGCTGATGCCCACTGCCTTGACTCCCAGTTCATTGACCAGCTGCACCAGGCTTTTGTTCACCTTGTTAAGAACCATCTCGGCAATCTCCATGGTGGGCCCGTCCGTCACCCGCAGCCCATTCACAAAATGGGGCTCCATGCCCACCTTATTCACCCACCTGCTGATCTCCTTGCCGCCGCCGTGGACGATAATCGGCTTAAAACCCACCAGCTTCAAAAGAACCACATCCTGGATCACATGATGCTTCAGTTCCTCGTCCACCATGGCGCTGCCGCCATACTTTACCACAATAATCTTCCGGTTAAACCGCTGGATATAAGGGAGCGCCTCAATCAGCACCTCCGCCTTCTGCATAATGCCCTGATCCATTTCCATAATCATCCTCCTCAATCCGTATTCTGGCCTATGACCGGTAATCCGCATTAATCTTCACATAGTCAAAGGTCAGGTCACATCCCCAGGCCGTGGCTGCGGCATCCCCCATCTTTATATCTGCAACCGCCGTCACTTCCGGCTGGGATAAAATCTTCGTCGCCTCCTCCTCACTGTAGGGAAGGGCCACCCCATTCTCAATGATCTGCAGCCTGCCTGCCGCGCTCTCAAAGAACAGATCCACCCTTTCCGGGTCAAACTGCGCCCCGGAATATCCCATGGCACAGAGAATCCTTCCCCAGTTGGCATCATGGCCGAAAACCGCAGCCTTGGTAAGGTTTGAAGTAATGACAGACTTTGCAAGGGTAACTGCCTGGGCCTTGCTCTCTGCCCCCACTACCTTCACCTCAAACAGTGCCGTGCAGCCCTCACCGTCCCCTGCCATCTTTTTGGCCAATGTCTCGTTCACCATATTCAGCGCCTGGCAAAATGCCTCATAGTCTGCATTCTTCTCCCTGATCTCCTGGTTTCCTGCCATTCCGTTGGCCAGCAGCAGCACCGTGTCATTCGTGGAAGTATCCCCGTCCACCGAAATCATATTGTAGGTATCCTTGATGTCCTCACTCAATGCCTCCTGCAAAAGTTCCTTTGAGATAGCCAGGTCTGTGGTCACAAACGACAGCATCGTACACATATTGGGGTGGATCATCCCGGATCCCTTACACATGCCGCCCACCGTAACCGTTTTCCCGCCGATCTCCACCTGCACCGCTGCCTCTTTCTTCTTCGTGTCCGTGGTCATGATTGCCTGGGCTGCCGCCCTGCCGCTCTCCAGCCCCCCGTCCAGCATCGGAGCCATCTTCTCCACCCCTGCCCTGATCCGTTCCATGGGCAGCTGCATCCCGATCACCCCGGTGGAAGCCACCAGCACTGCCTCCTCTGGCACTCCCAGCACTGCCGATGCCGCCCGGGCTGTCTCCCTGCAGTATCCATATCCCTCCACGCCTGTGCAGGCATTGGCAATCCCTGCATTGACCACCACCGCCTGGGCAAAGGGCGATTCTTTTACAACCATCTGATCCCATTTCACCGGCGCCGCTTTCACTACATTTGTCGTAAAAGTCCCTGCTGCCCGGCAGGGCGCTTCACTGAAAATCAGCGCCATGTCCTGCCGCCCCTGGTATTTGATCCCCGCAGCCACTGAGGCTGCACAAAACCCCTTCGCCGCGGTCACGCCGCCCTCAATCCTTTTCATGCTCTCTCTCCTTTTGTTTTTTCGTTCCAAAACAGACCACCCGCAATTTGTCCTGCCCCTCCCGCAAGCACTGGCAGGACTGCCTCACTTCACAAAATCCGTCACATTCTCCTCATTCAGCGTATAATCATAATAGTTGATATCTTCCCGCTTCGTCCAGCCCACCCCCTGCCAGAACGCATTTCCCACTTCATTGCTTTTAAACGCGATCAGGCTTACCTTATTGATTCCTTCTTCCATCAGCGCCCGCATACAGTGCTGCGCCATCCGGTGCCCTACACCATGCTTGCGGTAATCCTTCGCCACGCATACATGGTAAAAACAGCCCCGCCGTCCATCATGCCCGCAAAGGATCGCTCCCACAATCCTTCCGTTCTGCTCGGCCACCACGCTGGTGGTGGGATTGCGCTTCAAAAAGCGTCCCACCCCCTCCCGCGAATCATCAATCGACCGGATCCCAAAGCCCTGGATCCCTGTCCACAACGCATACACTTTATCGTAATCATCCATCGTCATCTCCCGGATGATAATGCTCATGGTTCCGCCCATCGCTCAGTTTGTTCCTCCTTCGTCCCTCCGGCTCCTGCCTCCTGCCCGCTGCCAGTCCCTCACCTGGCACATCGTCTCCCAAAGCCTCTTCTTTGTTCCTTTCCCTGCCTGTCACGGGAACACGGCAATCTGCTTCAGCCCCCGATTCTCCGGAAGCCCAAACATCAGGTTCATATTCTGAATTGCCTGCCCGGCGGCGCCCTTCACCATATTGTCAATGGCCCCCATCATTACCAGGCGGTTGGTCCGTGTATCAACCTGAAAGGCAATATCCACAAAATTGCTGCCTTCCACCCAGCGGGTCTGAGGCACCATCCCCGGCTCCATCACCCGTACAAAATACTCCTTCCCATAATAGCTGCCATAAATTTCCTTCACTTCCTCCGCTGTCACAGGCCTTGTCAATGTCCCGTAAGCCGTCACCAAAATACCCCTGTTCATCGGCACCAGGTGGGGCGTAAAGCTAATCACCACCGGCTTTCCTGCCGCGTAGGAAAGCTGCTCCTCAATCTCCGGCGTATGGCGGTGGCTGGCCACCCCGTAGGGCTTCATGCTCTCATTGACTTCGCAGTACAGGCTTGGCACCTTGGCGCCCCTGCCTGCCCCCGAGGTGCCTGATTTGGCGTCAATAATAATGGTTCCCACATCAATCAGCCCCTCCTTTACCATCGGATAAAGGGTCAGAAAGGAGCAGGTGGGATAACAGCCCGGATTGGCAATCAGCCTGGCCCCTTTGATTTTCTCCCGGTTCACCTCCGGCAGCCCATAAACCGCTTCCCCGATAAACTGCGGCGACGGATGGTTAAGCTTATACCACTGCTGGTACACCTCCACATCCTTAATCCTGAAATCCGCACTCAGGTCAATGATTTTCGCCTTTGACAAAATTTCCTCTGTCACCTGGGACGCACAGAATCCCTGGGGGGTTGCCGTAAAAATCACATCTGCCAGTTCGGCCAGCCTGGCCATATCATCATCCTTACAAGGCTCATCCCGCAAAACATGGGACACATTTCTATAAATAGAAGCAAAATCTTCCCCCACATAGCTGCGGGAGCCATACCACACAATCTCCACATCCTCCCGCTGCAGCAAAAGCCGCACCAGTTCTGCCCCTGCATATCCCGTTGCTCCGATAATTCCTGCCTTAATCATACCTTTTCTTCCTCTCCTGGATCTTTTGCCTGTCCTCCGGGACAGCTGACCCTATCCATTATAGTGATTTTCTTCTGATAAGAAAAGACCTTTTTCCAAAAATATTCCCGTATTGCCTCTTCCTCCCTGCCCTCCCCCCCCTATTTTGCCTCCCATCTCTTCCAAGGTCTCATAATTATACATTATATATGAATATTATGCAATCACTTTTTTCTCTTTTTTCGCATCCCTCCGTTTGCCCCGGCCATTCCTTTCTTCCGGCATCTTTCCTTTTCTTCTCCAAAATTCTTTGTTTCCACATATATCTCCTATTTATTCGCCATTTTCCACAATCTCTTTCCCATTTTTCTTTCAAATCCATCCTTTTATACAATCTTCAAAACATTTCTGGTTTCCTCTTGCATTTTCATTGAAATTATTGTATATTTATGAACGTTATTTAATTCAATATCCATCCATTATTTTAAAAAGGTAAAGGAGACTATCATGAAAGAAAAAGTTGTTCTGGCATATTCCGGCGGCCTTGACACTACCGCCATTATCCCGTGGCTCAAAGAACATTTTGACTATGAAGTAATCTGCTGCTGCATCGACTGCGGCCAGGGCAATGAACTGGACGGCCTGGAAGAGCGCGCTAAATTATCCGGCGCCTCCAAACTATATATCGAAGATCTGGTAGATGATTTCTGCGACAATTACATTATGCCCTGCGTGCAGGCAAACGCCGTATATGAGAACAAATATCTGCTGGGCACCTCCATGGCCCGGCCCGCCATCGCCAAGAGGCTGGTTGAGATTGCCCGCAAGGAAGGGGCCACTGCCATCTGCCACGGAGCTACCGGCAAAGGCAACGACCAGATCCGTTTTGAACTTGGCATCAAAGCCCTTGCCCCGGATTTAAAAATCATCGCCCCCTGGCGTATGACGGATGTGTGGACCATGCAGTCAAGGGAGGACGAGATCGAATACTGCCGCCGGCACGGCATTGACCTGCCCTTCTCCGCCGACAGCAGCTACAGCCGTGACCGCAATTTATGGCATATCAGCCATGAAGGCCTGGAACTGGAGGATCCTGCCAGTGAGCCCAATTATGGCCATCTCCTTGTCCTGGGGGTAACCCCGGAGGCAGCCCCGGATGAGGGAGAATATGTGACCATGACCTTTGAAAAAGGCATCCCCACCAGCGTCAACGGGGAATCCATGAAGGTTTCCGATATCATCCGCAAGCTGAATGAACTGGGGGGTAAGCATGGAATCGGCATCGTGGATATCGTAGAAAACCGGGTGGTTGGCATGAAATCCCGCGGCGTCTATGAGACTCCCGGCGGCACCATCCTCATGGAAGCCCACCAGCAGCTGGAAGAACTGGTACTGGACCGTGCCACCATGGAAGTCAAGAAGGACATGGGCAACAAGATGGCCCAGATCGTCTATGAGGGCAAATGGTTTACCCCCCTGCGGGAAGCCGTACAGGCCTTTGTGGAATCCACCCAGCAGTATGTGACCGGAGAGGTTAAATTTAAATTATACAAGGGAAATATCATCAAGGCAGGAACCACTTCCCCCTATTCCCTGTACAGTGAGTCCCTGGCTTCCTTTACCACAGGTGATCTTTATGACCACCATGATGCGGATGGCTTTATCACTTTGTTTGGTTTGCCCCTGAAGGTTCGGGCTATGAAGATGGCTGAGGCAAAAGCCGGCAAATAAAATACGCCCCAAAAGAGGGGGGCTCTCCTATATACCCCCTCTTTTGAGGCTGATTTCTTTTATGGGGATTTGGGCTAACAGAATTCCGGTAAAGACCAGGAGGCAGCCCGTCATTTCTTTGAGGGACAGACTTTGGCCCAGAAGGAGCCAGCCGGCCAGGACGGAGAACACGGATTCCAGGCTCATCAGCAGGGACGCCACGGTTGGCGCCACGTCCTTTTGTGCCACTACCTGCAGGGTATATGCTACGCCGCAGGACATGATCCCGGCATAAAGAACCGGCATCCAGGCAGCCGCTATGGCTTGCCAGGAGGGTTTTTCAAATATCAGCATCAACAGGGCCGAGCAGAAGCCTGCGGTGAAGAACTGGACGCAGGAGATCAGCACACCCTCCGCCCTGGGGGAAAAGTAGTCGATGACTAAGATATGCAGGGAGAACCCCACTGAGCAGAGAAGTACCAAAAAGTCGCCCTTTCCTATGGAGAAACCCTCTTTGATACAAAGCAGGTACATCCCGGCCGCAGCGATAAGCACACTTGCCCATATGTTCAGGCCTACCCGTTTTTTCATAAAAAGCCCCAGGATTGGTACCAGTATAATATATAAGGCAGTGATGAAACCGGCCTTTCCTACCGTGGTATAAGCTATGCCAAACTGCTGCAGGGAACTGGCCAGGCACAGGACAGCGCCGCAGCATATACCGCCCAGAATGCCGGTTCGGCGGCGGCTCTTTTTTTCTTCCGCCCTCATCTGTGCCCACTGCTCCCGGTTTCCCCGGCGCAGCAAAAAAATACAGGGGATCAGCACCACACCGCCGATCAGAAACCGGCTGGCATTAAAAGTAAATCCCCCTACGTAGTTCATCCCTTCGCTCTGAGCCACAAATGCTGTGCCCCAGATCAGGGCTGTCACCACCAGCATCATGCTGCTGAACAATGAGCGTTTTTTCCTTTGTTCCATATTCTGTCCTTCCTCCTGGTTGTCCGTCTTTTTGCTGCTGCCTCTTAAAGCGCTGCAGCTTTTGCCGGAGTTCCCTTTAATCCTTCACAAATTTCTTAAACCCTGAACTGAAGATTTCCCGGCCATCCTCACAGACCCAGAATGCTTCCGTATTCTCCAGTGACTCCACCAACGCCAGGCCTTCCTCCAGAGGCATATTAAACACGGCGGTAGAAAGCGCATCCGCCTCTGCCCCATCCGGGCTTAGGATGCTCACGGACACGAACTCATGCCTTGGCATCAGAGTCTCCTGGTCAATAATATGGTGATACCGTATCCCCTCCACCTCATAATATCTCTGGTAAGTCCCGCTGGTCACCAATGCCAGATCCTGAAGGTTCAGGGCATGGAGATAGGACATTCCCCCTGAATTGTCCGGGTTCTGGATTCCCACACGCCAGGGGGTGCCATCCCCCTTAAGCCCGATAGCCTGCACATTTCCCCCGATGCTGACCAACGCGGATACCACCCCCGCCTCCTGCAGCCTTACGCAGATCCGCTGGGCCGCATACCCTTTGGCCACTGCCCCCACATCCAGGCTCATCGACGGATCCTCCAGATATACCGTAGACTTTCCGCGGTCAATCTGAACTTTTTCCATATCCATATGCCCGGCTGCCCGCTGCAGTTCCTGCATATCGGGTATTTGCGCCCGTTCCGGATTGCTGATCCCGTATTCCCTGTACTCATGCCAGACCGAAAGCACGCTTCCCATCGCCACATTCACCCGACCGCCGGTCTTTCCATACTCCTCCTTTGCAAATTCCAGCAGCCCCAGGATCTCCTTATCCACCTGCACCGGTGTAATCCCCGCATTATCGTTGATTGTCTTAATATTGTTCAGGCCATTGTAATTCCGGTAAATATCAAACATCTGATGGTATGCTTCCAGTTCAGATGCAAAAATTTCCTCATACTCCTCAAACTGCCCCTCATCCTTCGCATAAACCGTAAAGCTTGTAAAAGTATCAAAATAATCAAAATATTGAGCATCAAACTTCTTCTGTTCCGGCTCCTGCCCGCATCCTCCCAAAAGCACAGCAACCATCACCAAAACAGCAATTCTCTTCATATCTCAATCCTTTCACTCCTCACCCCAGGCCTCCGAAAAAAACACCCCACTATCATATCACAAAAACCCACCCCTGCAAAGCATTACTTGCAAATCCCTTTTCTTTTCATCGACCGCATCTTCCATAACCAGCCCTGGAAAGCAAAACAGGCAGGCACAACACAGGACCGGCGCCGCCGGATCTGTGTTGTGCCTGCCTGTCCTGCTTTCCAGGACGTACCTTTAGAATGCTGCTTCACCGAATGCCTGTAAAACTACACCTCCGAAAACCCAACACTCTCCAGGAACCGGGCAAACGCCGCCCGTCCCTCAGGGGTACATTTGTAAACTCCCGCATCCTCCAGCACGCGGGCGAATACCTTCCCAACCTCATCCTGAAGGATCTTTCCGATATTATCCTTCGTGACATTTTCATATGCCGGGAGGAACTCGTCCACCCAGTCCCCATGCTTTTCCAGGATTTCATTGCTGCGGACATCCTTGCCCTCCACGATATACTCGCCCAGCAACGCCAATTCATCCTTCAGCCTGGAAGGCAGCACGGCCAGCCCCATCACCTCAATAAGACCGATATTCTCCTTCTTAATATGGTGCAGTTCCTGGTGCGGATGGTACACTCCCAGCGGGAATTCTTCTGTGGTGATGTTATTCCTCAATACCAGATCCAACTCATACATATCCCCGTTTTTCCGTGCAATGGGCGTAATGGTGTTATGGGGTTCGCCATCCGTCTCGGCAAAGACAAACGCCGCCTCGTCCGTATATCCCCTCCATGCCCCCAGAACCTTATCGCCCAAGTCGATCAGGCGCTCCGGCTCCTTCCCGCGCAAACGCAGCACGGACATCGGCCAGTATACAATGCCGGCCTCCACGTCTCCATAACCAGGCATCGTAAAATGCTTCTCCATCCCTGCCTTAGCCATGGCAAAGGTATAATGTCCCCCCTGGAAGTGGTCATGGCTTAAAATCGACCCGCCTACAATGGGAAGGTCCGCATTCGACCCCAGGAAATAATGGGGGAACTGCTTCACAAAATCAAACAGCTTCACAAAGGCTGCCTTCTCGATCTTCATCGGGGTGTGCTGCCCGTTAAACACGATGCAATGCTCATTATAATACACATAAGGTGAATACTGGAACCCCCACTGGCTGTCATTGATGGTAACCCGGATTACCCTGTGGTTGTTCCTGGCAGGATGGTTTAAGCGCCCTGCATACCCCTCATTCTCCATGCACAGGAGGCATTTGGGATAGCCGCCCTGCTTGGCAAGCTTCGCCGCTGCAATCGCTTTCGGATCCTTCTCTGGCTTTGAGAGGTTGATGGTGATATCCAAATCCCCATATGGGGTCTTCGCCACCCACTTCTGGTCCTTGCACACCCGGTACCTGCGGATGTAATCCGAATCCTGGCTTAGCTTATAAAAATAATCAGTGGCTGCCCGCGGCCCCTCCTTTTCATAGATCCCATGAAACCGGGCCGATACCTCCGAAGGCCGCGGCATCAGGCAATCCATCAGCTTTGTGTCAAACAGATCCCGGTATCCGATGCTGTCCTCGGTAATCTTTTTCTCACAGGCATAGTCCAAAAGTTCCTTCAGCGCTTCCTCCAGATCCACATCCGCATAATCCTGCTCCGGCTCCTGGTACTCGTCCATGTGTAACGCCTCCAGGATCCGGTTTGTCACATAGATCCGGTCTGCCTCTTCACACAACCCGGTCTCCACCCCATACTGCACCAGCTTTTTAATCCCGTCGTATACCATCCGTAACTGCCTCCCGCTCTGTTGTTATAGTTTCTACCAGTATAATACTTTTTCCACAAAATTACCATGGTATAATGTGAATACATTGCGGGATTTTTTATTCATTCCATGGCAGGAGGGATCCGCTCCACAATCCACCCGCCCAGCAGCCCGATCACTGCCCCGGTCAGCACGCCTGCCGCCAGCAGCGCCGGAAAATAGACAAGAACCCCTGTGGTCCAGGTAGCATAAACTGCCACAACCAGCTGGCCCAGATTATGGAAAATCCCACCCAGGATACTGACGCCGACGCTGCTGAAAAAGCCGCTCTTTTTTGCGGCTGCCATGGCAGACATGCTCAGGATTCCGCCGGCCAGGCCATAGATCATACTGAAGGTATTGCCAAAGGTAAAGCCTACCAGCACAATCCTCAGAATCGCCACCAAAGCCGTCCCGGCCAGCCCGACTGTATATAGGCCTACCACGCTGACCAGGTTTGCCAGCCCCAGCTTCGCCCCCGGTACCGGCATTGGCAGCGGAATCATCGCCTCCACATAGCTGAACACAAATGCCAGCGCAATCAACATTCCATACAGCGCGGCTTTCCTGGCCGCGCCTCGTCCTCTGTCCTTCATAACCCACCCTTCCGGCAGCTACACCCTTATTTTTCCTGGGATTTCCACTTAAAGTTTGGAATTACGTCACTCCATCTCTCAATCCCGATAATCGCCTTGGCAAACTCCGTTGCTTCCAGGGTAGCTTTGCGGTTATCAATATTCTTGTACACAGACCAGGACTTTTTCCTCATGGTCGGCACAATATCATTTGGCTGGTTCATATCACACTTCCACAGCCCAAAGGTCTGGGAAGCCGCCGCCTCTGAGGGGGCGTCCACCTGCCGGCTCATGATAAAGGCATCAATATAGGGATTGCTGTCTGCCAGGTAATAGGCATAGGCAATCGCCGCCGCCTGAAGGTCATTGTTCTCCCCCCGGGTTCCGCTGGTGGAGGTAAAGCCCTGCTCTGACAGGATGATATGCCGCACCTTCCCGTCCCTTCCCCGAAGCATGCCATTTTGCATATAATCTGTCAGCACATTTAAATTCTTCAGGTTTACCACGGGAGAACCGGCGTCATTCTTAATCAGGCCGGTCTGGTCATCATCCCAGAATTCCGGTTCTGTCAGGGGGATGGAGTAGGGATGGTATGCCAGCCCCCAGTCCATCGGGCCGCCAGCCCCCGTCTTATCCGCAAATTTATCGATAATGTCTTTGGCATTGTACCTCGTGGTTCCGTTTGCATCATGGTTCCAGTTATAATCCGTGGAGAAAAACAGCCGGTCATTCTGATTGGTGCTGCGGATAGCCGTATAGAACACCCTAAAGGCCCGCTCATATTCCTTGATATACTGGTCAATCCCCATGGGCCCCACATAGTTCCACTGCTGGTTGTTGATCTCATTGCCGATAATCCAGTTCGACACTTTCCCATAAGGAGATTCCAGGCTGCTATAGCGCTCCGCCAGGAAGGAGGCAATCGCCTTGATTGTCTCGTACCCCTCCTTGGTAGAGGCATTAAAGCCATAATAGAACACCTGGTTAGCCGGCTGCTTTGTTACCCCCGGATAGACCAGCTGGGGCGTGCTGTCGTTCCACCCATTCAGGATCACTGCGGTTACCGTCATGCTTTTCTCTGACATCCTGCGGATCGTGTAGTCCAGGTTTTCCAGCACTTCACGGCTGAAGCTATAGTTCTTCCCGTCATAGGTATAGTCAATCCCCTGACCAAGGATGTGGTGGAAGGGGATATTGACAATCACATGGTTCACCCCAAGTTCAAAGGCATCCGCCACCATGCTGTCCGTGTTCTGGATCAGCAGCCCCTTCTTATTCTGCGCCGTCCGGTAGGGATCCGTGTGCTTTGCCAGCACTTCCGGATTTGTCACATAGGCCGTATTGCTGACCTGGGTATATTTCTCCCCGTCATACACAGCCACCACAAACCGCGAATAGAGGCGGTTCTGCTCTGTCCCTAAATTCAGGGAAATATCAAAGGAAAGGGGATCCCCCTTCGTGACCCACCCGCAATAATCGCTCCTGCCGTCCAGGGTGTCCTGATACGGCTGCAATTCAAACAGGTACAGGTAATTATCATAATAGGCCGGATCCGACCATGTCCCTTCCATCTGTCCACGGATGGCAATGCGGCTGCCTTCCTCAATCCCGCAGCTTAGGATATGGGCGAACTCTGTGGGGGCGGGCTTGGCAGGCTGGGTCTCCTGCACTGCCGCCTCCTCCGGGTTTGCCCATGCACTGGTTCCGTTCATCCCTGTCAAAAACGCTGCAAGCGCCAGAATTGCCGTCATTCTTCCGGTTGGATATTTTCTCATGGATCTTTCTGCCTCCTTTTTCTGTCCCGGTGCACTCCCGGCCGTCTGTAGCCCTGATTGCCGGAATGCCCCTTAAGTCTCCAAAACCTCCTTGTAATTATATCCAATTATTTTCCAAATACAAGTTCCCGCGCCCTTACGTTCTCTTACATTTTCCTTAACCCATCGGAAAAGGGATCAGGCAGGGAGCCTGTCTGCCCCTGCCTGATCCCGTCTGTCCTTAACCCAAATATTTTTTCAATACCTCAACTTTATCCAGCCGTTCCCAGGGCAAATCCAGGTCGGTCCTCCCAAAATGCCCATATGCCGCGGTCTGCTTATAAATCGGCCTTCTCAGATCCAGCATCTTGATTATCCCCGCCGGGCGCAGGTCGAAATTCTCACGGATAACCTCCACCAGCTTCTCGTTGCTCAGCTTCCCTGTTCCAAAGGTATCCACCATAACGGAGGTCGGGTATGCTACCCCAATGGCATAGGAAAGCTGGATCTCGCATTTGTCTGCCAGCCCGGCTGCCACCAGGTTCTTGGCCGCATAGCGGGCGGCATAGGCGGCGGAACGGTCTACCTTGGTGCAGTCCTTACCGGAAAATGCACCGCCGCCGTGGCGGGCATAGCCGCCATAGGTATCTACAATGATCTTCCTGCCGGTCAGCCCGCTGTCGCCATGAGGCCCACCGATCACAAAACGCCCGGTGGGATTTACATAAAATTTCGTGTTCTCATCGATCAGTTCCGCCGGAAGCACCTGGTCAAAGATATATTTTTTCACATCCTTATGGATCTGGTCCTGCTCCACATCCGCGTCATGCTGGGTGGAAAGCACCACCGCCTCCAGCCGGAGGGGCTTGCCCTCCTCATCATACTCCACCGTTACCTGGCTCTTGCCGTCCGGGCGCAGATAAGGCAGGGTGCCATCCTTCCTCACCTCCGTCAGCCGGCGTGCCAGCTTATGCGCCAGTGCAATCGGGTATGGCATATACTCTTCCGTCTCATTGCTGGCATAACCAAACATCATCCCCTGGTCCCCGGCGCCGATAGCTGCCAGTTCACTGTCGCTCATGCGGTTTTCCTTTGCCTCCAGCGCTTTGTCCACCCCCATGGCGATGTCGCCGGACTGCTCATCCAGTGCCACGATCACGCCGCAGGTATTGCAGTCAAAACCATAGGAAGCATTGTCATACCCAATCTCCCTTATGGTATCCCGGACAATCTTCTGGATATCCACATAGCCCCTGGTGGTGATCTCTCCCATCACCAGCACCAGGCCGGTAGTCGTACAGGTCTCACAGGCCACACGGCTCATGGGATCCTGCTCCATCAGCGCATCCAGCACCGCATCGGAAATGGCGTCACACATTTTGTCCGGATGTCCTTCTGTCACGGACTCTGATGTAAATAATAATTTTTCCACTGAATCTTCCTCCTTCGAATAATATGCTCCTCACAGATTCCCGTCAGCCCGGAAATCCGGACAAAAGAAAAGCCCGAAGCAATCATACTGCGGACTTGATATTTTTCGCACATCAAATCCTCTTATTGCTCGATTTCTCGCTCAGGTTGGCACCTTCCCAACGCGTGTCCGTTCGGGGTTGCCGTGACTTCACAGATCCTTTGTATCTCCATCACTCTGAATAAGGGATTACGCACTTTTCAATTGTTGTTTTTTGTTACAGGTTTATAGTAGCAGATTCCGGCCTGGGTGTCAAGATGCAGTTCCATCATTTCTTTGTCTTCCCCGGTATCTCCTATTGCCGCAATTTCCGGCAGGGGGATTTTCAGCCATTCGCAGATCATCTTTACTCCGTTGGCCTTTGTGGCTTTTGCGGCTACCAGCTGCAGGCAGTGCCCTTCTGTGATCCAGCGGACTTCCTTCCGGCATTCTGGTTCCAGGGTGTTTTTTATCTGGTTTGCCTCCTCGGCCATCCATGGCCTTCTTTCCGGGCGGATGAGCGTTATTTTATAGAGCAGTTCCCCATGCCGGTAAGAAAGGATCCGGAAGCCAAGTTTTTCCCGCAGCGCTTTTAAGCGGGCAAGGCTTCCGCATTCCAGCCTGTGGAAATACTCTCTTTTCCTTCCTTTGTATTCTGCATACACATGCGCCCCGGCTGCAAAAACCCCGCCGCTAAAAAGGGGTGCGGCCTCCTGGCAGTATCGCCTGGCCTCTTTGGCCGGCAGCGTAGTCGCCCAGAAAAGAAGGGCGCCTTCCCCCGCCATGGTTTCCAACGCCAGCCGTGTCTTTGTACCCGGCAAAAACTCCTCTTTTCCCCTTCCCTGGCTGTTCTCTGGCACCAGGGTTCCCATAATGTCCAAAAACACTGCCCTTGGCCTCCTCGGGATCCGGAAAAGCGGATAGGGGCCAAACATCACTGCATTCATGGCATCTGACCTGCCTCCGTACGCCAGGTAGCAGGAACATTGCTTCCGTCCGCATATCAGCGGTGTTTTCCCGGCAGGTTCTGGCAGCTTTGGGGGATCCCCTCCGTCTGCCTCCTTCCTCCCGTCCGTTGCCCTTTCCGGAAGATACCAGTTTTCTGCGGTTACCCCGCTGATATTGCAGAGCCTCATCCTCCCGTCACTCTCGACAAAGGCTCTCCCACGGCACAGGCTTTTGTCTGCCGGCACGGGCAGCAATTCTCTCCAAAAATAGGGATCCAGTTCCAGGAATGCTTCTTTTTCCCCTTCGGTATATTCTCTCTTCAGGCCATCCATCCGGTTAATCCACAGATAAATGTCCGCCGGAAGCAGACACCGCAGCCTTTGTATCAGCCTGATGTTTTCTGGCACCCCCACGGCACCCGCACAAAGCAGGACTCCTGCTTCCTGCAGCCTCCGGCACTTCCCGGCAAAATCCTCCGGTGAAACCATCTCTGGGTGGAAGGTTGCCCATAAGCGCAGCTTTCCGGCCACTCCCCCGGCTTTCCTGAACCCTTCCAGAGATTCCTCCAGCACAAAACTCAGGTTCGTCTGCGCCCCCACCGCATCAATCTGCCCCAGCCGGCTTAATGCCCCCAGCCCTTCCCAGTACCATGGGTGGATCAGCGCCTCCCCATAGGGCACCACCATCAGTGCCCGGAAATCTTCCGGCGCCTTCCCTGCCGTAAGGCTGTCCGTGAAGCGAAGCCACGCCTCCCGGTCCTGCTTAAGTTCCCTCCCGGAACTTTTGTGCTTGGAAAACGGGCAATAGCTGCAGCGGTAATTACAGCTTTTCAGGCTCCCCCGGTACAAAACCATCTCCTGGCTCATATATAGCCTCCCATTCCCTCATTTTCCCCCGGACCTCCTCGGAAGCCAGCATCGGCCCCAGATAATCCGAAAGTCCCATCCCTTCCTCAGTCAGGGCCAGGAATTCCCCCTTTCCTTCCGGGTTTTTCCCGTCTCCCGGCCAGACGGCATCCGCTTCCCGGCCGTCTGTTTCCCTCCGCAGCCATCCCTCCCTGGCCCAATCCCCCAATACCGGGAAATCCTCCCCTACCGGGGTTCCGAAGAGATCCCTGTATCTTTCCAGGTTTATCCCCGGCCGGATCAGCAAATGCCGGATCACATACCGCCGCTTCTGCTCCTCCTGCGACAGCAGAATCCCGTGCCCCACAGCCAGAAAATCCTTTGTCGCCTCAAAATGCCTCAGCTGTTCCAGGCAGCCTTCCTGCGTCACCGCATAGGGGGTACAAAAATGCAGATTTCCCACATAGCTTCTTCCGCCGCACCCTAGGGCCAGCGAAGTCCCAAAACCACATTCCGAAAACTTCCTGCCATGGGGAACTGCCTGCTGCCCATCGGCCTGATGCCCTCCCCCTCTTCTCCGTTTTTGCACAAACCGCCGCATGGAATCCTGCCGGAATCCCTCTGAGCGCAGATAGCCCGACATTTCCCGGTACTGCAGGTAAGCATAATCCGGATCCGGCACAACCCCTTCCCGCACCAAACCGGCGCCATGCTTCACATAAAGGGGATACAAAAAGATCTCATCCACCCCAAAACCAATGGCCTCTTTCAATGATTTCTGCAAGGAATCCACCGTCTGGCCAGGAATGCCATAGATAAAGTCCACATTGACACAAGGAAAGCCTGCAGACATCAGCAATTCCAGCGCCTCCCTTGCCCGGGCTGCCCTGTGGCCGCGCCGCAGTGCCTGAAGTTCCCCGTCAAAAAAACTCTGAATCCCCATACTGACCCGGGAAACCCCTGCCCTCTTCAAAAATGCCAGTTTCTGCCGCTCCGTCTGGTTCGGAGCCGTCTCAATCCCGATCTCTGCATCCTCCTCCAGCACAAAGCACTCCCTCACCACCGCAAACAACCGCTCCAGCTGCTCCAGCGGCAGCAAAAGCGGGGTCCCGCCCCCAATGGTGAATTCTGAAAATTCTGTCCCGTAAGGCTGCAGGATTTCCCGGTACTGCCTGCCCTGCCGCTCCACTGCATCCAGATACTGCCCCATCGCCCCCGTATCCTGGCCGGTAACCGAGAACAGGTTGCAGTATCCGCATTTCCCCTGGCAAAAGGGCACATGAACATACAGCCCGTTCCCCTTCCCCGCCAGCTGCCCTGCATAATCACGCAAAGAAATCCCCTCCAGAGGACGGTAAGCCGTCTTGTGGGGATAGCTATACATGTACTGTACATAAGGATCCATTTGCAAAACCTCACTAAATGAAAAAATGCTTATAGGGAACCGTATTTACCGCCGGATGGTTAATCCCATGGAACTGGCAGCCATCCTCCCCATAACATGTCCCATGGTCTGAACAGCAGATCACAAAGCCGCCGCCCCGCAGCTGCTTCCACCCCTCAAACAACCGCCCAAGCTGCCCGTCCACATACCGCAGCGCTGCCCGGTGGCTTTCCAGGCTGTCATCTGCTGCCCCATCCAGATAAAAATAATTCGGATAATGGATCGCATCCACATTCAGATAAAGAAAAATCCTCCGTCCCGGCTCGGCCCCGGCAATCCGTTTCAAAATAAAATCCACCTGGTTTGCAGTACTCCCCTTCACCGGGCAGGCAAAAGACGGATTCCAGTAACTCTTTTGAAAATAACCCGGAAATACCCTGCCCAGTTCCGTGCGTTTGTCAAAAAAGGCCACGCCACCCACACACCAGGTATCATATCCTTCCTTTTCCAGCCCTTCCATAATGGTACTGCCCGAAAACGCAAAGGCGCCTTCCGGTGTCTTCCCGCCCATGCCGATCTGCCGGGGGAAAAATAACATCTCCCTGTCTGCCAGGCTCTTCGCCCCAAAGGGGCAGGGCAGGAACCCTGCAAACATCGCATGATGGGAGGGATAGGTGAAATTCCCCGGCGCCTGCCGTTTCTCCCAGGAGCCATACCGGTTCAGCACCGGCGTATTTCCCGCTTCCTCCTCCTGCATGGCTGCATCATACCGCAAGGTATCCAAACAGAGAAACAAAATATCCTTCACTCCTACTACCTGCCTCATATCCACCGAAGGAACTCCCTGCCCCCTGGCGGAAAGGAACAGCCGGAAAGGAACCTCCCCTGCCGTCCCCTGCTCCTTTTGGCCCATCGCCCTGTCTCCCCTCCCGGCCCTGGCCGGTTATCTCTTTTTTTCAGCCATTGCCGCCTTTCATCCATTCTATATCAAAAATTCCTGTTTTTCAAGGGAAAATCCCCGGTATCCCAACCCCTCCAGGCAGGGTATTCCCCGGGCTATTCTCTCCGGCAAGGGGCACAAGCCGCTGCCATCATCTCTGCCTGCCGCCGGTAAATCACGTTCTCCCCGTAGATATCCTGATAAATCAAATCACCCTGGGCATTCATTTCAATCACCCTGGGCTTTAAGCTGCCTCTTTCCAGCAAGACGTCAATCCCTGCGCTCCGAAGCCCCGGGAAGCATCCCATGGCATTCCGGCACAGCCTTTCCGCTTCCTCCACCGCCGCCTGGGGAAGCCCCAGTTCCTTTTGTTCCAATGGATGGTTATTCAGGTGAAGGTTGGTGATTGGCCCCCTGGAAAGCCTGGCCAGGCAAAAATCCATCCGGCCATCCTGCACCACTGCCCTCAAGTCATAGGAATATCCCTGATATTCCGCCTTTGCATACCACTGCTCCACAATACATCCCAGTTCCAGGATCCTTCCCACCAGGGAAAGCACCTGACCGGAATCCGTAATCCGGCGCAGCCTTTTTGTGTTAACCAGTACCCGTGGCGCCTCTGTGCCGTTTTTCCCAGGCGCCTCCCAGGCACATGTATACAGTACCATCTTCCCTGACTTGGGATGCCACCGGAATGCTGCAACCCCCGCTGCCCCGGAACCGCAAACCGGCTTAAGGAAAACCTGAAAGATCCGCTGTTCCTGCATCATTTCCAGCAGCTGTCCCGCATCCCCGGCCGCCCCCAATTCCTCCGTCACTGCAATCCCCCCGGCCGCCAGCCTCGCCTTGCATGCCTGTTTGTCCAGCAGCATGCCAATTGCCCCCGGATCATTCAGAAATTCCACCTTATGTGATTTTTTCATCCCTTCCAGTTCTTCCAACTGCTCCCGGTACCCTCTAACCAGCCCGGGAAGCTGCCCCAGCAAGCAGCTGTCCCACACCGGAGGGTCAATCTTTAAGAAAATCTCCCCTTCAGGAAAACCCTCTCTCCACCTGCCCCAATCCAAAAACAGGACGTGCAGCCCGGCTTCCCGTGCTGCGCGTCCCAGGTAATGGGTCCGTTTGGTATCCGGATTCCCCAGAAGCACTGCCTGCCTCATTCTGTCAGCATGGCGTACATATAAGTCTCGCCGCGGTAATTGTCTGCCACGTTTTTCTCAGAGGCATCTACCGCAACCGGAAGTGCTTCCAGCTTCTTCACCATCCCGTCCGACATGAAATGGTAATGGACATCCAGCTTCTCAATGTTTCCATACTGGGGAATCTTCTCCAGCAGCAATTCCCCTCCCTTATCCGACAATGTGCCGCAGGACAAATCAAGGGTGCGGATCTGGCCCATGAACTTGCTCTCCAGTACGGCGGCCGCAAGTTCATCCTGGATCTCACTGTCCACAATCCCCAGGTATTCCAGCTGCGGAAGCTGTACCCTCTCCAAAAATCCCCGGATCGTATCTGCATTCCCGTCAAATCCATAATTATCACTTCCGATATAGAGCAGCAGCTTTTTCAGCTTTGGGAGCCTGGCTTTCTCAATCTCCTCAATCACACCGGTGGGAAGCCCCCCGCAAATGATCGTCAGCGCCTCCAGGTTCTCATGGCAGATCTCCCCAAGTCCAAGGTCCGTGCTCCCCTTAATGGTCAGTTCCCTCAGATTCGGCAATGCTGCCCACAGCTTACTATAATCCCCCTGTATGATCCAGGAAACCTCACACTCCTCAAAATCCATATCGCCGATAAACAGTTTCTCAATATGCCCAAACTGCCCGGCATTCTCAACAATCCCATCTATGATTGGCTGGCAGCCATCCTCATATGCACTGCCCCAACTCCCGATGACCAACTCTGTCAGACCAGGAAATTCCGGATCTGCCAGGATATCCTCCACCATCGTGGACGGGCCTTTGCCCTCCTCATACTCGTCATAATCATAAGAATAGGTCTTCATTACCATACTCTGCCTCTCCCTTTCCCTGCCGCTTCATCATATCCTTTTATAGCTTCGAATAGCCATATGCGTTCACCAGCGCGTCCAGTCTCTGGCCCTGCCTGCACAGCGGGCACTCCCGGTAATCATAATCCACATAATCCGGCAGATCCTTCTTCCCGAACACCGCATGTACCGGCACGCCGCCCACCTCATGCACAGCACTGAAAATCGCGGAGACCCCCTGGAGTTTGCCGCCGTAATACTGTACGCTTTCAATCGCCTTCATCACCGAAAAGCCTGTTGTCACCGTGGCCATAAGAATAATCACATGCTTGTCCTTGATCATCGGCGCAGTATTGTCCCGGAAAATGATCTGGCTGTTGTTATTAAATTCCGGCCGCACAATGTAAATCGTCTTGTGCATATTCTTGGAAAGCACCCCGCTCCTGGTGAGTTCCTCCGACAGAAATGCCCCGATAACCTCTGTGCCCTCCATACAGACAATCGTGTCAACCACCAAGCCGTACAGATAAGTGCCCATCATCCCCTTCGCCACATCCTGCGCCTCACTGGCCCTTGTTTTCAAGGTCGTCATATCCAGATAATAATTGATATGGGAATGATTGGTGGCAAAATGCCCTGGTGTCACCTTCAAAGCTGCATTCGTCCCCGCTGTATGAATCTTCGTATACCTGGTCTCCATAGTAATCCCCCTTTCTGCTGCTTTGCCTCTCAACTATTTTTCATTATACCGAAAACAGGCAGGATATACAAGCAAATTTAAAAGTAAAAATCCCCTGTTAAAATCAACTGCCCTCTTTGTCCTCATGCTCTCCCACATTCCATGTATTCCCCACAATATAGATGGGGCGGTCTTTCAGTTCGCTGAAAAGGATTGCCATATACTCCCCGATAATCCCCACAATCAGAAAAAGCACAGCAAACATAAAGCAGTTGAGGATCACGATTGTTGCATACCCGCTTGGCGCCCCCTGACGGGTGCACAGAGTGTAAACCATCACGGCTATCCCCATCAGCCCGGCCAGGCCGCCGGCATAAATCCCCAGTTTTAACGGCAGATTGGAAAAACAAAGGATCGTATTAATGGAGAATGTAAATAACTTGCGGATACTGTACTTGCTCTCCCCTGCTGCCCGTTCCTGTGCCTCATAGCAGATGGCTGCCCGCCGAAAGCCAATGTTCTGCACATACCCCCGCAGAAAACGGACTTTTTCCCGGTAATTCTGCCGCAACACATCTGCTGCCTGCCGGGAAACGGCAAAAAAGTCAGAAGCATTCGGTTCAAATTTCACGTCCGACAAGGTATTGATCAGCCAATAAAAACCGGCTGATGTAATATTTTTCACCACTCCGGCCGAGGCATTCTGGGTACGGACCATGGTAATCACCCCGCACCCCTCCCCAAGTTTTTCCACAATCTCCGGCAGGCATGCCGGGGGATGCTGCAAATCGGCATCCATACACACAATGCCATCTCCCCGGGCATAGTCAATCCCGGCTATCATCGCCGCCTCATGGCCGAAATTCCGGGAAAAGCCAATCACTTTCACATGGCTGTCCCCCTCTGCCAGTCCCCTTAAAAACTCCAGGCTGCCATCCTGGCTCCCATCATTGACAAACAGTATCTCATAATCCCAGGGAAGGCTCTCTAAAACCGGCTTTGCTGTCTGATAAAACAAAGGCAAGGCCTGTTCTTCATTATATACGGACACCACCACCGATAACAATTTATCCATATTTACCTCTGCCCCCCTTCTTCCTCATCGATTATCACCCAAGCTGCCTAAATGCTGTCCCCGTAAACCTCTATCTGAGCCGTTGAATGGCCCGGAACCCTCTTTTCCTTTGGAGGAAGTTTCATATAGTCTCCATATATCCACATCAGCACCTCATGCCAATGCCTGGGCACCATCAGCTTCGTGTCACAAAAAGCCATATCCTCCACCTGTTCACACCACTCCTTTTGCAGCGTCACATACAGATAATCCGGCTGATAGTTGCTGTAATACCGCAGGCTGCTCCGGCACCTTCTGTCCTTTAATGCTACCATCCGCTGCAGCCAAAACAAGGCCCGCATAGGTATCAGCCGCCCCACTGCTGACAGCCCGCCCACTGCCAGCTTATGAAAAACACTATACTTTTTAAAATCCAGCCGGTAGCGGTGCCCCATGGCCATACCGTAAACCATCTTATGGAGCAGCAATGTCAGGGTGGCATTGGCCTTATTTTGCGGCAGCACATCAATGGTAAAAAGATCCACCCAGAGATGGTTCATCTTACCCTCATAATATTGTGTCTCCAGGGAATCCTCATGGATCCGGCTGTTCTTATAATAAATCCGTGCAGTAAAATCAAAGAAGGCTCTTCCCTTCTGGAAATCCCATGGCATCAGAAGTTCCATGGTTTCCGGCAGTTCCCGCCGCACCACCTTTAAAAATGCCTCGTAATTCTTTCTGGTAAATGCCACATCCGCATCGTCATCCCAGGGAATAAATCCCTGGTGGCGGACTGCCCCCAGCAGGGTTCCCGCATCCAGCATATATTGAATCTTGTACTTTCGGCAGATCCGGTCAATCTCCTTTAAAATCTTCAGATTAGCCTCATGCGCCTTGGTCAGGTCAAACTCATCGTTTTTTTTGGTCATGCTGCCCCTTTCCCTTGCTGCTGTCTGTTATGTTGTTCCCACTCATCCATTCCCCTGCACTGCTTCATGGATTACTTGTGCCATTGTATCCACCATGGCATCCGTCATTCCGGGATATACCCCCACCCAGAAGGTATCCCTCATGATCCGGTCTGCCACCTGCAGATCCCCAACCACCCGGTAACCGTTCCCCTGGGCGCGCATCTGGTCAAAACAAGGATGGCGCGTCAGGTTTCCCGCAAACAGCATCCGTGTCTGGATACCCTTTCCCTCCATATATTGTACCACCCGGTTCCTGTCCACTCCCTGGCGGCAGGTGATAAGAAAACCAAACCAGCTGGGACGGGAGCCCGGGCAAGGCTCAGGCAAAATGAGGGAATCTGCAAGATCCGATAAAGCCCCCCGCAAACGGTCAAAGTTATGGCGGCGCCGTTCTACAAACCCCGGGAATTTCTCCAACTGGGCACAGCCAATCGCAGCCTGCAAATCCGTTGCCTTTAAATTGTAGCCAAAATGGGAGTAAACGTATTTGTGGTCATACCCCACTGGCAGCTCCCCGTACTGCCGGTCAAAACGGTGGTTGCAGGTATTGTCTCTGCCAGACGGACAGGAACAATCCCTCCCCCAATCCCGGAAGGAACGGATAATCTTGTGCAGCAGCGGGTTGTCGGTATACACCGCGCCCCCTTCCCCCATCGTCATATGGTGAGGGGGATAGAAGCTGGAGGTCCCGATATCCCCAACCGTCCCGGTAAAACGCTCTGTCCCGTCAAGCATATAACGGCTCCCCAGGGCATCACAGTTATCCTCGATCAGCCACAGCCCATGGCGTCCGCAAAATTCCTTCACCGCCTTTAAATCAAAGGGATTGCCCAAGGTATGCGCAATCATCACTGCCTTCGTCTTTTCTGAATATGCCGCCTCCAGCTGAGCCGCATCGATGTTATATTGCGGAATCGTCACATCCACAAACACCGGCACCGCACCATACTGGATCACCGGCGCCACTGTGGTGGGGAACCCTGCCGCCACCGTGATCACCTCATCCCCCCGCCGCACCTGGCGATCCCCCAAAAGCGGGGAGGTCAGTGCCATGAAGGCATTTAAGTTGGCAGAAGAACCGGAATTCACCAGGGAGCAATAACGGACCCCCAGGTATTCCGACAGCTTTCTCTCGAATTCTTCCGTGTAACGCCCGGAAGTCAGCCAAAACTCCAATGCACTGTCCACCAGGTTGACCATCTCATGGGCATCATACACCCGGGAGGCATAAGGGATACGGTCTCCCGGCTCATAAGGCTTTTTCTTTTGCAGATGGTATTTCTCACAATAGTCCGCCACCAGGTTAAGGATTTCCTGCCTGGCCTGCTGCTGTGTTTTTTCCATAATGATAAGATTTCTCCTTTAACTTTAAAATTCCCGGATCTGCCGGTCTGTTACTGCCAGCATATCTTCTCCTGCCAGATACGCCTGTGACCACTCCACGGTCAGCCTCAGAGCCTCCCGGATATGCCACCTGGGCTGCCAGCCAAAGGTCCTTTTCAGTTTCGAACAGTCCAGCTTTAAGAAATTGGCCTCATGGGGGCCTCCGTCATGGCGGCTCACCCAACGTGCTTCTCCTCCCCACAACTCGCAGAACAGGGATGCCAGTTCACCGGTTGACACACAATCCCCGTCATCCGGCCCCACATTGTAGTATCCCTGGAAGGCCGGGTCCTCATACTGCCTCTGCATAATCTCCAGGTAAACAAACAACGGCTCCAGCACATGCTGGAAAGGGCGGGTGGAATAAGGATTCCGCACCACAATCTCTTTCCCTGCCGCCTGGGCACGCACACAGTCCGGAATAATCCGGTCGTTTGCAAAATCCCCGCCGCCAATCACATTTCCGGCACGGGCCGTGGACACTGCGCAGTGCCTGTCCCCAAAGAATGCCTTTTTGTAGCTATGTGTCACCAATTCAGAACAGGATTTGCTGTTGGAATAGGGATCATATCCGTCCAGCGGATCATTCTCCCGGTAACCGTATTCCCACTCCTGGTTCTCATAGACCTTGTCCGTGGTAACATTCAGCACGGATTTCGTCTCCGGGGACAGACGCACGCATTCCAGCAGGTTCACTGTCCCCATCACATTCGTCTCATAGGTGTAGACGGGCTGCCGGTAAGAATCCCGCACAATCGGCTGTGCTGCCAGATGGATCACCAGTTCCGGCCTTACCCGCTCAAAAACCTTTTTCAAAGACTGCAGATCCCGGATATCCCCGGTTACCGAATCTATCCATGCCTCCAGCCCTGTCATCCGAAACAATGACGGATCTGTCGGCGGTTCCAGGGAATACCCTGTTACCTGTGCGCCTGCCAATGCCAGAATCCGGCAAAGCCAGCTTCCCTTAAAGCCGGTATGCCCCGTCACCAGCACCCTTTTCCCATGGTAAAATTGCCTGCATGCTTCCAGATTATACATATTCATCTCCTGTCCCAATATAACTGCTTATGACCAGATCTTCCAGGGCGCCTTTCCCGACTGCCACATTTTCTCTAACAGCTGCATCTCCCTCTGGGTATCCATGCACTGCCAGAACCCGCCATGGAAAAAGGACATCAGCTGCCCTTCGGCAACCAGGCGTTCCATAGGCTCCCGTTCAAACACGGTGGTGTCATCCTCCAGATACCCGAAAATCTCCGGGTTCATCATCATAAAGCCACCGTTGATCACTGCCCCGTCCGCAGATGATTTTTCCCGGAAGGAACGGATCACATGGTCTGCCCCAATATCCAACACCCCTTTTTGCTGGCCGATATTCACCGTAGTCAATGTGGCAATGCGCCCATGCCCCTGATGGAATCTTACCAGGGCATTCAAATCCACCGTGCAAACCGCGTCCCCATAGGTCAGCATAAACGTCTCTTCCCCAATGTATGGCTGGATCCTCTTTACCCGGCCGCCCGTCATCGTATGGAGCCCGGTATCCACCAACGTCACCCGCCACGGTTCCGAATAGTTGTTGTGCACCTCCATCTTATTATTTGCCAGATCAAAGGTTACATCCGACATATGGAGGAAATAATCCGCAAAAAACTCCTTCACCACATACTGCTTATATCCCAGGCAAATAATAAAATCATGAAAGCCAAACTCCGCATAATATTTCATGATATGCCACAGAATCGGACGCCCGCCAATCTCAATCATCGGCTTCGGCTTCAAATGGCTTTCCTCACTGATCCTAGTTCCAAGGCCGCCGGCCAGAATCACTACCTTCATCACATATCCTCCGTCTCTCATCCCAGGTAACTGCCCCGTCACAAAAGCCATTACCTTCCAAATACATTCCAGCCGTTTTCTTTCAGGATCCTTAAGGCGCGGCGCACATCCGCGCCGCTTTCCTCCCGGCCCTTCCGGTAATCAAAGGTTTCCCGCAATGTGTCATCATCCAGGCTTTCGTACTGGAGCGCCATCGCCGCGATATTCTCCCCATACGCTTCCCGGTAAGGCGCTGTCCGGATTTCCACATAGTCCGTATAGGCGTGCCCGGCCAGCAAAAGAAGGCATAAGGCAAGAGCCAGCCCCCGGCCGGCTTTTCCAACGGGACAGCCTCCGGCCGGCTCTTCCGGATGAGCGCCATTCTCCGCCTGGCCTTTTGCTTGTTTTGGCAGGCTCCAAATCAGGGCAAACGTCAGCACGATCCCCAGAAGCCCCGCCTGGTACTGCAAGGCATACCGGGAACTCATCCCGTATTCCTCCCGGGCAAAAATATAGCGGGAAATCAGGATAATCCCATGGTTTCCCATCCCGGCGAACAAAAGCATCAGAGGCACCAGCGTCCGCTCATACAACCGGCAGCGCAGGTTCATCACCAGCGCCAGCAGATATCCCCCTGCCAGTACCGCCCCCAAAAGATACAGGACGCCATCCCCCACAACTCCGTCTGAAACCCACTTGTTAAGGGTCTCCCCCCCAACCACCATGGAAGCCAATGATTTCAGCAGAAAATTCACAAAAAACACTGGCTGCTGCCCAAACATTTCCATCAGGCCGATTTTGACAGCCCCGTCATGGTCCTCATAAGCATAGGAATTGCTCCACATATACAAAACAAGGGGAACCACCACGCTGACAATCCCTGCCAGGCAGAACCTCAGATCCATGGGAGGCTTCCTTTTTCCCTTCTCCATAAGGCAGCATATGCCTGCAAATCCGTAGGCCAGCACCATCACCACCGAATATACCGCACAGTATGGCCCTGCCACTGCCAGGCTCACCACCGGCGGCATCAGTAAAAGCCGGAGCCTGTCCCCCCTCTTCTCCTGCCCGTACAGAACCCGGTCAAACACCAGATAATGATAATAAAAACAGGCAAATGCCAGGAAATGTGCCCAGCCGGTGCCATTGGTCAGCATCTCCCATTTGTTCAGCCCAAAAAGAAGGAACATCAAAAAAACATACCAGGCCGTCCCGACCCGCTTCCACTCGCAATACCACCCAAGCACCAGCCCGGAGAGCCCCAGGCTCAGCACCCCCAGAGCCATCTCGGCGGTGGTGCTGTAACGGAACAGCATGACATTCAATGCACGTACCGGATAATAAACGGGAATCCGGGTCAGCACATCCGGGCGGAAAAAATTTTCCGGGTTCCACACATCCGGCAGATACTTATTGACAATCCGGATATAATCCGAATAAACAATATCACACGTCGCCTCCTTAATATACCAAAGGCACAGCAATGTCCCCAAAAGCGGCAGCCCGTAATAGATGATCTTTTTCTGTTTCATGTCCGTCCCTTTCCCTCTGGTGCATCTTTAATCTGCCTTCATGCCAAGCACTACCGCCAGCCGCTGCTTTCCCCTCTGCTCCCTGGCATCCGGCACATAAAAATTCGTCTTAAAATCCAGGGTCACCGTCTCATACGGCCTTACTTCAATCACCGTATGGGACTGAGCCTCCCTTAATTCCAGGTATGCCTGGGGCTCCTCATTGACATAGACCATAATCCACTGATCCCTCGTAATCTCCCCCGGGTAATAAAAGTCCAGTTCTATCACCCCCTGTGACCCGGCCATCACCTGGATCCTGGCACTCTCGTCAATCCAGCCGTCCTCATAATACCCATATATTCCCCGGCATTTCAGCGCCTTCACCCCACGGGTAATATTCCGGTAGCAATTGCTGGCCGGATCCTCCTGCAAAATCACCATGTCATCCGTGACCAGCCCGATCTCCCGCACATCATCCAGATGCACGATCCGTGTATTTTCTGCCTTCCGGTCCTTATCAAAAACCTTCAGGAAAGTGTCCCGGGTAAAATCCTCCATTTCAAAAGCATCGCCCCCATAGGCATCCCTTACAATATAGACCGTCTTGCCAAATATCCCTTCCCCATATGTCCCATATGTCTCCTCTGCCAGAGAATTATACCGCTGTTGGTCTGCCATAAAATAGAGGTTGGGATAGAGCCCCCTGTAATAGAGTTCCACCGGAAGCATCAGCACCACATACAAAGTCAGCATGGCGAGGAACGCAACCCCTCTCATCCAGGTGCCCTGCTCTATCATCTTTTCTGTCAGGGCTCCGTACATCCAGGAAAGATATAATAGCGCCCCTGCATACGACACATAGACCCAGCGCATTTCCACCCGGATTGTCACGCTTGAGCAGGCGATACAGCCTGCTATAAACCCTATAAACAACAGGCTGGTGCACAGATAGGAGCCGCAGTGCCGCCATTCCTGCACCATCTTTACCAGAAAGGCAGCCAGCACCGCCAGCAGCATCAGATCTGCCGCCATAATCAGGATCATCACCCAGGCCGGCGCCTGGCGGAAATTCTGCCCGTTCAAATGTTCCGGCCCGGCATTGACCCCAAACAGATAGGCCACCTGGCTAAGCGCATATAACATGGCATCCCCCAGGGCAAAGGTCTCCGCCACCTGGGTACGCCCCGTCCCTGCCGGCATCACGCTGCCAATCGTCAGTAACCGGACTGCCTGGACAGCCGCAAAGGTGCCTGCCGGAACTGCCCACAGCCGCCAGCGCCTCACCTTCCGGCATAAAAGCACCAAAAAGAACAGAGGCAGCAGCACCATGTACCGCTCATGGACAAAGCAGACACCAAAATACAGTCCGCATGCCACATAAAACCTCCGGTAATCCTTCCCTCCATGATCGTTAAGGAAGCCGCTGAGCAGGTATAAAATCCCCACTGCCATCCAGAGAGCCATGGTTTCCATCAATCCGTATAGCTGCCCGATCTGATAATACGACAGCCGGGAGGCCAGGAAAGCAAACCCGCACAACGCCCCCACATAAGAAGAACGGCTATATCTCCTCGCCATCCGGTATAGGGTAAAGGCCAGCCCCACATTCAGCAGAATATTAAAAGGCACAATCCACTCCACATGGGTTCCGGCTATTCCCAGTTCCATCCAAGCCGCCAGATAGTATAAAAAACGGAAACGGGTACTCCCCACCGGGAAAACAAATTTCAGAAAAGACTGTTCCCCATAGCAGGACCACAGATACAAATCATCCATGTACAGCCCCCTGACCTCCATGCCCCTGTTGATCCAGAAAGCAAAACACGCCAGCAAAAGTGCCGCCAGCAGGTCATTTCTCCACCGCCCGGCCATCTGCCACCGTTCCCTATGTTTATTATCCCAGGAATCATGGATCCCCGCCATCTGCTGCTCTTTCATATACTTCTCCTTATCGGGGCCGGGAGGTTCCTTAACGGTACGCCCCGTAAGCCCGTTGGTAAAATACCAGCAGGCATTTTGCCACCGCCTTCGGCCAGATTTTTTGGTACATGCCCAGTTCCTCTTCCCCCCGGTGATGGTTTTCAATAAATTCCTTCGTGGTGGCCCCTTCGTGGATGCGGTAGGCAATCAGAGGCCTTTCCACACAGTAAAACCGGCCGGGCCTCCCTGCCAGCGCCCACATGGTATCCCAATCCAGGGCAAATTTATAGGAAGAATCAAACAGCGGCATCCCCAGCCGCTCCTTATCATATGTGGCTGAGGGGCAGATCAGAGGATTCCCAAAAGCCAGCGCCGCCCTTTTCATCCATCCATAATGTGCCAGGCCATGAAACCGCAGAGGCATCCTCAGCAATTTTTTAATCAGGAGAAACATCCCCCTCCTCTGTACCCGGCCGTTTTTTACAATCACGCAATCCGTGGTAAACACAGAAATATCCTGATACTTTTCCCAGGCACGCTGCACGTTGTATGCATAGTCCCTGTGGTAACAATCATCCTGATGGGCAATCGTGACCAGGCGGGAATCCGCTTTTCCATAAGCAAAATTCCAGTCAGCCTGGATGTCGCTCTCCCCCTCCCTCACAAAGTAAGGCAGGCCATACTTTTTTGCCGTTTTCTCCAGGTACGGGCTGGGGGTGGAGGTACATAAAATCACCTCTGCCGCCACCGTCTGCCTCTTAAGAGAACGGATACAGGCTTCCAGATAAGGGGAATCCTTATAGGCACAGATTGCAAATGTATGAGTAAACATATTCCCGCTCCTTGTCATCCCTGACCCCGTGCACTGAGCCCTCCTCAGCGGATAAGGGTTTCTACAGGGCAAAAAAACGTTCTTCCAGCAACAGGCACAACGTATGGTAAACCGGCAGGTGCAGTTCCTGGATCTTATAGGTCTCCTCCTCCGGCACAATCACCGCCACATCGGCGCGCTTTGCCAGCTTCCCTCCGTCCCTGCCGGTAAGCCCAACCACTTTCATGGATTTTGCTTTAGCCGCCGTCACTGCATAATCCACATTCCGGGCATTCCCGGAGGTGGATATCCCCAGAAAAACATCCCCGGGGACACCATAGCCGCAGACCTGCTGGGCGTAAACCATGTCCCCATTGACATCATTGGCAAAAGCCGTGGATAACCCCGGATGGCCGTTGAGGGCAATGGCCGGCAGGCTGCCCTGCAGCTTTGCTGCCAGCAGTTCACCCTCCTCCCCGCCTTCTGCCCTCAGCCTGTCCTGCAGTTCTGCGGGCAATTCCCTCTGCCTTTTAAAGCCCTTCATCAACTCCCCCACAATATGCTCGGCATCCGCGCAGCTGCCTCCGTTTCCGGCAATCAGCAGCTTATTGCCCCGGCAATAACAATCCTCCAACACCTGGTAAGCCTCCAGTACTGCACCACGAACTGTCTCCAGGACCGGATAACGTTCCATCAGCCCCTCAAGGATCTGCTGCTGTTTCCTGCTTAATGCCATCATCTCTCCTTCCTCCCCCGGCTCACCAGCGGTCATCTTCACCTTCAAGTATCGCACGGGCGGCGTCAATAAGTGTCTCGGCGTAAACATCATAAGGCAGTTTCCTTTCTTTTCCCGTCACTCTTTCTGGCGGCAGGGCATCCCCGGGGACCTGTGCCAGCCTCTTTACCTGTTCCTCATGGACTTTTCTCCCATAACCGGTTCCCACCAGCACGGTACGCACCCCATAGTTTTTGCCCGCCTCCACATCGATCAGCTTGTCTCCAACCATCCAGGAATGTGCCTTGTCCACCTGAATATACTGTTCAGCCATCTCAAACATCCCTGTCCCGGGCTTCCTGCAATGGCAGCATACCTTGTATCTGCCCAGCCCATGTTCCGGATGGTGGGGGCAATAAAAGAAAAAATCCACCTCAGCCCCCTGGGGACGCAGTAATTCATTCATATAACAATGCAGCTGCTTCACATCCGATTCCTGATAATAGCCCCGGGCCACCCCGGCCTGGTTGGTCACCACCACAATCCGGTAACCTCCCCTGCGCAGCCTGCATATCGCCTCCGGCACACCGTCTAAGATCCTCAGATCTTCCTTCCGGTGCAGGTAATGGACCTCTTCATTCAACGTCCCGTCCCGGTCTAAAAACACCACTCGCTCCATCTGCCATCCACTCCCGCCCTGCCTGGATTTTTAAAGCTGAAACGTATATTCCCCGTTTGTATTGACAACCTTCACCCTGTCATAATCCCAGCGTCTCTCATCCGCCGTCCATGCCTGTGCTCCCCGCAGTTCAAAATTCCAGTCTGCCAGCTGCCCCCCCACCTGCTCCATCCGTTCCGCCACCTTATGACGGACGTTATAGGGACAGTACATCAGCAAATATCCTCCTCCTCCGGCGCCCAGCAGCTTGCCTCCCAGCGCCCCGGCCTTTAAGGCCTCCTCATAGAGTTCGTCAATCTGCGGATTGGTGATTTTGCTGCTCATCCGCTTTTTACTCTGCCAGCCGTAGTCCAAAAGCTTCCCGAAACTATGCAGGTTCCCCTTAAGCAGTTCATCCTTCATCGCATATGCCAGGGCTTTCACCTCACACATGGCGTCAAAGGCATCCTTCTTCTCATAATTCTTTACCTGATCTTTAATAATATTCGCCGACACGTGGATATTGCCTGTATAACACAAGAGAAGGTTATACTGTAATTCATGGATAATATCCTTTTTGATGCGCAGGGGATTCACCACCACATTGTTGCGCCCGTGGAATTCAATAAAATTGAACCCGCCGAATGTGGAGGCATACTGATCCTGATAGCCGCCATCAATCTTTAAATCCAGCCGTTCCACACCGTAAGCCAGATCTGCCAGTGCATAGCCGTCCAGTCCGATCCCCCTCCAGCGCGCCATGGCAACCAGAAGGGCCACCATCACCGTAGAGGATGTCCCCAGCCCGGATCCCGGAGGTGCGTCGCACTGCAGGTACACCTCACAGCCCTGGCTGATCTCCATGGCCTTTAACGCCGCCGTCACCAGATCCAGCCTGCCGTCATAGACAAAGTTCTCCCGGGTATTGTATTTTACCGTCATATCAAAATCCAGGGAATGGACAACGATTTGGTCATCCTCCCGGGGCACAATGGAACAATAGGCATATTTATTGATGGTGCTCCCAATGATCGCCCCTCCCTGCTCCACACAGAACGGCTCCACATCGGTACCGCCTCCGCCAAAACTGATCCGCAGCGGGGCCCTTCCCCGAATCACCATACCACAACACCCCTCTTCACATCCTCAATAAACCGGAAATAATCCTCCGGCACTCCGATATCGATAAAATATCCGTCATTGACAAAGCCTCCCAGCTGTCTGCCCTCGGACATCCACTTGGGAATCATATCATTTTCCAGGGACACCTTTCCCTCCGGGATCTCTGCCAGCAGTTCCTTCCTCATCCGGTACACGCCGCCATTGATTGTCCCCGGCCTGGACTCTGTTGTCTTTTCATTAAATCCTGCCAAAAGCCCGTCCTCCAGTACGGCCTGCCCATACCGGGACACATCCGGCACCTCACGCAGCACCAGGGCCATCTCCAGATTCCTCTCCTCCTGCAGCCGTATCAGCCTTCCATAATCAATCTGATAGAAGGTATCTGCATTCAGCACAAAGAAAGCATCCTCTGTCACCAGCTTCCCCGCGTTTTTGATGGCTCCCGCCGTCCCTAGAAGTTCCTCCTCGTAGGCATAGCGTATGGCCAGCTGCCGCCCCTTTGGCGCTGCAAACCGGCTGCCGTCCCCAAAATACTCTTCCACCATCGAACCCTTATATCCCACCGCAAAAATAATATCGGTAATCCCATGCCGGGACAACCCATGTACCACATATTCCATAAAGGGCTTGCCTTCAATCAATGCCATCGGTTTGGGCCGGTCGCTGACCACGCTCCGCAGCCGCGTCCCCAACCCTCCTGCCAACAGAACTGCCTGCATATTTTTGTCTTCCTCCGGGTTCTTTTCGTTTCTCTGCCGAGATTATAGCATTTTCTTGCCGAAAATTCCACTATCTTCACAAACCTTTTTCATCACAGGTAGGGATGCCGTTACCCTTTACACCAGGACTAATCTCTCCGCCGGCTTCCCCTCTCACTCAAAATCCTCCTCAATCACCTGCCACGCCGCATCCACGCTGAAATGCTTCCGGATATAACTCTGAGTTTTGCGGCAGAGTTCCCTGCAGGCATCCGGATTCCCGTAAAGTTCTGCCACTGCATCCGCAAAGTTCTCCGGTTCATCCTCCATCAGCAGCACATCCTCCACATCCGGGATTCCCTCTGCCCCGATGGCCGTTGTCACAATCGGCGCCCCGTTGTAGATGGCCTCCACCACCTTTCCCTTCACGCCTGCCCCATACCGGAGAGGCACCACCACGATACGGCATTCCCCATATAACCGGTCAAGTTCCTCCTCCGTGACAAAACCCTTGATCACAATGCCATTGCCCGGCTGCTCCAGAGCCCTGATCTCCTCCGTCACCTTGGAGCCCACCACGATAAATTCCGGCGCCGTCTGTCCCGCCTCTTCCCTCTTCCGGCGGATCCGGGGATAGATCTCCCGGGCAAACCACAGCACCGCATCCGCATTCGGCGGATGGGCAAAACCTCCCACAAAGAGAAGCCCCTCCCTCCTGGCAAAATCCTCCTGGAGATCTTCCTTGAACTTCTCAAACACGTAGGCCGTAATGTCTTTCACCTCAATGGTGGGATCCAGGGCCCGGATGGCATCCCGCTCCACATAAGAAGGGTAATAGGATATTGCTGCCTTGTTCATCAGCGACAGTTCTATGGACTTCCAGTACTCTGCCTCTTCCCGTTTCTTCAGGTCTCCGGTCAGCTGATACTCCCTGCCTTCCCGGAGAAAATGCAGGTCATGCCCGTAATAGATCACCTTCATATCCGTATTGTCCAGGATATAATCAATATATTTGGAAGCGATATGAGGCCGGTTCAAATAGGCCACCGCAATATCATCCCCGTGATCCCGCAGCCAGTCCCATATCTTCACCTGATACTCCGCACCATACAGAATCTCAATCCCCATCTGCTGCAGCACGGTGGAATAGGGCTCCTCATGGAGGAAATTATCTCCTAAAAACTTTACCACATAGCCCTTTTTCAGGAACATTTTCAAGTACTGGAATGTGGTCTTGGAGCCTGCATCCCGGTCATAGGTGGGCACATAATGATCCACCACCAGGATAATCTTTTTGCCCATGCTCCGCTCCCTGGCCCGGAAGGGATCCGGATTTCCGTCATTCTCACACTGGAGGGCAAACTCTGCCGCCCATTTTTCTTTCAGCTTTCTGCTGTTCTCCACCTGATAGCGCTTGAGCCCGCTTCCCTGGACATCCGTGCCATTGGAAATGCCTTCAAAATGAATCACCTTGGAGAGAGGCTGATACACCACCCGGTAACCTGCCTTTCTCACTTCAAAAGCCAAGTCAGAATCCTCGCAGTAAGCCGGGGCAAAACGGGTATCAAATCCTCCGATCTGCTTCCACAGCCAGGAGGGCAGAAGAATCGCTGCCCCGGAGATATAATCCACATCCTTGACATAATTGTATTCCGGCTTGTCCGGATCATCCAGCCGCCCATAATTCCAGCCTGAACCGTCACTCCAGATAATGCCTCCCGCCTCCTGGAGCCGCCCGTCCGGATACACCAGCTTGGAGCCTGCCATACCGATGGAAGCATCGGATTCCATCAGGTTCACCAGGGAACTGAGCCATCCCTTCGTCACCTGGGTATCATTGTTAAGGAACATAATATATTCCCCCCTGGCTTTTCCGGCTGCCTGGTTGCAGTTCTTTAAGAATCCCTGGTTCTCCTTATTCCGGCAGATGACCAGCCCCTCGGCAAAGTCCCCCAGACGTTCCGTCCCGTCTGTGGACACATCATCGGCAATCAATATCTCATAACTCACATCCTTTGTGTTCTCCCATATGGACACCAGGCAGGCATAGGTATAACGAATCTGGTTATACACGGGAATGACAATGGACACCTTGGGCTTTTCCTGCCTTTCAAACCTGAGTTTCCCATGCTGCCGGTAAGCGTCTCCAATGACAAAATCCCCCTCCCGCAGGTTCCTTCCCTCTGGTGTGGAATACAGCTTTGCCGACCGGATGGGATGAAGCAGATATTCCTTTTTATATTTCAGCCTTTTTCTCTCCGGGGAGCCAGGGGGATATTTCCGGTTCACCTGCTCTCCCAGCTTCCGTCTTGCCTTAAAAACCAGCGCCTCATGGCGGTTTAAGTAAGAAAGGGTCTTTCCCATCTCATCAATCTCATGGCGCAGGTCCTTAATGATAATCTCCAGATTCGTCACATGGTTGTTGGTCAGGCGCTGCACCTCCGTCATCTTACGGATAGCCACGTCCTTTTCCCTGGCATGGATCTTCATCTGCTCAATCCGTTCCCTGGCCCTGGCCAGATCACTTTCTGCCCTCTGGATCTCCTCCCGTCCCAGGGAACTTACCATATAATTGCCCAGATAACGCTGCTGGTTCTCCCCATGGACATAATTCTGGAAGCTGACCTCCATCTTCTGGTACACCTGCACCAGTTCTGAGGTAATGCCAAAGGCAGCCAGCACCTCCCGGGCGCTCACCTTCCCCATCAGGCTTCCATACTGCTCACAAAAATAATAGAGAATCCGGTATTTCACAAAATGTTCCGGCACCGGGAAATCAAACACCCACTCATAATCCAGACAGTAGTTCCCCTCCTCTGTCAGCAGAATATTCTCAAACAGGACATCAATATTGGATACCTCCCAGGAAGTGTCCTGCTCCAGCAGCGCCAGCTCCTGCTCTGTCAGTCCCTGGCCTGCCTGTTTCTGCCCTGGCTCTTCCCTATCCGGCCCTGCCTGTTTCTGCCCCGGCTCTTCCCTATCCGCCCCTGCCTGCCTGCCTCCAAACACTTCCAGAAATTCTTTGGTTCTTACAAAATCCTTTTGATATTCTGGTTCAATATCGCAGATCTGGCCCATGGCATCCTGCAACAGCCCCAGGGGCAATTTCCCGGCCGACAACTCTTCCCCCAGCTTTTCAGCCCAGGTCTGCCCGGTCAGATAGGGGAAAAACGCCGCGTTTTTGTCATCCTGGCAGGACGGTCTGGCCACCTTCAGGGCGCGGTGCTGCCTGGACAGGCAGCGGCATTTCTCCTCAAAAGACCAGATATGCCCCATCCCTTCCAGGCTGAGGGCAGCCTTTTCCACATACCAGGCCCTGTCCTGATTCCCCAACCGCTCTGCCCCCTCTTTCCTGCAGATACAGGTTTTTATCTGGAATTCTTCCCTTCTTGTCTTGTTATACTTTATATATATCCGCTGGCTCTGCCGTTTCAGCCTTTCCTCGTCTGCACTCCAGAATACCAGGTAGGAATTCGCATACAAATCAAAGAGGCCGTCCTGACAAACGATATCAAACCCTTCCCCCATGTCTGTCACATGATACCGGGGATAATCGTATGCCGGAATCACCCGTGTCAGGTCACCCTTCTTGGGAAGATATTCATCGGAATAAATGCTGATCGGTGTCCGGTAATCCGGCATGGGATAATAAAAACGCAAAAATCCGGCTTCGCCGCACAGCATCGATTGCAGCTGAGCCTTGGTCAGCCCATTCTCCTCCCGCTTTGTCCCCGCCCAATATTTCATCCCCAGGGTATTGGGAACCGCCGCAATCAGGATTCCCGTTGGCTTTAAAAGCCGCTTTGCCGCCTCCGCCTCCTGTCGGCACAGAGCCTTCCCCTGCCCTGCTATCACCACATAATCGTACATGGCCGGCGCCTCTGGAGCGTATTCCTCCAGGCTCTTTTGCACATAATCAATGTTCTTTGCTGAGGGATAACGCAGCCGTACCGTCTCCAAAGCTTCCTGGGCCTCATCCAGTACCGTCACCCGGGCCACCTCTGACCGAAATAATCCGGTCAGGGCGCCATAATCCGCCCCTGCCTGCAAAAGCCTGGCATCTTTCTCAAAATCATACCATTCCAGCAGAAGTTCCCGCTGATCCGAAAGGGCATAAAAATAATCCAGCCGCTGATTATCCAGCAATGCCTGCCGGATGTCCCCGCCATATGCCTTTAAGGCCATCTGAATCTCATTGTCTATTCTCATCATTTTATTCCTCATTTCATGGGCAGCTGCCTGAACTTAACTTTTTAGCCCTCTTTTTTTGCCGGACGGTACTTTGCCTCCACCTCTGACTCCATATCATAGACCCCCACTGTATTCTTGTTGGAGATCACCGTGATATTCGCCACATCATATAGCCTGTGATACACCGTATGCTCCCCCTGCTCAAATCCGGTGCAGCTCATGGACAGCAGATACTCCCCTCCCTGCAAAGTCATCTTCTGCCGGAAATTCACTTCATATTCATCCCCGGCCTTTACCGAAGAGATATCCGCCCCCTCAAACATGGTATTGGTTCCCGAAAGTTCCGCCCCTTTCTTATCCTTAATCGTATACGTAAAAATGGGAGCCTGGATGTCTGCCCGGAACCGGATCTTTTCCCGGATGGTAAAATACTCCCCCTTCAGCAGCAGGTTCGTCAGGTTGCCCCTCTCATCGAACATCCCCAGGTCATAAATCTCCGCCCTTCCGTCCCCGTATTCCGTGCGGCTGGGATTGATGGTGAGATGATCCTTCATCAGGCCCTTTTGTGCTTTCCGGCTGCCGTTTTCCCTGTTCCCGCTGCCGGTATCCCGATGCCCCTCTGTATTTTTTCCTTCCTGTCCTTCTCCAGTTCCCCCCTTCTGCACCTTTCCTCTGCCTGCCCTTCCCTCTGACGAATCCCTCATTCCTCCGGAGAAATCATTCATCTCCTGCAATTCCTCCTCCAGGCTGTCCATCTGGTTCGCCAGAATCTTCTTATATAAGTCCACCATCTTCCCCGGCGCACCCTCTGCAATGAAATTCCCCTTATTTAACAGCACCACCCGGTCACAATATTTTATCACACTGCCCATATCATGGGTAACCATCAGAATGGTGGTGCCCTTCTGCCGGATCTCCTCCATCCTCTGGTAGCACTTTGACTGGAAAAACACATCCCCCACGGAAAGAGCCTCATCCACAATCAGAATCTCCGGCTCCACATTAATTGCCAGCGCAAAAGCCAGCCGCACAAACATGCCGCTGGAATAGGTCTTAACCGGCTGATACACAAAATCCCCGATATCTGCAAAGTCCAGGATATCCTGCAGCTTCTCTTCCATCTCTTTGCGGGAAAAGCCCATCATCGTTCCGTTCATATAAATGTTCTCAATCCCGGTATAATCCATATTAAATCCGGCTCCCAGTTCCAGAAGGGCCGAGATCACCCCTTCCACCCTTACTTCTCCCGTGGTAGGCGTCAGCACACCGGTAATGATCTTTAAGATGGTGGATTTACCGGAACCGTTCGTCCCGATAATCCCCACCGTCTCCCCCTTTCTCACCTGAAAGGAAATCCCGTTCAGCGCGAAAAAATCCTTATGGTAATTCCTGTGTGACAAGCTCAGGGACTCCTTTAAACGGTCAATCGGTTTGTCATACAACCGGTACACCTTACTCACATCCTGTACCCGGATGGCATATTTTGCATTTTCCTCTAATGGCATATGATCTTCCTCTCTCCACAAAGAACCTCTGTCCTGCAGCTATTCTTTTCCTTCTCCCTGCCCCCACCGGCCTGCCAGCCCTCTGTTTTCCTTAAAGAATATCACAAACCTCCCCCGCTTTCAACCCATATTCCATTTATCTCCGGCTCTGCCTCCCTGGTAAAGGTTTTTGCCGGCCTCACTCCTCCCCTGCCTTAAAATTATACACCGGCCGGATTATCTTCACAATCTCTGCCGTCTCCCCGATATTCCTCACAATATCTTCCATCCCCTTGTAGGCCATGGGGCACTCATCCAGGGTGGCGGCATTCACCGAAGTGGTGTAAATCCCCTTCATCTGTTTCTTAAATTCCGACACTGTCCAGGTCTTCTTCGCCTGGGTTCGGGACATCAGACGCCCTGCCCCGTGAGGCGCAGAGAAATTCCACTCTTCGTTTCCCTTTCCCACACAGATCAGGGAGCCATCCCGCATATTGATGGGAATCAGCAGCTTTTCCCCTGCCTTTGCCGACACTGCCCCCTTCCGCAGAATCATTGCCTCTGTGTCAATATAATTGTGGATAGTGGTAAATTCCTCCTCCACCTTCAGCTTCATCCCCCGGATCAGTTCATCCATCATGGCTTTCCGGTTCAGCATCGCAAACTGCTGGACAATCCCCATATCATGGATATAATCCTCCATCAGGGCACCGCTGCAATAGGCCAGTGCCCTGGGTATCTCTGTCTTCACCTGCTTCTTCAGCATTTTCAGGGCTTTCTCGATCTCTTTCTCCCTGCCTTCTGCCCGGTAAGCCGCAATCAGGGCCTTTTCATCCCTCCGGGTGTTGCCGTTCAGTTCCCGGTAGGCCTGCTCCTGGTAAAAGCCAGCCACCTCCAGCCCCAGATGGCGGGAGCCGGAATGAATCACCAGATAAAGTTCTCCCTCCTCGTCCCTGTCCACCTCAATAAAATGGTTCCCGCCCCCAAGGGTTCCCAGGGAACGGACTGCCCGTTCCAGGTTCAGCCCTGCCTCCTTCCGGCACCGCAGTTTGGCCAAATCAATCTCCTCATTAAGACGGTGGGGCACATCACGAACTTCATATCCCGAAGGAATTTTCTCGTAAATCAACTTATCCAGCTTCTCCAGTTCCAAATGGCGGCTGCGCAGCCGGACCGTCTCCATGCCGCAGCCAATATCCACTCCAACCAGATTGGGCACCACAGCATCCCGGATTGTCATGGTAGTGCCAATGGTGCACCCGGCCCCTGCATGGACATCCGGCATAATCCGGATCCTCAGCCCCTTCACATACTCCTGGTCGCACAGGCTTTTGATCTGTGCGAGGGCTCCTTCCTCCACCGCATCCGTGTATACTCTTGCCGTATTGTATGCTCCTGTTACTTCCTGAAACATATCCTGTCTCTCCTTCTCCCTCTTCCCTTATCTGTTCCTGCTCAAATCTATTCTTATTCCTGCTCCCGTCTTTGTATCCGTTCCAGCTTTTCCCGCTTCTTATTCGGATGCCGTACCCTGGCCCGGGGAACATATTTATCACACCTCTGGCAATAATGCTTATGGGATGCCTCCCGCCCCTTTTTACATTGCCCTGCCGCCACATAATACATGCAAACCGTTTCCCGGTCATGTGCCATAATAAACTTCCTCCCTGCAATAAAAAAAGCCCTTCCTCCCGGCCCTGTACCAGAAGAATCGGCTTGCCCCTAATTCTTTCTCCGTATTCCCAAATCATCTGACAAAATATCTGTAATCCCAACCTTCATCAGACTCTGCTGCCAAATCCGGCGCAAACCTCCTTCTTTCAATTTATCTGCCCTGCCAAATTGTTACATTTTCTACTATATCACATAACTCTCTCCTGGTAAAGTCCGGCATTATTACGATATTCTTACGGAATAGCTTTCCTGTTCACCAACAATCCGAAGCAGCGTCAGCCTCCACCGGTATCTGAATCTCCGTCACAAACTGGCTGGTATCCTCGGTAAAACCATAATCAATCATCGTGATCTCCCTGGAAAAACCGCTTACCGCCAGCCCATGCGCTGCCATATACTCTTCCAGCTTCCGATAATACTCCGGAGCCTCCCGGTGGCTTCCGCAGAACCGGACAGACACGCAGGTTTCTTCCGGCAGCCTGTCCGTATTCCCCTCATAGGAATCCTCCGGATCCAGAATCAGGAATACCATATCATAGCTGCTGTACTCCTTTTCCTCCAGATGTTCTTTGGCTATGCCCACCCCCACCTTCCCCAGAAAGACAACGGCATCCTTCTGGTCTCCCACCAACTGGTGGATAGAGGTTTCCAGATCAAGGTAGGTGCTTATAGAGAGACTCTTGCGTATCCAGGCGATACGTCGCGGTTCCGTCCGTATCATCTCAATGCTGTCAAACCGGGAGGAAAGGGCATCCCCCAGCTGCAGCAGCCGGTTACTGATCTTTCTCTCAATAACCTGGAGTTCCCTCTGCTTGCGGATGACCTCCTCCTTCTGCTGGCGCAGCATTTCCTGTATCTTACTCACATCCCGGTTCTTAAGGAAGCCTGCAATCCGCGGCAGCGGCATGTCCAGTACCCGCAGATAGCGGATGGTATTCAGGCACTCAAACTGACGGATACCATAATACCGGTAACCTGTCTCCGGGTCAACATATTCCGGCTCCAGAAGGCCGATTTTTCATAGTGGCGGAGGGAGCCCACACTTAAGTGAAACATCCTTGCCACTTCACCGATCTGAAATAATTCCCGTTTTTCCATCCTTATCCCCTGCCTCTGAATCTCTGTCTCTGAATCTCTGCCCCTAAAAAGCTGCCTTCCGGATATCCCTGCCCGAATCACCAGGCTGCCTCCCTGCCTGCTGCCTGTACATCCACAGAAACACCCCCACACAAATCACTGCCGAAACCCCTGAACCTGCTGTGGAGGCCAGCCCCATAGGAAAAAGCGTATCCGCAAAATATTTTGACGCCAGGTAGGAAAGGGGAATACGGGCGCAAATAATGGAAACGGAATTGTGGAGAAAAGATATTCCCGACAAGCCGCAGGCGCAAAAATACCCGCTGAAACAAAAATGAATCCCGGCAAGAACCGTATCCCACACATATCCCCGCATATACTGTCCGCCCATCAAAACCACCTCTCCGCTGTCTGAGAACAATCCGATAAATGCCTCTGCATCCAGCTGCATCACAGCGACAGCAGCAATTCCCCAGATTAACGTTATCAAACAGCCATAGCCCAAGGTAAGACGCGCTCTGTCATGTTTCCCTGCACCAATGTTCTGTGCGCATAATGCGGACACCGTTTGAAGCATAGAGGAGGGCACAAGGAAGAGGATCCCTATGATTTTTTCTACAATGCCTACTGCCGCCGCATCATTCAGCCCCCGTTTATTTACAATGACGGTAATGACAATAAAGGCAATCTGGATAAATCCGTCCTGCAAGGCAACCGGAACCCCTATCTTCAGCAGCCCGGCCATGGTTTCACGCTGCGGCCTGAAATCCCCTGGCGCCAGGGTTATGCCGGCCTTCTTTTTCCGGATGATTGCCAGGGACACTGCCACGCTGATGGTCTGGGCCAGTGTTGTTCCCAAGGCCGCCCCCGCCGCCCCCAGCCCCATCCCTCCAATGAAGAGATAATCCAGGGCAATATTCGCACCGCAGGCAACAGCAATAAAATACATAGGGCTTTTCGAATCTCCCATGCCGCGAAATATGGAACTAATGATGTTATAGGCAGTGATAAACGGAATTCCCATAAAGCAAATTGTGAGATAGGAAACCGTCCCTGCCACCGCTTCCGCCGGTGTGGACATGACGCTTACAATCGGCCTTACAGCCAAAAGCAGCCCGGCTGTCAGTGCTACGGCCAAGGCCATGAACAAAGTAACCGTATTTCCCGTTGCCCGGGATGCCTGATCTCTCTTTCCCGCACCCGTTGCCTGCCCGATCATCACCGTTGATCCCATGGCCAGCCCTACAATCATTACCGTCAGCATATGCATTACCTGGCTGCCGATGGATACGGCAGTGGTGCTTCCCACACCGTTAAACTGCCCGATGATAAATAAGTCCGCCATGCCGTACAGGGTCTGTAAAAAATAGGAAAGCAGAAACGGAAGAGAAAAGGAAAGGACTGTTTTCGCCACACTGCCGGTAGTTAGGTTCTTTTCCATAATTGTTCACCTCTGATTTATTTTTCTTTCCCATTATAAACTCTATAATAATTATAGAATCAATGGCAATAGCAAAAACCACACAATAACCAGAAGGCCATTGTGTGGCAAAAAGTACTTTGTACCCAAAATCCACTCCTGCCTGCTGCCAGACAGCTTTGCAACCCTATATAATCCTGTGGCGCCGAAACCTGTACCGGTCCCTAATTCAGGAACTGGTGCAGCACCTCCATAAGCAAGTCCATATTAAGCGGTTTGGCAATATGGGCGTTCATACCGCTTTTTAGGGCCGCCTCTTTATCCTCTTCCATGGCATTTGCCGTCATGGCGATGATCGGCAAGGTTTTTACATCTTTTCGGTGCATTGCCCGGATTGCCTTTGTAGCCTCATATCCATTCATCACCGGCATCTGCACATCCATCAATATCGCATCATAATATCCTTCCCCGGATTTTTCAGTCATGGAGACTGCATCCGTTCCGTCCGGCGCCGACTCCACCGCAAAACCAGCCTCTTCCAGGATAACCCCTGCGATTTCCCGGTTCAGTTCATTGTCCTCCACCAAGAGAAGCCTCTTCCCGCTGAAATCTGCCTGTGTCCAGGATGCCTCCTTTTCCTGAAGCCCATGGCCTCCAATATGATTCGCAGCCAGCAGCGCAGCCTTCAGGTCAGACATAAAAAGGGGCTTGGCGCAGAACGCAGTAATGCCCGCATCCTTCGCCTCATCCTCAATGTCGGACCAGTCGTAGGCAGTGAGGATAATGATGGGCGCATCCTGTCCCACAACGCTGCGGATCTTCCTTGCCGTTTCAATTCCGCTAAGTTCCGGCATCTGCCAGTCGATAATGTACGTATGGTACGGTTCTCCCTCCTCGTGGGCAGATTTTGCGTGGTATACTGCTTCCCTGCCGGAAGTCGTCCATTCCGACCGCATCCCAATACTTTTTAACATCTTGCTTACACTGTCGCAGACATTGAAATCGTCGTCCACAACCAGAGAGCGAAGCCCTTCCAGTTCCTTGATCTGCTCTGAATTTTTTTCAACGTCCTGCAGCTGCAGGGGGATCTTTACCGTAAAAGTGCTTCCTTTTCCCACTTCGCTTTCAACCAGTATTTCTCCTCCCATCATGTCAACAATGCTCTTCGTGATGGCCATCCCAAGCCCGGCGCCCTGTATGCCGCTTCTGGTGGCGGTTGATTCCCGTTCGAAAGGTTCGAAAATATGCTTCACAAACTCCGGGGACATCCCGATGCCGTTGTCCTTGATGATAAATGCATATTCACCCCACCCGTGTTTGTAGGCGGTATGCTGCATAATGCGGAAGCTTACCGTTCCCCCTGCCGGGGTGTATTTGACTGCATTCCCCATCAGATTAATGAATATCTGGTTCAGTTTCAGCGGATCTGCAATCACATCCTCATTGGCCACCTCAAAAGTATCAATGAACATCTCCAGCTGCTTGGATTTCACCTGAGGCTGGATAATGTTTACCAGATTGTGTATCAGTTCCGGGATATTGCACTCCTGGTTATGGATCTGCAGCTTTCCGCTCTCAATACGGCTCATATCCAGGATATCATTAATCAGCCCTAACAGATGGTTACTGGAAGAAAGGATCTTCTGCAGGCAGTCCCTCACCTGGTCTGTACGGTCAATATGGCTGGCAGCGATTGTGGCAAAGCCAATAATAGCATTCATAGGCGTGCGGATATCGTGGCTCATATTGGACAGGAAGGTGGTCTTTGCCTGGTTTGCATTCTGTGCCTGCATCAAGGCATCCTGTAAAGCCTGTGTCTGTTCCCGCTGTTTGCTGACCTGCTCCGTAATGTCCCGGGACACTACCATGGCGATAAGGTCACCCGTATCCTCGTCGGAGGTCATGATAAAGGACTGGCGGACGCACATGGGCTCCCATCTATCTGCCCCTCCCCAATAGTCTACATCCACCTCCATGTTTCCCTGCTCATACTGGTTTTTCAGATAATCCACATTCACTGCCAGGGAGTAATCTTCCTGTGACTCTGGCAGCACAAACTGTTTCCATCTGTCAAAGCATTCGGAGGCCCTGCAAGGGGCAGACAAGCCTACCTGTTCCAGCAGCGAGATTTCCTTCCCATCCTTCACGCGGAGAATATCCTGATCAATTTGGTCTTTTGTAAGGTTGCACTCAAAAGCGCTGAAGGAATTGGACATGATGGCGATCCGGTATTGCCTTTCCTTACGGTTCAGCACCGCCCGCTCCCGCTGTTCGCGCAGTTCCTTCTGCTTTAGTTCTGTAACATTCTGCCGGACATACAAAACCCTGACAGGCTCCTTCCCTCTCCGTTCCAGGCACACCGCAATCAGGTGTTCCCAGTCCTCCTTGCCATTACGGGAAACGTGGCATTCGTGGGCCACGAAATCCTCCTCACAAAGGGTCTCCCTGAGAGTATCGATCCGGCAAAAATCATGGAATGCGGCTTTCCCTTCCTCCCCGATAATGTCTTCGGCATGGGCCTTTATCATTTCACTATAAACGCCCTCCATTGGGATGCTTGCATTCAAAGGCCCAATCCCTGCCATATATGAGTAATCGTTATTTTCCAGATTCACGATGAGGTAACGGGAAGAAAAAATAATATTCATGCCGCGGAGCACATCGTTGATCATCTTATTCTCTGTCTCCAGTATCCTCCGCTTCCTCCTTGCACGGATTACCAGAAAAACAACATAAACCACGAACAGCACAAGCAGACAGATTTCCAATATCACCCCTGCCATATTTGCCCTGGTAACCATAGCCTGCGTGACCGCTTTGGGAAATGCCTGTACAAGCACATAATCATGTCCTGGTAAATGCATAATACAGAGATTGTCCGTTTTGCTTCCCTCACTGCACAAAAGAGCCGCCTCGCCCCCCTCTTGTAAGACGGCCCGTGCCGTTTCAGCAGTCTTCGCATCAATAATGCCGGATCCTGCCAGGGAATCCATCAGGTCTCCTCCATAGGTAACTTTCCCTGAACTGGCAATCGCCTTACCGTCCTTTGTACAGAGAAACACATCCGCCGCTTCGCCAAAATAACTGGTTTCCAGCATGCTCCGCAGATAATCCTCCGCAAAATATAGCCCTAAAAACATTCCTGTAATCTCTTTCCCGGAATATATCGGGGCATAAAAAACCATCATGGGCTTTCCTGTAATCCGGGACTGCGCCACAGTCTCAAGGTTGCTTTCTCCCCGCATCCCGCGGATAAAATACTCCCGGTCTGAACTGTTGCTCGTCTCCCCATTGGAGGCAAGGTTGACGCCATCTGCATTAGTAAAACGGATTGCGTCAAAAGTCATATTTTCTTCCAGCCCCTTCAGCACCTGGGCATTGATCCCGGAACTGTCCCCGCCTGCGCTGATCAAATAGGCACTGTTTTGGATGCGCTGCAGCGCATTATCAAATTCACTCCCAATGCGGTTTGCTGTCTGCCGGGCACAGTCCTCCGCATAGTTCCGGTTCTGTTCCTGAATCCGTGCCATGTTTTGCGTTGTGTAGACAAAAAACAGTACAAGCACGGCCGCAAGGAAAATAAATGCATAAAAGATAGATTGCCATGTTTTTTTCTGCTGTTTCATTTGATTTGGCTGATATATCCTCTCCGGCTTTTGCCGAAAGAATCCAAATGCGCCGTCACCTCCCTTTAGATGTATGTTTATCGCTTGATTCAAAAAATATTATTCCATCCTGCCTTTTGGGATGTAGCGCATATCGCTCACATTATAAACCGTAATAAATGCTGCAGGGTCTTCCCGGATTACATACTGCATCAGTTTCTGATATTCGTTCTTGTCAACAATGGTAATGATCTCATTCCTGGCCATGCCGTCATATGCCCCGACTGCCTGGTAAATGGTTGCCCCGCTTTTCAGTGTATATAATATCCAGTCACGTATCTGTGCTTCCTTTTCCTTTGAAATAATGCAAACCCTTCTTTTGATGTTCTGGCCGAAAATAAAATGATCCAAAACCATACCATTCAGATAAGTCCCCAGTATACTTAAAACCACGGTTTTCTTGTCATACACCAAGGCCGAACTCAGTGCCACCAGCATACCGCTCATGCTCATTGCCCTGCCGAGATCCATATGGAAATACTGGTTCAATATCTTTGCCACGATATCCAGTCCCCCGGAAGACGCATTCCTGTTAAACAGGATACTAAGCCCAATGCTCACCGTAAAGATATAACAGGCCACGTCAAGCACCGCATCTCCGGAAAGCGATTGGTTATCCGGCAACAAAAATTCAAAAAGGCCGATAAACAAGGGCAAAAGAAGGGATGTATATACGGTTTTAAAGCCAAATTCATGTCCGCAAAGGAAAAAACCAAGGATAAGCAGCACAACATTTAAAATCATGGTAACCGCAGATACCGATAACGGCACAAAATTCGACAACACGATTGCCAGGCCGGACACAGAACTGACTGCTGCATGGCTTGGTATCAGAAAAAAGAAAACTGCCGCTGCAATAATCAGGGTGGCAACGGTCATCACAAATAATTCCCTGGCTGCTTTTGTCCTACTCTGTGGCATCTTCTGTCTGTTCCCTCTCTTCCGTCACGGCTTGCCTGCCGGCTTCCCGCACAATAATTTCCTGACGCTGTCCCCCTTGTATCCTCCTCTGTGGTTATTCTACTTTATACAGAATGTAAAGTCAATGGTTCCATATATGTTCTTTCTTCATCAAAAAGCAGAGGCACATCAGCACCTCTGCCAGTGCAGGAATCACCTGCCTGTCCCCGGGCCCTGTCCTGCTGCCGGTCCCAGGCCCCCTACTGTATCGAAAGCACCTTGTAATCCTGATCTTCCACTGTCTTCTTCAACACTTCATCTGCCACCGGCCCGCTAAGCGTCACCACGGCTGTCCCCGCCTCATGGCTCACTGCCGCACCGCTGACTCCCTCCAGCGCCTCTAAGCACTTCTTCACCCGGGCCTCACAATGTCCGCACATCATGCCTTCGATTTTCATGGTCTTCTCCATCACCAGTTCCTCCTTTTTCTTCCTTTTGATTTTTTTGTCTCCTTTTGTATCATGCATATCAAACCAATTCAGCCGCAGCGCATTCGTCACCACGCAGAAGCTGGACAGGCTCATAGCCGCCGCACCAAACATGGGATTCAATTTCCACCCAAATAAAGGATACCACAAACCTGCTGCCAGGGGAATCCCCACCGCATTGTAAAAGAATGCCCAGAAGAGGTTTTCGTGGATATTTTTCAAGGTTGCCCGGCTTAAGCGGATGGCTGCCGGCACATCGCTGAGACGGCTCTTCATGAGAACCACATCTGCTGCATCAATGGCAATATCCGTGCCTGCCCCGATGGCAATTCCGATATCCGCCCGGGTAAGGGCCGGCGCATCGTTGATTCCGTCTCCTACCATGGCAACCCTGCCCTTTCGCTTTAGGGAACGGATTACGCTCTCCTTCCCGTCGGGCAGCACACCGGCAATCACCTCATCCACCCCGGCCTGGGCTCCGATGGCCCTGGCCGTCCGCTCATTATCCCCGGTCAGCATCACCACATGGATTCCCATGTTCTGCAGTTCCCGCACAGCCTGTGGGCTGTCCTCCTTGATCACATCCGCCACGGCGATAATCCCCTCCAGCACACCGGCCCGGCTGAAAAACAGGGGGGTCTTCCCCTCTTCTGCCAGCGCTTCTGCCCGTCTCTTCATCTCCTGGGGCACCTCTGCCTGGCTGCTGATAAAGGCAAGGTTCCCTCCCCTTACCTGCTCCCCCTCCAGCACAGCGGACAGGCCGTTTCCCGGCAATGCCCGAAAGTCCGTTACCTCCCGGGCTGTCAGTCCCCTCTCCTGGGCCTCCTGCAGGATCGCCCGGGCCAGAGGATGCTCGCTCTTCTTCTCCAGGGCATAGGCCATGGACAGAAGTTCTTCCTCCTTCCATTGCCCTGCCGGAATCAGATCCGTCACCCTTGGCTCCCCGCTGGTGATGGTTCCTGTCTTATCCAGCGCCACCACCTCTGTCTTGCCTGCCTCTTCCAGAGAAACGGCTGTCTTAAACATAATGCCGTTTTTGGCTCCCATGCCGTTTCCCACCATGATCGCCACCGGCGTTGCCAGCCCCAGGGCGCAGGGACAGCTGATCACCAGCACCGAAATCCCCCGGGCAAGGGCAAAGCCCGCACTCTCCCCTGCCAGCAGCCATCCTGCAATCGTCACCAGGGCAATGGCAATCACTGCCGGGACAAACACTCCTGACACCCGGTCTGCCACCTTGGCAATGGGCGCCTTGGTGGCTGCCGCATCGCTGACCATCTGGATAATCTGGGAAAGGGTCGTGTCTTCCCCCACCCTTGTGGCACGGCAGCGGATAAATCCTGACTGGTTCACTGTGGCTGCTGACACCGGGTCCCCTTCTGCCTTATCCACGGGAATGCTCTCCCCGGTCAGCGCCGACTCATTGACTGCACTGCTTCCTTCCACCACCACGCCGTCCACCGGAATATTTTCTCCCGGACGAACCACAAAAATATCATCCCTCATCACCTGGTCAATGGAGACCACTTCCTCAACGCCCTCCCGCACCACGGTTGCCGTCTTCGGGGCCAGTTTCATCAGGCTCTTAAGGGCATCTGTGGTTCGCCCCTTAGACCTGGCCTCCAGCATCTTCCCCACGGTAATCAGGGTCAGAATCATGGCTGCGGATTCAAAATAGAATTCATGCATATATTCCATGACTCCTGCCATATCTCCCCTTACCTGGGCATCTGTCATGGCAAAAAGCGCATACACACTGTAAACCAGGGACGCCCCGGACCCCAGGGCCACCAGTGTATCCATATTGGGGGCCCGATGCCACAAACTCTTAAAGCCGCTGATAAAGAATTTCTGATTGATCACCATCACAATCCCGGTGAGAATCAGCTGCAAAAGCCCCATCGCCACATGGTTCCCCTCAAAAAATGCCGGAACCGGCCAATTCCACATCATGTGCCCCATGGAAAAATACATCAGCACTGCCAGAAATCCCAATGAAGAGTACAGCCTCTGCCTCAGCACCGGCGTGTCCCGGTCCTTTAACATGTCCTCTGCCGCCGCCATGCCCCCGGATCCCGGCACTGCCCCCCGGCCTGTCCCGGCCTCTCCCTGGCTGCCGCCCCTGGCCCTTTTTACCGCCCCGTATCCGGCCTGTTCCACCGCCGCAATCACCGCCTCGGTTGAAGCCGTCCCCTCCACTCCCATGGAATTCGTCAGCAGGCTGACCGAGCAGGAGGACACTCCCTCCACTTTGGATACCGCCTTCTCCACCCGGGCGCTGCATGCCGCACAACTCATCCCTGTCACCGTATATTGCTCCATTCTCTGCCTTTCTCCCTTCTTTAAAATCCGGTTCCCCTTAAAACCCAGGCTTCCTTAATCATGCACATTTTTCTGCCTGTCCCACTCTTTTCTTCCCCCTTATTCTGCCCTTTTCTGTCCTGTTCCTGCCTGCTCTCCTGACCGTTCCTCATTTCATCAGCTTTTGCAGCGTCATAACCAACTCATCTATGGTCTCTTCCTTCCCCGCCCGGATATCCTGCATCACACAGGTTCGGATGTGATTTGCCAGCAAAACCTTGTTAAAACTGTTCAGCGCCGCATTCACGGCTGCCACCTGAATCAAAATATCCGGGCAATAGGCATCCTTTTCCACCATGCCCTTAATTCCCCGCACCTGTCCCTCAATCCGGCTCAGACGGTTCAGCAGATCCCGGTATTCCTTGTCGGAACGCTCCTTCGTCTTGTGGCAGCATGTACCCTGTGCCTGATGGTCTGAGAATCTCTCTGTCAGCTGATCTGCAGCCGGCACTGCTCCGGTTGTTTCTGTTCCTACCGCTGCCTCTGCCCTTGCTGCCTCTGCTCCAATCTTCGTCTCTTTCTCTGTCATTATGTTCCCCTTTTCTGCAATTTATAAATAAATCTGAGGCGTGCCCCTTAACAAATCTTAACCAACTGACATGGGGATCCTGTCATCTGTCTGCCCTTCTCAATCCCGGCACCCACAGAAGACCGCCAGCAGCTTATTATGCTTCTCCTCCTTATGACTGCTCTTATTATATACCCCTATAGGGTATATTGCAAGTCTTTTTTCATTGAAAATATAAAAGCTAACTTGTTTTTACAAACCTCTTCCCCTTTCCTTCATTTCATGATAAAATGTAACCGTAACAATCCAAAGATGAGATAGGAGGATAAACCTTTGAAGCAAAAGATAAGACGTCTGGTCTGCTGCTGCTTGGCTGCAATCCATATACTCACCATCACCGTCTTTGCCGAACCACCCGCCTGGCCCTCTGATACCGGAATTCAGGCGGAAGCCGGCGCTGTCATTGACGCAGACTCCGGTGCATTGCTTTTCGGCCAGAACAGCATCGATGCTGCTTATCCTCCGGCAAGCATCACCAAGCTTCTGACTGCCTTGATTGTACTGGAACACTGCGGGCTTGACGAGGTGGTCACCTTTTCCGAAACTGCCATGAACAGTGTAGAAGCTGACAGCGGCAATAAATACAATCTTTCAGCAGGTGAACAGCTGACAGTAGAAGACTGCCTGCACCTGCTTCTTCTTGTTTCCACCAACCAGTCTGCCAACGCATTGGCAGAGCATGTGGCTGGCAGTATCCCGGGATTTGTGGATATGATGAATGCCAAAGCAGCGGAACTTGGCTGTTCATCAAAAACTCATTTTGACAATCCTTCCGGTTTAAATGGAGACACCCAGTATGTGACTGCCTACGACATGGCTCTTATCGCCCGGGCTGCATTTGATAATGAATCTCTCTTAAAAGTCAGTTCTGCCTTATCTTACAAAATCAATGCCACTATCAGCTACCCGGATGGCTTTACCATCCGTCAGGAGCACCGCCTGGTCAGCACTACAGACCCAAATAACCAGTTATATTACCCGCCGGCCATTGCCGGAAAAACCGGTTATTTGCTGAAAGCCGGCAATACCCTTGTCACCTACGCCGAAAAGGACGGGAGGCGCCTGATCTCAGTTGTCCTGAAAGGTTCGCCGAACCCGGTTTACTTCCTGGATGGGAAGACATTGCTGGAATTTGGCTTTGACCGCTTCCAGAATGTATCCATCCCTGACCATGAAACCCGTTATGTCACGGGCGAGGAAAGCATTGAAATCCAGGGAACCTCCTATCTGCCTTCCGATTTGATGATAGAACCCGGAAAAGTAATCACCCTGCCCCGTGATGCTGGTTTTGAGGATGCCTCCCTGTCATTGGAGCCCTTGTCTGGCAGCAATCCTCCTCCCAATGCAATCGCCGTTTTGCGTTATACCTATAATGACCGTTTTATTGGCAGTGCTTTTTTGATGACAAAAGAATCCCCTTCCGGAGTGGATGTGGACTTATCCATTTCGCCGGATAACCGTGATTCCGGCTCCGCCGAAGACGACCAGCCTGGCCGTTCCTGGTTCCCCCACATCCGGCTGCCCGGTACCACCGCCATTGCCATCGCCGTTTTATCTGTGCTGGGCATCCTGACGGCATCTGTTGTTTTCTGGATTCTCTACTCCCGCAAAAAAGAGGCCAGGGAACTGGCTGCACGGCGTGAGGCACGGCGGCGGCGCCTGAAAGCCCACGGTGACGAAGCTGAGTTTGAACGATTACTGGAAATGAGAAAATCAAGGGAAGCCAACCCCCAGAAAAAAAATCCTCCTCCCAGGAAACGGGAACCTGACCCCTTTGACGAATTTGACGATTTTCCTCTTTAACACAGAAAAAGGCGTTGACAGGCCGAAAACCTTAAAACAGGTTCCCGGTCTGCCAACGCCTTAAAAGATAAATCCTCTACCTTTCATAATTCAAAGCAGCAAAGGCATCCAGCATGCCCCCTGATTCTAATTTCCCTTCCAGCCCTTCCATTCTCCTCACTGAATTTAAGATAACCGGCTTTATCTCCTCCAGGCTGAGATCCGTCCGGTAAGAATATAAAAGCGCTGCCACCCCTGTCACCATAGGTGCTGCCATGGAAGTCCCTGTCATAAACCCATAGGAATTCCCTGCCGTTGTACTGACAATATACGTACCTGGCGCCGCAATATCAACCAGGCTGGCGCTGTAATTGGAACTCTTGGCCAGATTCCCGTCAAACATCAGGTTTGCCACCGATATGCTGTTGTCCAGGTTAAATGCAGCCGGATAATCCGGATTTATATCCACATTCAGCCCATTGCCGTTATTGTCCCCATTTCCTGCCGAACTGATGAACAGCATTTTGGATTCCCTCATCACCTGTTCCAGCCGGGGATAATAAATCTCTGTCCCGAAACTCAAGTTACAAATCAAGGCCCCATTTGCTTCTGCATAGCGAATTGCATTGAGGACAGCCTCCTCCTCCCCGATCCCCTGATCGGTTCCCAGTACCTTCAAAGGCATAATCTTCACATATTTATTATCTGCAATCCCTGCAATCCCCATAGCCTTGCGGGTAGCTGCAATCGTCCCTGCTGCATGTGTCCCATGATCATCCTCATCTCCCACAAACACCTGGTTATTGTCGGAAAAAAAATTCCAGCCATTTACATCATCCACGTAGCCATTCCCGTCATTATCGATCCCGTCGCCAGGAACCTCATCTTCATTCACCCAGATGGCATCCCTCAGTTCCGGATGGTTAATATCCACCCCTGTGTCGATCACTGCCACGATAACCGGGCGATGCTTTTGTGTGCTGGCATCATATAAGTCCCAGGCAGGCTGGATATTGATGTCTACCCCCTTTACGGAGTCAATGGTCTCTATCTCATAGGCACTCGGTCCCTCTACCGGGGCTGGGAGCCTCAGGGCGTTTGCAAGATCGATCTTCTTTGCCAGGCTCGGATTGCTGTCCCGGAACCGGTTTACCACCTCAAGGTATTGTAATTCCCCATCATTCCGCAACCCCCACTGATACCTGGCATAGGGATCACTGGCCGACAAATTATCCTCTCCCGGGCCGTATACCCGTTGGGAAAAACCACGCTCCGGTGTCTCCGCCATCGCCATAAGCGGTAATCCGGCAGCTATAGTCCCTGCCAACAGCAATGCGGCACTTATTCTATACAATTTCATAATCCAAACTCCTCATTTCATTTCCATTTTCAGGATGCATCTAAGTATACCATATATCCGGCTGAGGTAGTCTGAAATTTGTGTGAATTTTCGCTTACGATTTCTTAAGCCGGAAGCCTGTGTAACGGATAAAACACAAAAGAACCGATGCAACACTTGCTCCCGGGCCACATACTCCACCCCATCCGGACAAAGTTCCGCAATCAGTTCTTCCAGCCTGCTCATTCTTCTTCACCGCTCTTTTCCTTCAACGCCGGATGCTGCATATAGAAAATTTCTTTTTGCCGTTCGATTTCCGCCCGAAGCTGCTCTTTGGTCGGAAGATAGGTCATATACTTGGACATGAACAGCCGCTCATTGTCATGCAGTACAGAATATCTGGCAATATCCTCGTCTGTTTCGGCGCAAAGTAAAATCCCAATGGTCGGGTTGTCGCTTTCTTTGCACTTCAGGTCATCGTACATTCGGACATACATATCGATCTGTCCTACATCCTGATGGGTGATTCTGCCCGTTTTCAAGTCGATCAGCACATAGCATTTCAATTCGATGTTGTAAAAGACCAGATCAATGTAATAGTCCTCGTTATCTGTGATGATATGCTGCTGCCGGGCCACAAACGCAAAGCCCTTTCCCCTCTCCATCAGGAAATCCCGGATATGTGAGAGAATAGCAGATTCCAGGTCGCTTTCCAGATAGGAATCTTCGACTTTAAAACCCAGAAATTCTGCCATGACCGGGTTCTTAAACAATTCAAAACGGTTCTTCTGATATTCTGCTGTTTTTTGCTTCATTTCCGCAATAACAGCATCTTTTTTCGGTGATTGCAGAAGCCGGTAATAATATTGCGTACCAATATTCCGGTCCAACGTCCGGACGCCCCAATTTTCAGAAGCCGCTTCATTCATGTACCACATTCTTGCATCTTCGTCCGGCACACGCAAAAGGCTTCTGAAATGCGACCAGCTGAGATTGCGAACACGCGTGTTCACAATCTGCTCGTCTGGAAAGCACAAATAGAATTTTCTGAAATATTGCAGATTTCGCTCGGAATAGCTTTTTCCAAATTCTTTTTTCAGTTCTTCCGACAATACGGAAATCAGCCGCTTTCCATATTCCGCCCGCTCACTGCCTTCCTGTTGCTGCTCTACGATCCGTTTGCCGATGTGCCAGTAGGTCAGCACCATAGCGGTATTTACCGCGCTGTATGCGCTTTGCTGGCCTGCTGAGATGATCTCTTTTATATCTGTGATAATCGACTGATATAGCATTAAATCCTTTTCCATATCAACCCACCTCGATTTCCGCGATGATCTTGTCAATTTCATCCCGCAAGACTTGCTCTCTCGCCACAATTTCCCGAATCTCCGCATTGAGTTTCACAATGTCGATGACTTCTCTGATATCCTCGGCCTCTACATAGGTGGAAACAGACAGGTTATAATCGTTTCCAGCTATCTCATCATAAGGAACATAGCGGGCGAAGTAATCTACATCTGCGCGGGAAACGAACTCCGCAACAATTTTCGCAATGTTCTCCTCTGTCAGCTTGTTGTTTGTGACCTTCACGCACTCGCCAGAGGCATCAATGGACAGGGTGCGGTTATCAGATTTGCTGCGCTTCAAAACCATGATGCAGGTCGCAATGGAAGTCCCAAAGAACAGGTTGCTGGGAAGCTGGATGATGCAGTCGATGAAGTTGTTGTCAATCAGGTATTGGCGGATTTTCTTCTCAGCCCCTCCACGGTACATGATGCCGGAAAAACAGACGATTGCCGCAGTTCCGCTGGTGGTAAGCCACGCCAGAGGGTGCATGATAAAGGCAAGGTCAGCCTTGGATTTCGGCGCCAGCACCCCGGCAGGAGAAAAGCCAAAGCCCTCGTTCCCGGATTCAATCTCCTTTTCAACTGGCATAAAGTCCAGAATATCATCCACCTTACAGTTCAGGGCAAGGCATATTTTTTCGATACTTTCAAGAGATACATACTGGTCGCGCTTTAAACGTGTTAAAATATTGGCACTAAAACCTGCCTTTTCTGTCAGTTCGGCGGGCTGAAGGCTCCGATCTATCAGCAAGTGAAATAGTTTCTTATATGTTACTGCCATATTGCCCTCCTTAGTCCCATAGTCACATTTATAAAGTATCATGGAAAAGTGAATTTTTCAATCTTTCGTTAGCATTTGGAATGAGGGCGATTATATTCACAAAAACTCCTATTTTCTCCTCGTATCTATCCAGCCATACCTTCGCATTTCTTCCCGAAATGCACTCCTGCGTAAATACTTATCCTTATACGATGTCATAAGCCTCTGTTTTGCGCCCTGTTCTCCCATGGATTCCTGCACCTCGCCTAATGCGGCGATATACGCCGCGCATTCCCCATAATAATTCCTGCGGTTTGCTTCCATAATCCCTGCTGTCCGCTTTTCCAGCAGCGCCGTAATTCTTTTTACTACACGATCCCTGATAGCAGCTTCCATTTGCACCACAGACTTCCATTTTGAAAACAATCGGTAAAACAACTCATTTTCGACAATCTCCTCAAGCCCGCAGACGCCTTTTCGGTATTCTTCTGAGGAAAATTTCATAGCGCTTTTCACAATCTCTGCCATAGCCACTATTCCCTTGCCGTTCCACTGCCCCTCGTACAAATATAACAGATACAGTGCAATTCCCTGTTTCATAAAAGTTCCCGTCCAGCCCAGTGCCTGCGATTGACTCAATCCTTTCGTCAATACCTCTTCAAACTGCCCGTCTAAAAATCTGAGCAGTAACACCATATTGCTGTCCGGCCGATTTTCTTTCCGCTCAGAACATAAAGTACCCCTTTCATTTATGCCCAAAAAACCGTCTTTTTTATGTACCGTTAATTTCGCAAAATTTTTTCGAAGTTCTTTCCTTTTCTTTTCGTTTCCCCCGGCGCTTAACAGCGCTCGAAGGTAATTCACGGCAGAAGTATCCGATTCATATGCAGCAAAATAGCACGTTTCCAGTAAAGATAGGTTCTCATTTGCTGCAATCACATACTCCGCCGTTTTCAGCGCCACCCTGCTGCGCATAATATATTTCTCTGGTATCGATTGGATCGCTTTTATTCCTATCGATACCATCTCATTTGCCGCCACACAATTCCTGTTTTCCAATATATCCAAATATAATCCCGGATGGACCGCAGCATATTGATCCGCATACCGAACCTCCAACGAGATATCATTTAACAAACCAACGGCTTCCCCGATAAGGCGGTCTGCTTCATGCCCTGTCTTACCGCCAAGATATCCAATCCAGGATAGAAGAAATTCTTCCAACGCAGGTAATTCTTCATCACCATGCTGCATAATTGCTTCTAATGTGATCCTGTCCTCTTTTGCATTTACAATAATGCTATACAATGCCTCCGGGCGTATGGCAGGCGGCACTGCATAATATGCACAATATACCGTATCAAGGATAACCCGTTCCAAACTGTAGTTCAAAAGTCCATGATGCACCATATCCCCAAAGGAAAGTTCTTCATCGCCATACTCACCATCGCATAGAATTTCCATTGCCAATATTTGATTTCCAACTTCAAAGCCTTCTTGATATCTCTCCCTGTCCATACAGATATGTACAAAATCACAGGCCTCCCCAAGCATATCTGAAATACCTTCGTTATCCTCATAATAAACTTCCTCGTCACTGCAGTCATACCAGTCATCATATTCTTCGTTCCATCTTCCGGTAATCGTGACTTCCTGTGAATCGATACTCTTTAAATTCTCTCTGACATGACGGTACATTTCGTCAAACTCAATATTTCTTTCCTCATTTTTATTTGGCTCCGTCCCTGCCTGATTCCCGGCCAATTTCAGCATTTCCAGAAAATCTTCCCTGCGGTGTTCCGGAAAACCCCTCCCGATCTCATGAATAAAAGCAATAAGCTGCTCTGTTGAACATTGCGCCGTAAGGGCGTCCGTCTGTTTCAAAAAATTGGTCAGATTCATATCGTATCTCCATTCTTATCTTTGCTGGCAGTGATTTACCGGCTGCAAAATGCGTCTGTTTTGTCTTCTATGCATTCTTATATGCGTTTCCGTTCAAAATACTCCATTAATATTATAAGCACAAAAACGCCGAATATCAATCAATTTTGCCTGGCCACTTCATCTACGTGCCCTAAAGCGATACTCTCTCTTCAGTCTCTCAAAAATCTCAAAAGCTACCGGACATATTTCTACTGTATCTAAACTTCTATCGGCCCCATGGAAATCACTGATTCTACAAAATATATCCCGTTCTTATCCGCTTTGTACAAAATCACGTCCGGCATCTTATCATGCAAAGTTATTTTAAATCTTAATTTCTTCAGCTTTTCAACATTTTTTACCAAACCTTTCTCTATGGTATCGCCAACATACAAACATTCTGGAGATTTTAAAATTAAAAAGGGCTCCCCTATTCTTAGGAAAGCCCCATAAAATCTGTTTTTTACTGATTACTCAACAATAGAAACAACCCTGCCGGACCCAACGGTTCTGCCGCCCTCACGGATAGCGAAACGAAGGCCCTGCTCCATAGCTACCGGATGGATCAACTCTACGCTCATCTCTACGTTATCGCCAGGCATGCACATCTCGGTGCCGGCCGGCAGTTCGCAGACGCCGGTAACGTCGGTGGTTCTGAAGTAGAACTGCGGACGATAGTTGTTGAAGAACGGAGTATGACGGCCGCCCTCGTCCTTGGTCAGCACGTACACCTGAGCGGTGAACTTGTGATGGCACTTTACGGAGCCGGGTTTAACCAGAACCTGTCCGCGCTCGATCTCAGTTCTCTGAACGCCACGCAGCAGTGCGCCGATGTTATCACCAGCCTGAGCCTCATCCAGCAGCTTACGGAACATCTCGATACCGGTAACAACCGTCTTTCTGGTCTCTTCCTTGATACCAACGATCTCAACCTCATCATTCAGATGCAGAGTACCACGCTCCACACGGCCGGTAGCAACGGTACCACGACCGGTAATGGTGAACACGTCCTCAACAGGCATCAGGAACGGCTTGTCAGTCTCACGCTGCGGATCCGGAACCCAGGAGTCAACCGCATCCATCAGTTCCAGAACCTTGTCGCCCCACTCGCTGGAGGGATCCTCAAGAGCCTTCAGGGCAGAACCCTGGATAATCGGGGTGTCATCCCCCGGGAACTCATACTCGTTCAACAGTTCACGGATCTCCATGTCAACCAGTTCCAGCAGTTCCGGATCGTCAACCATGTCGCACTTGTTCATGAATACAACGATATAGGGAACGCCTACCTGGCGGGACAGCAGGATGTGCTCTCTGGTCTGAGCCATAACACCGTCGGTAGCAGCAACTACCAGGATAGCGCCGTCCATCTGAGCAGCGCCGGTGATCATGTTCTTAACGTAGTCAGCATGTCCTGGGCAGTCAACGTGTGCATAGTGTCTGTTATCTGTCTCGTACTCCACGTGAGCGGTGGAGATGGTGATACCACGCTCTCTTTCTTCCGGAGCCTTATCAATGTTCTCAAATGCCACAGCCTCACCGGTACCCTTTCTCTCATGCAGTGTCTTGGTGATAGCAGCGGTCAGTGTGGTCTTACCATGGTCAACGTGGCCGATGGTACCGATGTTACAATGCGGTTTGGTTCTTTCAAACTTTGCTTTTGCCATTTTAAAACGTCCTCCTTAATTTGGCCACAATGGGCTTTCCTTTATATATAGGCTGTCCTTATTATATGCGATTTACGCAAGTTTTTCAAGCCTATTTTCCAACTACTTAGTGCTTATGCTCAGCAATAATCTTCTCCTGCACAGACTTCGGAACCGGCTCATACTTCTCAAAGAACATAGAGTAATTGCCGCGGCCCTGAGTCTTGGAACGCAGGTCAGTGGAATAGCCGAACATCTCGGAAAGGGGTACGAACGCTCTCACGATCTTGCCGCCGCCCAGATCATCCATTCCCTCGATGCGTCCGCGCCGGGAGTTGATATCCCCGATCACGTCACCCATATAATCCTCCGGCATAGTCACTTCCACCTTCATGATCGGCTCAAGCAGGATGGAACCAGCCTTCTGCATCGCATCCTTAAATGCCATGGAGCCGGCAATCTTAAATGCCATCTCACTGGAGTCAACCTCATGGTAGGAACCGTCGAATACAGTTGCCTTCACGCCCAGCACCGGGAAGCCTGCCAGCACACCGGTCTTGGAAGCCTCCTCAATACCCTCGCCTACCGCCGGGATATATTCCTTTGGAATCGCACCGCCGACCACTGCAGATTCAAACTTAAAGACTTCCTCTGCATTGGCATCCATGGGCTCAAAGCGTACCTTACAGTGTCCGTACTGACCACGTCCGCCGGACTGTCTGGCATACTTGCTGTCCACCTCCACAGCCTTGGTAAAGGTCTCCTTATAAGCAACCTGGGGTGCACCCACATTCGCCTCCACGTTAAACTCACGCAGCAGACGGTCTACAATAATCTCCAGATGCAACTCGCCCATACCGGAAATGATGGTCTGGCCGGTCTCCTGGTCGGTCCTGGCACGGAAGGTGGGATCCTCCTCCGCCAGCTTGGCCAGTGCCTCGCCCATCTTGCCCTGGCCGGCCTTGGTCTTGGGCTCGATGGCGATATCGATAACCGGCTCCGGGAACTCCATGGATTCCAGAATCACCGGATGCTGCTCGTCGCAGATGGTATCACCGGTAGTGGTCAGCTTAAAGCCTACCGCTGCCGCGATATCCCCGGAATACACCTTATCCAGTTCCTGCCGCTTGTTGGCATGCATCTGCAGGATACGGCCCACACGCTCTTTCTTGTCCTTTGTGGCATTCAGAATATAGGAACCGGAGTTCAGGGTTCCGGAATATACCCGGAAGAACGCCAGTTTTCCCACAAAGGGATCCGTCATAATCTTAAATGCCAGAGCCGAGAAGGGCTCCTCATCCGAAGAATGGCGCTCGATCTCATTGCCATCCATATCCACACCCTTGATTGCAGGAATATCCGTGGGCGCCGGCATATATTCCAGCACAGCATCCAGAAGCTTCTGGACACCCTTGTTCCGGTAAGCGCTGCCGCAGCATACCGGCACTGCGGTACACTCACAGGTGGCTTTTCTCAGGACCCGCTTCATATCCTCAACAGACGGCTCCTCGCCCTCCAGATACATCATCATCAGGTCATCATCCAGTTCGCACACCTTCTCCACCAGCTCCGTACGGTACAGCTCGGCATCTACCGCCATATCCTCCGGCACGTCCACGATAGAGACATCCTCGCCCTTATTGTCATTATAGATATAGGCCTTCATCTCAAACAGGTCAATGATGCCCTTAAACTCATCTTCCTTGCCGATCGGCAGCTGCAGGCAGATCGCATTCTTGCCCAGACGCTCCCGGATCTGATCCACGGCACCGAAAAAGTTTGCTCCCAGGATATCCATCTTATTGATGAATGCCATACGGGGTACATTGTAGGTGTCTGCCTGACGCCATACATTTTCTGACTGCGGCTCCACACCACCCTTGGCACAGAACACGCCGACAGCGCCGTCCAGCACGCGCAGGGAACGCTCTACCTCAACCGTGAAATCCACGTGTCCGGGAGTATCGATAATATTGATCCGATGCTCCAGAGCCCCCTCCTTCGGTCTGCAGTTCTCCTGCAGGGTCCAGTGACAAGTCGTGGCCGCAGAAGTGATGGTGATCCCGCGCTCCTGCTCCTGGGCCATCCAGTCCATGGTTGCAGTACCTTCATGAGTATCACCGATTTTGTAGTTTACGCCAGTATAATACAGAATACGCTCGGTCAATGTGGTCTTACCGGCATCGATGTGAGCCATAATTCCGATATTCCTGGTTCTCTCTAACGGATATTCTCTTCCAGCCAAAGCTTTGTCCTCCTATTAGAATCTAAAATGGGAGAAGGCCTTGTTCGCCTCTGCCATCTTATGCATATCTTCTTTCCGCTTCACGGATGCGCCTGTGTTGTTGGCAGCGTCCATAATCTCGTTCGCCAGTCTCTCCTCCTGGGTCTTCTCATTCCTCTTGCGGGAGAACATGGTGATCCAGCGAAGCGCCAGGGTCTGGCGTCTCTCCGGCTTAACCTCGATCGGCACCTGATAGGTGGCACCGCCGATTCTCTTGGCTTTTACCTCCAAGACCGGCATAATGTTGTTCATTGCTTCCTCGAAAACCTCTACTGCAGGCTTTCCGGTCTTCTCTTCCACACGGGCAAATGCTCCGTATACGATCTTCTGGGCAATCCCTCTCTTGCCGTCCAGCATGATGTTGTTAATCAGCTTGGTCACAACCTTATTGTTGTATAAAGGATCCGCCAATACATCTCTTTTCTGAATATGTCCTTTACGTGGCACGTTACTTCCCTCCTTAATCATTCAATGGATTAAATCATCGGTACTCACATGTTTCCATAAAATGTGTTCGTGCTCGGTCGTTTGATCTATTCCTGCAACCCACAGGTCAATATCACCGGCACTACAGTCACTTTACTGCCGTTAGTGGTACTTCATTCACTGCTTTCCTGCAGCCTGGCTGTGATGATTTGCCTATCGCCACAGTTTCTTACTTCTTAGCAGCTTTCGGCCGCTTCGCGCCATATTTGGAACGGGCTTTCTTGCGGTTGGCAACGCCGGCGGTATCCAGAGTACCTCTGATAATATGATATCTGGTACCGGGCAGATCCTTAACTCTTCCGCCGCGGATCAGCACCACGCTGTGCTCCTGCAGATTGTGTCCCTCTCCGGGGATATAGCTGGTAACCTCGATTCCGTTGGAAAGACGTACTCTCGCAATCTTACGGAGTGCGGAGTTCGGCTTCTTCGGGGTAGCGGTCTTCACCGCTGTGCAGACGCCTCTCTTCTGCGGGGAGGAGATATCGGTAGCACGCTTGCGTAAAGAGTTGTAGCCTCTCTGCAGAGCCGGTGCCGTAGACTTCTTCACCGATGTCTGTCTTCCCTTTCTGACTAACTGGTTAAATGTTGGCATTCCGTTTCACCTCCTGTGATATTGTCTGTTGGTTGCTGTAAGTCTTCAGCTTTTTGCACACAAAAAAATACAACGTGTTTTTTGCACGCCTCACCATTATATCTACATTATAAAATGCTGTCAAGGGAATTTTTTCAAATTCATGGGAATAAAATGGAACAAACCTGTAAAAAAGAGGATTTCTTATGAATGTTTCCGGCTCTAAAGTACTTTTACGCTCTCTGCTCGCGGCCTATCTGCTGTCCGGGGTGCTTCTGCTGATCCTTTCCTTTGCTCTCTACAAGCTGAAGCTGGAGGAAGCGCAGATCGATGCCGCCGTATACGGAGTCTATGTGATCGCCTGCCTCTTCGGCGGCTTCCTGGCCGGCAAGGCGGCATTGTCCCGCAGATTCTTCTGGGGAATGCTCACGGGCATTCTGTATTTCGCCGTGCTCTTTGCCATCTCCTGGCTGATGAACCGGCAGACCGTGCCGGTGCCGGATCTCACCCGGGCCGCCACCGTGCTGGCCTGCTGCGCCGTAGGCGGAACCGCAGGAGGGATGTTCAGCTGAACATCCCTCCTGTTATCTTTAAGACGCAGCACCCTCTGTCTCCGCCTGGTGCTCTTTTCTGTCCCTGCCATCCGTATCTTCCCCTTCTTTCTCCTCATCCCCCAGGATATACAGATGGATCTTCTCTATCCGGTTCTTTTCCACACTGTCCACCACCAGCCGCAGCCCCTCATGGCTCACCTCTTCCCCTGCCTCGGGAAGATGGTCCAAAAGGCCGATCACCAGGCCGCCGATAGAATCATAATCCTCGGATTCCAGCTTCAGATCCAGCCAGCTGTTGAGGTCATCCAGCTTGGTGGAACCGCTGACCAGGTATTCGTCAGCAGCAATCATCTTCACTGCATCCTCCTCGTCCTCGTCATACTCGTCCCGGATCTCACCCACGATCTCCTCCAGCATATCCTCCAGGGTCACCATGCCGGCCGTGGCGCCGTACTCATCCAGCACGATGATGAAGTTATTAAAGGTCTTGCGCATCTCCACCATCAGTTCCGCCGTCTTCTTATACTCGTAGGTGTACAAGGGCTGCCGCAGAAAGTCCCGGATGTTAAAGGCCTTGCGTTCTGCCAGCAGAAAATCCTTCACATTGATGATGCCGATCACGTTATCCGTAGTCCCCTCATACACCGGAAAACGGGTGAACTTCTCCTGACGGAAGATCTCCATCAGTTCCTCAAAGGTAGTGTCCACATCCACCATCACCATATCGATCCGGGGTACCATCACATCCTTTGCCACCGAATCTCCGAAGTCAAACACATTGTTGATCATCTTCTTCTCTTCCGACTCGATCACACCCTCCTCGTGGCTTACCTCCACGATGGTGCGCAGTTCATCCTCTGTGATGGCCTCCTGCTTTTTCTTGGGATCCACCCGCAAAAGCAGCAAAAATCCCAGGGAAAGCTGATTGATGCAGAAAATCACCGGCGTTAAAAGCTTCATCATCAGATAAATGATCCCTGCATACTGCAGCGCCAGCCGCTCCGAATGGATCGTCGCCAGGGTCTTAGGAGAAATCTCTCCGAAAACCAATATTAACAGTGTCAGGATACCGGTTGCCACTCCCACTGCTTTGCTGCCGAACATCTGCAGCGTCAGGGTCGTCATCAGGGAGGATGCCGAAAGGTTCACAATATTATTGCCCACCAGAATGGTGCTCAGCATTTTCCCCGGCTCTTCGATTATCTTAGTCAGGGTAACCGCCCGTTTGTCCCCCGCCTCCGCCAGGGTCCGCACCCTCATGCGGTTGACCGTAGTAAGCGCCGTCTCTGCCGAAGAGAAAAAGGCCGAGAGGCAAAGCAGCACAACAACCGTACAGATCTGTATGCCCGTACTGTCTCCTGAGTCTAACATAGAATTACATTAATCTCCTTCCGAATTATAATTGCTACCGATTCTACAATATTTCCCTCTGCTTGTCAATTGCCACTTTCCGTTTTATCTTTTTCTCCTTTACCCCAAGGGTTCCTGCCGCTATAGGATCCCTGCCCCTTTTCCCGCCCTCCAGGGAAAAGCACACTGCCTGCAGGGCAGCCCCCAGCAGGATAAAGATATCCCCCAGGTTAAACACCACTTCCTTCAGGGGCCCAAAGCGCAGGCTGAAATAGTCCACCACATACCCCCGGACATACCGGTCATACAGATTGCTCAGGGAACCGCCGATCACCATAGCCATCCCCAGTTTCCTGGCTTTCTTCCCCTTCTCTCCCCGCATTGCCAAAAGCCCTCCGGCCAGAAGTGACGTCAAAACCAGAGGCACCGTCTTCACCAGGCTCTCCTGCTTTTCCATAAGTCCAAAGGGAAAGCCCGCATTGTGGTTGCGGTAAATCCATATCCTGTCCTTTGTCCCCGTAAGCGGCCTGGGAAAACTCTCCGGATCCTGGCCCTCTATCCTGTGCTTCAGCCACAAATCCCCTCCTGCCACCAATGCAATCAAGCTGATATACACCATGAAAATCCCTCCTGTCCCTGTATCGCACTGCGATTATATTCCTCATTATCAGCAACTATATTAACCTAATTATACTATTTCCCCGGACAACGGTCAAATATATCCTATCTGCCATATCCTTATAATAAAACAATATGCCCCCGGAGGTTCCATGCCTGCCTGCTTATATCCCCCCTCTTCCGAGGAATATATGGATTTTATCCTGCATTATTCACCACGTTCCCTGCAATCCTTCTACGAACTGGCCAAAACCCAGTGTATTAACTTCGTCAGCCGTGGCTTCGCTGTCGTCCATGCCCTGAAAACCAACGCTGATCCTCTAAGCATTTCCCGTTACTCCTATAGCAGTATTCCCAAACTTTTCGGGCTTTTAGACACTACTGTCCTGGAAAGCAGCGGGATCCTCCCGGTTTTCGACCAGCCTGCCCTGCAGGCAGACGGCAGCGGCGTTATTTTAGGGATAGTGGACACCGGCATTGACTACACCAACCCGCTGTTTTTAAACCCCGACGGAAGCAGCAGGATCTTAAATATCTGGGACCAAACCATTGACACCGGGGAAATGCCCCCGGAAATCGCCGGTTTCCAACCCTTCTACGGGGCAGTATACAGCCAAGAACAGCTTAACGAGGCCTTACAAACCGAGGATCCCTTCTCCCTGGTTCCCTCCCGGGACACTAACGGCCACGGCACCTTTATGGCAGGGGTTGCCGCCGGCAACCGTATTGACCGTCCTGTCCCCTTTTCCGGAGCAGCCCCCAAAGCCTCCCTGGCAGTCGTGAAGCTAAAACCTGCCAAGCAGTACCTGCGTGACTTTTTCCTGGTGGATACCGAAGAACCCGTTTTCCAGGAAAACGATATCATGGCCGCTGTCAGTTACCTTTTGAGCCTGGCAGGTTCCCGGCAGATGCCTTTGGTTATCTATCTGGGAGTGGGCACAAACCAGGGTGACCATGAGGGCACCGGCCCCCTGAGCCAACAGCTGGCCACCCTCAACGGCTATCTGGGGCTGGCAATCGTTGCCGGAGCCGGCAATGAGATGGGCTACCACCACCACTTTATGGGGAATATGTCCCCCGATCAGGAATATGAGGATGTTGAACTGCGGGTAGGCGATGATGAAACCGGCTTCTGCATGGAAATATGGTCCCAGCCGCCCGAACTTTATACGGTCGGTGTTGTCTCCCCCTCCGGCGAAGTCGTTGACCGCATCTCCCTGGCCCTGGGAACCGAAACCGTCATTCCGTTCCAGCTTGACTCCACCCTCCTTACCGTCAGCTACCAGAACTTTGAAAGCGGATCCGGCAGCCAGTTGATTTTTATGCGTTTTGAAAACCCATCCTCCGGCATATGGCGGATCCGTGTCTATCCCACCATCTTTATCACCGGCCGCTTCCATATCTGGCTGCCCATGCATGGCTTTTTATCTGAAAAGACTATCTTTCTTCGCCCGGATCCCAATACCACCACAATGGACCCAGGCAATGCTGATATGCCGCTTACCGTCGCTGCCTACAACCACTCCAACAATAGCATTTATATCCACAGCAGCCGCGGCTACACCCCCAGGGGACGCATCAAGCCTGACCTCACCGCCCCCGGCGTGGATGTCCAGGGGCCTGCCGTCGGCACATCCATTGAGAATGAACTCCGCTTCACCCGCCGCTCCGGTTCCTCGGTGGCAGCTGCGGTTGCCGCCGGCGCCATCGCTGATATTTTCACCTGGGGATTCACCCATGGAAATGACCCTGATTTAAGCAATACTGCCATCTCTTCCATGCTGATCCGGGGGGCTGACCGCAACGCCGCCTTCTCCTACCCCAATCCCATCTGGGGCTACGGCACCTTAAACCTGTACCAAACCTTTCTGCGGAACCGTGAATAGGCTATAACACAAACAGACAGCCTCCTCTGCCGCCCTACCCTCTCATCCGGATCAAAGGCCCTCCGCTTTTTTCCAGGTAAGGCCGGGTCACCACCACAGAGCCAATATTGGGATCCTTTGGGATCTCATACATAATATCCAGCATGTATTCCTCCAAAATCGCCCTCAGCGCACGCGCCCCCGTATCCCGCTTTATGGCCTCCTGCGCAATCCATTCCAACGCCTCTTCCTCAAACACCAGTTTTACCTCATCCATCTCCAGCAGCTTAATATATTGCTTCAGGATTGCATTCTTCGGCTCCTTCAATATCTTAACCAGCAGTTCTTCCGTCAGCTTTTCTAAGGTTACCGTCACCGGCAGACGGCCTAAAAACTCCGGGATCATGCCGAATTCCCGCAAATCCTTATTCGTCACCTGGCTCAAAACATTGGGGTCTTCCTGGTATCTGTCTTTCAGTTCTGCCCCAAACCCCATGGAGGAAGCCTTATTCAGCCTCTCCTTGATAATCCTCTCCAGGTCAGGGAAGGCCCCTCCGCAGATAAACAGGATATGGTCCGTGTTCACTGTTTTCAACGGGGTCAATGCATTTTTCTGGTTCGAACCAACCGGAACCTCCACCCGGCTTCCCTCCAAGAGTTTCAGGAGTTCCTGCTGCACAGATTCGCCGCTTACGTCGCGGGTATTTGTCTCCCTCTTTTTGGCAATCTTATCAATCTCATCGATGAAAATGATCCCATGTTCCGCCCGTTCCACATCATTGCCTGCTGCCGCCAGAAGTTTGGACACCACGCTTTCTATATCATCCCCAATATATCCGGCCTCTGTCAGGGAAGTGGCATCGGCAATGGCTAAGGGCACATTAAGAAGCCGGGCCAGCGTCCGCACCAGGTAAGTTTTGCCGCTTCCGGTAGGCCCAATCATCAGGATATTGGACTTCTCGATGCTTATCTCCTCCTGTCCGTCTTCCACGGACATATTCTTTCCCATCCGCTTCATGCTTTCCGCATAAACCCTTTTATAGTGGTTATATACCGCTACCGAAACCACCTTCTTTGCCCGTTCCTGGCCGACCACATACTCATCAAGGCGGCTTTTTATCTTGTGAGGCGCAGGAATGTCTTTCCATTCAAATGCCGGTCCTGTAGGTTCCTTTTTCTTCTTTTTTACCTGCTGCCGGCGGGGAATCTGGGTCTGTACGGCATCCCCGCCGCCTCCCTCCGGAACAAAATTCAGGTTCATAAACGGCATCCCTGAAAGCTGGGAGAAATCAATCTTCGACAAATCCAGGTTCCTTCCCATCACGGAATCAAATGCCTTCTGCATACAATCATGGCACAGGCACATGTTCCCTGGCATGACGATCATATTGCCTGCCTTGCTCTCCGGTCTCCGGCAGATATAGCAGATCTTCTCATATTCCTGCTCATCCTCCTTTTCCGCCCCCTCCTGGCTGAATTCCGGCTCCTGTTCCAGTTTCTTATCCTTTTCGTCCATGCTGCCACCTCTTCTTTTCTCAGTCTTTTCTGCCTGCCCGGATCCGGTCCCGGTATCAACACGCCGAATCCTTCCAGACTCTCTCCCCTGTCCGGCAATCCACATAAACCAGCCCGCACCTTCAGCCTGGCAGGCGGATGCGGCGGCTTCTCAGCCCCAGGCTGACCATTTGATTGAATGGCGGGAACCCACCTGTTGAACAGATATTTGGGAAATAAAAAAAGCGGGTGATGGGAATCGAACCCACGTATCCAGCTTGGAAGGCTGGTGT
>CAJURT010000007.1 GCA_910588875.1 uncultured Lachnospiraceae bacterium
CGAGATTCGGACGTAACCATCTTGAAATGGGAAATTACCTGGGGAAGATATTTCCGTTTCTGGGTGTGAGGTTCATTGCCGTCAATGATAATTTCGACAACATGGACGGGGATCCAGAAACGCTGGGGGTTCAGCTGAAGAATCTGGTCAATGAGCTTTACGCGAAGGATATTGCGGTGAAGATCAGAAGCTCCAGGGTGAAGCAGTTTGAGAGAGGGAGCTTTTCCGGCTGTCATCCGGTTTACGGCTATGACGTAGTGAAGGAAGGCAACCGCAGGGTTCTGATAGTGAATGAAGAGGCGGCGGTGATCGTCCGGGAATTGTTTGACCGGTTCCTGCGGGGCGATACCTATGATGACATCATCGGATGGCTTTATGCGGATAAGGTCCATAGGCCGAGTGATTACAGGAAATACGGACATGTCCATCAGAGGGATGGAGAAGAACTTCATAACTGGCATAAGGCAACGCTGAACCAGATTCTGAATAACTGTGCCTATATCGGATACCTGATCTGTGAGCAGAAGGACGGTGAGCGTGTCACGGGAAGGACGAGCACGAAGGTTCTGACAGGGGAACTGAAAGTCCGGGAGAACAACCATGAGCCGATCATCTCCGAAGAGGTGTTCCATGAGGTGGTAAGGCGCTTTGAAGCGAGGTCGCAGAAGTTTTCTTCCGGATCGTCAAGGAACCTGCCGATGGATGAGGATATCTATAAGGATCTGCTTTACTGCGGGATGTGCGGCGGGAAGTTCACAAGAGAATGCGGGCTTGCCAACCGTTCCGGCGGCAAGGTCAGGAATTACCAGTACCGCTGTGTGAATAAGGAAACCATTGACGACAGACGGTGCGACAGCAAGCGGATATCCCTGATGGTGCTGAACCGGCTGGTAGAAGAAGCGCTGGAAAAGGAATTTTCCCTGTCAGCTATGAAACAGAAGGATCTGGTGGCCGCAAGCAAACGGCAGGCGGAAATGGAAAAGAAAAGGCTTCAGAAAGAACTGGAAGAAGCGGCGGATAAGATCGAGCGGCTGAAGAAGGATGGCAGCGAGGATTATATCCGGTACCGTTCCGGGGAAATAACGGAACAGGAAATGACAGATAAGGCATCACAGCGGAAAAAGGATATCCGGAGGCTTCAGGACAGCCAGAAGGTTCTGGACAGGCGGCTTGCGGAGATGGACGGCAGGACGGAGAAAAGGAATCATTATCTGCGGACGCTGATGAAATGCAGGAAGGGTACGCCGCTGACAGCGGAAGTGCTCCATGCCCTGATCGAGAAGATCGAGGTGTTCCCGGATAAGAGGGTCAAGGTGCATTTCGTTTATTCCGGGAAAGAGGTCAATGCCTTGAGGGATGGTGATAAGTGATGAACATTGCAATCTATATGAGGCTTTCCAAAGAGGATGATTTTTGCCGAGAGGAAAGCAACAGTATAACCATGCAGAGGCTTTTGCTCCGGGACTATGTCCGGGAGCATTTTCCGCAGGATAAGATTTTGGAGTTTGCGGACGACGGCTATTCTGGAACAAACTTTGACCGTCCGGGCGTACAGGCGCTTCTGGATGGGGTGAAGAATGGAGAGATAGGCTGCATCATCGTGAAGGACTTCTCACGCTTTGCCAGGGATTATATCGAGCTTGGCTCCTATCTGGAACAGATTTTCCCGTTCATGGGCGTGCGTTTCATCTCAATCAATGACAAATATGACAGTGAGCAGTATGTCGGGAATGTGGCGGATATTGATGTGAATTTCAAGAATCTGCTCTATGATCTGTATAGCAAGGATTTGTCCGTAAAAATAAAGGCATCTGTCAGGGCTGTGAAAGAACAAGGTAAGGCGGTATGTTCCACTCCACCGTTTGGGTATGCCAAGGATCCTGAGGACAGGCATAAATTCGTGATCGCCGAGGATGAGGCGGTGACAGTCCGCAGGATGTTCCGGATGTACGCGGATGGTATGTCCACGGTGGAGATTGCCCGTATTTTCAATGCGGAAGGGGTTAAGCCGCCTTCTCAGGTCTGGCATGAGAAGGGCATCCGCAAGGCTGATCCGAAGGGAGGGGTATTTATCTGGCAGCATTCCGGGATGCTCAGAATGTTGAAGAACCGGGCGTATGTCGGTGATCTGGTACAGGGTGTTACTGAATGCAAGAAGATCAGGGATGACCGGCGCGTTACGGATCCGGAGAAGTGGATCGTTACGGAGAACCACCATGAACCAATCATCGATAAGGAGACCTTCGACAAGGTACAGGCAAGGTTTGGGAAAAAACTTAAGCCTTGGTGTCAGACGGACAAGCATGTTCTGGTAGGCAGGGTGAATTGCGGGTGCTGTGGAAGGATCATGAGGCACAGCACTTCCGGGCATCATTATTACTGGTGTTCTGGTTTGAATATTTACCATCTGGACGGATGCGTAAAGAGGATAGACGACTTCTATCTGGAAGAAGTGATAATGTACCAGATACAGCAGCATATCATGGAACTGGGAGAGTCGGATAAGCTTCTGCAGGCGGAAAAGGAAGCGGCGGCAGCAGCGGTGGAAGAACTGAAGAAGAAATGCGCGGCGGCTCAAAAGTCCATTGATAGGGCTTCAGAAAAGAGGATGGCTGAATTTGAGGCCTATGCCCTGGGAAAGAAGAAAAGCTATGACGCATCCATAGATGAGGTGGATAAGCTCAGGAAGAAGCACGAGGGGCTTCTGGAACAGATGTCAGAGGCGGAGGATAAGGTCAGGCAGCTGAACCGGATGAAGGTGCATGAGAGCTTTGCAGTGACGAAGCTGACGACGGAGCTTCTGGATGAATATGTGGAGAGCATAGAAGTCTATTCGGAAGACGATGTAAGGATCATATGGAAATAGGATTTGGGGCTTGCCGGTGCGGCAGGCCTCTTTTTCTGTCTTGAAAAATCCGGGAAATATGTTATACTACAAATTGTACGAAAAAGACAACGACTGATCAGGGAACAGGGAAGATATCATGGTCAAAAATAATATCGAATTAGATGTGAAGGTTAAGTGTATAGAAGAGGGAAAGACGCAGGCACAGGTGGCAAAGGAGATCGATACCACCAGAGCTTACGTGAACCGGGTGATTAAGAGGAATGAGAGTGTGGTCAATAATACCTTCGTTAAGATGCTGGAAGCTCTGGGGTATGATATTGAGCTGCATTATGTGAAGAGGGAAGGATGATTTTTGAGATGCCAAATTGGCATCTCAAAACGAGCGCATCACAAAAGAGGATTGTATATGGCAAAAAAGGAAGAAATCATCGAGGTTACAAACGAGACCGAGATTGAGGTCACAAGTGTAACGGTAAGCAGCTTGATACATATAATCCGGGGAAAACAGGTCATTCTGGACAGTGATCTTGCGATGTTGTATCAGGTAGAGACAGGGGCTATGAATCGTGCGGTGAAACGCAATAAGAAACGATTTCCTGAAGACTTTTGTTTCCAGTTGACTGAGGAAGAATTTTTGAGATGCCAAAATGGCATCTCAAAGAATGAAAGTACAGAGGGACGGGGCGGCAGACGATATATGCCCTATGCCTTTACGGAGCAAGGTATATCGATGCTATCTGCTATACTTCGGAGCGATGTGGCAATAAATGTCAGTATAGGGATTATGAGAGCGTTTGTTGAGATGCGGAAGTTCCTTGCAACAAATTCTCTGATACTGAATCGTGTCGATGAATTGGAGGTAAAGCAGCTGGAATACCAGAAAAGTACGAATGAGAAGTTCGATAAGGTTTTTCAGTATATTGAAGATCACGCAGAATCAGAGCAGAAGATATTCTTTGATGGTCAGATCTATGATGCCTTCAGTCTGATAACATCCATCATACAGAAGGCTCAGAAGGAAATAATCCTGATTGACGGATATGTTGATGTAGATACGCTAAACATCCTGGCAAAGAAGATCGCCGGTGTGGATGTGAAGATCTATACATATGCGAGCGCACAGCTTACGAACAGGGATGCGGCCAATTTTAACGCTCAGTATCCGACATTGACAGTGAAGAAGACACAGGTGTTCCATGACAGATTTATCATCCTGGACGGGAAGACGGCATATCATATAGGGGCTTCCATTAAGGATGCCGGGAAGAAGTGCTTTGGGATTTCACTTCTGGAGGATCCGGGGATAGTGACGGATTTGTTGAATCGACTGAAGACGGTGTGAGATGGATATTAAGAGCTTTTGGAATGCGGTGATCTCTCAGGATAGAGATGCTTTGTCTTTATACTTTAATGAAGATGCTGTGATTCGCTGGCATTGCACAAATGAAGAATTTACCGTTGATGAATATATTACGGCAAATTGCGAGTATCCGGGGAACTGGATTGGTGAAATAGAACATGTCGAGACTGCGGGTAATACCATTATTCTGGCTGGACGGGTTTTACCGACAGATAGAAGCTGTTCGTTTCATGTTGTGAGTTTTGTTCATATAGATGAGAATGGCAATATCGTCCAGATGGATGAATACTGGGCAGATGATGGGAAAGCACCGGACTGGCGCAGGCAGATGAGAATTGGAAGACCAATACGAACTGAAGGAGAATAAAGAAAAGTGATTACACGATATAAACATAGAAGTGATGTTCCGTACAGCCTGCACGATATGCGAATAGAGAAGATTTGTTTTGAAGATGGAACTATTTCATTTCAATTTGCTAATGGGTATGTGAGCACTAAGTCGCCCTATTCGCAGGTGGATGGAAGTCTGAGAATTGAAAAAGTGGATCCGGATTTTGCAGTAGTCTTCCTGCTCAGCGATAACGGATATATGGAAGAGTTTAAGGGATGTAAGATGTCAATGGATGACTTTCTCCGACGTTATGATGATTTTTCGATTGAGATTATCGATGAGTTGTATGGCTATAATTCTGTAGCATACGGTGGATACCTGAATCTGCCAGACAGGAATGACTTGATCGAGATACAAATGTCTTTCTATCATGAGGGAGATATAGTATTCGAGACAGAGGAATAACAGATCAAGATTTACAGGAGGGATTCAAGTGAGACGTAGTGACAGAGAGGTAACGGAATTTACTGACATGGTTTCCATTATTAAAAAATGCGATGTCTGCAGGCTTGCCTTAAATGATGTAGATTATCCGTATATACTGCCTCTTAACTTTGGTATGAATATTACGGAAGAAAATGTTCTGGAACTGTATTTCCATGGCGCAACAGAAGGTACAAAATTAGATTTGATTGCAAAAGATAATCGGGCGAGCTTTGAAATGGATTGTGAACATAACCTTGTTTCGGATATCGAACGTGGGAGCTGCACTATGGAATATCAAAGCGTTATAGGCAGAGGATATATCGAGATGATACCTGAGAATGAAAAGTATGATGCCCTCTGTATATTGATGAAACACTATCATATGGAAAACTTTCCGTTCAATAAAGAAGTCATGCCACGAACAACAGTTTTTAAATTGATTGTGGAACATATGACAGGGAAAATAAGACTTAAAAGAAATGATAAGCACTGAATTTTAGTTTAGCGAAGTAATTCTGACGCACTTATCTAACACCAGATTACTGATTTTATGGCACTTGTAGGACACGCTCCGTCCGATTTTGGAGGTGGTTTGACGAAGAAGCCTTGATTTACGGGAAAAAGTTTTTCAAAAAGTTTGTGTCACGGGGTTGACATTATCGGGTACAGGAAAAACGTTGGCTTTTTTGTTCATCAGAGAATGTATGGCAATCAATCTCAAACTCTTTTGTATCAATTATCTTGATTATCAGAAGGATATCAGGGATATGATAAGCAGGGCTCATGGGAAACTAATCGTTATCGATAATGCAGAAATTTTGTTAGATGATGATTATTGAATGGTCAGTTTAGTCTCATAAAGTGTCGGAAGATTTAACACTCTATGAAACTTTTTTAGTAGGAACAGAATATCTCCATTACCACTCATGATAATGTTTGGGATCGATTTTGTATTTGGTGCATTTTCGATATAGGGTACTTAGAGGCATATTGAGCAGTGCAGCCGTTGTTTTCATATGGCCGTGTTCCTGCTTTAAAAACCGGATGATTTTTTCGTATTCAATAATCTCCGGCGAAATGAAAGGCTGTGTGCCATTACTGCCCGTATATTTCTGACTCATGTATGAGGTAAGGATATCGCCTGGCAGATCCGAAAAATGCATATACTCCCCGTCAGCGGCATTGACCAGACGCTCAACGGTGCTTTCCAGTTCCCGGGCATTGCCGGGCCAATTGTAGTTTATCAAGACTTCCAGGCAGCGTTTTTCGATTTTGGTAACATCTTTTTTCAGTATCCTGCGATAACGTTTCGTATAACCATGGATAAGGGGCTGAATGTCTTTTCTTCGCTGCCGCAACGGAGGAATCATGATGCTGATTACATTTAGCTTGTAGTACAGGTCAGACCGGAAACAGTCAGTGTCTACCAAATGGAGCAGATCTTTCCGGGTACAGGCAATAATCCTTACATTCAGTTCTTTTTGGTGATCCGTGGTCCGCGTATTGATAAAATTCATCAGACGGATCTGGCATTCCATGGAAAGCTGTTCGATATCGTCCAGAAATATGGTGCCTCCATCTGCCAGTTCCAGCTTTCCGGTCTGATAGGTATGTTCATCTCCGAACAGTTCCGTTTCAATCCATTCTTTTGGAACAGAGCCGCACCGTACAGTAATGAATGGGCTGTCTTTGCGTTCGCTTTCATTATGGATTGCCTGGGCCAGCAGCTCTTTGCCGGTTCCGCTTTCCCCAAGAATCAGAACACAGGAATTGGATTTGGCAGCCATTTGTCCGAGTTCCTTAACGCGCTGTAGTTCCTGTGATTCGCCGCGGATGTCAGAAAACAGGCGGGATTTCTCATGATAACTATGTGGTGGAGTATCTGACGGATATGCTGTCTTTTATCGCGCCTGTAAAGGTGATGGCAGGCGAGTTTGAGATGGAGGCTCTGGCGGCGGGAACTGTCCGTGTACTGGAAGGCGCGGAGGATGCCAAAACCTATACGGGAATTCCGGTATGGCAGGGATTTCAAACGCAAAAGGATTTTCTGAGAAATCCCCTGAGATTTTCGCAACTCTTTCAGTCTATTCCCTATGATGTTCTTCGACTCACCGTTCCAGTAAATTTTCATTCCGTCCTCCGTTTTAGATAAAAGCAGAAGGGAGAACTAATGAGACGCGTTTCGTTTTTTACCGGGTGTGGAAGGATAATAGGTATTCTCTTCAAAGGCCGTAGTTATTAGCGGCTTTTTTCTCCTCTTGTCTCTATGTGAAGATGACAGAGGATACGCTTTTTGGATTGGAAGAACCTATCAGTTCAGAGACAAAGCAGCTTATTATTCCATTCCCAAAAGATAGTCCGCAGTTATGTGAAATTTGAGAATAAATTTTGGATATGCCGGAAATGGAGAGTTCCCCATCCCCTTAAATTATATGGTCATGCTAGACGGGAGAGGAGTGATAATGCTTCTTTCTTCTTGCCTTGCTGTATTCCGACAGAACATGAAAACAGAGATTGATCTCCTCATCGGAACAGGTTTCTTTTAAGAGCTCAAGAGTCTGGCCGAATACAACATTGTCATAGTCTAAATGGGCCGCGTTCAATTCAACTCCTTTGGGAGTGGCATAGTACAATTGCTTTTTAAAGCTGTCGGGAGCAGTTTTTTTGCAGATAAGCCCTTTCTGTTCCAGTTTCTTGGTCATTATAGATATGGCGGCTTTTGTCTTGTCCCAGTCAAGGGAAAGCTCGGTCACGGTTTTTCCCGGGTGGTCTATAATATATCTCAGCATATGGACTTCTACGGAAGTGTAGGTTTCTCCGGTGCCGTAATCAATGGGCAGGTTGGAGGCCATATAGAGCATGGAAGCCTGGTGGAGAATATCTGCCATGTCTGCCGCGCTATAGTTATAATTTATCATAACAAACTCCATTTCCTTCTGGATTTCGTAAGATGATCACTGTAATTTCTACTATATCAGAAAATTTCCTCAAAATCTATATTTGGAGAAAAATTTAAAAAAGGTGAAACAAACTCTATTGACATATTCTTTTAAATGTGTTAAAGTCTTTAACATGATGTTAAAGACTTTAACAATATTGGAAGCGTGTACTAAGCGTTTATGGGATGGGAAAGGGGGAATGACAGAAAAGGAAGATATTCAAAAAGGAAAGGAACAACGGGAAATTGAAAAGGAATTTAAACACAGGAGGAGAAGATGAGTACACAACGACAAGAAAGCAAATTGATACGAAATTTGGGATTTTGGGATTTGATGGCCATCGCTATAGGCCAGATCATCGGCGCGGGAATCATGTCGTCAACAGGCGTGGCCATCGGAATGACGGGAACAGGCGTGGCACTGGCATTTCTGATATCGCCGTTTTTAACTATCATAAGTATTTTCCCCGTAGCCATCTTAAGTTCGGCGGTTCCCACTACAGGGGGGCCATACAGATACTGCAGCCGCCTCATGGGAAAAGGGCCGGGGATGATCTATCTGCTTTTGCATACAACATCCTTTGGGGTTGCCATTTCACAGTATGCTTTAAGCTTTGGGGCGTATTTTTCCAGTATTGTCCCGGCGGTGGATCAGCATCTGGCAGCCATGGTAATTCTGCCCCTGTTTTTTGCCATGAATCTGGTGGGAACGAAGTCAGCGGCACTGCTTAACAAGATTATGAGCGTGGCTCTCATAGGAGGACTGCTTCTGTTTATCGGATTCGGACTGCCAAAGACGGATATGTCCTATATCATGGACTCTAAAAATCTGTTTATGAATGGTTCTATGGCGTTTGTCAGTACCCTTGCGCTGCTCAGTTCTGCCACGGCAGGAGCGCAGTTCATCGCGGAGCTGGGAGGCGAAGCCAAGGATGCGGGACGGACGATCCCGAAAGTCATGGTGGTATCTACCTTTGGCGTAGGCGTATTCTATGTACTGATAGCTCTTGTGGCATCAGGAGTGCTGCCTGTGGATCAGGTGGCTAATCAGCCTTTGACCCTGGTAGCAAAGGAGACCATGCCTGGCATTACCTTCTATCTGTTCGTCATCGGCGCGGCTCTTGGCGCCACCGCTACAACATTAAATTCAACTCTTTCCTGGATCACCAAGCCCCTTCTGGTGGCCTGTGATGACGGGTTGCTTCCGAAAGATCTGGGAACGGTGAGTAAAAACGGAGTTCCCTATAAACTGCTGACCATGTTTTATGTGGTAGGGATGATACCGCTGCTGCTGAAACTGGATATTTCCGTAATCACGAAGTTCACCACGGCTAACTCTTTGCTGACAAAGATTATGGTTTGCCTGGCGTTATTTGCGCTGGCTTCCAGGTTCGGAGATATTTTAAAACGGTCCAGCCTTAAGATCTCTCCGGCCCAGTCCAAGGCTGTCGCGGTAGTAGGAATGATTTTTATATGATGTTCCATATTGTAGGAAGCCATCTGTGTCCCAATACCATTTACGCGATTACAAAGTGCAAAGATGCCGGAATACCTTTTGGCTTTAAAGATTTATCCGCAAGCCTGAAAGATTTAAAATATTTCCTGGCGCTGCATGAACATGACGGGATTTATGATCCATATAGAAATATGTCCGGGAAAGAAGATTATGAAAAGAACGGAAAAATAGGGCTTCCTTGTTTTGTATTTGAAGACGGATTTAAGACCTTGGAAGACCTTGGATTTGAGTGAAGCAATGAAAAAAGCAAAGGAATCAATGGAGGAAAAACAAATGAAGTATAATTTTGAGACGGTACATAAAAGATTTCACACAGGTTCTAAAAAATGGGATGAGTTGTCGGCTAACGGCGTAGGAGAGAAGGAAGATATCATTCCTTTTTCGGTCGCGGACATGGAATTTGTGACGGCGCCTGAGATTGTGGATGCCATAAAGGATGAACTGGATCATTCCATTATGGGATATGCCAATCCTACGAAAGAATATTTGGATACGGTATGCCGATGGATGAAGGAGCATCATGGATGGGATGCGAAGCCGGAGTGGATTCTGCCTGCCCACGGAATTATTGACGCGTTTTTTGACGCGGTGAAGATTTACACCAAAGAGGGCGAGGGAGTTATGCTTATGACTCCGGTGTATTATCCCATGTACCATGCTGTCAACTACAACAACCGGGTACTGGTGGACTGCGCTTTGGTAGAAAAAGGAAACAGCTACCAGATTGATTTTGAGGACTTTGAGAGAAAAGCATCGGATGAAAATACGAAAATGCTGATTCTGTGCAGCCCCCACAATCCCTGCGGCCGGGTGTGGACCAGAGAGGAACTGGAAAAGATCGGAGAAATCTGTTTAAAACACCATGTGCTGGTGGTTTCCGATGAAATCCATTTTGATCTTATCATGCCGGGACATAAGCATATTGTGTTTGCCTCCCTTTCGGAAGAAATCGCGGACAACTGTATTGTGTGTACAGCGCCAAGCAAGACATTTAACCTGGCAGGACTGCAGACTTCCAATATCTTTATTCCCAATCCGGATCTGCGGGATAAATTTTTCCAGGCATTAAAGAGATGCAATCCAAACCTGAAATGTAACATTTTAGGTTACCGGGCCTGCGAAGCCGCATACAAACACTGCGGACAGTGGCTTGAGGAGGCAATTTCCGTGATCGACACCAACAGGAAGCTGGTGACAGACTTTATGGCAAAAGAGTTCCCGCAGATTAAAGTAAAGGAACTGGAGGCTACCTATCTTCTGTGGATGGACTGGAGAGGCCTTGGTATTGACAGTAAGGAACTGGAACGCATTAATCATGAAGAGGCCAGGCTGTTTTTTGATGAGGGATATGTATTTGGTGCCCAGGGAGATGGTTTTGAGCGGTGGAACCTGGCCTGTCCTACCAGATATGTGGAGGAGGCACTGGAACGAATGAAGAACGCTTATAAAAAATATGTGAAATAGGAGGAAAGAAAAGATGGATATTATCAGTACGCAAAAAGCGCCGGGGGCAATCGGTCCCTATTCCCAGGCATATAAAGTAAACGGCGTAGTTTATACTTCAGGTCAGATCCCGGTAAACCCCGATAATGGACAGGTTCCCGAAGGGATTGCCGCGCAGACGGAGCAGAACTGCAAAAATGTAGGAGTGATTTTGGAAGCAGCAGGAGCCGGATTTGGGAACGTAATCAAAACAACCTGTTTTTTAGCAGATATGGGAGACTTTGCCGCGTTTAATGAGGTGTACGCAAAATATTTTGTATCAAAACCGGCGAGAAGCTGTGTGGCAGTAAAAGAACTGCCGAAACATGTTTTATGCGAGATTGAGGCAGTTGCTGAAATGTAAATGAGAAAGTAGCTAAGACAGGTAGAGTTGAAAAGACTCTCCCGATTTTTATATATTTTCTGGTCAGAAAAAGTAAAAGTGAGAAGAACGGAGTAAAGAGAGAAATCTATGTTCTCATGATCCAGGACAGGGGGAGGAAGATGGGATTAAAAAAGGTTTCGGCATGTTTTCTTGCTATGGAAAAACGTGCCTTAGAGGACGGGCTGTTTGTGGATTATGAGGCAATCACAGCTACGGAGAACTACTCGGCCGTGACCTGCACGGTATCCGAAAAGCAGGGTATCAGGAGGATTGTACGGATGGCGGCGGATAAGGAACTGTCCATTGCCCAGCAGTGCGCAGGGTATATGGCTTAGGTGCGTATCCAGTGCAACCGCGCCATGATTCCGTTTATCTGGGTAGCCGTTGTTTCGGATGACGGGAAGCAGACCGGATACCAGGTGGCTATTGATGAGAACCAGAAAAGGAATCCTGGAGATAAGAAGTATGCATGCAGCGCCCTGGTGCCAGGCAGCATGGAGGTTTCCCTTACGGATGATAAGATTAAGGATATCGTCAAGGTATTGAACGGGTTTAAAGTGGTGCCCAGGGAACCTCTTCCAGAGGTCAGTCCGGAGGATTTTTCTTATGGCAGCCGGATTGGAGAAGGAGGCGGATATGAACGGGATGGGGAGGGAGTTTACATAGGCATGCAGGAGGAGGGGGAACCTGGGGATGGTTCTTTTATCGCCATTGATTTTCAGCCCAATGGAGATCTTCCGGTGATTGATGAAGATTTTTCGTGACAGACCGGTCAGCGGGTTTCAAGAAGATTTTTGGCAGGAAAGATGTTGTTCATAGAAATGCGGTCAATGTACGAGCCAGCCGTATTCCCTGCGGCAATCAAGATAAGAATCAGTACCTGATTATTGGAAGAAATCCGAAGAATCATTTGGAAAATAAGACAAAAGGCATTTCGGGTGCCTTTTTATCCATGGAACCTTCCCCTATGTTCTGTCAGCAATGATCTTATCTGCAATCTGCTCCAAGGTGGCCTGCATATCAAGACCAACCAGATTGGGGTAAAAGATATAGTCGGTGAGATTGACCAAACCGGTATTGACCTTGAGATATTCCAGCCACCAGTCCATTTCGGCTTCCTCGTGCTTCAGAATCCCTAAAACGATTTCTTTGATCTGTTCATCGGACACATTGTCCTTGGAGGGAGGGGCCATCAGCGCTTTCCTCACCATGGTTTCCAGACTTGTATAACTCCAATACCTCTGAAAATCTGTTATCTGAAGCCTTTGATTTCCGGAAAGCCCCATTAAACGGTCTTGCAGTTCTGCCAGTTCCTCTCTGGCCTTTTGATCCTGCACGCAATCCCTTTCTGCCATAAGGGAAGCGGCTTTTTCGATAATTTCCATGGCCATTGGAATTTTAGCTTCATCAATAGAAACCTTGTTCAATCGTCTTGCCTCCATTTCTCAACGTTTATTCGATCCATCCCATTTTCCGCCCCATAATGTCGGGGTTATCCGGCGCTTTTGGCAGCTGTACGGTTTCGGAAAAACTGAAATACTCTGTGCTCTGAAGGCCCGCTGTCCGGTCCGCCCAATACTCCAGCCAGTCCAGAAAATGGAAGGGCTTTCCTGTCTCCTTGTCACGCATGGGGAGGGTCCCACAGTCGTTGGCCAGGTCGTAATACCAGACCGTGCCATAGGTATCCGGATCCGGGCTGTTTACCACCAGAACACTGTCCATGCCGTCCCCTTCGGTACACAGGGCTATCAGGCCGTTATCAGCGGTATAAGGAGTATCCTCGTCATAGAACTCGTCCATCTCCTCCTCGGTCATGTGAAGAAAGTAGAGGATATGCTCCAGAGTGTAGGGAAATGGCTGTTCCACAGTGCTTTCCTTCTGGTGCAAAGGCAGCAGGCCATAAAATGGCTGGCTTCCGGCGCTGGCGATGGTGGTGATGAAGCGGCGGTAATCCTCCGGCAGATGGATTCCCTTCTCCGTCTCAAAGGCTGCCACGTCCTCCTCCCTCATGGGCGGTTTCCAGACTGGCGGCCACTTTCCGCAGGAAAAGGAGAACTTCCTGTCATGCAGGGCTTCGATTTTTGCCATAATATGAGCGATACGCTGGTCGTATTGTTCTGGCTGATTCATTTGTCATTCCTCCGTGGATTATTTTTATCTGATTCTTATTTTATCAAACTTTTGTATGGCTTTCAATCAGAGGACAGCGAAATTAAAACATATCATTTTAAACAGGAACCATACATAGGATTCTTACAATTTTTCTCTGACGCGCAAGTAGTGGTTGCCGTTTTGTAAGAAACTGTGGTAGAATAGATCAGTATGTGGTAGAATGTACGTGAAAATAAAATTGTTGAAGATTTTGAAAATCACCCGATTTTCGGCTCAAAAAAGGCCTGATTCGCCGACCTGGCAGGGACCTTATTTGCAGCAAATTTTTCAAAATCAACCGATTTTCCACGCCACAAAAAATAGTCCAAAATTTGTGCAATACCAACAAAAATATAAGGAAAAACCATGAGAAAACTAGCCTTACCTGATGAAATTTTACTAAGTATCCAGCAGCCCGCCCGCTACATCGGCGGTGAGGTGAACATGTGTGTCAAGGACCCGAAAGATGTGGCCATCCGTTTTGCCATGTGCTTCCCGGACGTCTATGAGATCGGCATGTCCCATCTGGGGATGCAGATTTTATATGATATGTTTAACCGGCGGGACGATGTTTGGTGCGAGCGGGTATTTTCACCCTGGACAGATTTGGACAAAGTGATGAGGGAATGCCGCATTCCCCTGTTTGCCCTGGAATCCCAGGATCCGGTAAAAGAATTTGATTTTCTGGGAATTACAATCCAATATGAGATGTGTTACACAAACATCCTGCAGATCCTGGATCTGAGCGGGATTCCTTTCCACTCAGACGAACGGGGGGATCACGATCCGATTGTAATTGGCGGAGGGCCTTGTGCTTACAACCCAGAGCCGTTGGCGCCATTTTTTGATCTTTTTTATATTGGGGAGGGGGAGACCCAATATGACGCAATTTTTGATTTGTACAAAGATATCCGCAGCAGAGGCGGGAGCCGAGAGGAGTTTTTGAAAGCAGCAGCAAAGCTTCCCGGCATTTATGTACCCTCTTTTTATGATGTGGCTTACCTGGAGGATGGAACCATTGCTTCCTTTGTGCCAAATCAGGATGGGATTCCGGGCAGGATCAAAAAGGAACTGGTGGTGGATCCGGATGATGCCCCTTATATTGAGAATCCCATTGTTCCTTTTATTAAGGTAACCCAGGACAGGGTAGTACTGGAGATCCAAAGAGGGTGTATCCGCGGATGCCGTTTCTGCCAGGCAGGCAATATTTACCGCCCCCTGAGGGAACACAGCCTGGAATATTTAAAAAAGTATGCCTATCAGATGTTAAAAAGCACTGGACATGAGGAGATTTCCCTTAGTTCCTTGAGTTCAAGTGACTATAGCCAGTTGAAAGAGTTGGTAACCTTCCTGATGGAAGAGTTCCACGGAAAAGGGGTGAATATTTCCCTGCCATCGTTGCGGATCGATGCTTTTTCCCTGGATGTGATGAGCAAAGTACAGGATGTAAAAAAGAGCAGCCTGACATTTGCGCCGGAAGCAGGGACTCAGCGGCTGAGGGATGTGATCAACAAAGGCCTGACTGAGGAGGCGATATTAAATGGGGCGGCAAAAGCCTTCCGGGGGGGATGGAACCGGGTAAAACTATATTTTATGCTCGGCCTCCCTACAGAAACAAAAGAGGATATGGAGGGAATCGCGTTACTGGCAGAAAAGGTGGCAGAGACCTTCTATGATGAGGTTCCAAAGGAAAAACGCAGTGGCAAGGTTCAGGTTGCTGCCAGTTCCTCCTTTTTTGTACCTAAGCCGTTTACTCCCTTCCAGTGGGCCAAGATGTGTACGCGGGAAGAGTTCCTGCAACGGGCTTACACAGTAAAAGACAAATTCAAAGAGATGAAAAACCGGAAAAGTCTTAAATATAGTTACCATGATGCAGATGTGACGATTTTGGAGGGAGTTCTTGCCCGGGGAGACAGGAAGATAGCAGCTGTGGTGGAAGAAGCATATCGGAAGGGCGCCCTTTACGATTCCTGGACGGAGCACTTTAAAAATGAGATCTGGATGCAGGCTTTTGAAGCCTGCCAGGTTTCCATTGACTTTTATACCACGCGGGAACGGAAGCTGGATGAGACATTTCCCTGGGATTTCATTGATGCTGGTGTGGCAAAAGAATTTCTCAAAAGGGAATGGCAAAATGCTATTCGCGAAAGTGTGACCCCCAACTGCCGTCAACGCTGTTCCGGCTGCGGTGCACGTGATTTTGGAGGAGGTGTCTGCTTTGAAAATCAGAATTAAATTTGCCAAGGAAGGTGCCATGAAGTTTGTGGGGCATCTGGATATGATGCGTTATTTCCAGAAAGTAATGCGCCGCGCCAACGTGGATATCCGATACAGTGAAGGATTCAGCCCACACCAGATCATGTCATTTGCTGCTCCTTTGGGAGTTGGGATTACCAGCCATGGGGAATATGTGGACATCGAGGTTTTATCTACCGGTTCCTCTGAAGAAATGTTGCAGAGAATCAATGCCGCCCTGACAGAAGGGGTGGAGGCGCTAAGCTACAGGAGGCTGCCGGATTCGTCAGCTTCTGCCATGTCGATTGTTGCGGCGGCGGATTATACGATACGTTTTCGGGAAGGCCATGAACCTGCAGATTGGGACAGCTTTGCTTCTGGGTTCCGGAATTTTTTAAACCAGGAACAGATTATAGTGGTAAAGAAAACAAAAAAAGGGGAACGGGAGACAGATATCCGGCCATGGATTTATCGGCTGGAAGCTGTTTGTGAAGATGAGAACAGCCTGGCAGAGGGTTATGGCGGTGGAAGTCCGGGGATAGATAAGAAGATCCATATGCGCGTGGCGGCAGGGAGTTCTGCCAATCTAAAGCCGGAATTGGTTATGCAGGCATATATGGAAAGCCGGGGGCAGGAACTGGGAGAATTTGCTCTTATGGTTCAGCGGGATGAAGTTTATACTAACCTGGCGGAGGAAGGAGAACCTGAGTTTTGCCCTTTGGAACAGTTGGGAGAAGACATTGGTTAAACTGATTATTACCAGATGGAACAACCGGGTTTTGACCGCATTATTTTCTGAGAAGGAAATCCTGGAACTGGGGCTGGAGGAAAAATCCTCTATCCTGGGAAATATTTATATAGGAAGGATCAGCCGGATTGTGAAAAACCTCAATTCTGCCTTCGTGGATTTTGGAGAAGGGCAAACCGGGTATTATAGCCTGGAAGACAATCCGGTTTCTTTGCCAGCGCAGCAAAATAAAATGGCAGCAATCCCTTCCCGGGATTTGAGAGGCGGGGATGAGATCATTGTCCAGGTGGCAAAAGAAGCCATAAAAACAAAGGATCCTGTGCTGTCAGCCAATTTAAATTTCCCTGGTAAATTTGTGGTTTTGACAAGCGGAAAAAAGAGCATCAGCTTTTCTGCCAAGATACATGATAAAACCTGGAAGGATCAGCTTCGTCCACAGCTGGAGGAATTGCTGCAAGGCAGTTCCGGGATCATTGTGCGTACAAATGGTTACCGGCAGGAGGCAGAGATACTGACAGAGGCCAGAGATTTGCTGAAGAACTATGAAAATGTCCTGGATGCCGCAAACTACCGTACCTGTGGCAGTGTACTCTATCAGGCAGAGCCGGAATATTTGAATAGCTTAAAGAGCAGCCATGCAGGCAGCCTGGAGGAAATCCTGACAGACCAGGAAGACGTATATCAGATAATAAAAAATTATCTGGGGCGGTATCAGCCGGAAGATACAGGGAAGCTTCGTTTCTATCAGGATCCATTGCTTTCACTGGCCAGCCTTTATTCCCTAAAATCAATTATGGATCAGGCTTGCCAGAAGCGGGTATGGCTGAAATCCGGTGGATACCTGGTCATTGAGCCTACAGAGGCTATGGTTGTGATTGATGTAAATACTGGTAAATATTCTGGAAAAAAAAATCAGGCTGATACGATCCGTATGATTAATCTGGAAGCCGCCAGGGAAATTTGCCACCAGCTGCGCCTGCGCAATCTTTCCGGGATTATAATGATTGACTTTATAGATATGAAGGAAGAAGCAGATAAGGCGCTTTTAATGGAACATTTGCGTTGTTATGCAGCCTTGGATCCGGTAAAAACGACGGTTGTGGATATCACGCAACTCAACCTGGTGGAATTGACAAGAAAAAAAGGGAAAAAACCGTTGTGGGAACAATTGTCTTTGGCAAGGGAAGACAAAACAGAAGTTTCTGCCCAAAAGAACTCTTGAGATTTCGGTCTTGAGATTTTTAGCTGATTTTTAAGTGAATTTTTGGTTGACATTCCTTTTTTACCATGCTATGATATCTAAGTATGCCGCACAGCGAGGTCAAAAGTACTGGGCAGATAATTGCTTCAGGCACCGTAGCTGGCGAGTAATGATAATAGGAGGTGCCGTATGTACGCGATTATTGCAACAGGTGGCAAGCAGTACAAGGTAGCGGAAGGCGATATCATTAAGGTAGAAAAACTTGGTGTGGACGCCGGTGAGACTGTTACGTTCGACCAGGTTCTGGCCGTCAGCAACGGAGATTTATCGATTGGATGCCCGACAGTAGCAGGGGCAACTGTTTCCGGAACCGTTGTCAAGGAAGGCAAGGCGAAGAAGGTTATTGTGTACAAGTATAAGAGGAAAACTGGCTATCACAAGAAGAATGGCCACAGACAGCTTTATACTGAGATCAAGATTGACAAGATCAATGCATAACTATGATTGACGTAACTGTGTTGGTTGATTCGGAGAACTGTTATTGCGGGATTCTGATGTCAGGGCATGCAGGGCATGCGGATGATTATCAGGAGGGGCAGGAGTTGGTATGTTCCGCCGTATCAGCCCTCACCTTAAATATGGCAAACAGCGTGGAACATTTTACGGATGCTGTTTTTGAGGCTGAGGCAGAAGAGGAGAGCGGTACATTTCATTTCCGGTTTACCGGGAAAGCAGATGCCGGAGCGACGCTTCTTATGAATTCTCTGATATTCGGTCTGACGGATATTGAGGAGGAATATGGAGAACCATATATCAAAATTCGCTATAAGGAGGTGTAAGCAATGTTTAAGATGAACCTTCAGTTATTTGCTCATAAAAAAGGTGTAGGTTCCACGAAGAACGGCAGGGATTCCGAGGCTAAGAGGCTGGGAGCGAAAAGGGCGGACGGGCAGTTTGTCCTGGCAGGGAATATTCTTTACCGGCAGCGTGGTACGAAGATCCATCCAGGCCTGAATGTGGGCCGTGGTGGTGATGACACTCTGTTTGCGAAGGCAGACGGTATCGTGAGATTTGAGAGGAAAGGCAGAGACAAAAAGCAGGTTTCTGTATATCCGAAAACCATCAACGAATAATGTGAGATTCTGATTTTACTGACGGGCTTCATACTGATACCAGGTATGGAGCCTTTTTTACCATGCGGGATCATGCCGCTGAAAGGACAGGTGAAACAAATGTTTGCAGACAGGGCAAAGATATTTATTAAATCCGGCAAGGGAGGCGATGGCCATGTCAGCTTCCGCCGGGAACTGTATGTACCTGCAGGAGGTCCGGACGGCGGCGATGGAGGCCGGGGCGGAGATGTTGTTTTTGAGGTGGATCCCGGGCTGAATACATTGACAGATTTCCGCCATGTGAGGAAATATGTGGCACGGGATGGCGCTCCCGGCAGCAAAAGGCGGTGCCATGGTGCCAATGCAGAAGACTTGATTGTAAAAGTGCCGGAGGGCACGGTGATTAAAGATTTTGAGACGGGAAAAGTGATTTCAGACATGTCAGGCGGGAATCTGCGGGAAGTGATCTTAAAGGGCGGCAAAGGAGGGCTTGGCAATATGAACTTTGCCACCTCCACCATGCAGGCCCCCAAATATGCGCAGCCCGGGCAGCCTGGGCATGAAATGTGGGTTCAGCTGGAATTGAAGGTGATTGCTGATGTAGGTTTGGTTGGGTTTCCTAATGTGGGGAAATCGACATTGCTCTCCCGGGTGTCAAATGCCCGGCCCAAAATAGCAAACTACCATTTTACCACTCTTGATCCTCATCTTGGAGTTGTTGATCTGGATGGGGGTGCAGGGTTTGTTATGGCTGATATCCCTGGGCTGATTGAGGGGGCTTCCGAGGGAGTGGGATTAGGCCATGATTTTTTACGCCACATTGAACGGACACGGGTGCTGATCCACGTAGTGGATGCGGCGGGATCCGAGGGACGGGATCCTGTGGCAGATATCAGTACTATCCACAGGGAACTGGAAAAGTATAATCCAGAGTTATTAAAGCGTCCTATGGTGATTGCCGCTAATAAGATAGACGCTGTTTACCCCGGGGACGGAGACCCGGTGGAAGCCCTCCGCAAAGAATTTGAACCACAGGGCATCCCGGTTTATCCAATCTCTGCTGTCAGTGGGCAGGGGGTGAAGGCACTGTTATATGCTGTCTATGAATTATTAAAGACAGTAAATCAGAAACCTGTAATTTTTGAAAAAGAATTTGAGATTGAATATGCAGGAACCCATAACCTGCCCTATACCGTTAATAAGAATGAAGAGGGAGAATTTGTGGTAGAAGGTCCCCGCATTGAGAAAATGCTGGGCTATACCAATTTGGAGTCAGAAAAGGGATTTCAATTTTTCCAGAATTTTCTGAAGGAAAATGGCATCCTGGAAGACCTGGAAAAGGCAGGTATACAGGAGGGGGACACCGTCCGGATGTATGGGCTGGTATTTGACTATTACAAATAAGAGGAGGAGAACATGACAAGCAAGCAGAGGGCGTATTTAAAGGGAATTGCTATGACTACCGAGCCGATTCTGCAGATTGGGAAATCAAGTCTGACACCAGAATTTATTACTGCTGTGGATGAGGCGCTGGAAGCGCGTGAACTGGTTAAAATCAACGTGTTGAAAAATTGCCTTGATGACAGCAGATTAATGGCAGGGACGATAGCAGAACGTACCCGGTCTGAAGTTGTTCAGGTGATTGGCAAGAAGATTGTACTGTACAGACAGGCAAGAGAAGAAAAAAAACGCAAAATCCTACTGCCTGCCAAGTAGGCTAATGGGAGGTATGAAAAATCATGGCTGAGATTGGAATTATGGGAGGGACTTTTGACCCGGTCCATAACGGCCATCTGATGCTGGGCAGGCAGGCGTATCGGGAATATGGGCTGGATGAGGTATGGTTTATGCCTTCCGGAATTCCGCCTCACAAAAAAGACCATGTGGTGACGGCAGTAAAAGACCGGCTGGCGATGGTTCGTTTAGCGATTGAAGGGTATCCTTATTTCATTTGTTCAGATTTTGAAATCCGGCGGAAGGGGAATACTTATACGGCAGAGACTTTGAAGCTGCTCCGCAGAGAGTATCCCCAACATAAGTTTTATTTTATTATTGGTGCAGATTCCCTCTATCAGCTGGAGAGTTGGTACCATCCCCGTGAAGTTATGGAACAGGCCATTTTGCTTGTGGCTGGCAGGGAATATGAACAGGCCCATTGCCCGATAGAAGAGCAGATTGCCCGTTTTCAGGATCGTTATGGTGCAGATATCCGCCTTCTCCATTGTGAAGAAGTGGATATATCTTCAGGGGAACTCCGTGAGATGGCCGCCAAAGGGAAAAAGCTGCATCAATATGTCCCGAAATGTGTGGAAAGTTATATTGAGGAACACAGGCTTTACCAAAAAAGGAAAGGATAATCAGGCATAAAAATGATTGCAGCAAATGAACAGATTTTCACCTACCGGAAACAATTGAAGTCAAAGCTGGATCCCATGCGTTATGAGCATTCTTTGAGTGTATCTTTCACCTGTGTGGCATTAGCTATGCGTTACGGATATGATATCCATCGGGCTGAATTGGCAGGGCTTCTCCATGATTGTGCGAAACGGTATGGTGATAATGAATTGATGGTAAAATGCCAAAAACATGGGATTAAGCTGACGGAAGGGGAAAAAAAGGCACCGGCAGTTATCCATGCCACATACGGTGCATGGATGGCTGAGCATAAGTTTGGCATCCAGGATGAGGAAATTCTTTCTGCCATCCGGTGCCATACGACAGGGAAACCTGAGATGAGTATATTGGACAAGATCCTTTATATTGCGGATTATATTGAGCCGCGCAGAAATAAAGCATCCAATCTGGATCAGATTCGTTATCTGGCTTTTCAGGATTTAGATCAAACCATGTATGAGATTCTGGACGGGACTCTGGCGTATTTAAAAAAGAAGGATGTGGGTATTGACCCAATGACCCAATGTGCATATGAATATTTTAAGGGTTCCCTTCAGCCACTTAAGCAATGATAAGAGAGGAGAGTAGTGAATGGAACGGGAAAAAGAAATGGTCAGGCTGGCAATTCAGGCACTGGAAGATAAAAAGGGAGAAGATATCCGGATTATAGATATCCGGGAAGTCTCTGTCCTGGCGGACTATTTTATTATTGCCAGCGGTTCCAATGCCAACCAGGTTCAGGCAATGACAGATAATGTAGAAGAAGTTTTAGGAAAGGCAGGGTATGAACCAAAACAAATTGAGGGCTACCGGAGCGCAAACTGGATTCTGATGGACTATGGAGATATCATTGTCCATGTATTCTGCCGGGAGGATCGGCTATTCTATGATCTGGAGAGGATTTGGAGAGATGGGAGAATCGTTGGAACCGAGGAATTTCAATGAGAAACCTTTTTAAGCGTTATTTGGCTATAAGCCTGCTTGTAAATCTCCGCAGGTAAACATAATTATTTTATGTCTACTTGCGGGGTTTACAATAGATTTACTTATTCCACGGTAACCGATTTTGCCAGGTTTCTTGGCTGGTCAACATCCAGATGCTTCCCTAAGGAAGTGTAGTAAGCTATCAGCTGCAAAGCGGCAGCAATAGGAAATACGGTAAAATGGTCTGCAACATCTGGGATCCGTATCTGCAAGTCTGCCAATCCCTCGTCTACCACTGCGGTTTCCTTTACCAGGAGGATGATATATGCACCTCGTGCTTTCACTTCCCGGATATTGGATATGGTTTTTGAATATACATGTTGCTGGGTGGCAATTGCTATCACAGGAACCTGGTCAGAGATCAGGGCAATTGTGCCATGTTTCAGTTCCCCGGCAGCATAGGCCTCTGAATGTATATAGGATATTTCCTTTAATTTTAAGGCGCCTTCCAGGGAAAAGGCATAATCCAAACCTCGTCCGATAAAAAACGCATCCGAACTATGGACGATATGGGAAGCCACATCACGAATATGGTCTTTTTGGGCAATTACATTTTCCATGGCAGGAATCACATCTAAAAGTTCACCCAGAAAATGAACCGCTTGCTCCTTCGTATATTTTTTACGGACAAATGCCATCCGGCAGTTGATCATATATAAAGCGGCCAACTGGACGGAATAGGCCTTTGTGCTGGCAACGGCAATCTCAGGGCCGGCGTGGGTGTATAATACATAGTCGCTTTCACGGGCGATAGTGGAACCTTTGACATTAACCACTGCCAGGGTCGTTGAGCCGCACTGGTGAGCCAGGCGAAGGGCAGCCAGGGTGTCAATCGTCTCCCCGGATTGTGAGATAATGATTACCAGGGATTTTTCATCAATCAGCGGCTCCTCATAACGAAATTCCGAAGCGATGGATACGGTAATCGGGATCCTCAGGATCGGCTGCATGATGGCGCGGGCTACCATACCGGCATACATGGCAGTTCCGCAGGCAATGATCTGTACCTGGTCACAATTTTCAAAAATACTATCAGGAATCCCATCGTCAGAAAAACAAGGGAGGCCTTTGCTAACCCGTGGAAGGATGGTATTGCGCAGGGCTTCTGGCTGCTCATGGATTTCCTTGAGCATGAAATGAGGAAAACCATTTTTCATGGCAGCATCCATATTCCAGTTAACCGTCATCATCTCTGGATAATCTTTACTAAAGGTGTCATCCAGATTATACACATGGACTTTGTAAGGGGTCAGTTTCACAATATGCTGCTCCGGAACCACAAAGTATTGGTGGGTATAAGGGATCAATGCTGTCAGGTCTGACGCAATCAAGGAGCCGGATGGGGTGGAGGCAGCCACCAGGGGGCTGATGTTGCGGATTGCATAAACAGATCCTGGCTGGTCTTCAAACATAATACAGAAACTGTAGGAGCCTTCCAGGAGTCCGATCAGGTTACGGATAGCGTCTAAGGGATCTCCCTGATATAGTTTATTTAAAACTTGTGCAGCCACCTCACTGTCTGTCTGGGAAACCAGGCAGTCCTGTAGTTGGAAACGCTCAGTCAAAGCATGATAATTTTCAATAATCCCATTATGGATCAGGACCACTTTTCCGGCACGGTGGGGATGTGCATTTACGTCCGTGACGCCGCCATGTGTCGCCCACCGGGTATGCCCGATACCGCTGTGAGAGGAGCCGGCAACCAATTGTTTGCAATGTTCCTTCAGATTTTTTACTTTCCCTGCCTTTTTTAACAGGCAAATCCTGGAATCTTCCATACATAGGGCAATTCCCGCACTATCATATCCCCGGTACTCCAGGCCGGACAATCCTTCCAGCAATATTTTGGGCGCTTCCAAAGGCCCTGTGTATCCGATTATTCCGCACATAGACATGTTCTCCTTTTAAAAAAAATTGCATTTATTATAACTTATGTTACACCATTCGTCAATTCCCGCTTTTTTCTCTATTTCTTAAAGAAATTTTAAAACTTGTCCCTGTTTTTCCTAATGGATTTGTGTTATAGTATACTACATATGTTAAAAAACAGTCATTATTTTCCGTGGCTAAAAAGACATGGATAGTCAAAAAAGATAAGGATAATACATGAAAAGAAAATGGATTTCAGCCATTTTGATGATAATAATCGGCTGGGGGAATTTTGTGGTTTCGGCCAGATTTCAATCCTATCCTGCCGTATCTGTTATAGAAAAGGAAGAATATTTTAATGAGTCACAGCCTTTGCGGCCAGAACCTTCCCCAATAAAGACAGCATCTGCCAGCCAGAAGGAACTGAAAAAAGAAGAATTCCAGGTAATGCCAGGAGAATTAAACCTGGCCCATATTTTTCCGGAGGGAGAAGACACCACAGATATTTCCAAAAGTTATGCCGGGAAAGCCTTTGTACTGTTAATGGAGCAGGAGGAGGAGTGGCTGGATAATATTTATCATTATGCAGACATGACTCCGGAACAATTTGCTTCCCGTCTGGGGAGGCCCAAAAGAAAGGTAATAGGAACTTACAACCCAAATGACGAACTTCATGACCCGGATAACCCTGATTCTTGGGTAATTCCTTCTTTCCACAATATCCGCACCAATGTGGTAAATGGGGATGGCCGGCCGGTCAGCCTATACTCAAACGTAATCGAAATCATGTCAGCGGCAAATGTTTATACCTACTATAAAAATGCTAAAGATTATGATTTGTTTCTTTCCTATGCAAATGCTCTTTGGAATAAATCCCATTCTTATTCCATCGATATGAGCGATATCTATTATTGCGAAGGCTGCTTAAGCGAGGAAGAGGTAAGGGCACGGCTGATCCTGGAAGAGGAAAGGGCCTCATTGCAGACGATTTCAGAAGAAGAGGACAGTAATGCCGCTGAGGCCGCAACGGAAGCAATAGGCTTGGAGCCATCAGCAAGTTTGGCACAATCCAGGGTTATAACAGTCCCAGAAGCCACAAAAGATTCAGAGGCTATACAAGAATCAGAAGCTACAGCTGAATCAGAAACTGCACAAGAATCAGAGAGTGCACATGACCCAGAGATCACACAAGAGAGGGAGATCGCACAAGAACCAGAAACAGCACAAGAGCCGGAGACCACACAAGAGCCGGAGAGTGCACAAGAGCAGGAAACAGCACAAGAGCAGAAGAGTGCACAAGAGCCGGAGAATATAGCAGAGTCCGGGATTTTGCAGGAGCCAGAAACTGCAGCAGAATCAGGGGGAAAGGCAGAACCAGAAATTAAAAATTTGGCATCTTCATCGAATGCAGACAGTTCTGATCGGGAATCAGAGCAGGGAAATGATTTGGAAGAAGTAAAATGCCCCGGACATGTGGATCTGATTGTGCGGATAAAAATATTAGGGATGGAAGAGGAACGCGGCCTGTTTCATGTAGACCCTGTTGGGAATTCAACTGATAATTTCGAAGAAGATGGATGGCAGGGATGGACTCTTCAAGCTATGGAAGAGGCAAAGCATCTTGCTGGTCAGGATTGGTACAAAAGATATGGGCTTACCGTGTCTGCAATTTCTGTACGGAATCCTCTGAGCAACTCTGAAATTGATGAATACATGAACCGTCTTCCGAAAGAAATTTCGAAAACGCGCAGGGAAGTGATCCGGTTTGCGCTTTCTTCTGTAGGAAGGGTGCCTTATTATTGGGGAGGAAAAGCAGATGCCCCTGATTACATAGGAAATGACTTTGGGATCCTGATATCGCCGGATAAAAAAGGGCGTATTCTCAAAGGATTAGATTGTTCTGGCTGGATTAACTGGGTATATTGGAGTGCTACCGGAAAACGCCTTCCCTATGAAAGTACCTCCGGGCTTGCCCTGTGCGGGACAGCCATCAGCCGGGAAAGGCTGCAGCCGGGCGATATAATACTTCGCACTGGAGAGGATGCGCATGTATTAATGTTTTTAGAATGGACAGAGGACGGAAAAATCCGCTGTATCCATGAAAGCAGCACAAACATCAATAATGTTACCATAGCTGTCCGTGATGCCAATTGGCCCTATTACCGAAAGTTGATTGAATAAGAAAGGATTTTCCTACTATGAAATACAACGATAGATATGATGAAGATGAAATTGACCGCATGCGAGCAAGAAGGCAGCATAAACAGCAACGGACAAGTTCCAGACATTATCATACATCCGACGATTTTGAAATCATTGAGGATTTAGATTCCTTGCGTTCTCACCGAAAGGATCTGACAAATAAAACATCAGTAAAAAAGAAGAAAAGGACAAAGCATAAAAAAAGAGGATGGGTTTTAGGGATACTTTTTTTGCTGTTATTGCTGCCGGCTTTTCTGTGGTGGAAATATTCGCATAATAATGGCTATTGGACTGTTGCCATATATGGGGTGGATTCCCGCGACGGGAAGCTGGGAAAAGGTGCTTTGGCAGATGTCCAGATCCTATGCAGCATAAACCGAAAAACAGGTGAAATCCGCCTGGCTTCCGTATTCCGTGATACTTATTTAAAGATTGACCAGGAGGGAAATTATCATAAAATTAACGAAGCCTATTTCCGAGGGGGACGTGAACAGGCCGGAGAGGCCTTAAAAGAAAACCTTGATTTACATATTGAAGATTATGCCACCTTTAACTGGAAAGCAGTTGCAGATGCCATCAATATTCTGGGGGGAATTGACCTTGAGATTACTGATCAGGAATTTGCATATATCAATTCCTTTATCACAGAGACGGTTGACTCCACAGAGATCGGATCCGTTCATTTGGAACACAGTGGGATGAATCACTTGGATGGGGTACAGGCAGTTGCCTATGCCAGGTTGCGTTTGATGGATACTGATTTTAACCGCACCGAACGGCAGAGGAAGGTTATGGGGCTTGCTATGGAGAAAGCAAAGAATGCGGATTTCGAAACTTTGCGCATTTTGGTTGGAACTGTGTTTCCACAAATTTCTACCAGCATTGGTGTTGACGATTTAATGATAATGGCAAAGGATGTAAAGAAGTATTATATTGGGCAAACCACAGGCTTTCCCTTTTCTCATACGGAAATGAAAATTGAAAAAAGAGATTGCGTGATTCCTACAACGTTGGAAAGCAATGTCATACAATTACACGCATTTTTATATGATGATACACAATTTTCGCCTTCTGGTGTTGTGAAAAATATTAGCGCACATATTGCAAAGGTTAGCGGAATGGATACCCCCGGGAAGGATACGGAATCGGGCAGAAATGTAGGCGCTGAGGGAAATTCCGGAAGCCAACCGAATAATCTGCCGGATCCAGGGGAAGCCATGCCAGATGAACCTATGGCAGAAGAAACTACAAGCAGCGAAACCGTTACAGAAGCGACTGAAACAGAAGCAAATATTCCTGAGGGAACCACAAGCGGGGAATCATCGGATATTGCTGATATGGAGCCAATAACGGATAATGAGGAAGAACCTTCCTCAACAGATACTCCCGGCGAAGCTGTTATTCCGTCTCGGGAGCCGGCATCCCCCGGCGGTCCGGAAACTTCTTCCGGAAATGAAAACCAAGGCCCAGGAGCAAATCATTCAGATGAACCGGACCGTTCCACAAATGCTGCCTTGGAAGCACCTGGCCAGGGGAATGGGTCAAATGGACCGGTAAGCGGGCCTGGGGCATAAAAGCCGGGTAAAGCATCCAAACTATTCGTTAAAGTGTTGTTTCGCGAATAGTTTGGATGTATTACACTTCTATTGCAAATAAATTCAAGGACAGGTAAAAGCTATGAAACTCCAGCGCTTATACAGTTTAACCAGAAAGGCCATTGATACCTATCAGATGATTGATTCCGGCGATCACATTGCAGTTGGGATATCTGGTGGAAAAGATAGCCTCACCTTGTTATATGCATTAAATGGTATTAGGAAGTTTTATCCCCAAGAGTTTTCGCTGACTGCCATAACGGTTGATTTAGGGTTTGACAATTTTGATTTATCATCCGTTTCGGAACTTTGCCGGAAGCTTTCCGTTCCGTACAAAATTGTATCCACAGATATCGGAAAGATTTTATTTCAAAAACGCCGGGAATCAAATCCCTGTTCTTTATGTGCTAAACTTCGAAAAGGCGCTTTGAATAAAGCAGCTAAAGATCTGGGATGTAATAAGGTTGCCTACGCTCATCATAAGGAGGATTTAATTGAAACCATGCTTCTGTCTTTAATTTATGAAGGGCGTTTTTATGCTTTTTCTCCTTATACGTATTTAGATCGAATGGACTTAACGGTCATTCGCCCATTGATCCTAGTTCCTGAAGCAGATATTAAGGGATTTCAGAAAAAGTATGAACTTCCTGTATGCAAAAATCCTTGTCCAATGGACGGCCATACAAAGCGGGAATATGCAAAAAGACTGATGAATATGTTGGAAAAAGAAAATCCAGGTTCTAAAACACGTCTGTTTCATGCAATTGTGTCTGGGAATATTCCCGGATGGCCGGCCTGCTCTCCTGCTTCTCTTTCTAAAGAAGAACAATATGAGATTATTGGAGGAAATTAAATGAGTCAATTAGCCTATCATGAGCAAAAAGATGTCGAGAATATTAAAAAATTACGTTCCTTAATAAAAGAACTGCCTCCTTTCTGTATTGATTTTTTCCGTGGAATTGAACCCCGGACGTCTTCACGGACGCGGATTGCTTATGCATATGACCTAAATGTTTTTTTTGACTTTCTTGCAAAAGAAAATCCGATATTCAGAAATATGGAACGAAGGGCAATACATTTGGAATACCTGGAAAAGCTTACCGTTAATGACCTGGAAGAATATATGGAATATTTGAAGTATCGTTTTAATGGAAACAACCAGGAAATCATAAATAAAGAACGGGGAATCATGAGAAAGATCTCTTCTCTGAAAAGTTTTTATAATTATTTTTACCGTAACGAAAAGATTCAGAATAACCCGGCAGCTTTGGTACAGATGCCTAAACTTCATGAAAAAGAGATCATCCGCCTGGATGTAGATGAGGTGGCTCTTCTCTTAGATGAAGTGGAACTGGGGGAAAACCTTACGGACAAGCAAAAATCCTTTCATAATAAAACAAAACTTCGGGATCTGGCACTTCTTACTCTCCTTCTTGGTACGGGTATCCGTGTGTCAGAATGTGTCGGGCTGGATATTGATGATGTGGATTTCAAAAATGGCGGTATTCATATTCACCGAAAGGGCGGAAAGGAAGTAACCGTATATTTTGGGGTTGAGGTGGAGGATGCATTGCAGGATTACCTGGATGAACGTTCCAATATTGTAGCTATGCCCGGAAATGAAAATGCTCTGTTTTTATCCCTGCAGCGAAAACGGATCAATGTGCGGAGTGTGGAAAACCTGGTGAAGAAATATGCTAAAATAGTGACCCCTTTGAAAAAAATCACTCCTCATAAATTAAGAAGTACATACGGTACCAATCTTTATCGGGAAACCGGCGACATCTACCTGGTAGCTGATGTATTGGGGCATTCAGATGTGAACACAACCAAAAAGCATTATGCGGCACTTGAGGATGAACGTCGCCGTAGTGCAAGAAATGCCGTGCGGCTGCGGGAAAAGTAATATCCCCGGAAGAGGCTATTCTGGGAGGTAAACAATCGTAAGATATTTTCCGGAATGTACTTGCCCATCCGGCAGCTGGTTTATTCTTTTTAATTCTTCTACATATTGGGAAACCGTATATCCGGCCTCTTTCGCATAGCGGCCGGCAATCTTCCATAAATTATCTCCGGGTTCCAGACGGATACTGGTATAGTATCTGTTGTGGGCATTACTGCCCTCTTCTTCGGCGTATGCGTCAAAAAGCGTACGCCCAAAGAAGCCGGAACAAAACGCAATCATAACCAGCAGGGCCACAATAAATTTGTGGATTCTTTGGCGGCGGGCGCGGCGCCTGCATGCCAGGCGCATCATTCTCCGTACATGGCGCTGGTTGCTGTATTTGTTTTCGGATTCATTTTGATCCGGGTTTTCCTGTGCCATTTTAATCTGATTCAATACATCTTCTGCCTTTAAAATCTTAGCCATCACGTACTCCCCCTCATAAAAACGAACGTCCGTTTGCTTTGTATGGCTATTATAACCGCAGAACATACGTTTGTCAATATTTTTTTGCGTTTTTCCGAACAAAAGTTTGCTTTTTCCCCGAACATATGTTACTATAGGAGGTAGGAAAGAAAAGCCAGGAGGACATATATGAGCCAGGGAAAGATTACTGCAAAGCAACAGGAGATTTTAGAATATATTAAAGAAACTATATTAAAAAAAGGATATCCCCCCACCGTGCGGGAAATCTGTGAAGCGGTTCATTTAAAATCGACTTCTTCTGTACATTCCCATCTGGAAACCTTAGAGCGCAATGGCTATATCCGCCGTGACCCAACAAAACCAAGGGCAATGGAGATACTGGATGATAATTTTGCCATCACGCGCCGGGAGATGGTACAGGTTCCCCTGGTTGGCACGGTAGCTGCCGGCCAGCCGATTTTGGCGGAGGAGAATATTGAAGACTATTTTCCGGTACCTGCTGAAATGATGCCGAACAACCAGACCTTTATGCTCCGCATCAAAGGTGACAGTATGGTGAACGCGGGGATCTTTGATGGAGACAGGGTGATTGTAGAACAGACGTCTGTGGCCAGCAACGGGGATATTGTAGTTGCATTGATTGAGGATTCTGCCACAGTAAAGCGTTTTTATAAGGAGGACGGCCATTACCGCCTTCAGCCGGAGAATGACGCCATGGACCCGATTATTGTTTCAGATCTGGATATATTGGGGAAGGTTATCGCTCTTTTCCGACTGATGTGACCAAAAATACCGGCAGCATTGCCGCTTCTTATGCGGGAATGCTGCCGGAACATTTTGTGGCTTAATTTTCATGGCCTAAGCTTTTTTATCCATCCAGGCCTTTTTTACACGAACCAGTTCCAGGATCATATCTACTGCACCGTCGATGCCGACAGAACTGCTGTTGATGCAAAGATCATAACTGCGGGAGTCACCCCATTTTTTGCTGGAATAGTAGTTATAATAGCTGGCTCTCTTTTTATCCGTTTTTGCCATGATATCTTTTGCCTTGGCCTGTTCCACTTTGTACAGTTCCTTTAGATATTCTATTCTGCTCTCATCGTTTCCCGTGATGAAAACACTGACCACATGGGGATATTCTGCCAATGCATAATCTGCACAACGTCCCACAATCACACAGGATTCTTCGTCGGCCAGTTTTTTGATTGTATCAAATTGCGCCAAAAAAATCTTATGGTTTAAGGGCATATCCAGGTAAGCGGAATTGGAATAACCCATAGAATAGGTATCCATCACCAGGGAATAAAGAAAGCTGCTTGTTGGTTTTTCGTCATGGGTTTCAAATAATTCCTCACACAGGCCACTATGTTTGGCGGCTAATGTTAAGAGTTCTTTATCGTAACATTTTATACCAAGCCGTTCCGCAACTATCTCACCGATCTTTTTACCACCGCTGCCGCACTGCCTTCCGATTGTTATCACTAAATTCCCGTTCATAGATGACCTTCTCCTTTCAGCCGTTTGTAAATAGTAATACATTTTAGATATTACTATTATACACCAAAATATCTGAAAAGTACACAAAAAAAGATATAAATTCTATCTATTTTGGCAAATCTTCGAAGAGTTTTTCCAGCAGATCCACAAAGTATTCCGGAAGCGGAGCCTGAATCTCCAAATATTCACCTGTCCTCGGATGCCGGATCCCTAAGATACCGGCATGCAAAGTTTGCCCTTCAAGCCCGGAATAAGGGGCCTTGGAAGAGCCATATACAGAATCTCCCAGCAACGGATGCCCAATTGAGGCCATGTGAACCCGGATTTGATGGGTACGCCCGGTTTCCAGCCTGCATTCCAAATAAGTAAAGCGTCCGGAACGGTTTAAGACATGGTAATGGGTAATCGCCGGCTTTCCGTTTTTTTCATTGATACTCATTTTTTTCCGGTCAGTGGGATGCCTCCCGATGGGGGCGTCTACCATTCCCTCATCTTCTTTTATATTTCCATGGACAATAGCATAGTATACCCGCGTAATGGAATGGGCTTTTAACTGCCTGGCAATATCGTTGTGGGTAAGGTCATTTTTACATACCACGAGAACCCCCGTAGTGTCCCTGTCAATGCGATGAACAATGCCCGGGCGCAATATACCGTTAATTCCGGAAAGGTCCTTGCAATGCTCCATCAGGCCGTTTACCAGGGTTCCTGACAGATGTCCGGCGGCTGGATGGACAACCATCCCCTTAGGCTTGTTCACCATGAGAAGGTCAGCATCCTCATAAAGAATATCCAAATCCATTTTTTCCGGCAATATGGGAGGCACAGCTGCTTCCGGGATTTCAACATGGATCTCATCTCCTGCCGAAACCTTGTAATTGCTTTTTACTGCTTTTCCGTTAATAAAAACTTCGCCGCTTTTGAGAAGCTTTTGCAGATAAGAACGGGAAAATCCCTCACAGTGGTCACTTAAATACCGGTCAATGCGGATATTATCCTTCTCATCCACGATTATGTTTTGCACCACGGGTATTTCCCCCCTTCTTTAGTTTTTCTCCCTGCCAGCGAGACGGAAAATTTCCAGATCTTTTTCGGAATAATAAAATGTCATCAATACAAGAAGCGCCGCTGTTGCAGTGGTGACATAGATGTCTGCCACATTGAATACAGGAAAATCAATTAACCGGAAATAAATAAAATCAACCACATACTTTTGGCTGATACGGTCCACCATGTTGCCCAAAGCGCCTGCAGTAATTAAGGTAGTGCATAACCCAAGCCAACAGTAATGGGAATCCCTCCAGGAGGGAAGGCAGCCCATGACATAAACGGCCACAATTAAAACAAGTATCCCGATCACGAAAAAGAATGCCTGGCGTCCCTGTAGTATGCCAAAGGCAGCGCCCCTGTTTTCCGAGTAAAGGAATTCAAAAACCCCTTGCCAGAGAACTAGCGGATCCTGGCCTTTCAAATGAAGAACCGCTAAATACTTGGTATACTGATCCAGAAGAACCAGAAGGATGGAACCGATTGCCCACACAGCCAAATTGGCAATGATACTCCTCTTGCGTGTACTATTCATCATTTTCCTCCGACATCCAGCATATCGTATCCAGCAGTTCCTGGTCGCTGACTGTGGAATCGATATAAGCCTCCCCAATCCGGCGTAAGAGAATAAAGCGGATCCTTCCGGAATCCATCTTTTTATCCTTTTTCGTGGCAGCAAGGATCTCCTCTTTATTTAAATGAAGCCCTTTTAAACTAACCGGCAACCCAAAACGGTGCAATGTCCTGCGTATGGCCTGCTCCTCTTCCTCAGAAAGAAAACCACGCAGGACAGATAAATGGACGGCACCTATACACCCCAACGCAACACATTGCCCGTGCAGCAATTGGAAATCCATAAGTTTCTCAATGGCATGCCCCAGGGTATGTCCAAAATTCAACAGTGCACGCTGCCCCAATTCCAAAGGATCCTCTTCCACTATCTTCTGCTTCACCCTGTCGCTTTCTAAAATCATGGTACGGCAGGTTTCATCCTCACGTCGGTTAATCTCCGAAACATGGGAGTCGATCCAATCATAGTAATCGTGGCTCTGAATCAGGCCGTGTTTGATGATTTCCCCCATACCAGAGGCGTATTGCTCTTTTGATAAAGTTTGTAGGGTTGCAGTATTTGTATATACTAATATCGGCATGTGAAATGCCCCAACCATATTTTTATAAGAGTCAAAATCCACCCCTGTTTTTCCGCCAATACTGCTGTCCACCTGGGAAAGAAGGGTTGTGGGCACTTGGATGAACCGGATCCCGCGCAGATAAGTAGCTGCGGAATAACCGCAGAGATCCCCAACTACCCCGCCCCCCAATGCTACCAGGACATCTTTACGGTCATAGTGGTGACAAATCAGATAACGGTATAAGTCACGTACAGTATCCAGATTCTTCTGCTCTTCCCCAGCCGGGAAAACAAAGGAGCCCATAGTATGGCAGTAAGGGGTCAGCTGTTCTTTTACTGCATCCAGATAAATCGGGGCAACGTTGCTGTCACTGACAATGCATATTTTACGCCCGTTTATCCCAAGCCGGGAAACCTCTTCTCCCAATCGGGCAAAAGAATGTTCCAATATTATATCATAGATATCTTTTCCATCTCTGTGTACGGTAATCCTGTCCGTCATGTGATTTCCTCTTTCTTTTAAAATAACAACAAGAAAGCAAACAATCCCCCCAAACACAGCGGAAAATTGTCTGCCTTTTTCCTATAATAAAGCTTGTCTGATACATAGGCTATAATCGGATATTCATGCCGGAAACATCCAGGTTCGCATTGCCCAACAGATCCTGGAAATCACCGGACAGTTCCACGGATTCCGGAGTGGCAATAAATATATAACTGGAAATTTTCTGAAGGTTCCCGTTCATAGAATAGGTGGCACCAGAGGTAAAATCAATAATCCTTTGAGCAACCTCCATGTGGATCCCTTCCATATTCAGTACCACAGCCTTACCATCCAGTAAAAAATCACAAATATCTCTTGCATCTTCAATGGAGGTTGGTTTAATCATAGAAACCTCCATCGCTTTTCTCATTGGTACAACTTTTGAAGATGAACGTGAAAAAAAACGTGGCCTTGGTTCTTCTTCCTCCTCATCCATATCGTCTCTGGAATTGCTGAATGTATTTCTTCTGCTTGGCCTGTCCTGCTCATAATCATCTTCCGGTCCAAAGTAGTCATCATCCTCGTCGTCGTTTAACCGAGTTATCTCCATCAGTTTGCTAATCAGGCTCATACTTATCTACTCTCCATTTCTCATCTGACACCAAAAATACCGGTGCCGACTCTAATCATGGTCGCCCCCTCTTCTATGGCCACCTGGTAATCGCCGGTCATTCCCATAGAAAGAACGCTCATACTAGTATTATCAATGTTTTTGTGTTTGATGTCAACATATAATTGAAATAATTTTTGAAAAACTGGCCGATTTTGTTCAGAATTCTCGACAAATGGTGCAATTGTCATGAGGCCACATACCCGAACATTGGGAAACCGGCTGATTTGCAGAACTGCATCCAAAACCTCATTCACGGCAAACCCAAATTTACTTTCTTCCTGTGCCACGTTCACTTCCAATAGGATATCCACAACTTTCCCGATCCGCTCTGCTTCCTGCTGGATTTCAGAAGCCAGCCTAAGGGAATCCACGGAATGGATCATGGTGACATAGGGAAGAAGCTGCCGCACCTTGTTGCGCTGCAAATGGCCGATCATATGGAAACAGAGATCATCTGGCAGCATAGGTGCTTTTTGAAGAATTTCCTGCACCTTGTTTTCACCGAAATTCCTTTCCCCACAGTCATAGGCCGCCTGAAGTGCCTGCAGTGGTTTCGTTTTGCTGACGGCAATCAAGGTTACCTCTTTGGGATCCCTGCCGCATCTGGCACAGGAAGAAAGAATATTTGCATGTACTTGTTTAAGATTTTCCAAGATGGTCTCTTTCATCGTTTTTACTCCGTTATTTAGCTTTTTATATGATAGCACATTTATTGATAGATCAGCTGCCCTTCATAGACAGTATCAGCATCCAGTACAATATGGTCATATACTGACAATCCATAACTCATGCCTTTTTGGACAGTATAATACTCTTCATTGGATTTTAGAATTTCAATTAATTTAAATACAGCATATCCCTTATTAATATTATATACGCCTTGTAAAGAATCAATGGCACCGATCTGATATCTGTCATCCGAGTCGGGCTTGACGACAAAGTCACCAAGCTTAAAGGGGCTTTTTTCTCCTGTCTCTATATAATAATACTCATCGGTGGAATTGTAAATAGTTACCGGGACAAACTCCACAGAAGAGCCGTTTTCGTTATAAACTGCCTTCAGGAAACCTGTGTCATTGCTATTGCCTCCCTGTGCCAGGTAATCCACGGGAATCAGGTAGAAATCTTTGGAGGTCACAGAAGTCACCGGAATTTTCAAACCATCCAGATGCTCTGTCTCTACTTCAAAATTCACAAAACGGTCACTGATAAATTGTACCATATACTGGTTAAAATCCAGCTTTCCATAAGGATTGCCATCGGATCCGGTTATGACAGAAAAGTCACCTTCTGTTTCCAGGTTCCTTGAATTAAATATCACATGGAGCGATGTTTTTCCCTCATACTCTGCCAATTGTTCTTCTGACAGGGGAAAAAGGATACTCCAGTCGTCAGAGGTAACCAATTTGTAAACAGCATCGGAAGCAGCAATACGTTGTCCTGCTTTTGTGATTTCCTTTGAATATCCGGTACGTTCAAAATCTGCTGCTGAGATTTCCGAGGCCTCCATTCCCTCATACCGGTCAATAGCGTAAGATACTACCCCGGAAGCCGGTGCCTGTACCTGCCAAAAGACAGCCCCTGTCTGCTCCATAATGCTGTCTAAGCTTTCTAAAGTGTTGAAATTAACATACTCTGACACAGAGGCATTCAGCGAAGAATAAAGGGAGTAGGATATATCATAAGTCAGGTCAGAATAATTCATTGAGAACTGGGTTAACTGACGTTTTATTTCTGACAGATTATCATTTGTGAGGACAGCATTGTTTTCGTTCTGTTCTTTCAGAAGGGAGGCTAAGTTCCCGGTTTCGTCAATAGAATAAATACGGGATCCTACTGCTGCCCGCTTTCCTTCCCGTACATAATAATGGATATATCCGGCCCTGTCGGTATACTGGACAGATTCCTGCCTGAGAATAAGGCCGGTATATCCGTGGTCAGTGACAATATCCCCTTCCACCACCTCATAAAATTGTACTTTTTCTTTTTTCGCATAAGTGTAGACACAGAATGCCAAATAGATAAAAATAATAGCAAATATAATCATTCCCACATTGATGTTCAGAGGTCGGCGGTATTGTGCCTGCACTTTTGAAGTTCCTTTTTTTCTGCGCAAAATCTTTTCCTCCGGCAGATTGATCATCTGGCAAATTCATATTTCCCTATTTTGCCAGATACACCGTAATAAATAAGAATCCTGCTTCCCAGGATTCTCCGCCTGCGGCGGGTCGCTTCAGCGACATAATTCCTTTCCGCCGCAGTGCGATCCAGAGCGGAGCGTTTTGTATCATAGGACGAACTTTCCTATGATACAAAAAAGGGGACCTGTTTTCAAGTCCCCTTTTGTATCTATCTTACTTACAGAGAAATGATCACGTCTTTCTGTATCGCTTCCGGCATCTCATGGGCATCCATAGAGATGCTAAGTACGAAATTCACGCCGTATTCAGCACTGAGTTTTTCCAGAACCGCAATGGTTTCACTGATATCTTCTCCCTCCAGGCAGGCAAGCTTCAAAAAGCTATCCAAAAACATGGTCTCAATATCGTGATCCTGAGAGATGATCCCACTGATAAATCCAACAAATCCCTGGCTGTTGTTAATCGGGAATTTGTTGACATTGATCAAACGGATCCGATTGTTTAATTCATACATGTGTTTAGAACTTTTATCCAGATAGACGATGGAACCGGCAGCTGTTTTAACTGTGTTATTCGCCATATCCAACAAATGTTTGGTTTTCCCTTTCCCCTTGTTGCCTGCGATAATCTGCACCATATTAATCTCCTCCTTGGACTTACAATATTTGTAAAAAAAATCTAATTCCCATAAAACAATTATAGTATAATTTTGCGGATTAAGCAATCACTAATTGACAATATTCTGAATTATATTTGTCATGTCCTGGTAAAGAGACTGACGGTTTTCTGCTTTCATTACCACGGATATATATTCGCGCCCTTCTTTATCACGGCTTGCCATAATCAGGCAGCTTCCGGCAGCCTGTGTAGTGCCGGTCTTTCCTCCCAAGGGAAAAAGACCGCTTGGCATAGGCTGCTGGCCAATCAGGAATTGGTTACTATTATTCCAGGTCTGGCTTTTAGGCTGTCCCTGGGCATCTGTATATTCTGCCGTATAACTTCCGGAGGAAATAAGCTTCCGGAACAATGGTTCTTTCAATGCTTCCTGGAAAATCAGATATAAATCATAAGCGGTTGTGTAATGCTGTTCATCATGGAGCCCATGGGGATTCACAAAATGGGTGCCTGTGGCTCCGATTTCCTGCGCCTGCTGATTCATAAGCTTGGCGAATTCTTCTATGCTGCCTGAAATATGTACGGCAATTGCCGCACCTGCATCGTTGCCGGAAGGCAGCATCAAACCATACAAAAGCTGCTCCATCGTTAACACATCCCCTGGGTTGATATGGGCAAGGGATGCACCTGCTTCTGTAATTACAGATTCCTGCCCTATGGTAACTTTTTGCTTGAGATTACTCTCTTCCTGCAGATTTCCATAACGGATTGCCACCAATGCTGTCATTACCTTGGTAGTGCTGGCTGGGTATAACCGCTCAAAAACATTCCGTTCCAGAAGCACAGTGTGGTCTTCCAAGGAAAAAAGGCCAGCGGCCTTTGCCCCCACAGAACTGTCGGCCAGCGGCACTCCATCCATAACCACACATAAATCCGAAGCAAATGTTTCTGCTTTCCGTATGTCATCCGAAGAAGTAAGGGATGCTAACATTTGGAATCGCTCTTCCATCGGATAGGAGAAACTTTCTGCTTCACCGGACTGTCCGCAGCCCGGCAAAACCAGGCATGCCGCCAACACCCCAATCAATAAAATCTTATGATATCCGTTCAATCCAGTTCTCCTATCGGTAAATCTCACGCCATTCCAGATCCCCACGATCCAATGCCTTGATCAAAAGTTCTGCAGTGGCAAGGTTCGTGGCAAGCGGAATATTGTAGGTGTCACATAATTTTACCACATTGTTGACATCCGGTTCATGGGACTTGGATGTCAGGGGATCCCGCAGGAAAATCACCAGATCCATCTCATTGTGCTCAATCTGTGCAGCAATCTGCTGCTGGCCGCCTAAATGGCCAGCCAGATATTTATGGATATTCAGATTGGTAACCTCTTCCACCAGCCTGCCGGTAGTCCCTGTTGCAAAAAGTTCATGTTTGTTCAAAATACCCCGGTAAGCAATACAAAAGTTTTGCATTAATTTTTTCTTGGCATCGTGCGCGATCAATCCGATGTTCATAAGTAAAACCCTCCTTTTTTAGTTACTGATTTTTCTTTGAAGTCCAACATTAAGGGTTATTCCGATTCCTACATACATGCTTATCAGAGAACTGACCCCATAGCTGATAAAAGGAAGAGGCAGTCCGGTATTTGGAAACACACCGGTTGCCACAGCTATATTGGAAAAACTCTGAAACGCCAGCAATGCTGCCATTCCCACACATAACAGCCGGCCAGCCATATCCCTGGTCCTGGCTGCCATAATCAAGCATTCAAATACGATCAATGCAATCAAAAAAATTACTGCTGTACATCCGATAAAACCTAATTCTTCTCCAATTACAGCAAAGATAAAATCCGTTTGTTCTTCCGACAAAAAATTCCCGTTTTTCACGGAATTCGCAGTATAATTCAGCCCTTTGCCATGAAGCATGCCTGAACCGATTGCCATAATGGAATTATCTTGCTGAAGGTTTGCTTCCGCATATTGCTCCTTAAAGAAAAAGGCCAGGATCCGCCGCGCCTGATACCCTTTCAAAAAAGGAACCATATCATATTGCAGCAGATAGATAAAAAGCAAACCCACAGGGATAAGTACTGCCAATGCCCCAATAATCCAGCGGTAACTTAATCCCGCAGCAAACAGCATACAAGTAAATACAAAAACAATTACCAAACCGGTTGAAAGATCCGGTTCTTCATATATCAGCCCAAACACTACTAACAAAAGAACTCCTGCCAGTAGAAGGGTTGTAAGATAATTGAGTTTTTCCTGCTTTTTGTTAAAAAACCAGGCAAAAAACACAATCAGGCCTACCTTAACAAATTCAGATGGCTGAATCTGTCCGATACCGGGAAGCTTCAGCCATCGTGTGGCATTGTTTACATTCTCGCCGAAAAAAAGTACGGCAAGCAACCCGATCACACAGGAGATATAAACCAAGGTCGCCATGGATGTAATCCTGTGGTAATCAAGAAGGGACAGGACAATGGCAATAATAAGCCCTACCACAATACCCATAATCTGCTTGCTGATCAGGGCACTGTCCTGCCCTGTCGCACTGTTGATGACCAGGACACCTAGTATATTCAATATCAGTATATAAAGTATTAATCGAATATTGTAATTTTTGAATTCGTAATCAAAAAACATTATTCCTTCCTCATATTGGTAAAACGCCGGATCGGAATTATGGCAGAGATAGCTGAGATCATATCCTTGCTTTCAGCACATTCCGTACGGGTCACACAGAGTTCGATTTTCCCGGAATCAAATTCGATATAGCGGGATAATACTTCAACCAGTTCTTCCCGAAGCCCTTCTATCAAGCCAGGGGCACATCCGGATTGATCTGATATCAACATCATTTTTAAACGGCTGGTGGCGATTCTTCCGGAATTGCTTTTGTGAAAACAAAATATCCGTCCCATTGCACCACCCTCCTACGCCCTTTTGAGGAAATCGGAGAGCCTGAGCAATAAACCACGCTGAGGATTTAAATCTAGCAAAGGAACCGCTTCTCCAGTAATCCTTTTGCAGATATTTAAAAATGCCTGTCCGGAAAGGGAGTCCGTATCCACCAGAGGTTCTCCCTGGTTCGTGGAAACAACAATATCCTCGTCGTCAGGAACAGCGCCGATGATATTGACTGCCAGGATATCCGCAACATCATCAATGGACATCATATCGCCCCGCCGGACCATATCCATCCGGATCCGGTTGACGATCAGATCCACATTCCTCATGTCGGCTGCCTCCAGCAATCCAATGATCCGGTCTGCATCCCGGATAGCAGATACTTCCGGTGTCGTTACCACCAAGGCGCGGTCTGCACCGGCTATCGCATTTTGAAAACCCTGTTCGATCCCGGCAGGGCAATCAAGAAGTATATAATCGAAATCCTCCTGTAAATCTTCTGTCAATTTGCGCATCTGCCCGGGATTGACTGCTGTCTTGTCCCGTGTCTGGGCAGAAGGAAGAAGATATAAATTCGGATATCTTTTGTCTTTTATCAGGGCTTGTTTCATCCGGCAATTACCTTCCACCACATCAACCAGATTATAAATAATCCGGTTTTCCAGCCCCATAACCACATCCAGGTTCCGCAGCCCGATATCGGTATCAATCAATACGGTGCGGAAGCCAAGAAGAGCCAGGCCAGTCCCAATGTTTGCTGTGGTAGTTGTCTTGCCAACCCCGCCTTTTCCAGAAGTAATTACAATGACTTCACTCATAGAACGCCTCCTGAAAAATAACAATAAATACTCACTTATATTCTACCTTATAATTTAAGATTTTTCCAGTGTTAATTGAAATTTATCATATTTAAAAAGCTTTTTTTCATTGGTTTCGTACAAATATTACCGTTTTCGACATAGGCGGTCATAGCACCTTTGCCCAATTTGCGGCCTTTGTCGCCATACTGATGGCTGCAGGCACCGATTTTCAGCTGCAAGGGAGCCATTTCCAGTGCCACAATCACAGATTCCTCATTGCCGGAAATACCGGCATGGGCAGTTCCTTTTAAGCTTCCCAGTATAATGATATTGCCCCGGGCAGTTACCCGGGCCCCGTGAAGCACATCTCCGATAATGACAACGCTGGCTTCCGAATCCAGGGATTCCCCCCGGTGTAAGTCTCCGCGGTAAAATTGCCCGGTACGGTAAGAAAGTTCCATCAGTTTCTGGTTCAGTGCTTTTTCACATCTTTCTATCCTCTGTGCATCCTGGTCAATCAGGCAGAGAATCTCAACGCTTGAGTTCTCTGTGATGGTGTTGACAATCTGAAATTCTTCTCCGGCAGTCAGTTCCCTTCCTTCCAGCATCAGCGCCATCTGGACGCTCCCCCAAAAACGGGCATTTTCCCGAAATTTTGCTGCAATGTCAGACAGAAGTTCTTCGAAAGTACAGTCCGGATCCAGAATCACACTCATCCCCGACCTGCTGCTTTTGATCACTACTCTGCTTTTCAACTTGCTCCCCTCTTTCCGGAAGGCTGCCCTCGCAGCCTTCCTTTGTAAATCCTCTTTTTTGCCTCCTTTTTAGCAGGCTAATCACCGATTGTGACATTGGAAACCCCAATAGCACCATGATCCATGATGTAATCAAGATCTGTATAACCATAATAAAACCGATACACGTTCTTTGCCAGTGAAGCGGCGTTGGCAGAGGAATATCCATAAGGGATATTCGTAGTCACACAGATATCCGGGTTTGTATAAGGGCCGTAAGAGATGAAAAAGGCATGGTTCCCCCGGGTTTTTACTTCCTGGGCAGTACCGGTCTTGCCAGCAATCTCTACTTCCAGGTCACGGAAAATGCGTCTTGAACTACCCTCATAAATTACATTGTACATTCCCTGCTGTACAGCATCCCAGGTAGAATCCTGGATATCGATATGGCCGGTGACCTTTGGGGAAAAATCTTCAATCAACTCCCCCTTGGAATCGGTCATCTTGTCTAACAGGCTTAAATCAAATACCGTTCCCCGGTTAGCCAACGCCGCCACATAGCGGGATAGCTGGATATTGGAATAACGGTTTGTACCTTGTCCCATGGCGGAACGCTCGGGATCCTCTGTGGACATGTGAGGCTCCAACTCTGAAATTTCTACTCCGGACGGCCGATCCAACCCAAACATGGACGCATATTTGCGCAGGGTTTCCAGCCCCCGCTCCGTGGAATATATCCCGTTTTCATCGGTAGAAAGCCGGTGTGCGACTTCTGCAAAATAATAGTTGCAGGAGTTCTGGATTCCTCCTACCAGATTCAGCGGCCCATGTTTCCCCCAGTAAATCCAGCATTTGATATCTGGGGTCACAACATCATAGACACCGGTACAATCGATGGTCTCATCCAATGTGACCACACCCTCCTCAGCCCCGGCGATAGCCGTGATGGGCTTAAAAGTGGATCCTGGCGCTTTCTGTGCCTGAGTAGCATTATTGTACATAGGAAGAGAAAGATCTTCCTGGAGTTGGTTAAAGTAAGTGGCATCCACAGTTCCTGAAAGCCGGTTATTATCATAGCTTGGGTAGGTAACCAATGCCTTTACCTCACCGGTATTCACATCAGTGATCACCACGCTGCCGGTGCAGGGGTCCAAAGCCAGTTGTGCCGGGGTGATATCAATATTGGATATCCGGTCAATCATAAAATCATAGGCATAGTTATTCCCGTTGGAAGTTAACAGATGTATCTGCTGCTCATCATAGGGCAGCACCCCCTGGGCATAAAGAGCCAGGCAAAGCTGGCGGCCGGTGATGATCTCATCATTGACCAAATAACGGCATATCCGTTTATCGAAACGGCTGTCTGACCGCAGTTCTTCCAATACTGTGTCCACCAGGACTTCATAGATGGAATCGGCATTGGAATATTTGTTCCCCACATCCAGATGTGTGGTGTCAATCCAATTATCGGCAATTCCTGCATAGATATAATCCCGCAGGCTGATCTCATCATCCTTCCATGCCAGGTAAGCCGCACTTTCTGTGTCAATGCTGTCCCTTTTTATAATCCCTACCGTCTCACCTGACAGATAATTATAAATATAGACCATATAGGCCATCATATCCTTGGGCAGATCTTTCATAATGGTAGCATGCTCGCTCATCAGTTCCTGCCTTAGCTGCTCCAGGATCCGTTCCTTGCTGGAAGAAAAGCTATGGTAAATCTCCTGTTCAATCCCAGAGGCATCTTCTGCAGCCATCGCATCCAGGGACAGCACATTGTTATTGATTAACTGGTAATAGGCATCCTTGATAGGAATTTCGATCTTGGAGGCATCGGTTGTGGAGGTCACCTCAACATCATAATTTTTCAGTTTATCTACCAGGATACCGGCCAGCTGTTGTTCAATCAGGTGATAAATGCCGATCTGGAGTTCACGGTCAATAGTCAGGTAAATGTCGTTTCCCGTGGTTGGCTCCGTCTCTGATACGACCTCCATGATACTGCCCATATTATTTACAATCAGATTTCTGTAGCCTTTTCCGCCCTGAAGCTTAGATTCCATTTTATATTCAATCCCGGTACGGCCGACAATATCGTTGAGTTCATATTCCGGATTTTCTTTTTTCAATTCTTCCAGGTGCTCTTCCTGCATTTTGCCGGTGTAGCCGATAATGGGAGCAAAATAAATACTGTCATTGTACACCCGCACAGTGGTCTCTTCGATATTGACTCCCCGCAGCTGCCAGGCATTCTCCAGGATCTCAGCCATCGTTTCTTCGTCCACATGTGAGGTAATGGGAATTGCCTCATATTTTTTATAGGCAGTCAAAGACATTGTGTAACGGATATTAAATATATCCAAAGCCTCCTCATCCGTCAACAGCAAAGGATTTCCGCGTTCATCCTTCATCTCGTCCAGTTTATAGCGTTCCCAGCGTTCCTTGAGGAGATCCCGCGCCCCAACGGCTGTGGGATACTTGCCGTCAGGGGCATTCAGTTCGTCCACCGAACGAAGGCCGTAATAATCCCGGAGGAAACGCTGTCTTGCGGCTTCTGAACTGCTGGTGTAAATCATCCTGCCCCCCTCGTCCAGCCCGATTTCCAGCTTGCCCTGGATGGCATAGCCATGTTTTTTCAAAATGCGGACCAGGCGCAGCAGCATGGCGTTCATTGAGGCAGAGTCCGGATAAGCGCCGGTATCCTGGATCGTTACGGAATAGGCCGGTTCATTATAAGCCAGAAGATATCCGTTGCAGTCATAGATGTTCCCCCGGGTGCCAGGGATAGAAACTTCCCTTTGTGTCAGCCTTTCATACTCATTTAGAAAATTTTCACCAGCTACAATCTGCAGGTTGAACAGCTTTACAATCAAAAGGCAGAACATCCCGGTATAGACAAGTCCCAGCGCAAAGAGGCGGGAACCGGCAATCCGGTGGAACAACTCCTGAAGTATTTCCAGTAAATCTTTAAGCATCCTTTAATCAATCTCTCCTTTTTTCCAGTTCTTCCAGCCTTCTGTTTGTAAAAAGGAAAAACCGGTAAATCAACAGTGTGGCTACTACCGTGAAAATGGTTTCCGGCAGGATGATTTCCCCAAAATAATAAAGGAAGTCAAGCCGGTTCCGAATCAGGAAACTAAATACATAGATATAACAATTATAAGCCAGTTCGTTTACCAGGCTGAGGATTAAAGGTAAAGTAATATAATCCTCATAATAATATTTGGTGCATATTCCATTGGCATAGCCAATATGGATAAATAACAAGGTATAAAAACCAAACGGCCCGCTATAGAAAAGATCCAGCAGGATCCCTGCCAGAAGCCCATACCACATGCCTGCTTCTTTTCCATAGATAAAACCAAAGGAAAAAGTCAGGATCAGCAGCAAATTAGGCGTTGCCGCAAAAAAAGGCAGCAGCGGGAAAATACCGCTTTGGATCGTGAATGCCAACAGCATCAGCAAAACATTTAAAAGAATACGCTTCATTCCTGATCTCCCAGCCCCAAGGGCATTTCACCGTCTGCCTCATCTTCTTTTAATTCAAGAATCACCAGAACCTCCTGAAGGTTATGGAAACTGGCAGCCGGCACAAGGTAACCGGATTTGGTAAGGCGGGTGCTGTCCGTGGTAATATCGGTGGCATAACCGATCAGCAGCCCCGGCAGATACTTGGAACTTATGTTTGAAGTAACTATCCGGTCGCCGTCCTTCACATCACCATCCTTGGTAATCTTACTGATGCGCAGCCGCCCTTCGGAAAACAGTGTCAGATCCCCTTCCACGAAGCAAGTATCCCCGGATTGCTGAGCCATGCCGCTGACGCGGCTTACATCATCAATAATGGAACGGACGGTGGCATAGTTTGCCCCCACATCTGTCACAATGCCTACCAGGCCGCCGCCGGCAATCACATTGGCGTCCACCCGGACGCCGTCAGCAGACCCTTTATTAATCCGGAAGACCTGGAACCAGGCACCGGAATCTTTGGCAATGACCCGTGCACCAATTTTTTCATATTGCTGATATTCCTGATCCAGCTGGTACAACTCCCGCAGCCGCTGCAGTTCAAACTGTTCTGCCTGCAGCCGGCTGTTCTCTTCCACCAAACCATCAATCTGCTCATGCAGGCGCCGGTTTTCCTCCACCGCCCCTTTAAACCGGCTGTAATCCGTGATTTCATTATAAATCAGGGTTCCGGCACGGTTTACCCCTGACTGCACAGGAATAAGGAAATAGCCGACCCCCGTGCGCAGAGGTTCCAGAAAACTGTCGCGGAATGAAGTGACCACAATCAGCAAAAGGCAGAATATGGACAAACCAACCAGAATATATTTGCTGCGTCTTGATTCCATCTATAATAATCCCCGTTCTTTCATACTTACATAAGAGTATTCTCCGATTACTACATGATCCTGCAGGGCAATCCCAATCACGCGCCCTGCTTCTAAAACACGCCGCGTCAGCATGATGTCATCTTTGCTTGGTTCGGGATCTCCGCTTGGGTGGTTATGAACCAGGATCAGGCTGACTGCCTGGTATCGGAGTGCTTCAATAAAAATCTCCCTAGGAGTGGCAAGGGAAGCATTGACTGTTCCTTTCGAGATCAGGATGTCCCGGATCAGCATCTGCCGGGTATTGAACAGCATGATGTAAAATTGTTCCTGCTCCATATGCCGCATATCTTCCTGGAAGTATTCCGCCACTGTCCCCGGATCCCTGAAGACCAAAGCCTTTTCCCTGGTTTTCCGTTTCCAGATACGCCGTGACAGTTCTCCGATACACAGAAGCTGAATCCCTTTGACAACTCCAATCCCCTTAACCGACGTCAACTCAGGCAAGGTCAGATGCAAAAGCCCCAGGATGCCGTCCTTCGGATAATTCAAAGCCAGAATATGTGAAGCAAGATCTAAGGAATTGGAATCTTTAAAACCATTTCGTATGATGATTGACAAAAGTTCCACATCGCTCAGTTTCTCCGGCCCTTCCCTCAGACAACGCTCATAAGGCCTGTCATCATTGGGAATATCTTTTATTTTCATTGTCCTCACCCTTTCCTTCCACGTGACTCTCCCTGTACGCAGCTGGAAAAAACGAGATACATTTACTTATTCTACCACAAAATCAATTTTGTGTATACAAAAATAGGGCAGTTTAGAAAAGTTTAATGTACATTTGGGATTTCCACAATTTTTGCATCTGCCAGTTTCTGCAGGGACATCAGAATTCCCAGCTTAGCATGATACCAGGTCAGGCCGCCCTGGAAATAGACGGCATAGGGCTCTTTAATCGGGGCATCCGCACTTAACTCAATCGAAGAGCCTTGCACAAAGGCACCTGCTGCCATAATCACCGGCGCATCATATCCAGGCATATCCCAAGGCTCAGGGATGACAAAACTGTCTACAGGTGCTGCTGCCTGAATGCCCTGGCAAAATGCGATGACTGCTTCCGGTGTCCCAAATGTAATTGCCTGGATAATATCATGCCGTGTCTGGCTGGAATCGGGGGTAACGGAAAAACCCAGCCGTTCATAGATGTTGGCGGCAAAAACCGCACCTTTTAAAGCCCCGGCCACCACTGTCGGCGCCAAAAACAGCCCCTGGAAAAAGGGCTGGTTCATTCCCAGGCTGGCGCCGACCTCTTTGCCTAAACCAGGGGCACTCAGCCGGTAGGAAGCCCGGTCAATGCAATCCTTCCTCCCCACAATATATCCTCCGATGGGAGCCAGCCCGCCTCCTGGGTTTTTGATCAGGGAGCCGACAATCATATCCGCCCCCACTTCAGTTGGCTCCATACGTTCAACAAACTCCCCATAACAGTTATCCACCATGCATATCACATCTGGTTTTATGCTTTTGATAAAGGAAATCAGTTCCCTGATTTTATCCACAGACAAGGTCGGACGGGTGGCATACCCTTTGGAACGCTGGATGGTTACCAGGCGTGTCCTATCATTGATGGCCTGGCGGATCCCGTCAAAATCAAAGGAACCGTCCTCTAAGAGGTCTGCCTGGCGGTATGTCACGCCGTATTCCTTTAGGGAACCTACGGAATCGCGTATTCCTATGACTTCTTCCAGGGTGTCATAGGGCTTTCCTACCGGCGACAGCAATTCATCACCGGGACGCAGGTTGCCGGAAAGAGCCACATGCAAGGCATGGGTTCCGCTAATCAGCTGTGGCCGGACCAATGCACTTTCCCCATGAAAGGTTTGTGCATAGACCTCCTCCAGGGTATCCCTTCCCAAGTCATTGTAGCCATAGCCTGTAGTAGCAGCAAAGTGGATATCACTGACCCTGGCTTTTTGCATGGCACGGATCACTTTCATCTGATTATATTCGGCCGTCTCATCAATAAGGGAAAACCTTTCTTTTAAGTCATTTTCAATATCCCGGGCATAAGATAAAATATTATGCCGGATTCCCATTGCTTCATACATCTGTTCCAATCTCATCAAAAGCACTCTCCTTCTGCTCGTTCTTTTTTGCTGTCTTTTCTCCCTGGCGGAATTCTTCCAGTATGTGTTCCAATACAAGTCCAGGGTCACAGCCAAAATCTTCCAGCTGCAGCCACCGAACCTCCCGCTCCCGCTTAAACCAGGTCAGCTGGCGCTTGGCAAAATGCCGGGTATCACGTTTTAATACCCTGACTGCTTCCTCTAGGCTGCATTCCTGATTCAGGTAATCCAGGATTTCTTTATAACCAAGGCCTTGCATGGATGTCATGCCACGGCAGCATCCCATATCACGCAATTTTTCCACCTCAGCCACCAAACCCACATCCATCATCTGATCCACGCGCTGGTCAATCCTTTGGTACAGGCGAGCCCTGTCACAGTTTAAAACATAATAATAGAACCGGTAGGGGGATTCCTTTTCCCGTTCCTGCTGGTTGTGTTCTGAAATCCTCTGCCCGGTGAGTTTGTAATATTCCAAAGCCCGGATTACGCGTTTTTGGTTGTTGGCATGGATCTGGGCTGCTGCATCAGGATCTGCCTCCGTTAACAGCTGATGCAAATATTCGTTTCCCTGGGTTTGGGCTATGTTTTCCAGTTCTTCCCGCACAGAGGAATCACTCTCGTTTTTTTTAAAATCAATGTCATAAAGCAGGGCCTGGATATAAAATCCCGTGCCCCCGGCCACAATGGGAATATGGCCCCGGCCATAGATATCAGACAAGGCCTGTTTTGCCATGGATTGGAAAATAGCCACGTTAAAGTCTTCCCAAGGCTCTAAAATGTCAATCAGGTGGTGCGGGACACCTTTCATTTCCTGATCCGTAACTTTCGCAGAACCGATATCCATATGACGGTACACCTGCATGGAGTCAGCACTGATAATTTCACCATCCAATGCCTGAGCAAGCTGAATGGACAGGGAAGTTTTGCCAACGGCAGTAGGGCCTGTCAATACGATTAATGGCTGTTTCATATCATTTCCCCTCTGATTGTTTATACGATACGTTTAAATTTCTTTTCCAGGTCATGCTTGCTCATGGAAATAATGGTGGGACGCCCATGGGGGCAGGCATATGGATTTTCCAGTTTTAACAGCTGATCAATCAGCTGGTCTGCCTCCGGAAAACTCATAGAGTGGTTGCCTTTGACGGCAGCCTTGCAGGACATGGAGGCCACCTTTTCATAGATCATTGTGGAACCTGCAAAGGCGGCATCCTCTGACAATCCGTCCATAATTTCCATCAGGAGTTCTCTATGGGCAAGGGAAAACAGATTGTCCGGAACTGCCCGGACAGCATACTCCCGGCCTCCGAAATGCTCAATCTCAAATCCCATGTCCCTGAAAACCTGCCGGTGTTTTTCGAAAAGTGCCGATTCCCGGCCTCCAAGGGTCAGGATAATGGGGGGATCCACTATCTGGCCGGACTGCTTCCGAAGAGCCAGGGCCGCCATTGTCTGTTCATACAAGACTTTTTCGTGGGCAGCGTGCTGGTCAATAATATACAATTGGTCATTGAATTCTACCAGCCAATAAGTATCGAAAAGCTGGCCGATCAGCTTGTGCCGGAGGCGGGAGGCTGGTTCCAGGAGGCGTTCCTCAAAAAGATCCATTTGCCGGGCTGGTTTGGATATCTGTTTTTCCACGGGTTCCGGGATTTTCTTAACGCAGTAACCGGCAGTTTCTTCCGCAACCCTTTCCGGCCCTGTGCCGGCGCTGTTTGTCTCCTGCCATTGTAGCATACGCTGTTTTTCGAAAGGCTCCGGGAATGATGGGGTTTTCGTCTTGTTTTGCTGCCGGGGAGGTACAGAAGGTTTTTCATTTCTTTTCTCTGTTCCCGGCTCCACCTGCGGAATAAGTTCCTTGTGCATCAGCACTTTTGTAATTGCATCCTGCACGGCATGAAAAACCGCTTCTCCATTCTGGAACCGTAATTCCATTTTGGTGGGATGGATATTAACATCCAACAGTTCCGGTTCTATCTGCAAATGCAGCAAGGTAAAGGGATACCTGTGCTGCATCATAAAAGGACGGTAGGCTTCCTCTATCGCCTTGCCGATAATTTTGCTTTTAATGTAACGTCCGTTAATAAAATAATTTTCGAAAAACCGGTTATTCCGGGCAATGACCGGCTTTCCGGCGAATCCGTTGACAGAGATTGCCTCATAGCCGGCCTGTATCGGCAGAAGGTTGGCCGCAATCTCTCTTCCATATATGGTATAAATAATATCTTTCAGGCTATGGTTCCCGGAAGTGTAAAGCTTATTCTGGTTATTCTGAATGAAGCGGACCGAGATCTCCGGATGGGACAAGGCAATTTTTTCCACCAAATCACCCACATGCGCCCCTTCTGTCATGGCTGTTTTCAAAAATTTTTTGCGTACCGGAGTATTGTAGAACAAATTTCGTACAATAAAAGTAGTCCCTTCCGGAGCCCCGATTTCTTCCATGCCTTTTTCCACACCACCCTCAATCTGGTAACGGATCCCTGTCAGATTACCGCAGGTACGGGTAATAACCTCCACCTGGGCCACGGCGGCAATACTGGAGAGGGCTTCTCCCCGGAATCCCAGGGAAGATACCAAAAACAAATCTTCCACTGTGCGGATTTTGCTGGTGGAATGCCGCAAAAATGCCATGGGAATTTCATCAGCCAAAATCCCGCAGCCATTGTCCGTCACCCGGATAAAAGAAATTCCGCCATCGCGGATTTCCACAGTGATGGCGGAGGCCTTCGCGTCAATCGCATTTTCCATCAGTTCTTTGACCACGGAGGCCGGCCGTTCAATGACTTCACCGGCAGCAATTTTATTAATGGTATTCTGGTCTAGGATTTGTATCTTTGGCATGATCTACCTCCACATGTTTACATAATATTATTATGTCTCCTTTTCCTCTGCTGTCCATCGGTTATTCAGCTTTGTCTGGAAACGGTATAAGGTATTCAATGCATCAATCGGTGTCATCCGCCCCAGTTCCAGTTCCTTTATTTCTTTAATGATATCATCTTCACGAACCGTATCAAAGAGGGTAAGCTGCCTTAACTCCACTTCATCAGGCTTTGCCACTGCCTTGCGGCTGGTAATATTTGCGCTGACCTCAGCAATTTCCCGGGTTTTTGATGTCAGGTCCGAGGCAACCAGTTCTTCCACTAATTCCTTTGCCCGTGCAATCACTGATTCCGGCACCCCGGCAAGCTTTGCCACCTGGATCCCATAACTCTTGTCAGCCCCGCCCCGGACAATCCGCCTTAGAAAAACAATGTCATCGCCGTTTTCCTTAACAGCAATACAATAATTATTGACGCCGTTTATAATCCCTTCCAGTTCCGTCAGTTCATGGTAATGGGTGGCAAATAAGGTTTTGGCTCCCAACAGCCTGGTATTGCTGATATGCTCCACCACTGCCCAGGCAATGCTCAGGCCGTCAAAGGTACTGGTGCCTCTCCCGATTTCATCAAGGATAAGCAGGCTGTTGCGGGTAGCATTGCGGAGGATGTTGGCAACCTCTGTCATTTCCACCATAAAGGTGCTCTGGCCGGAAGCCAGATCATCAGAAGCCCCCACACGGGTAAAGACACGGTCGCAGATTCCGATATTGGCAGAATCCGCCGGTACAAAACTTCCCATCTGAGCCATCACCACAATCAGGGCAGTCTGCCTCATATAAGTAGATTTTCCAGCCATATTTGGGCCGGTTATGATAGAGATCCTGTTCTTGCCATTGTCCAGGAACGTATCATTGGATACAAAAAAGTCATTCCCCATCATTCTTTCAACCACCGGATGGCGCCCGCCTTTTATCTGTATTACGCCCTTTTCATTGATTGCCGGTTTGATGTAATTGCTCCTGGTAGCTACCGTGGAAAGGGAAACATAGACATCAATAGCCGCCAACGCCCGGGCTGTTTTCTGGATGCGGACCACCTCCGACGCGATCCGGTCCCTCACCTCACAGAACAGATCATATTCTAAGGAAAAGAGTTTATCCTCTGCCCCCAGAATAATATCTTCCAGGTTTTTCAATTCATCTGTAGTGTAACGCTCTGCATTGGTCAGGGTCTGCTTGCGGATAAAATATTCCGGAACAAGTTCCTTAAAGGAATTGGTAACTTCAAAATAATAGCCAAATACTTTGTTGAATTTGATTTTCAGGTTTTTAATTCCGGTTTTGTCACGTTCCCTGGTTTCCAGCTGAGCCAGCCAGGTTTTCCCTTCCGTTTTGGCATGGCGAAGCTTGTCCGCTTCTTCATGGTACCCTTCCCGGATAATGCCGCCTTCCCGGACAGAGACAGGCGGTTCCTCCACAATTGCCTGTTTAATCAGGCTACAGAGTTCTTCCAAAGAATCCAACTCTTCTTGAAGTGCTTTGAGATTTCCACAAGTGAATTCGGAAAGCAGATTTTTGATATGGGGAACCATGGCAATCGAATTGCTGAAAGATAAAAGGTCGCGGGGATTTGCTGTTTTGTAACTAATGCGCCCAATCAGCCTTTCCAGGTCATAGATTGGGTTTAAATACTCTCCCAACTCTTCCCGCCCGATATAATTCAAATTCAGTTCCTCAATTGCCTGCTGCCGTTTTAATATCGCATCCCTGTCAATCAGAGGCTGTTCAATCCAGGTACGTAAAAGCCTGGCGCCCATAGCTGTGCGGGTTTTGTCAAGCACCCACAAGAGACTGCCCTTTTTCTGGCGTTCCCGCATCGTGTCCAAAAGTTCCAGGTTCCGCCTTGTCGAAGAATCCAGAACCATATAATTGCCCGTGGAATAGGGAACAATTGTGGTCATATGATCCAGTGTGTTCTTCTGTGTTTCATACAAATACTGCAGGATAGCGCCGGCAGCAATCACCCCGCTGTCATAATCTGCAAGCCCCAGGCCTTCCAGGCTTCCCACCTTAAAATGTTCACGCAAGATTTTACAACAGCTTTCTTCCTGAAAGAAGTGGGAGTCCAAAGAGGACAGGGAAAAACGGCAGCGGCTTTTCATTTCTTCCAAACTGATTCCTGACATGGAAAAAGCATCATTACAAACAATCTCCGAGGGAGAAAATTTGTGGATTTCATCACAGAGGGATTGTTCATTGTCCACTTCTGTTACCAGGAAATCGCCTGTCGTAATGTCCGCAACCGCCACTCCCATCTTATCGCCCAGATAAACAATCCCCATGAGGTAATTGTTCCTGGTCTCATCCAAAGCCTGGGAACTGGTTATCGTTCCGGGAGTTACCACACGGATCACTTCCCGTTTCACCAGCCCTTTGGCCAGCTTCGGATCCTCCATTTGTTCCGCAATTGCCACTTTATAACCTTTTTGTACCAACCGGCTCAAATAAGTGTCCACCGCATGATAAGGAACGCCGCACATAGGTGCGCGTTCCTCCAATCCACATTCTTTTCCAGTCAGGGTAAGTTCCAATTCCTTTGAGACAGTTTTCGCATCTTCAAAAAACATCTCATAAAAATCTCCCAGGCGGTAAAAAAGAATACAATCCTGATATTGCTTTTTAGTCTCCATATACTGAGACATCATTGGCGATAATCCGTTCATCTTCCGTCCTCAGTTTCTTTTTCTCTTTTTCCAATATAATAAAATCCTTTGGCTTCTGTCAATTTTACAGGCACAATATTCCCTATCAGTGAGGCATCTCCCGGGAAATGGACTAACAGATTATTGCCAAGCCGGCCACTGACAAAGCCTGGCTGATGGTCATTTTCACACTCCACCAGCACAGGCTGCACCGTATTCACATCCCGCCCACATACCTCAGCCGCAATCTGCTGAACCTCCCGCAGCAACCGGTCAAAGCGTTCTTTTACCACAGCTTCCGGCACCTGGTTTTCCATTGCCGCTGCCGCAGTTCCTGTCCGTTTGGAATAGATAAAAGTAAAGGCACTGTCATAACGGATTTTCCGGACAACATCAAGGGTCTCCTGAAAATCTTCTTCCGTTTCCCCCGGAAAACCTACAATAATATCCGTTGTCAGGGAAATATCCGGTATCTCTGCCCGGATCCGTTCTGCCAAGTCCAGATATTGTTCTTTTGTGTAATGCCGGTTCATTACTTTCAGAATCCGGCTGCTTCCGGACTGAAGGGGCAGATGCAAATGATGGCACACCTTTTTACAGTCACGCATAGCAGCAATCAACTCATCGGACAGATCCTTTGGGTGGGAGGTCATAAAACGGATCCGTTCAATGCCTTCAACCTCATTTACCTGGCGCAAAAGTTCTGCAAAACTCATGGGTTTTGCAAGGTTCTTCCCATAAGAATTTACATTTTGGCCTAAAAGCATGATTTCTTTCACCCCATCCAAAGCCAGCCTGCGGATTTCCGCAAGAATCTCTTTTGGGTCGCGGCTTCTCTCCCGCCCGCGCACATAGGGGACAATGCAATAGCTGCAAAAATTATTGCACCCATACATAATATTAACGCCAGACTTAAAGGGATATTTGCGCATCGCAGGGAGATCCTCCACCACATTTTCCGCACAATCCCAGACATCCACCACCATCTTTTTTTCTGTCAGGCAGCAGTATAAAAGTTCAGCCAGCTTATAGATGTTATGGGTGCCAAAGATCAAGTCCACAAAGCCATAGCTTTTCTTAATCTTCTCCACAACCGCAGGTTCCTGCATCATGCAGCCGCACAAGGCAATCTTCATTGCAGGATGCTTCTTTTTTAATGTCTGAAGATATCCCAGGTGGCCATAAACCTTCTGATTGGCATTATCCCGTACCGTGCAGGTATTATAGAGCACAAAATCCGCTTCCTCATCCATACCCTCTTCCAGTCCTGCCTGCAGGAGGATTCCCCGGAGTTTTTCCGAATCCCGGGCATTCATCTGGCACCCAAATGTGCGGACAAAGAATTTCAGAGCATGCCCCCGTTCTTTCTCCAGTTCCCGGACACATTGGCGGCATTTTTCCATATAATAATACTGCCTTTTTGGTTCCTGCATGGGAATATCCAAAGTTATTTCATTATACATTTTTTCTGTTTTTCCAATCTTTTATTTTCCTTAAGAATTTCTTAATTTGACCTTTTTCGACATTTATGGTACAATGGCGCCAAGGAGGGGGTTTAAGGGGGAGTTTTCCCTATTCCCGGATCTGCCCATTGCCATAGATAATGTATTTTGTGGTGGTAAGGGCTTCCAGCCCCATCGGCCCCCTGGCATGAAGCTTTTGTGTGCTGATTCCTATTTCAGCCCCAAATCCGAATTCATTTCCATCCGTAAAACGAGTAGAAGCATTTACATACACTGCCGCCGCATCAATCTCATCCAAAAATTTCTGGGCATGTTCATAATTGTTCGTGATAATCGATTCCGAATGCCCCGTATTGTAATGATTGATATGTGCGATTGCCTCCTCCAGGGAACCTACCAGTTTCAATGAAATGATGTAATTCAGGTATTCGCTTCCCCAATCCTCTGATGATGCCGTCACAAACCCAGGGACAAGTGCACAGGCCTCAGCATCTGCCCGTACTTCCACTGACTTTTCTTCCATCCTTTTCCAGAGCATAGGCAAAAAACGTTTTGCCTCCGCCCGGTGAACCACCAGGGATTCGCAGGCATTGCAAACACCGATCCTCTGTGTTTTGGCATTATCTATAATGTTCAGGGCCATTTCCAGGTCAGCCCCTTCATCCACATAAATATGGCAATTCCCGGTCCCTGTCTCAATGACCGGGATTGTGCTGTTTTCCACCACTGTGCGGATCAACCCGGCGCCTCCGCGGGGAATCAGTACATCGATATATTCATTCAAACGCATCAAATGCCTTGTTGTCTCCCGGTTCCTATCCGTGATTAACTGGATAACGTCTTTTTGGATTCCTGATTTTTCCAGGCCTTTCGAAAGCCAATGCACAACAGCCTTATTGGATTCAAGGGCATCGCTTCCGCCTTTTAATATCACGGCATTTCCTGTTTTAAAGCACAGGCCAAAGGCATCTGCCGTTACATTGGGGCGTGCCTCATAGATTATCCCGACCACACCCAAAGGAACCCGTTTCCGCCCAATCATCAGGCCGTTTGGCCGTTTTTTCATGGAAAGGACTTCCCCTGTGGGATCCTCCAATGCCACTAACTGCATAAGCCCATCCGCCATTGCCTGAATCCGGCCAGGGGTTAGTTCCAGGCGGTCGAGCAAAGCTTTTTTCATTCCAGCTGTCCTGGCACGGTCCATATCCATACAGTTTGCCTTTAAAATTTCAGCTTCCCCTTCCACAAGAGACCGGGCAGCTTCCTGCAGGCCTTTATTTTTCTCAGCAACCCCCAGCCTGTTTAAATAAGCCGCCGCTGCTTTTGCCCGTTGTCCGATTTCTGTCAAATCCATATTCTCTCCCCTCCTGTCAGGCGCCCTGTGGGCATTCTATGATTCTATCCGAAGTTACAATCCACTGAATCCTGCGGTCTGTTTTTTCTGTTGCAATACTGTTTTTTATTTGAAATGGATAAGCAAGGGCAACACAAGGATGTTCTGGCTCCTGTTCCAAAAAACGGTCATAATATCCGCCTCCATAACCAATCCGGTCTCCGGATACGGAAAACACCAAACCAGGGATAATCACCATGGCATCAGGTATTTGGGCAGGAAGGCAGGTTTTTGCAGGTTCCAGAATCCCATAAGTTCCGGTTTCCAATGCGCCTCGGTTATCCACAAAGAAAAATTGCAACAATTTTCCCTCCACCCGGGGCAATGCCACAGGAATCTTCTTTATCCACAGCTGTTCCAGGATTCCCCAGGTATCCACCTCTTGCTTCAGGGATGCATAAAGATAGATAACCTGTGCCTTTTGGAATTCAGGCCAGTTCCAAAGCCGTTGGGCAATCTGCTCATCCAACGGAAGTTTATCCTCCGGGGAAAGCCTGCCGCGCAACAAGCGCATTTTTCTCCGGAGATTTTCTTTAGGATTGTTCATCCCGGATACCGCCATATTTCTTCCCCAGGTCAGTAACCGTCCCGTCCTGTTCCTGGATGGATATGCTGTTAAGGTTTGCACGCATATTTCTGCGGATTACAGCAATATATTCTTTCCTCAGGGCAGCCTGCTCTGCCTTCTCCTCTTCGCTAAGCCCTGTGGATTGAGATTTATGGTACAATTCATTAATCCGGTCAATCATGCTCTGATCCATTGTTTTTTCCTTTCTGCCTAATATTGGTAATTGATGTAATCCATCAGGTCAAAATCCAGGTTTGTATGTGCCATAAAGAGGGTTCCCCTCCTCATCCCCTGCATAATCTCATGGATCACTTCCAAATCCTTCCCATTGGCAATCACCATGTCAGAACCACTGTCTGTGGCAATCCGCGCAGCAGCCAGCTTTGCGGACATCCCTCCCGTCCCCACATCACTTCCTGCCGTGTTTTTCCCCATATCCATCAGGGAGGGGGTAATCTCCGTTACCAGGCTAATAAATTCAGCCTTCGGATTCTTCCGGGGATCATCTGAATACAAGCCGTCAATATCCGATAAAAGGATCAGGAGATCTGCCCCAATCAACGCTGCCACTATCGCAGAGAGCCGGTCATTATCCCCAAATTGGATTTCGTGGGTAGAAACAGTGTCATTTTCATTTACCACCGGGATTGCCCCCAGATTCAGCAATTCGTCAAAAGTGTTTTGGGCATTATAGCGGGAAGTCTCATTCGTCATGGTATTTTTGGTCAGTAAGACCTGGGCAGCCACATGGTTATATTCAGAAAAAAGTTTTTGGTAAACCATCATAAGCCGGGCTTGTCCCACCGCAGCATATGCCTGTTTTTCAGAAATGGTAACCGGCCGTTTGCGCCCACCGATTGCCTGGCGGCCGGCAGCAATTGCCCCGGAAGAAACCAAGACCACATCCCGCCCCTCTCCCTTGAGGTCACAGAGAATACGCACCAGCTTTTCAATTTTCAACAGGTTCAGTTCACCGGTCTCCGGATGGGTCAGTGAGGAGGAGCCAATCTTAACCACAATTCGCTTTTTTTCTTTTAACTTTGATCTTAAATCTGAAGGCATCTGTTATTCTCCTGCTCTTAATCTTATGTCTTGTTACTAAAGGGGCTGATAACGGGAGGCAATCGCCTCTGCCACCCGCACTCCGTCCATAGCAGCTGAGGTGATGCCGCCTGCATATCCGGCGCCCTCCCCACAGGGATATAGCCCCTTGACGGCACTTTCCATCTGCTCATCCCGCCATATGCGCACCGGTGAGGAACTTCGGCTTTCCACCCCAGCCAAAACAGCATCTGCCCGGTCAAACCCGGGGATCACCTGCCCGAACCCCCGGATCCCTTCCCCAAGGGCTTTTGTAAGCGCTGACGGCAAAACCTGATGCAGCCGGCCAAAGGCCCACCCGCCTTTCATCTGCGGCACAACATCGCCAAGTGCAACGGATTCCTTACCATCCAGGAAATCTTGATACAGCTGTACCGGAATCTTTCCGTTTCCTTCCCGAAATGCCTGCTTTTCCAGCATTCTCTGGAATTCCACCCCTGCAAGGGAACCTTCTCCCGGGTAATCCTCTGGAGTTACCGTCACAATCAGGGCGCTGTTGGCATTGAGGCCGGCACGGTCATGGTAACTCATGCCATTGACAGCCAACATTCCCTGCTCGGAGGAGGCATTGACCACATAGCCGCCAGGGCACATGCAAAAGGAATAGACGCCCCGCCCGTTGGAAGCCTTCCAGGTCAGTTTATAATCAGCTGCGCCCGGAAAATCAACAGTTTCCTTTCCGTACTGGGCATAATTAATCATTGCCTGGGGATGCTGGATCCGCAATCCAACAGCAAATGCTTTTGCGGACATAGGGATCCCCCGTTTCTGTAACATAGAAAAGGTGTCTCTTGCACTGTGCCCGATTGCAAGAACTATGGAATGCGTGGATATGCTCCCGCCTTGGCCAGTCACCACCCCGCAGACCTGCCCCTGGTCAAGCAGCAGGTCGGTTACCTGGCAGCCAAAACGGATCTCACCGCCAAGACGGATAATTTCCTGGCGCATCCGCCTCACAATATGGCATAATACATCGGTTCCGATATGGGGTTTATTCTGGTACAGCACCCCTTCTTCTGCCCCGAATTCCCGGAAGATTTCCAGGACAAGCCGGTTTCTGCCGCAGGGATCCTTAACCAATGTGTTAAGCTTCCCATCCGAGAAGGTCCCTGCTCCTCCCTCCCCAAACTGAACATTGGATAAGGGATCCAATTGGCCGGTCTGCCAAAAATGTTCTACCGTTTTCTGTCTATGTAAAACATCCTGTCCCCGTTCCAAAACCAGGGGACAATAACCATGGCGGGCAAGCATCAAGGCACAAAAAAGCCCGGCCGGCCCGGCACCGACAATAACAGGAGGTGCAGAAAGCTTTTGCTCTCCTGGTTCCACAAAGCGGTAACCGTCCTTTCCCGGAATTACATACTGTGCATTCTTTGCTTTTTGGATAAGGGTTTTCTCATACTTCCTCCGGGCTGCTGTGTTCTGGTACCTTTTTTCATTAGGCAGGGACAGTTCGGCATCTATGGTGTAACTGTAAAATAATTCCGGCTTTTTCCGGGCATCCAGGGATTGGCGCCGTATATGGGCGCACTTAATATTTTTCTTATCCGTACCCAGGGTTTTGGCAATCTTTTGGTATAGGTCTTCTTCCGTATGGCCTACCGGCAGTTTCAGCTGGGTGATCCGTATCATAAAGTCTCTCCATCTTGAACGAAATAATGTGTGCTGCCCCTTTTATGTGCCGACGTTTTTTCGGCTTCCGGCATGGATGCCGGCCAGGCATCCGCTGCTCCAGGCCCATTGCAGGTTATAGCCCCCGCATATGCCGTCCACATCCAGCAATTCTCCTGTCAGGTAAAGTCCGGGCACTAGTTTTGATTCCATGGTTTCCGGCCGGATGCCGCGGGTGTCCACACCTCCGCAGCAGACCTGTGCGTGTTCAAAGGATTTTGTGGCCAACACCACAGCCTGAAAGGATTTAATCTGCCCTGCAAGGCGTTTCCATGCGTCCTGTGCCACTTCTGCTGCGGTCTGATGGGCTGGGATATGGGACAGCTTGACAAGTACTGCAGCCAGCTTTTTGTGGAGTATCCCGGTAAGGAAATCATTGATTTCCAGGTGGGGCATCTGTAAGACTCTTTTTTTCAGGAAGGTTTCTGTCTCTTCCCGGCTTTTTGCCGGAAGGAAATCCAGGACAACGTGGACTGGCTTTTTCCTTGCCAGGGACACAGAGGCAAAGCGGCTGACCTGAAAGGTGGGGATCCCGGAAATCCCGTAATCGGTCAGCTGAATTTCCCCAATAGCCTTAGACAACAGCTTTCCGGCGCAAATAAGGGAAACCTCAGCTTCACACCGCACACCGGCCAGTTCCTTAAAATACCTGCCCTCACAGCAAAGCTGCACCAATGCCGGCAATGGGGTGATAATCCGGTGGCCGAATCCCTCCGCCAAACGGTATCCGCTGCCGTCTGACCCGGTAACCGGCGCCGCCTTCGACCCGGTAGACAGAATGAGTGCATCTCCAAAAAAGTCCCCCTGATTTGTCACAGCCAGAAAAGAGGATCCGTTTTTCTTGCGTAGTTGTTTAACCTGGCATCCGGTGACCACCTGTATCTGAAGACGGGAGAGTTCCAGACGGAGCATATCCAGCACCGCGGATGCCTGTTCGGAATTCGGATAAATATAACCGTTTTTACTTTTGGCCATAATCCCAAGTTCTTCAAAAAACCCCAGGGTGCGTTCCACGTTAAAGCGGCTGATAACCCTCATCGGGAATTCAGGCTGGCTGCAGTGATAACAGCCATTTTCCAGGGAAAGATTGGTCAGGTTGCATCTCCCATTGCCAGTTGAAAGTAGCTTTTTTCCCACCCGGTCCATATGCTCTAAGATTGCCACTTGGGCTCCCTGCCTGGCCGCCATGATTGCCGCAGCCATCCCGGATGCCCCGCCCCCCACCACGGTCACCTTTCTTCCCACGCTTTTTCCTCCGGTATCTGTTTTTATTTCTTTCCTATTGTAGCTATTTTGCCTTTGTTTTTCAAGCAGATTTTTTAACTGGTATAGGACTCCAGGTAATGGATCACTTCCATCATGCTGGGAAACCAGATCCCTTCCCTCAGCTTTTCTTGTTCCTGTTCCGGAAAATCCAGCAATGGAATATGGGTGTAGAGGCAAATGGTTTCTTTATCTTTGCCAAATACCAGCAAAAACCCATCCTCCGAAACGAGATAAAATTCTTCTGCCTTTGTCTGATGGAGAACCTGGTGGCGGTTAGCGGCAGCCAGGTTCTCCGGAGCGCTTTCTGTAACTTCTGCTGTTCCGATTGTTTCTATTTCCGTTTCCTCAGACGGGAAAGAAGAGGCATTTTGGTGTTGCCGGGTTATAAAATATCCGGCAGTCAGGCATGCAGCGCTGACCCCAACAAACAAAAATAAGCAGATCATATAACGTTTCATGATGAAACCTCCTGATGATAAGGATATTGTCTGCTTATTTTTCCCTTTTATGGCAATTTTATTCCCTTATTCCAAGACGATCCGCCCGGCGTCCGAGGTTGGGACAATACAAATCCACGTCTTGCCGGGGTTCAGCACGATCTCCCGGCCGTCTGCCATGTAATAATGGGTTACCCCGAATTCACCATCTTTTTTCCAGGAGATACTGGTGGCTTTTCCGTTTGTTATAAAAAATCCACCCCATTGATCCTCATGGACATTGATATTCCGGTAATCTGTTTTGGCATAGTATCCGGCGGCACAGCACTGGATCAGGATATTCTTCACTGCAATCTGGCCTTCATTGCCGCGGTGCTCCGCCCCATACTGGTATCGGTAATAAAGCCCGTCCTCCTCATTGTATTCAAACCAGGGATGGTTGAGGGAATAGCCCGGGGTTACCTTGGAGGCTTCCAGGATTCCTTCCCCTTCTAAATGTACCGGGCTGTTTTTATCTGCAAAATAGTAATGCCCCTGGTAGTCCTCACTGTATTCCTGGGAATACCCCAGCTTTTCGATAGCACGCTGAATACCGTCAAAGCTGGCGTAGGCATTATGAGGCCTTTTCCTGTCCTTGGAACGGTAATAGGCCGTGTCACCGATGCCATCAATGCCATTGATATTGTCCACATTCTTTAAATATGGCTTGGCAAAGGTGCTCTGGCCAAAGTGGGCATAAATCGCATCAAATTCACGGGCAAAATAGGTATAATAGGTACGGCAGCTGCGGACAGAGCCAATCCGCTCAAGATCATCGTAATCCTCAATAATCGCCATATAGCGGTTCATATCCCCTTCCACCGGCGCTTCATAGATAATGCCTGCCCGGTTGATGCCATACTGGGGCAAGGCAGCCTTATCATTGCTCATCATAATGGCCAGAGGCCTCCGGTTGCCCTGAGCCGCAGGAACCATCTCCCCGGTCAGATAGCTGCGGACTATCCCGTCTGCTTCAAGGCGTTCCCAAGGCTCGTAAACTTGAGGGACAGCTTCCGTCTCTTCCTCTGTCTCCGGTTCAATCACAATGGGTTTTGTCTCCGGTTCTATATGGATGGAAGCCTCTGTCACAGACACAGCGGCAGAATCCGCCTTTTTCCCACAGCCTGCCAAGAAAAGCAAAGCTATCACAAGCAATCCCCAGGTTGCCATACCCTTCTTTTTCATCTGTCGTATCCTTTCCCGGATAATATCTCCCGCTGCCTTTGTTCCATCTGTTCCCGCTGCTTCTCTTCCATGTGGTCATATCCACAGAGATGCAGCATGCTATGGGCAATCAAAAAAGCCAGTTCCCTGCGAGTGGAATGCCCATATTTTTCTGCCTGCTCAACTACTTTTTCCACGGAAACCACAATGTCTCCCAGCAGAAGTTCACCGGTCTCCGGATTAAAATAATCCTCCACGCTGTCTTCCACGTGGCTGAAATCTGACTCCTGCCCGAATTCAATCATCGGAAACGAAAGCACGTCCGTGGGGGCATCCGTCTGCCGGTAATCACGGTTAATCTCCCGTATGGCCTCATTGTCTGTAAAAAGAACATTTACCTCTGCCTCATAGGGGCATTTCTCATAGTCCAACACTGCCATAACAATCTCCCGGGCAATCTCTTCATAAGGAAGCCCCAGCTGCTTGTCCGTCTCATACTCTGTGTGAATCGTCATCCCATTCCCCCTTCTTTTGGTAGCTTACTGTTGTTATCTGCGGCGGCCGGCCCGGTCCGGCTTTCCTCTGAATTCCTTTCTTTCTTCTTTTCTTTCATAATTGTCATAGGCCTGCACGATCTTTTGAACCAGGGGATGGCGCACCACATCCTCACTGGTCAGATTGCAGAATCCGATATCATCGATCTTTTGTAATACCCGCATTGCCACATCGAGGCCGGAGGCAGCACCTCCGGGGAGATCCTTTTGGGTTTTGTCCCCGGTAATCACCACCTTTGACCCAAACCCGATCCTTGTCAAAAACATCTTCATCTGGGCCGGAGTCGTATTCTGTGCTTCGTCCAGGATGATATAAGCATTGTCCAGGGTACGCCCACGCATATAAGCTAATGGCGCAACCTCGATCAGCCCTTTTTCTGAATTGTGCAGAAAACTTTCCGCCCCCATGATCTGGTACAGGGCGTCGTAGAGGGGCCTTAGATAGGGGTCAATCTTGCTCTGCAAATCCCCAGGGAGGAACCCCAGCTTTTCCCCTGCCTCAATCGCGGGCCGGGTCAGGATAATCCTGCCGACCTCGTTATTCTTAAATGCCTGGATCGCCATGGCCATCGCGAGATAGGTCTTCCCGGTACCGGCAGGCCCTACACCGAACACAATCATCTTTTCGCGGATGGAATCCACATATTGCTTCTGCCCTAAAGTTTTAGGCTTTACAGGTTTGCCGTTTATGGTCCTGCAGATGATATCCCTGTCAATTTCCAGAATTGCATGGTCTGATTCCGTAAAAGACAGGGAAAGGGCGTAATCCACGTTCTGTTCCGTGATTATGTTGCCCCGTTTGGAGAGTTCCACAAGGTTATTGAATACACTTTTGGCTTTTGCGACCATTCCTTCCGGGCCGATCAGCTTGATTGCCCCATCCCTGGCCACAATGGTCACCCGAAGGGTGCGTTCCATCTTCTTTAGATACTGGTCAAACTGGCCGCAAACATTTTTTTCGTGCTCAATTGGTATATCGATTATTGTCTCTATTACACTCATTCAGCTGGTTTTTCTCCTTTTGGCTTCCTTTTATTCTGACGTGCCGGGTTCTGGCTCCTTGTCTGATTCCGTTTCAGGAACCGGTTCCGGCACCACCAGGCTTCCAATCCCAATCTTCTCCTCCAGTAAAAATTCCCCCTGGACTATCCATCCGGAATCTTCTTCTAATATTCTAACACTATTTTCAAGAATTTGTACCCCCTTTTGCTTCAAATTCTCCATCTTTTTCTGATGGATGGTCTCTTTTCTCTGCTCCAGTTCTTTTTTTGTCAAAAAATGCTCATAAACCTGATATTCCCTGGCACGAATCCGGTCTACCCAGAGGGGCAGGTAAAAATCTCCTAATATAGCCGCCTGGGTGCTTTTAGAAGTCACTACCCAGGGATTTTCCCCCCATGCCGGCAAGATCCAAAGAAAAGAAAACCCGCCTAACCGCAGCCGGACTCCATGCCGGTTTTTTCCTGTCTCTGTCCGGTTCAAAGCCAGCAAAGGTATCTTTTCCTGATAACCTTCAGAAGTAACGGCATAGATGTCTGCATCTGCCCGTACTGGCTGTTCACGCACCAGTTCTTCCGCATCATTATAGATCGGCACCATTCCACGAACCAGGATATCGCCTTTTTCCACGGAATCCCCCACATTGACCAAAGCCTTCCCTCTGCGGACTACCATACGGGTAATGGTACCTGATTTTTCCGCCACCAGGTTCCTGGGACGGCTGTCCTTTTGGGGGATAGTGCCGATCACCTCATTTTCCTTTACCTTGATCATCAGCCTGGTGCCTGATATCCGGGCAGAAACCCAGATAATCTCCGGATAATCACTCCGGATATTTTCTTCCAGGCTGTCACAGTCAATGCCGGACCGAAGCTTCCCGTACCGGATGCCCCGGGTGTCCAGGTAATGGATCAGGGTGTCGTCTGTGAACCGGTAATTGCCTTCAATGGAAATATCCCAGATAAACTGTGACATGCAAAACAGCACCAGGAAAAAGGAAAGAATCCCTGCTGCATATAGCTTTCGCCTCCGGTTTCGGTATAAAAAAAAGGGAAGTCCGTATCTTCCCAGAATTTTCAGCCGTACCTGAGCCTTTTTCACAAGGGGCCTTACCCTGCGGTAGTCTTTTATGCTAATCAAAAATTGATATCCGTTATCCTGGTAGCAAAGATCCCAAACCACAATCTGGCGGGACATGCAAAGATTCAAAAAGCGTTCCGGCGAAAAACCTTTTAGCTGGATGCGCAGATATCCTTCACAATAATGCTTAACCAAGTCTTTCAAGCACTCCACTCCTGTCCTTTTCCCTTTATTCCCCAAATTCCATTGATTGAATCAGGCCGCTGATTTTCATCTCATCATGGTTATAATATTCAATATGAAGCCGCTTCCCGTGAAATTGAAGCTTACAGTTTTTCGCCTGGAGTTTTACCGTTTTGTCATCATAAATCAGAATACCCCGGTAATTTTCCACGATTACGCTGGTACGCCCCACAAAGGAGATCAGAACCTCCCCCAGAACCACATCCTTCGGCAGCTTCAGATTGTCCGCCGCCGCAATTTTCATCTGCTCAAACAAAGGCCTCATCCTCTGCCTGTGATTATTATCATTCTACGAAAAAATCCCCGGCCTTATGACTGGGGATTTGGAAACGTTTAATTAAATTTACGTTTTCTTGCGGCTTCAGACTTTTTCTTGCGTCTGACGCTTGGTTTCTCGTAATGCTCTCTTTTACGAATCTCTTGCTGGATACCTGCCTTCGCACAGTTTCTTTTGAATCTGCGCAACGCACTGTCCAAGCTTTCGTTTTCTTTAACGATTACGTTCGACATCGCTCACACCTGACCTCCCTCCAGTTGTGTACTTGTGCATAATACAACTGTTTGGGTATTTATTCGCACTGCTTAAATTATAACATAAAATCTCTATTCGTCAACTATTTTTTGCAAAACATGGAGATTTTTGTGATGCATCCCCTATTTGATCTGTTCGGCAGCCGCTTCATACACCTTCTCAAGCGCGGCATCTACCCCATTGGGATTTTTTCCGCCGGCCTGGGCCATATTTGGCCGGCCGCCGCCCCCGCCGCCTACCAAAGAGGCAATCGCTTTGATCAAATTTCCGGCATGTGCCCCCTTCTTCTGAGCCCCGTCTGTGGCGGTGGCCATCAGGCTGACCTTGCCGTCCAGTACCGATGCCAGCACAATCACGCCCTCACCAAGTTTATCCTTTAGCTGGTCGCCAAGGTTGCGCAGCCCATTCATATCGGCATCACTCACCTTAGCGGCAAGAACCTTGACCCCATTGACCTCTTTCACCCGGTCCATGACATCCCCCAGGGAATCCTTTGCCAGGCGCGCTTTCAGTTTCTCATTCTCGGAATGCAGGGCACGGAGTTCTTCCAGCATGGATTCAATCCGTCCCTTTAGTTCCGCCGGGGTGCTCTTGGCTGCCTTTGCCGCTTCATGCAGTTCTTCCTCTGCCTGCTGGTAATAGGCCATCAGCCCATCGCCGGTCAGCGCCTCGATCCGGCGGACGTTGGCAGCGATCCCCGCTTCAGAAAGGATCTTGAAGGCGTGAACCTGGCCAGTATGAGCGACATGAGTACCGCCGCAAAACTCGGTAGAGAAATCGCCCATCTTAACCACACGTACCGTCTCACCATATTTTTCGCCAAAAAGCGCCATAGCGCCTGTTTTCTTCGCTTCATCTAGGCTCATCTCCTGTGTGGTTACATCCCAGTCCTTTTGAATTTCCTGGTTCACCAGTTCTTCCACCTTGCGGATCTCCTCACGGGTCATTGCGGAAAAATGGGTAAAGTCAAAACGCAGGCGTCCGGGGGTTACCAGGGATCCTGCCTGCTCCACATGTTCGCCTAACACGATCCGCAACGCTTTCTGCAGAAGGTGGGTGGCGCTGTGGTTTTTCTCCGTTGCCCGGCGGTTCTCAGCGCCGACCTTCAGGCTGACAGGCTCACCCACAGCCAGCATCCCGGAAACCATCTTCCCCACATGCCCGATTTTACCGCCCTGCAGATGGATGGTATCCTCCACCACAAAGCTGCCGCCGTTCCCCTCAATCACACCTGTATCACCGGCTTGTCCGCCCATGGTTCCATAGAAGGGTGTCTCGTTCACAATAATGGTCCCTGCCTGGCCGTCTGTCAATGCCTGTACCAACTCACTGTCTGTTGTCAGCACTGTGATCTCTGAATTATGTGCCAGGCGGTCATAACCTACAAAAGTACTGGTAATATCAGCCGGGATAGACTGATAAACGGTTACATCAGCACCCATATAGTTGGTAGTCTTCCTGGCTTCCTTCGCCTTCTTCCGCTGCTCCTTCATGGCAGCCTGGAAACCAGCCTCATCCACAGTCATCTTTTTTTCTTCCAGAAGTTCGACGGTCAGATCCAGGGGAAAACCATAAGTATCATAAAGCTTAAAGGCATCTGGCCCGGAAAGGACGCTCTCGCCTTTTTTTGACATCTCCTCTTCCATCTCAGCCAAAATGGAAAGCCCTGTGTCAATGGTGCGGCTGAATTTTTCTTCCTCCTCGGTGAGAACCTTGAGGATCATCACCCTCTTTTCTTCCAGTTCCGGATAACCGTCCTTAGAAAGGGCTATAACCGTCCCTGCCAGTTCAGCCATAAACCGTCCTTCAATGCCCAGAAGCCTCCCGTGGCGGGCAGCACGCCTCAGCAGGCGGCGCAGCACATAGCCACGTCCCTCATTCGATGGCATGATGCCGTCTGAAATCATGAAGGTGCAGGATTTTACATGGTCTGCAATAATGCGAAGGGATATATCCTTTTTCTCATCAGCCTGGTAACTGGTATGGGCCAAGGCGCATACCTCATCCAGAAGCGCCTTGTTGGTATCCACGGTAAATAAGGAGTCCACATCCTGCACGACAACAGCCAAACGCTCCAATCCCATGCCGGTATCGATATTTTTCTGGGCCAGTTCCGTATAATTGCCATGGCCGTCGTTTTCAAACTGGGTAAATACGTTATTCCACACCTCAATATAACGGTCACATTCACAGCCCACGGTACAACCCGGCTTCCCGCAGCCATACTTTTCGCCGCGGTCATAGTAAATCTCCGAACAGGGGCCGCAGGGGCCTGCCCCATGCTCCCAGAAGTTGTCTTCCTTGCCGAAACGGAAAATGCGTTCCTTGGCAATGCCAATCTCCTTATTCCAGATCTCAAAGGCTTCCTCATCATCCTGATATACCGACGGGTACAGGCGGTCAGGATCTAGCCCCACCACCTCGGTCAGGAATTCCCAGGACCAGTGGATCGCTTCATCCTTAAAATAATCCCCAAATGAGAAATTGCCCAGCATCTCAAAGAAGGTGCCATGCCGTGCAGTCTTGCCGATGTTTTCGATGTCACCGGTGCGGATGCACTTCTGGCAGGTGGTCACCCGCCTGCGGGGGGGAATCTCCTGCCCGGTAAAATAGGGCTTTAAAGGTGCCATGCCGGAGTTAATCAGCAAAAGGCTGTTGTCATTATGGGGAACCAGGGAAAAACTCTTCATCGCCAGGTGCCCTTTGCTCTCAAAAAACTCCAGGAACATTCTTCTTAATTCGTTTACGCCATACTTCTTCACGTCTGTGTCCTCCGCTTTATCTGCCTTCCTGGCTTCCTGCCGCCCTCTCGGCATCTTTTTTATCCCTGAATTTCTTGCCCAGGATAATGCCTGCATAAGCAATCACTGCAAAGATAATCGCCTTGAACGTGTACCCGATTAAGCTTACTGCTACTTCCGTCATGATATATGATACCTCCATTGTTTAAATATCAACTTCTTCCATCCTTGTATCTTATCATAGGAGGGGGTATTTAGCAAGACGGAAATTTACGATGTTCGGTTATGGTAATGTTTACGGACTGCCAAAGGGCTGGCTGATTTTGCCGAATATCTCCACGTTGCTTCCCCTGACGGCCTGGAATTCTTTTGTAAGCCCATAGACGGCATTGCTGATCACATATTCCCCGTCATTGATATAGACCTCCACCATGTGGTCATCCACATAAATATCCAGCTGGTTCCCCTCCTGTACATTGGGGGTCTCAAATATGGTGCGGTAACCCTCACCGGCACAGAATACTGCTGTCCGGTCTGTACAAATCCGGTTTCCCCTGCGGAAGACCTGGTAGCCTCCTACATTCACACTGCCGCCGTCTTCCAGGCAGAGACGGATCCGATAGCCCTCTTTTCCTGCCTCCTTCACATCGGTAAGAGGCCGTGCGTACTGTTTTTTTACATTAGGGTGGACGCGGAAATAGATATGGCCGTCTTTCACTTCAACCACCCGGGGCAGGCAGAACATTCCCCTCCATGGGGATATTCCCTCTTCTTCCACAGCTTTGGGCATCCGCAGCCAGGCAATCAGCACCCTTTTCCCCGTTTCGTCCACCGAGCTCTGGGGGGCATACAGATCCAGGCCATAATCCAGATACTGGTAGGTATCCGGCATTGCCATCTCGCAGCTGTCCTCCTTAAAATCCACGGCCATGCAGATGGACTGGTTTTCTTCCCATTTCCCGTCCTTTAAAAACCGCATGGGGGAGAAAATCAGCACCTGGCCGCCTTCTGCCTCAAAATAATCCGGGCATTCCCACATCCAGCCCCATCCGGCCCCCTTGGATACATCATTTACGAAAGACCAGTTTTTAAGATCCCTGCTTTGGTAAAAAAGCAGCTTTCCCCGGCCTTCCTCGTTCTGGCTTCCCAGCACCATATACCAGCCATTTTTTCCTTTCCATACTTTGGGATCCCTGGTATGGGTTTTATCTCCGATCTTTTTATCGGTGATGGGAGGGATCACCACCTGTTTCCCGTTAAAATTGTCAAAATGGATTCCATCCTCAGAAGAAATCATCATCTGGCAGGAGTCAAAATGGTCATGGGCGCTGAGATGGATGTTTTCCGGATCCGTCTCGTGGTAATGGACCCCGGTATAAAAGAGAACCATTTTTCCCTCATCTTCCACTGCGCTGCCGGAAAAACACCCGCTCATATCCCCATATTTCGTGGGGAAAAGAGCAATCCCCCTATGTTCCCAGTTCACCAGGTCATCACTGACTGCATGTCCCCAGTGCATGGTTCCCCACACCGGTGCATAAGGGAAGTACTGGTAAAACAGATGATATTTCCCTTTGTAATAGATAAATCCATTAGGGTCATTGATCCAGTTCCCTGGCGCTTTCAGATGGCCGCTCTGTTTGATATGTTGTTCCATGTGCCTGGTTCCTTTCTGTAAGCTTTTAAATGCTCTTTTCTGTATCTTTGTCAAAAAAATGCATCTTTTCCGGCAGAAATACAAACCGGATCTCATCTCCAACCATGCAAACTTCATATTTGGAAACCCTTGCCACTGTCAGGCTCCCGCCAAAGGTAAAGTATAAATTATTCTCATTTCCCATTACCTCCGTGTTTTCCACAATGGCTTTCTGCCGGTCTGCCTCATAGGCTTTCTGGCTGGCGGGATCCAGCTTGATATCTTCCCCGCGGATTCCCATAATCATCTGCCCTTCTTTCCCTTTCAGGCGGGAAATAACCTCCGAGGGAAGGGAAATTTTGCTGCCGTCCTGAAATTTCAGTTCATTGCCGCTCACGGCCACATTATAGAAATTCATCTGGGGGGATCCGATAAACCCGGCCACGAACTTATTTACCGGATGCTCATACAATTCCATCGGAGCCCCGGCCTGCTGAACCACCCCATCCTTCATGATTACGATCCGGTCTGCCATGGTCATGGCTTCCACCTGGTCGTGGGTCACATAGATGGTGGTCGTTCCCAGTTCCCGGTGAAGCTTGCTGATCTCATTGCGCATGCTGACCCGCAGTTTGGCATCCAGGTTGGAAAGGGGCTCATCCATCAGAAACAGCTTCTGGTTCTTCACGATTGCACGTCCTAACGCCACCCTCTGCCGCTGCCCGCCGGACAGGTTCCTGGGCTTACGGGTGCGGAATTCCTCCAATCCCAGGATCCGGATCGCCCAGTCTACCTTCTTTTGTACCTCTGCTTCCGGAACCTTCATATTCCTCAGCCCGTATCCGATGTTTTTTTCCACCGTCATATGGGGATACAGGGCATAGTTCTGAAACACCATGGCAATTCCCCGGTCTTTAGGCGCCACCTCATTGACCCGCTTCCCGTCAATATACAGATCCCCGCTGGTAATCTCCTCAAACCCGGCCACCATCCGCAAAGTCGTGGATTTTCCGCAGCCTGAGGGCCCTACAAATGCGATGAACTCTTTCTCCTCAATAGACAGGTTAAAATCCGTAACAGAATTCCTCTCTGCATTTTCATATTTTTTGCAAATATTTTTAAACTCGATAAAACTCATCTCTTATCCCTCCTTGGACCCTGTTGAGGTCACACCTTCTACAATCTGTTTCGAAAATAACGAATAAATAATAATTACGGGAATGGTCACCATGGTTATCACTGCCAATGTCTGCCCCATAGTGGTATTTTCATTGGATGTAATGGAATTAAGGCCAATCTGGGCTGTCAGCAGGTTGCCGGAAGTAAATACAAGCGAAGGCCACAGATAATCATTCCATACATTTAAAAAGGTAAATACGCTTACGGTTGCCACCACAGTTTTGGACATGGGGAGAACCATGGTAAAGAAATATTTCAATGGGCTGCAAAAATCCAGCTGGGCTGCCTCATATACATCGTCCGGCAGGTTTAAAAACACCTGGCGGAACAAGAAAATATTAAATGGGTTCACTATCATGGGAAGGATATATCCCACTACCGTATTGAGGAGGCCTACCTTGGCAATCATCAGGAAATGGATGGTAAGGATTGTCTCCATGGGTACGATCTGCAACAGCAGGATCAAAAGCACCCACCGTTCCCGGAAGGGAAAACGGATCTTTGCCAAGGCATAACCGGCCAGCCCGTTCACCACCACCCCGCATACAATCAAGATTGCTGCATAAAAGAGGGTGTTGGCCATATATCTCAGGAAATTGGTATTGGTCAGGATCGTTATGTAATTCTCAAAGAATCCCCCTCCCGGCGCAGGTGGGATAAAAGCGGCAACCGTATTCATATCTGCCGTAATCGCTGCATCTGGTTTAAAGGAATTGGCCAGCATCCAGACAACCGGAAACAGGAAAAACAGTGACAATACCAAAAGTATGGCTGTTAAAACCCAGTTAATTCCTTTTTGCTTTTTTGTTAACATGTCGCTCCTCCTTATCCCTGGTCAGGATTGACTGGATAACCGTCAATGCCATCACAAATATTGCAAATACAATCGCCATGGTAGATGCAAGCCCGATCTCCCAGTTGACTGTGCCGGTCTCATAAATATTATAGACCATCGTGTAGGTAGAGTGGGAAGGGCCGCCGCCGGTCATGACCATGGGCTGTACAATCATGCGGAATGCCCCGATGGTTACCGTGATAAAAACAAACACACAAAGTGGCTTCAATTCCGGAAGCGTGATATCTTTGAATTTCTGCCATTCACTGGCATGGTCCATCTCTGCTGCTTCATAGAGACCTGGATTGATCGCCTGAAGCCCACCCAGGAAGATAATCATCTGATAGCCTACGCCCTGCCAGACGCTCATGATGGCAATGGAGGGTAGGGCCTGCCTGGCGCTGTGGATAAAGGGCTGTGCCGGAATCCCCATATTACCCAGAAGGGTATTTAAGATCCCTTCCGGGCTGTAAATCTGCATCCACAAAGTGGAAACCACTGCCAGGGACATTACCACCGGGACGAAAAATGCCACCTTAAAATATTTTTTGCAATGGGTTACCTTGTTGATCAAAAGAGCCAGCCCCAGCGCCCCGATCCCCTGGCAGGGGAGGATGATCAGCACAAAGCATACCGTGTTCATAAACGACTGCACAAATAACTCGTCTTTAAAGATTTTGAGATAATTCTCCAGGCCCACAAAGTGGGTCAGATCCGGGTTCAGCGCAAAATAATCCGTAAAACTGAATGCCAGCGTCAGCACCATAGGCACAAACAGGAAGATGGTCAAAAGGACCAGCGCCGGCCCGAAAAAGGCCATTCCCAACAATGTACTTGATCTTTTCTTTGTCATTTCCTTGTATAACGCTCCAGCTTTGCGTTAATCCTTTCTACAGATTTGTCCAGCACCTTTTTTGTGTCCTGCCCGCTGAGGGCGATACTCTCCAGAGCCTGCTGGAAGGAAGTGCTTACCTGCGGGTATACTGGCGTCTTCGGCCTTGGATGCCCGTATTCTTTCAGCTGTTCATATAGCATGCGGTAATTCTCATCGCTCTGGAACACGTCAATCCGGCTAAAAGCCTCATAGGTGGAGGGGAAGGTCTTTGACAACTCCCAAATCCTTATCCCGCTTTCCACACCGCTCATCCACTTCACCAGTTCCGTAGCCCCTTCCAGGTTTTTTGTATTGGAGGAGGCGGCATAGGCCCAGGATCCTGTAGGCGTATAGCGTCCCCCTTCCCAGCCGTCTCCCACCACATAGGGTGCCACCCCTAACCGGATGTCCGGGTAATTTTGGTAGACCGTGTTGACCTCCCAGGCCCCGTCAATCTTAAAGGCAGCCCTTCCGCTTTCAAACAGATGTTCGATTGGAGCCTCTGACATATATTTTTTGTCCACCACAGTCCGGAAAAAGTCCATCGCCTCCGCCATCTCATCTGAATTGAAAAAGCCGTCCACTGAAAGTCCGTCCTCACTGACTAAGTTTCCTCCGTCAGACCACACAAAAGGGGCATAATAATAAATGCTTGCCTCGCCCACGGGAAACGTCATGTCCAGCGGATATCCCCCCATCTCCTCTGTCACCGGCTTAAGTTTTTCCAATATGCCCAGAAACTCTGCCCGTGTCCAGGGATGCCCCGCTTCCGGCACCACAATCCCTGCTTTTTCCAGAATGTCTTTGTTGTAGTACATTCCCACGCTGGATTCCATTACCCCCAGTGCATACAGCTGTCCCTGGTAAGTACCCTGTTCCAGGATTGATTCCAGGTATATGTTTAACTCCTCCTCTTTTAGCGGTGCCAGAGGCTGGATAATCCCGTTAGCCGCATAGGCGGCAACATTAGGGCCGTCCACCGTCAGCACGTCGGGAAGTTCCCCTGCCATCACGGAAGCATTGACCTTATCGGAATACCCTCCGCCGCTGTTATTGCGGGGAACAAATTCAATGTCAGCAAAATACGTTCCGTTATACACCTCATTAAAACGGTCTACCGATTGGCGGTAAGCCTGTCCCTCCTCTGTGTCTTCAATGGAATGCACCCACAGAGAAAGATATTGCTCACCTGGGTCAAACCCAGGGATATCCCCGGGCTTGGCCTGTTTTTTCTGGCACCCTGCCAGACATCCGGCCGCCAGCAGCACTGACGCTGCCACCACAACTCCCTTTTTCATGACATCCTCCTGACCAGGAATACACCTGATTGGGATTTAACTCCCTTCAGATTCCTGAGTATCTGTTAGTAATCGGTAAAGTAACCGGTTACTTTATGCTGTTATCTTATCATCTCACACGGCTTCTGTCAATCCCCTTTTCTCATTTTGCCATATCCCACAAATCATGCTGTTGTTTTTTGTATATAGGTGACAAAACCGGTTACGTAACCAATTCCTTTATCGCTTATTTTCTTGTTGTTTCTCTTCCGGCATTCTGTTATAATAGAATCATTCAAATCGATCAAAAAGGAATTTTCCCGCCATGGCCAAAAAAAATATTACCTTTAGCGACATTGCCCAATACACGAACTTTTCCAAAACCACCATCTCCAGGTATTTTAACAATCCGGATTCCCTGACACTGGAAAACCAGCAAAAAATTGCCGACGCATTGGTTGCTTTAAATTATCAGGAGAATAAGGTTGCCCGTATACTGGCTAATGGGAAGACAGAATTTGTGGGCATTGTTATCCCTAACCTGTATTTGCACTATTATTCCCAGATGCTGAACCTGCTTCTCGCTACCTATGAAGCCTTTGGCTACAAGTTTCTTGTTTTTGTGGGGAATGACAATGAAGAGACGGAACGCAGATATATCCAGGAACTCCTTGCCTACAAAATCGAGGGGATGATTATCTTAAGCCACACGATCCATTCAAAGGAACTGGCAGCCTGCAACCTGCCGGTTGTTACTATCGAAAGGGAAGACCAATATACCTGTAGTGTCAACACGGACAATTATATGGGCGGAGTCCAGGCAACCAGCCTTCTTTTTAAAAACAACTGTGATATTTTAATCCATGTCAATGCAGATATTTCCCCTCTCGTCCCTGCATATGGACGGATCCAGGGGTTTCTGGATATCTGCCGGGAACACCACCTTTTGCATGAACTGATCCTGACCCATTTAGGGAATACTCATCAGGAAACATACCAGTCCATCCGGCTGCTTTTCGAAGAGATTGAGGCAAAATATCCTGACAAAAAAAAGGGGATCTTTATGTCGAATGATACCCATGCCAATATTTTGCTGAACCTGATCATCAAAAAATACAAGGGATTTCCGGATTCTTACCGGATTATCGGGTTTGACGATTCCCCCATCTCCAACGAAGCGATTATCCCTACCAGTACGGTGGGTCAGCAGATGGAAAAAATCGCCCGGGAGGCTATGGAACTTCTTGTCATGCAGATGGAAGAACAAAAAAAGAGGAAGCCAACTCCGCTTCCGGCGCCCATCCATAAAATCATCACACCCGTTCTGATCAGGCGGGATACGACGGAATAGGGAAAAGGAAAAACCGGCAGAACGTAGACTCCCAATACGTTCTGCCGGTTTTTATTCGGTTAAAAACTCTCCATACAATTCTGCCAGTTCATATGCCCTGGCACGTGTTAAGTCTGCCCGGGACCGGTTGTAATTTACCTCCTCCATGGCACTGCCCATCTGCTTTTGCGAAGCCCCTACCGAAGACGCCTCACTGCTTTTCATCCACTCAATCTGGTCATACATGAGGGTCTTCTGTGCCTCCTCGTCCAGTTTTTCCTTCAGGATTCCCAAAATCCGTTGTAATTCACCATCCCACAACCGCCATTCGTTTTCCGCAGAGGCTTTTCGGGAATTGGTGGTAGCTTCGGATTCCTTCGGCTGGTTTCTGGCAATCTGTTCATCCAACTCCTGCAGGCGTATTATTGCCGGATTTTTCGGTTCCTCCTCCACAATCTGCAGATCGCCGGATAAGGCAGCCTCCCTATCCTGATCTGAACCGGGGCCATCCTCTTCTTTTAACTCAATCCCTGCTTCTGCCTCCGGGCCGGAGGTCTTATTTTCCGCAGCTGTGGCTATGGGGAAGGGGTGAGAAAGCTTCTTTGTCCGGGCTTCAGGTATCTGTGCACCCTCCCCGGCTTTTGCCGGTTCTTGTTCTGTCCCTTTGTATTCTGGTATCCTCCCGGCTAAATCAGAGGAAACCACGGAGGCTGCCATGGATGTCTCTGTGGTTCCTTCTGTCTTTTTTTTCACATAATCGGTTGAGAAGATCCCAATGGCCAAAAGCATACCAATTACAATCCAAATTCCTTTTGGTTTCATATGAATCCATCCTGTCTTCGTTATCTCTTCCATCATCGATTGCTTTGATATCTATACCATAACACAATCTTCCAAGAAAGGGAACCAGAGGACAAAAGAAGTAAAGATTCGTAAGAGAACCGTAACTAATTACCTGCCCCGTCATCCACCAACAGATTTTCCCCGTCAGCGGCCGAAGTGGCAAGCTTATCACATCGTTCATTCTGGGGATGGCCTGCATGGCCTTTGACCCAGATGAAGGTGACCTGATGGGGCGCCTTGGCATCAAGAAGGCGCTCCCACAGATCCACATTTTTCACTGCCCCGCTCTTGCCCCGTTTCCAGTTATTTGCCACCCAGTTGTCGATCCAATGCTGATTAAAGGCATCGGTCAAATACTTGGAATCGGAAAACAATTCTACCTGGCAGGGGCGGTTCAGGGCCTCCAGGCCGGCTATTGCAGCCATCAGTTCCATCCGGTTATTCGTCGTTTTCTGGTAACCGGCCGAAAGAACCTTTTCATGGAGCTGTCCTTTGCTGTCCATGAACTGCAGCACTGTCCCATAGCCTCCCGGGCCGTCCGGATTCCCCCGTGCGGAGCCATCCGTATAAATCTGAACCTTTGTCATAAAATAAAAATTCTCCTATCTGTCCCATTTATCGCACAGGGAATTGATTTGGTCGGCGAACTTGGACAGTTCCTTGTTGGTGCCGCCCTCATTACGTGCAATCACTGCCATCAGGCGTTCACCGGCAGCCAGCAGACGGGCAAAGATCCCCTTCGCCTTCTTGGTAGCAGCGCTCCTGGAAGTAATCGGTACTCCAACAGTTTCCTTCACCCATTCCCCGGCAATCAAGTCATACTCTGCACCGCTGAAAGGCGCCTTGGCCGGAATGCCTGTCCGTTCAGTAACCAATTCAGCAAACTGGTCACAGACATCGTCGCTGCCATGTACCACAAAAATCTGTTCCGGTTTTTTGTGGAAGTTCTCTACCCACTCCAGAAGGCCATCCCGGTCAGCATGTCCGCTGATATCGTGGAGGGTTTCAATGTGGGCTTCCACGTCGATAGTCTCGCCAAACAGCTTAACGGTCCGGTTACCGTCTACCAGGCTGCGCCCCAAAGTCCCTTCTGCCTGATAGCCGGCAAAAATCACGGTACATTCCCTCCGCCACAGGTTGTGCTTCAAATGATGGCGGATTCTTCCGGCATCGCACATGCCGGAGGCGGAAATAATCACCTTGGGAGCCGGGTCAAAGTTGATATTTTTAGATTCCTCGCTGCTGACAGACAGCTTCAGCCCGGGGAAGGAAATGGGATTGATCCCCATCCGCACCAAATCCTGGGTTTCCTCATCATAGCATTCCAGCTGGTTGTGCTTGAACACATGGGTCGCCTCCACTGCAAGGGGACTGTCCACGTAAACCTCAAAGTTTTCATGGCCGCGGACCAGCCTTTGGGTTTTGATATGGCGGAAATAGTACAAAAGTTCCTGGGTCCTGCCCACTGCAAACGCAGGGATCACCACATTTCCTCCCCGGTCTAAGGTCTCCTGTACAATCCGGACCAACTCTGAAATATGGTCTGTGCCCTTCTGGTGCAGCCGGTTGCCGTAAGTGGATTCCATCACGGCATAGTCAGCCGCCATCGTATAGGAAGGGTCACAGATTAACGGCTTATTTTTGTTTCCAATATCGCCGGAAAAAACGATTTTCTTTTCAACCCCGTCTTCCTTCAGCCATACCTCTATCGAGGCAGAACCTAACAGATGGCCGATATCGGTAAACCGTATGGTCACGTCTTCCGTCAGTTTGACAATATCACCGTAATTATTAGGGACAAAATGTTCCAGGACCCCCAGGGCATCGTTCATCTCATAGAGAGGCTTTACCTCTGGCCCGCCAGCACGCCGGGACTTCCGGTTTTTCCATTCTGCCTCCATCTCCTGGATGTGGGCACTGTCCTTCAGCATGATGTTACACAGGTCGCAGGTGGCATTCGTCGCCATGACAGAGCCGGAAAAGCCCCTGGCATAAATGTAAGGCAGCATTCCGGCATGGTCGATATGGGCATGGGTGAGAAGCACATAGTCTATTTGGGACCAGGGGACAGGGGGCTCTACGTTTTCATATATGTTGAAGCCTTGTTCCATACCGCAATCGACGAGAAGATGGGTCTCTCCGGCCTGCAGGTAATGGCAGCTTCCGGTTACTTCGTGGGCAGCTCCGCTGAATACGATACGCATACTTTTTCCTCCTCTTTGGTTGGGGGATATTAGTGGGTTATAATCATTGGGGCATGGGGATAGTAAAACCTTATATATTATGTGCAGGTACAATAAATAACGGTTTCTGCCTTGTCTGGTATTGCTAAATAATAATACAAATCATCCCTCCGGAACTGTCATTAATGATCTTTTGGAGGGCATCCTGCAGCTTCATCTGGCAATCTTCGGTCATTTGGCTCACTTTAGCCTGGATTCCGTCCTCCACGATCTGTTCGATGGATTTTCCGAAAATATTTGTGTCCCAGATTCCGTCTTCTTTCTTTTTTGCATTCTCTTTCATGTAGGCAATCAGGTCTTCCGCCTGCTGTTCGCTGCCCACAATAGGGGCGATCTCTGTCTGGATATGAGCCTTGATCAGATTGATAGAGGGCGCTTCCGCCCGCATCTTTACCCCGTATTTATTTCCGTGGCGGATGACGGTTGGCTCATCGAGGATGATCTCTGACCTCTCCGGTGTGACAACCCCATAGCCACGCATCCGTACCTGGTTCATGGCATTTAAGACCTTATCATACTCGGTCTGCATGGAAGCCAGATCCCGCAGCTTCTGCATCAGCTGGTATTCATCCGTGATCGGGATGCCTGCGAAGTCACTGAGGGTTTGGTAGTAATAGCCATCCTCCAATGCCACCTGTACCGACACACTGCCGTTTGACAGATCCATCTGATCCACCTTCATGGAACGGATGACCTCGGAATCGCCATTTCCAAAATCCGCCGGCACATCCTTCATATGGCGCACCTGTGCCATCAGTTCCCGTGCTGTCTTTACTGCCTGCTCCTTCAGCCAATGGCTTCCCGGCAGGATCTCCAGCCACTTGGGGATAAAGAAATCCACCTCTGTCACCGGGAATTCCTTAAGGACCTTCTCCAGGATCCGGTGCACATCCTCCCTCTTTAGCTGCTCGCAGTTTACCGGCATCACAGTTACCGCGTATTGTTTTTCCAATTCCTTTGCCAGACGTCCCGTCTCTTCCGAATAGGGCCGGTCAGAGTTTAAGAGTACCAGGAAGGGCTTCCCGATATCCTTAAGTTCCTGAATTGCCGTGTTTTCCGCAGCTATGTATGCCTCCCGCTTTAAGTCCCCGAAGGAACCGTCGGTGGTAATGACTATCCCGATGGTGGAATGGTCCTTGATCACCTTGCGGGTGCCGATCTCTGCTGCCTGGGTAAAGGGGATCTCCTCCTCAAACCAAGGGGTTTTCACCAGGCGCTCCCTCTCATTCTCCACATGGCCGGCGGCCCCGTCTACCATAAAGCCCACACAGTCGATCAGCCGTACCTTGGCCTGGATCCCCTCTGCCGGCTGGATCAAAGCAGCTTCCTTTGGAATGAATTTCGGCTCTGTGGTCATAATGGTCTTCCCTGCCGCACTCTGGGGCAGTTCATCCCTTGTCTGGTTTTTCCGGTGTTCATCCTCCATCTCCGGCAGCACCAGCTGCTCCATAAAACGTTTGATAAAGGTGGATTTGCCTGTACGGACCGGACCGACAACACCTAGATAAATCTCACCGCCGGTCCTTGCCTTGATATCTTTGTATACATTATAGCTTTCCATGAAGATACCCCCTTGCTATGCTGGAGCATTGCCAGAAGCCATGGCATGGATCCATGCATCTCCGGCAATACTTTACTGCTATAAGCATATGCCAGGGGGTACCGATTTATCACCGGTTCTTTAAAACTTCCCGCCATTCTCCTCATTCCTAAGGATTGCGAGGGTTTTCTTCACCCGTTCCGCTGCTGTATAAGTCTGGAACGACATCTTTCGGACACGCATAATATCCTGGTTATCCTCAATCTCAGCAATCTTCACCTTGGATGCCAGTTCGCTGGAATGAATGTCCTCGATGTAGTCAAAATATTTCATGTCGGGTTTCTTTGTCAGCATGCCAATTGTATCCAAGATGTTCCGGGAAAAGCCAGATTTCTGCAAATCATGCAGAGTCATCTCCGTATCCTCCACCACATCATGAAGCACCGCTATGATCTTCTCTTCCTCCGTGTCCATCTTGCTCATGACACGCATGGCATGGTCAATATAGGGATTTCCGTTGGCGTCATTGACGCCATGAAAAGCGTTCGTAGCGATTCCAATTGCCTTTGACAGCATAGATTTATTCCCCTTTCTTCCCCCGGCCGGAAGACATATAAAGATGACGCGGAATACCGCCTACCATGACACAGGGGGAGTCGCCCTGGATCAGCGGACGTACATAGTCGATAAATTCTTCCGTCACATAGGTGCCGTCCTTGGTGATCCATTCTCTCGGCACCAGCTTCTCTCCGTTCGCAATCTTGTGCACATCATAGATGCCGGTGGCACTCTGGTACGGGTCGTCGGATACCCGGTCAATGACAACCATCTTGCCGGAATCCCCTTCATCCGCCGCCTTCACGGCAGCACCACCAACCATAAATGCCTCGTTTACATCCACCCTGGATGCCAGATGGGCGGCGCTCCTCTGCAGGGTGCTGAACTCAACCGCCCTGGCCTTACAGCCGATCTGCTGGTTGATCACATTAGCCAGGTAACTGGCAGAACCGGTCAGCTGCTTATGGCCAAAGGCATCCACATAATCGCTTGCCGCAGACAATTCACTGATGTACTTGCCGTCCTCGGTCCGGATGCCCTCGGAGATGGCAACTACAATCACATCCTTCTTCTCCAGCAGCTTTCTTACTCTGCCCACAAACTTGTCAATCTCAAAAGGCACCTCCGGCAGATAGATCAGATCCGGACCATCACAGTCCTCACCCCGGGACAACGCCGATGCACCGGTCAGCCATCCGGCGTTCCGGCCCATAATCTCGATGATTGTCACCAGCTTTTTCTTATAAGAAAATCCCAGTCCGTCGCGGATTACCTCTTTGGTGGAGGTGGCAATATATTTGGCTGCACTTCCATATCCCGGCGTATGGTCGGTCAAAGCCAGGTCATTGTCAATGGTCTTGGGAACCCCTACAAACTTCTGGCTTTTCCCGGTCAGGATCGCATAGTCGGAAAGCTTTTTGATGGTATCCATGGAATCATTACCGCCGATATAAATAAAGCATTCAATATTAAGCTTCTCCAGAATCTCAAAGATCTTTACGTAAATATCCTGATTTTCATGGATATCCGGCAGTTTATAACGGCAGGTGCCTAAAAAAGCGGATGGGGTACGTTTTAAAATCTCCACATCCAAATCATTCTTAATATGTTTGGACAGATCCACATACTGCTCATCCAAAAGTCCCTGGATTCCAAATCTCATTCCATAAACCTTCTTGGCCCCCCGGTCAATAGCGGTGCGGTAAACCCCCGCCAAGCTGGAATTAATCACTGCCGTGGGACCTCCGGACTGTCCGACAATCACATTTCCTTTCATAGCAAAAAACCTCCTCTGAATAATATTCTTTTATTTGGTAAATTCCTTTTACTATACTCTTATCTTACCACAAAAATAAGGAAAAAGTCCAGAGTGTGTTTGAAAATTCGGGACTTTAACCCTATAGAAACGTGCACCGCCAGGCGCACCGGAAAAAGCCGCCCACACTTAGGCAGACGGCCGTTTCTCTCTTTGCAGGCCTGCATTATGGCCTGCATCTTTTAAGGTTCAATAACACATGTTAAATCCACGAATCCGCTATTCACTGAGATAAGCCTTTTTCACCGAATCATCGTTCATCAATTCTGAGGCATCTCCGCTCAGCACAATCTTCCCGGTTTCCAGGACATATGCCCGGTTGGCTATGGAAAGGGCTTTCTTTGCATTCTGTTCTACCAGAAGGACTGTGGTCCCATCCGCATTAATCTTCTGGATAATATCAAAAATTTCATTTACATAGATGGGGGAAAGCCCCATGGAGGGCTCATCCATCACGATCAGCTTGGGATGGGACATCAGCGCACGCCCCATTGCCAGCATCTGCTGTTCACCGCCGGACAAGGTCCCTGCCATCTGGTTTTTCCGCTCCTCCAAACGGGGGAAACGGTTGTAAATCACCTTCAGGGTTTCGTCAATCTCATTTTTATCCTTTCTGGTATAGGCTCCCAGCTTCAGGTTCTGCAGCACGGTCAGCTGGGCAAACACCCGCCGCCCTTCCGGGACATGGGCCATGCCCATGGACACCAGCTTATGGCCGGGCATTTTTGTAATGTCCCTGCCGTCATAAAAAATCTTTCCTGACTTAGACGGGATGAGGCCGGTGATCGTCTGCAATGTGGTGGTCTTCCCTGCCCCATTTGCACCGATCAGGGCGATAATCTCACCCGGATTCACTTCAAAGGAGATTCCCTTGATGGCCTGGATCACGCCATAAAACACTTCCAGATCCTTTACTTCCAGTATTGCCATAATCTCCTCTCCTCCTACTCTCCAAGATAAGCCGTGATAACCCGCTTGTCGTTGAGCACCTCTGAGGTCTCACCTTGGGTCAGCACCTGCCCGAAGTTTAACACGGTCAGCCGCTCACAGATGCCGGAAACCAGCTTCATGTCATGCTCAATCAAGAGGATCGTCATATTAAAATTATCTCGCACAAAGCGGATGGTCTCCATCAGTTCCGCAGTTTCATTGGGGTTCATTCCCGCCGCAGGTTCATCCAGCAGCAAAAGCTTTGGTTCTGTTGCCAGGGCGCGGGCAATCTCCAGCTTCCGTTGTTTGCCGTAGGGAAGGTTGGATGCCTTATAGTCCCACTCCCCGTCCAGGTCAAACACCTTCAAAAGTTCCATCGCCCGCCCGTCCATCTGTTTTTCCACTTTATAAAACCGGGGCAGGCGCAGGATACCTTCAACCGTAGAATATTTGTAATGGTTATGCAGGCCGGCCTTAACATTGTCCAACACGCTCAGTTCCTTAAACAGCCGGATATTCTGAAAGGTACGGGCGATCCCGTGCTGATTGATCTCAATGGTTTTTTTGCCGGTGATATTCATCCCGTCCAGGAGAATTGTCCCGGTATCCGGGCGGTACACCCCAGTCAGCAGGTTAAATACGGTGGTCTTCCCGGCGCCGTTGGGGCCGATCAGGCCATATAACTGGCCTTTTTCAATGGTGACGCTGAAATCATCCACTGCCTTTAAGCCGCCGAAGGAAATGCCCAGGTTCTTTACTTCCAACATTGCCATATCACGCAGCCTCCTTTGCGGCAGAGTCTTTCTTTTTCCGGAAACGATCCAGCATCACTGAACGGAGTTCAATCGCTTTGGGGCTGGAGTTGAAGAGCATCATCACAATCAGCACCACCGCATAGATCAGCATCCGGTAATCATTCAGCCCACGCAGCAGTTCAGGCAGCAGGGTAAGCACTACCGCTGCGATCATCGAACCGCGGATGTTGCCCAGCCCTCCCAGCACCACAAACACCAGGATCATAATCGACATATTGTAGCCGAAGTTTTTCGGCGTGGCGGCCAAGGTGGACAGGTTGTGGGCATACAGAACCCCGGCCACGCCGGCCAGCGCCGCAGAAATGGAAAAAGCCATGAGTTTATATTTTGTGATATTGATCCCAATGGATTCTGCTGCAATCCGGTTGTCGCGGATGGACATAATAGCCCGGCCGGTGCGGGAGTGGATTAAATTCAGCACGATAAAAAGTGTAATCAGCAGCAATACCAGGGCGATGAGGAAGGTTGCTGCCTTTGGGGTGCCGGTGATCCCCTGGGCACCCTTGATGATAACCACCCCGGTCTCATCCATCCCCAATGACATGGTATCCTTTATGGAAAAATGGAACCCGTTTTTATCCAGGCCGATATACATAACATTGATCAGGTTTTTAATAATCTCGCCAAAGGCCAGGGTGACAATGGCAAGGTAATCCCCCTTCAGCCGCAATACCGGGATTCCGATCAGGATCCCGCACACCCCTGCCACGGCAGCGCCGATCAGGATTGCCAGGAAAAATCGAAGCTGCAGGCTTGGAAGCACATTTTCCATGCATTTGGTAAAAAAGGCCCCTGCAAAAGCGCCTACACACATAAAACCGGCATGCCCAAGGCTAAGTTCACCCAGAATGCCCACCGTCAGGTTCAGGGAAATAGCCAGGATAGAATACATGCACAGGGGCACCAGGATTCCCCGCAAAAGGCTGGTCATATGCCCTGTTTTATCCATAATCTGCACCAGGATCCAGCACCCTACCACAATGGCGTATGTGATGCTGTTTTGAATCCTTACTTTACTTTTATTCATCGCATCCACCTACACTTTCTCATTGATCTTCCGGCCTAAGATACCAGTAGGGCGCACCAGAAGCACGATAATCAGCACAGAAAACACAATGGCATCTGAAAGCTGGGAAGAGATATATGCTTTGGACAGGTTCTCGATTACCCCAAGGAGGATACCGCCGATCAATGCCCCGGGAATCGAGCCGATGCCCCCGAATACAGCAGCCACAAAAGCCTTAATCCCTGGCATGGAACCAGTGTAGGGGGTGAGGGACGGATAAGTTGAGCAAAGCAACGCCCCGGCAATTGCCGCCAATGCCGAACCGATGGCAAAGGTAATCGCAATGGTCCGGTTCACATCGATGCCCATCAGGGTGGCTGCCCCGTTGTCTTCTGACACAGCAAGCATGGCCTGTCCCACCTTCGTCTTATTGATAAAGGAAGTCAGCGCAGCCATAATTGCAATACAGGAAATAATTGTTACAATGGTGACGCTGGAAATTGTCAGCGCCCCGTCCGCCAGCTTCAGGTTCGGCAAGGTCACCACAGAGGTGAACTGGCGGGCATTTGACCCAAAGATCAGCAATGCCACATTTTGCAGCAAATAGCTGACTCCGATTGCCGTAATCAGAACAGCCAGGGAGGAAGCCCCCCGTAACGGCCGGTACGCCACCCGCTCAATCGTCACTCCCAGCACAGTACAGACCACAACTGCCACAAAAATTCCTAAAAGCGGCGGCAGCCCCATTGTGCTGACCACAGTAAAGATGGCAAATCCTCCCACCATAATGATGTCCCCATGGGCAAAATTCAGCATCCGTGCGATTCCATACACCATCGTGTATCCCAGTGCGATGATGGCATAAATGCTGCCCAGGCTGATTCCATTGATCAGATATGACAGAAAACTCATGAAACCTACCCCTTTTCGTCTTTTCTCTTCAAAGCAAAAATAACCATGGATTGACGTTTTAGCACGTCAAATAATTAAAATATCAAGTCGAATTATATCATAGGAAGAAACGATGTGCAAGCGAAAACAGATAAAATAAGCAGACCTAAAAGGAACAGGGAGCTGTCTTTAAAGACAACCCCCTGTTGGGTTTTCTATATCACCCAGCCAGTTTTGCCATAGCTGCAAACCTTTTACTGCATCTCATACACACCATTGACAATCTTCACTGCTTTTGGAGCCTTTCCTGTCTCACCGGCAGCATCCCAGGTCATGCCTTCACCGGTCAGGCCGTCAATGGAAATCTCGGTCATAGCTGTCTTCATGGCATCACAGATTGTGGAAGCATCCATATCCGGGGTAATGCCTGCCTGCTCAGCAGCAGCCTTGATGGCATATACCGCATCATAGGCGTCTGCCGCAAACTGGTTCGGCTCAATGCCGTAAGCAGCTACATAAGCGTCTGTAAAGGCCTTGCTCCCCTCTTCTGTGGAAGAGAAGGGGGTCAGCAGCATTACGCCTTCCGCCAGGGAGGTATCAAAATTCTCCACGCTTAAGATACCATCCATCCCATCCACACCGAAGAATATCGGTGAGAATTCCTTGTCACTGGCCTGCTTTAAGATTACGGAAGCCTCCTGATAATAAATCGGCAGGAATACCAGTTCTGCCCCGGCATCTTTTGCCTTGTCCAGCTGTACAGAAAAGTCTGTGTTGGTATCAGCGGTAAACGCCTCATCTGCCACAATCTCCAGATTTTCATTCGCCGCCTCGGCCACAAAAGCCTCACGGATACCGGAGGAATACTCGGTAGAACTGTCATAGATAATCGCAATCTTGGTTGCCAGCTTGTTTTCCCCGATGTACTTGGCAGAAGCTGTACCCTGGGCCGGGTCAGCAAAGCAAACGCGGAACACATTGTCCGGGGCAGCGCATTCTACCGCTGAACCGGAAGGGGTAATCTGGAACAGGTTGTCATTGGCAGATTCTGCTGCAACTGCAATACAGGGCTTGGAAGTAACTGCGCCCACCAGCATCTGCATATTCCAGTCCTTCAGGGTGTTGTAGGCATTGACGGATTTCTCCGGGTCGTGCTCGTCATCCTGGGAATTCATCTCCAGCATTGCGCCGTTTACGCCGCCTGCCTCATTGATCTCCTTCACAGCCAGATCCACGCCGTTCTGCACGGCAATGCCGTAAGCGGCTGCCGGGCCGGTCAGCGGGCCTACCACGCCAAGCTTAAAGGAACCACCTTCTGCGGACGGGGCAGCTGCCTCATCACCGTTATTTTCTGCCGCAGCTTCAGTTTTTGTATCATTGCCTGCCGGTGCAGCTGTCGTTGTTTCTGCGGAATTTCCGCCACCACAGGCAGTCAGGGAAGCGGCCATCACTGCTGCCAGCCCTAAACCAACAAATTTCCTCATAATCGTTTCCTCCTCTTTTTAATCGCCTTTTAAGCTGAAAATCATTATAGACGTATAAAAATCCATTGTCAAGAACTTTTTATGCATACCACCTATAACCTCAGGTTATAACTCCGCTTTTTGATATGGAAGTCTCCTGCATCAGTCCTTTGTCAATTCCCCTTCCTTTTCCCAGAAAGCCCCTGTGCTCTCTTTCGCCTTATCCCTCAGCATCAGGTCATCCACCGCTGTGCGGGCGGATTTCCCCTCGAACAAAACCTGGTTTACCTGTGTGATAATCGGCACCGGCACCTGGTATTTTTCCGCCAATGCCAGGCCGGCCCGGGCGGAATAGACCCCTTCCACAACCATCTGGACCTCATCCATAGCAGCTTTCATGGAATATCCTTTTCCGATCAAGATACCTGCCCGACGGTTGCGGCTGTGCATGCTGGCGCAGGTCACAATCAGATCCCCAATCCCGGAAAGGCCTCCAAAGGTGGCTTCCCTGCCGCCCATAGCCACTCCCAGCCGGGTAATCTCATAAATTCCCCTTGTAATCAATGCCGCTTTTGTATTATCGCCGTAACCTAACCCGTCAGCAATCCCCGCAGCCAAAGCGATCACATTTTTCAGGGCACCGCCGATTTCGATTCCAAGCACATCCGGGCTGGTATAGACCCGGAATACCGGGCTCATCAATATTTCCTGAAGATATTCTGCCGTTTTCCGGCTCCTGGCCCCTACCACGCAGGTAGTAGGCAGGCCGCGGCTCACCTCCTCTGCATGGCTGGGGCCGGAAAGCACTGCCACATCAGCCATGGGAAGTTCCTGCTCAATCACTGCTGAAAGAGTCATCAGGGTAGCCTCCTCAATCCCCTTGGCCACATTGACCAGAATTTGCCCTTCTCTGCAGAATGGCCGCATTCCGGCTGCAGTTTTCCGTACATAGATGGATGGGACTGCCATCACCAGCAGATCCCTGCCCAGCATTGCCTGGTCAAGGGATTCTGTAAATTCCATCTCCTCTGGCAGTTTCAATTCCGGAAGGGTCGGAAGCTGCCGGGTATTGTTTAAATGTTCTATTTCATGCCGAAGCGCCGACCATACGATGATTTCATGCCCCTGATGATATAAAAGGGAAGCCAGGGCGATTCCCCAGCTTCCTGCTCCGATAATACTGATTTTTGCCATCACTGCCACGTCCTTCCCGATAATTTTTCCCCATGCATCCGTTATTGCCTACTGCTTTTTCGCCCCCAGCTTATTCTCTGTACCGGATAAAAGCCGTTTGATATTAGAACGGTGGCGCCAGATCCCCATCAGGCCGATCACGGCAGCCATGATATAAAATTCCGGCAGCGCCCTGTCTGCAATCCCGAAATCCCCCCGGGAACCAAAGAACACCATGCCAATAAAAAACAGAATCATCACAAGAATCGACCCCAGGGAGACATAACGGGTCACGGCCACCACAAGAACAAATACCACGAGGCAGACCAACATCACCCGCCAGTCCGTAGCTGCCAGCAGGCCGGCAGAAGCAGCAATTCCCTTCCCGCCTTTAAACCCCATATAAAAAGGAAAATTATGCCCTAACACCACACCAAAGCCGGTATACAGCAGATAGACGTAGATCATTTCCGGCTGTTCCCGGAACAGATACCGGGTCAGCAGGCATGCCAATACCATTTTGGACACATCCCCTATGAATACGATGAGCCCTGCCTTGATCCCCATAACCCGAAGTATATTGGTACTGCCGGAATTCCCGCTGCCATACTTGCGGATATCCATATTGTGGGCTTTACTATAAAGATACCCGGTCTGGAATAATCCGAACACATATCCCATTATGAGGCAAATTACCCGTTCCATTACTGCTCCTTTCCGGAACGCTCACGGATGAGAAACCGCAGCGCCGTCCCTTTGAAACCAAAAGTTTCCCGAATCTTATTTTCCAGATACCTGACATAGGAAAAATGCATCAGTTCCTTGTCATTGACAAATACCACGAAAGTCGGGGGCTTCACTGCCACCTGGGTCATATAAAACAGTTTCAGGCGCTTCCCCTTATCTGACGGGGGCTGCTGCAACGCCACTGCCTCCGCCATAATCTCATTGAGCACGCCGGTAGCCACCCGCATATTCTGGTTCTGCCGCACCACATCGATCAGTTCAAACAGCTTGGGAAGCCGCTGCCCGGTGGCTGCTGAGATAAAAATCATCTCCGCATACTGCATAAAAGAAAGGGTATCCTGGATTTTCTTGGTATACTCATAAATGGTCTTATCCGTCTTTTCCACGGCATCCCACTTATTGACGGCCACGATAATCCCTTTTCCCCGGTCATGGGCAATCCCGGCAATCTTGGCGTCCTGCTCTGTCACCCCTTCCGTTGCATCAATGACCAAAACCACCACATCCGCCCGCTCAACTGCCGACACTGTGCGGATGATGCTGTATCGTTCCAGATCCTCCTTTACCTTGCTCTTCCTCCGCAGCCCTGCTGTATCAATAAACACATATTCCGTCCCTTCATGTACCACCTCAGTGTCCACAGCATCACGGGTAGTCCCTGCGATATCTGACACGATCACCCGGTTTGTGCCGATCAGCTTATTGATGATGGAGGATTTGCCCACGTTTGGCTTTCCGACAACTGCCACTCGGGGACGGTCATCTTCCTCCTCCCCCAGCTGTTCTGCCTTAAAATGTTTGGCTACCTCATCCAGCAAATCTCCTATCCCCAAACGTGAAGCAGCCGACACGGCAACCGGATCCCCGATCCCCAGGTTGTAAAACTCATAGACATCATTCCCATATTTCTGGAAGCTGTCTACTTTATTGACTGCCAGCACCACCGGTTTGGAGGAACGGCGCAGCATATCCGCCACCTTGGAATCGGAATCTACCAGACCCTGATGTACGTCAACGATAAAAATAATCACATCTGCTGTGTCAATGGCAATCTGTGCCTGTTCCCGCATCTGGGAAAGAATAATGTCCTTGCTGTCCGGTTCGATCCCTCCGGTGTCAATCAGGGTAAAGTTCATATTCAGCCAGGTGCAATCCGCATAGATCCGATCCCTGGTCACCCCGGGGGTGTCCTTGACAATGGAAATTGTCTGCCCGGCCAGGGCGTTGAACAGAGTGGATTTCCCGACATTCGGCCTCCCCACAATCGCAACAATTGGTTTACTCATATTTCCTCCATTCTGTTTTGCCGCATCACTGCCTTGATTCCTGCTTCCCGTCTATTTCTCTCAGTTCATAGCCAGGGCATAAGACCGGCCCTGCCTCCTCATCCAGCCCAAGGATTGCCCGGACCAGGTCCCGACCGCCCGATTTTACAATATTTACCGGAACTTGTAAAGCACTTTGTACTTCCTCCCGCGTCACATCGTCCAAAAACACCTCTTCCCCGCTGCGGAACATGCATACCGGCAATAACAGCCGCTCTCCCAGTTCACGTCCGGCCAGCTGGCCGATTATATCCTGCCCGGTGAGCAAACCGGCCACCGTAATCTGTTCACCAAAAAACTCGTTGCGGACGGCATAGACATATACCTGTTTTTGCGGATATTGCCGGGTTATCTTTTCCACCTGTTTTTTTACGTAGGGATAGGCCAGTTCCCCAGTGGCAATTGCCATGGTTTCCGGTTGGAACCCGTCCTTTGGCTGGTGAACCCGGGATTCAGGCTGCAATGCTTCCGTCACCTCACTGTCCAGCAGCCTCAGCATGCCCACTCCGTTCTCCAGCTGGGGATAATTGTCATAGCGCCCCTCCTCCGGCAGTTCACGGCCAGCCAAAATATAGAATTCATCGCTGGCATGGACAAAATGGTTCCCCCACTTTTCATAGAGGATTTCCTGCCATTGTTCAATGATCTTTAGGGCTGCAGCGGCGGATTCTTTATCAAAGGGTTCCAGGGGATACAGCCCTTCCCGGAACTTTGACAGCCCTACCGGAACCACTGACACACTTTCCATCACCGGCAGGTACTTCGCCAGATCCCGGATGGTGCGTTCCAGTTCCCGGCCGTCGTTGATTCCCCGGCAAAGCACAATCTGCCCGTTCATGGGCACCTGTGCCTCAAACAGGGTATCCATCTTTTTCAGCGCTTCCCCGGCAAAGCGGTTGTGAAGCATCTCACAGCGCAGCTTGGGATTGGTCGTATGCACGGAAATATTGATCGGAGCCAGCTTGAACCGGATAATGCGCTCAATGTCCGGATCCTTCATATTCGTCAAGGTGATATAATTCCCCTGCAGGAAGGACAATCGGGAATCATCATCTTTAAAATACAGGGTTTTTCGCATACCGGGGGGCATCTGGTCAATAAAACAGAAAATACAGCGGTTGCTGCAGGACTTATACTCACTCATCAGCCCATTCTCAAAAGTGATCCCCAGATCCTCATACTCATTCTCTATCTCCAGTTCCCAAAGTTCCCCATCCGCCTTTTCCACCAGCATAACCATGCTTTCGCTTCCCACATAATACTCGTAGTCAAAGATATCCTCAATCTCGTTCCCATTGATGGCAAGCAAAAAATCTCCTGCCTCCAATTCCAGTTCCTCGGCAATAGAACCCGGATCCACTGCCTGAATCTTATGCTTTCTTTTCTCCATACTGCTGTCCCTCTCATATTCTTTCCTTATCATATCAATAATCCCCTGCTTTGTAAAGGAATGGGTTTTTGTTTTTTTTCGCAAAATATAACGCTTGCTATTGACGCTCTGCTTATGCGGATGCTATAAGTAGAATAGGAAAAACTATATCTACGGATGCTTAAAGAAACCGGCCGCAAAATGATTTGGGAGCCGGTTCCTTACCTTGGGAAGGAGTCTGCCATGGCAAACAATTATGTCTTTAATGATGTATTGCCCATTGCTCCGCTGAAGATCGCGGCATTGGAAAGCTGCAGGACGCTTGCAGAAAAAGTCAATAGCCACATTGTGGAATTTCGCAAAAATGATACGGAAGAACTCATCCGCCGCCAGAAGGATCTCAATTACCGGGGCTACAACATAGACTCCTATCTTTTAAAATGTGTTTGCCCCCGGTTCGGCAGCGGGGAAGCAAAGGCAGTGATCCAGGAGTCGGTCCGCGGCGTCGATTTGTTTGCCATGGTCGATGTCACGAATTATAGCCTTGCCTATAAAGTCTGCGGGTACACAAACCACATGTCGCCAGACGACCATTATCAGGATCTGAAGCGCATTATCGGCGCCTCGGCAGCCACGGCCCACCGGGTCAATGTCATCATGCCATTCCTCTACGAGGGGAGGCAGCACAAGAGAACCAAGCGGGAGTCCCTGGACTGCGCCATGGCTTTGGAGGAACTGGTTTCCATGGGTGTTTCCAATATCATTACCTTTGACGCCCACGACCCACGGGTACAGAACGCGATTCCCCTAAACGGTTTTGATAATTTTATGCCCACCTATCAGTTTATCAAAACCCTGTTCCATCATGACCGCACCCTAAAGATTGACAAAGACCATCTGATGGTCATCAGCCCTGACGAAGGCGCCATGAACCGTGCTGTCTACCTGGCAAACAACCTGAGCGTTGATATGGGGATGTTCTACAAACGCCGGGACTATTCCCGTATCATTGACGGCCGCAACCCTATCGTAGCCCATGAGTTTTTAGGCTCTTCTGTGGAAGGGAAGACGGTACTGATTATTGATGATATGATTGCTTCCGGGGAAAGCATGCTGGACACTGCCAGGGAATTAAAAGAACGGAAGGCAAAAAAGGTTATCATCTGTTGCACCTTTGGCCTGTTTACAAACGGACTGGAAAAATTCGACGAGTTTTACCACAAGGGCTATATTGACCATGTGATTACCACCAACCTAAACTACCGCCCGCAGGCCCTCCTGGAGCGGGAATGGTACCTGGAGGCTGATATGAGCAAATATCTGGCGGCCATTATCAACTCCTTCAACCATGATGTGTCAATTGGCGCCGCCCTCTCCTCCACCGCCAAGATCCAGAAGCTGGTGCAGAGATACCAGGCGGATGGCTATGAGTATTTCCAGAGGATCACCTAGGAGGTTTCCGATTGGTGAAAAAGCCGCCTCAGCATCGGGCGGCTTTTTCTGATGCCATATCTGGCTTTAAGCCAGATATATACTTATCCAATTGCTTTTGGCCGGAGATCCTTGTTACTTTATCCCTGTATTTTATTTGTGCCGTCCTATACTCTTCTTTGCGTTCCCTGGTGCGTCCGTCCCAAAGAACCCAGCGGATGAATTCCCAATCCAGCTTTTCCCTGCATCCCCTGCCCATATCTTTCCTGGTTCTTCCCCTGTATGTCCAATAGCGCTTCCCTACCCGGAACAGGCAGGAGAAACGGTTAAAATCAAGGAAAACAATCTGGTCTGCCTCCTCAAGCCGGCGGCTGTACACGGTCTTGGTATAATTGCCGTCAATCACCCAGGATGTGTGGGAGTCCATAAACCGGGAAACTATCTTTCCCATTTCTTCCCGGGAACGGGATTTCCACCCGGGAAGCCAGAAAACATGATCCAGATGAAGGACAGGAACATGGTAGTTCCTTCCCAGGAACCTTGCCAAGGTGGATTTCCCGCTTCCGCTATAGCCAATCACCATAATCTTCATTTCCTGTCCCCTTCCCTTTCTGCCAGGCACAAAAATGCTGCCAGGTTTCCCCGTTTTGGACCAACAGCCCGGTGGGAAAACAATAACTCCGGATTACAGCGGGTGCAGATATCCGTGGTGTGGATATTGGCGGCAGGGACACCGGCTTCCTCAAAGATAAGTTCATTTGCCCGCCAGAGATCCAGCTGGTATTTTCCGTTATCCTTCCGGTAATAAAGCTGTGTCGGATCCGCCTCCCCAAAGGCTTTGCCAAAAGCATCTGCCACCTCCTCCCCCACTTCAAAACAATCCCTGCAGATACTGGGGCCGATACAGGCTATCACATCCTTTGCCTTTGTCCCATACTCCTTTGCCATGGCATCCAGGGTCTTTTTTCCCATCCGGTTTACCGTCCCCCGCCATCCGGAATGGGATAGCCCGACGGCATCATGGACAGGATCCAGAAGATAAAGAGGCACGCAATCTGCATAGAAGGTTACCAGGGTAATCCCTGGCACATTTGTCACCAGCCCGTCGATATCCTGGTAATCCCTCTCACGGACAATCCCTTTTCCTGCATCCATCTCTGTCACTACGCGGATGTTGGTGGTATGGGTCTGCCAGGACAGAACCATACGGCTGACATCCACTTCCAGGACATCCGCTATCCGGCGGTAGTTTTCCATCACATGTTCCGGGTTATCTCCCCTGGTGAAGGTGAAATTCATGGAAGCAAATTCCCCCTCGCTGACCCCTCCCAGCCGTGTTGAAAAGCCATGGTGAACCATGTTGGTTTCTGACAGCGCCGTAAATTCCAGCCAGACAACGCCGTTTTTTTCTTTTATGTCAAGGTTTTCTCTCCCTTTTTTCCGAATCCATTCCATATCCTGCTTCCCCTTCCTGTGGTTTTCCATCTCCCGGGTTCGTCCCTGGATCAAAAAGCATCCTTGATCCAGCAAATCTCATCTCCCAAAATACTCACGACATCAAACCGGCATGGGATATCCCCATACCGGCGGCTATACAGATAATATTGTGCTGTTTGGCGTATATGATATTGTTTGATGGCAGTTACCGCCTCGGCAGGATCTCCCTGCCTGGTGTTTTTTCGGTATTTTACCTCAATAAAAACCAAATAATCCCCGTCACGCCCGATTAAATCGATCTCCCCGGTACGGTCATGATAATTCTGTTCCAGGATTTTGACGCCCTTGCCCTTGAGATAACCGGCAGCCAGCATCTCGTAACGCTTTCCTTTGCTGCGTTTGTTTTCTTCCTCTTTCATGTAAACTTCCTGATAAATGTCTTTCTGTGGATCGGGCATGCCCCATGTTCCCGTATGGCAGCAATATGGGCGGCTGTGCCGTATCCCTTATGCCTGGCAAACCCATATTCCGGATACATTTTTTCATATTCGAGCATCAGATGATCCCTGGTCACCTTTGCCATAATACTGGCAGCAGCAATGGATACGCTCTTGGCATCACCCTTGATAATCTTTACCTGCCTGATCGAAACCTCCGGAATCAGCACAGCGTCATTCAGAAGCAGATCCGGCGTCCGGGAAAGCCCTGCTATGGCTTTTCTCATAGCTTCATAGGTGGCCTGCAGGATATTAACCTGGTCTATCTCTGCTGCATCCACAATTCCCACACTCCATGCGGCGGCCTTTTGCTTGATTTCCAGGTATAACTCCTCCCGCCGTTTTTCTGATAGCTTTTTGGAATCATTCAGATATAGGATTTCGCAATCCACTGGCAGGATCACGGCGCCTGCCACAACCGGCCCTGCCAGTGGCCCCCGGCCCGCCTCATCAATCCCGCAAATCGCCTGGCAGGAAGCATTCTGATATTCATATTCTTTCATCTGTTCCAGACGTTCCAGTTCCTTTTTTAATTTCTCACCGGTTAACTTCCCCATCACAACCCCCTCCTGTCATCCTGCCTTGCCGGCGGGAACCTCCAGGGTAAGCCTCCCCAGCCTCCCGCTGCGGAAATCATCAATCAGGATGCCGGCGGCCTTGGCCAGATCCAGTTCTCCCCCCTTCATCAGGCAGGCACGGATCCTGGCAATTTGCTGCAGCATGGCAAATGCCTTCTGTTCTCCTGCGTCCTCGATGCCATACCGGTTTGCAAGCACCTCCGGATAGCGGCGCTGCAAAAGCTTCAGCATCTCCATGGCCAACTCATCCTTGTTTAAAATCTCATCATTGACCGAACCTAACATGGCCAGCAAAAGCCCCACCTGCTGATCTTCAAAGCGGGGCCACAAAATGCCTGGAGTATCCAATAATTCCAGGGATTTGTTCAGCCGTATCCACTGGTTTCCTTTTGTCACCCCCGGCTTATTCCCTGTCCTGGCACATGCCTTGCCTGCGTAGGAATTGATAAACGTAGACTTTCCCACATTGGGTATCCCCACCACCATGGCCCGTACCGGCCGGTTTTGTATCCCACGCCTGCGGTCCCTCTCGATCTTTTCCTTACAGGCTTCCTGTACGGTGCCATTGATTTTTTTGAGCCCGGCCCCGCTCCTGGAATTCACTTCCACCACATAATAGCCCTTGGCACAAAACCATTCCTTCCAGGCGGCATTTTCCCGCTCCCCTGCCAGATCTGATTTGTTCAGAAGGATTATCCGGGCCTTCCCCTTGCCGAGTTCGTCGATATCCGGATTCCTGCTGGCAAGCGGTGCCCGTGCATCCACAAGTTCGATCACCAAGTCAATCAGTTTCATATCCTCTTTCATGGCACGTTTTGCCTTTGTCATGTGCCCTGGATACCATTGTATATTCAAAAGCGTTCCCTCCTGCTTATCTGTCTTAATGGGAAAAGACCGGGCCGATTTCCATCAGCGGATGAACGCGGAACCATACCTTTCCCAGGATCTGCCCCTCCTTTACGTTCCCCACATTGGCAAACCGGCTGTCTTCACTGCTGTCCCGGTTATCCCCGAGGAGAAAATATTCATCCTCCGCCAATTCAACCGGATTTTCTGCCAGCCCTGCCAGGGATACGTGATCCAGGTCATCGTCTGCTTCCAGCCGTTCTCCGTCAATATATACATAGCCCCCCTGGATCTGAACCACCTCACCCGGGAGCCCGATTACCCGCTTTACATTCGTTTTTTTATCTTCCCTCTCAAAAACAACAACGTCCAGCCGTTCTGGTTTTTTGAAATCATATACCAGTTTATTCATCAAAACCACATCCTCTGAATTCAGGAGCGGTGTCATGGACTGGCCTGCAATCACAATCTGTACCCCAAAGGAATGCAGGCAGAACCAGGCAAATGCCAGCACTACCGTGACATCCACCACCCAACTCATGACTACCCGCACTGTACTAGTCTCTTCTCTTTGATAAAAATCCACCTATTCTACCTCATCTATATAAACAGAACAATCCGGCCTGGAATATTTTCACGAAAAACACTTTGTAAAAAACTAAGGGACAATTTTCATTGTCCCTTCGTCTGCCTCATCATTTTACCAGTTCTTTGACCTTCGCTGCTTTACCAACACGGTCTCTCAAGTAATTCAGTTTCGCACGTCTGACTTTACCTCTTCTGACAACCTCAATATTGTCTACGAAGGGAGAATGCACCGGCCATGTCTTCTCTACACCGATACCATTGGAATTCTTCCTGACAGTAAAGGTCTCACGTGCGCCGCCATTCTGCCTCTTGATCACCGTTCCCTCAAACACCTGGATTCTCTCCCGGTTTCCCTCTTTGATCTTGTTGTACACACGGACGGTGTCACCTACGTGGAACTCCGGTACGGATGCCTTCAGCTGTTCGTCTTCAATCTTTTTGATAATGTCATTCATGTTGTGTGAACCTCCTTCATATGTTTGATGTTCTTTAATGCTTTTAAGGCAACAGAGGACCATCTCTTTTCTTCGTCACAACGCATTTGATATTAACATAATTTTCTTATAATTGCAAGGGGTTTTCATCATATGGATGCAAAAATTGTCATTCCATGGCTTCCAGTTCCAGCTTTTTTAGGAAGGCTTTCTCCCTGTCTGTCAGCCGGGCATCCCTAAGCAGATCCGGACGCCTCTCAAAGGTTCTGCGGATTGACTGCTCGCGCCTCCACTGTTCAATGTTTTTGTGATGGCCGGACAGAAGGACCTGAGGAACCCGGCGGCCCTGATATTCTTCCGGCCGGGTATATTGGGGATATTCCAGCAAATTATCATGGAAGGACTCTATCTCTGCTGACGCATCGTTATTTAACACCCCCGGAATAAGCCTGGAAATACAATCAATCATCATCATCGCCGGCAGTTCCCCTCCGGTCAGCACATAATCCCCGGCGGACAAATAGTCTGTGGCAACCATTTCTAAAGCCCGCTCATCAATCCCCTCATAATGCCCGCACAGGAACACCAAATCTTCCTCAGCGGCCAGTTCCCGGGCGATGGACTGGTTAAAAACCTCTCCCTGGGGGGTCATATAAAGAACCCTGGGGCGCCTGCCCAGACGGGAACATAACGCCTCATATGCCTCGCAGACCGGCGCCGCCTGCATCACCATGCCAGCCCCTCCCCCATAGGGTGCATCATCCACATGCCCGTGCTTTTCCCTGGTGTAGTCCCGGATATTGATGGCTTCGACCGACAAGAGGCCTTTTTCTGCCGCCCTGCCGATAATGCTGGTGTTCAGCCCGTCACGCACCATGTCCGGGAATAATGTGAGAACATAGTAATTCATGGAAGCCTCCCCCTAAAGATCCAAAAGCCCGTCCATAATGTGGACAGTAACGGTTTGTGATTCCAGGTCTACATCCAGGATACATTGCTTAATGGCCGGGAACAGATATTCTTTTTCATCCTTCCCCCGGATCACGTAGACATCATTGGCCCCCGTCTGCAGGACATCCTCTAAAACACCGAAATCCCCGCCTTCATCTGTCACGACGCGAAGCCCGATCAGGTCGGCGATAAAATTTTCATTTGGCCCCAGCTTAACGGCCTGGTCACGCCGGATCAGCAGGTCTTTCCCTTTATATTTTTCAATCTCATTGATATTATTAAATTCCTGGAATTTCAGGATAACCATTTTCTTGAAAAATTTAACGCTCTCAATATGCAAAACAACAGGCTCCGGCGCAATATTCAGGATCACTGTTTTCAGCTTTTTAAAGCGGTTTACGTCATCCGTGGTAGGGAAAACCTTTACCTCCCCCCGCACTCCATGGGTGGAGGAAATAACCCCCACACGCAGCATATCATCCATAATATATCCCTTTCCTATAGGATCCCATCCGGCATATAAAAGGCTGCCGCTTACATATATCAGGCGGCAGCCAATATTGGTTATTGGATATCCACAACAACCTTTCTGTCTTCTTTGGAAGCAGCGGCTTTGACAACGGAACGGATTGCCTTAGCAATGCGCCCCTGCTTGCCGATTACCTTTCCCATATCGGAAGGTGCAACCTTGAGTTCAATCACGGTCTCACCATCCTTCTCTGTCTCGGTCACCGTCACTTCATCCGGGTTCTCAACTAATGCTCTTGCAATTACTTCAACCAGTTCTTTCATAGTAATCACCTCATCATTACTGGATGCCCGCAGTTTTTAAAAGCTTCGCTACGCGATCAGTCGGCTGAGCGCCTGTTGCCAGCCATTTTTTTGTGGCTTCTTCGTTGAACTTAATTGCGCTCGGCTCCAGATTCGGGTCGTAGGTACCAACCTCCTCAATGAACCTGCCATCTCTGGGGGATCTGGAATCTGCAACAACGATTCTATAGAAAGGTTTTTTCTTAGCGCCCATTCTTCTCAATCTCATCTTAACTGCCATGTTTTTCACCTCCTTAACCTGTATTGGTCTATCTGTCATATATCAACAAATGCGGAACAGATGAACCGCACTGTTATCAGAAATTAAACAACCCTAAAAGGGCATCTTCATCTTGCCAAACATTCCTCCTAAGCTGCCCAGGCCGCCTTTGCCTTTCCTGCCGCCCATCATGCCGGGCAATTGTTTCAGCATTTTTTTCATCTGGTCAAACTGCTTAACAATGCGGTTGACCTCACTGATATCCACGCCGGCACCCTTTGCAATCCGCTGTTTGCGGGACGGGTTCATAAGGGACGGGTTCGCCCGTTCTTCCTTGGTCATGGAGAGGATAATCGCCTCAACCCGGTCCATGGCAGAATCATCCACCTCCGGCATACCCCCTTTTAACTGCCCCATGCCCGGCAGCATGCTCATAATGCCGCCCAGGCCGCCCATCTTTTTGATCTGGCGCATCTGATCAAGGAAGTCATTGTAATCGAACTCTGCTTTGCGCAGTTTCTGGCTCATCTCCCGGGCTTTTTCCTCATCCATTTCCAGTTCTGCCTTTTCAATCAGGGTCAGAACATCTCCCATTCCCAGAATCCGGGAAGCCATACGGTCAGGATAGAATTGTTCCAAATCGGAAAGCTTCTCTCCCATACCAATATAAAGGATCGGTTTTCCGGTAACTGCACGGATGGAAAGGGCGGCACCGCCGCGGGTATCCCCGTCCAGCTTAGTGAGGATCACTCCGTCAATCCCAACTTTTTCCTGGAACATGGATGCAACGTTCACCGCATCCTGCCCGGTCATGGCATCCACCACCAGGATCGTCTGGTCCAGTGATACGGCATCCCGGATCCGAACCAGTTCTTCCATCATGCCTTCGTCTACATGCAGCCGTCCTGCGGTGTCTAAGATAACCACATTATAGCCGTTTTTCGCCGCATGCTCCACCGCAGCCTTTGCGATATTGACCGGATCCTGATGTTCTCCCATGGAAAACACCGGAACCCCCTGGCGTTCCCCATTGATCTGCAGCTGCTGGATCGCAGCAGGCCGGTATACATCACATGCAGCCAACAGAGGCTTCCTCCCACGTGCCTTCAGCTTTCCGGCTATCTTGGCTGTGGTGGTAGTCTTTCCTGCCCCCTGCAGGCCCGCCATCATAAGAATGGTAATCTCATTCGCGGGTTTTAAAGCAATCTCTGTGGTGTCGGAACCCATCAGCCGGATCAGTTCCTCATTGACGATCTTGATCACCATCTGCCCTGGCTGCAGAGAACCGAGTACTTCTTCGCCCACAGCCCGTTCCTGGACAGAATTCACAAACTGCTTCACTACCTTAAAGCTGACATCCGCTTCCAGCAGAGCCATCTTCACTTCCTTAAGGGCTGCCTTGACATCTGCCTCTGACAGACGGCCTTTGCCCCGCAGATTCTTAAATACATTCTGCAATTTATCGGATAAGCTTTCAAAAGCCATAAAACCCCTCCTGCTCCAGGGTGTGTTTGAACCATCTGCCTGAAAGCAATTTTCAAACACTCTTTAGAGTTCCATAATATCTGCGGATACCTTTTCAATCTGTGCAATCAGGGATTCATCCCCAGTCTCCCGGAACGCCTTGAGTTTCTGCTGGATCTCTCCCACCATCTGCCTGGTTTCCTGAAACTTGCTGACCAGATGAAGTTTTTCTTCATAACCGTCAAGAATCCGCTCACAGCGTTTGACCAGGTCATGGACGCCCTGGCGGCTGATCCCAAGTTCCTGGGCAATCTCACCCAAGGACATGTCATTAAACACCGCATCCTCATAGACTGCACGCTGGTGTTCCGTGAGCAATTCACCATAAAAATCATACAAAAGGCTTTGTTTTATAATGCCATCCATAACATCACCTGCACTATCATACAAGAAAAAGCGGAAGGTGTCAAGTGTTTTTTCTTTACACCTCCGCTTTTCATTATCTGCCCACAGTGAATATCTGTGCCCAGTACCCCTGGCCGCTGCTGTCTTTAAAATATCCGACACCGATATTGGTGTATTTTTCATTGAGGATATTCTCTTTGTGGCCTTCACTGGTCATCCAGGCTGACATCACAGCCTCCGGAGTGCGGTACCCAAAAGCCACATTTTCACCACAGCTGCGGTAACTGACCCCATTCTGCTCCAACACGGTGCGGTATGCGCTCCCGTCCGGCCTTGTGTGGGAAAAACTGGAAGTCAGTTCCTCTGCACGGACGGCAGCCGCCAGGGATATGTTATCTGACTTTTCAAGCGTGGTTAAACCGGCTTTTGTCCGCTCCTCGTTCACCAAAGAAACCACTTGCCGGATATAGGGGCTTTCCTGGATTACCGGCTGGCCTGCCTCTGCAACCAGCCCGGGTTCTGCAGCCACTCCCCCCGGGCCCGGCGCCAGGGGAACCTCCTCATCGGGAATCCATGCCCCTGTTCCACTGGACAGATCACCTTCCTCACTGGCCGGCGTTAAAATTCCATAGGGCCCCGGGGAACTATCACCGCCCCCTTCATAGCGCGAAGCCGCCATTCCGAAGCCCAAACCGAATATGCACATCGCCATTGCTGTGAAAACCACAGTTTTTTTCATTTCCTGTCCATCTCCTCCATCATTGGATAAGAAGCAATTGCACCGCGCCCCATCACGCTTTTGCCGCAAAAACGGTTGGCAAAAGCCAGGTACCGTTCCATCTGGCTTGGGGTAAGCCTGTCTAAGGTATCCGCCGTCACTCCGTCCGCAGACAGACAGTACAAAAAGGAACCAATAAAGCCATCCCCGGCTCCCGTGGTATCCACAGCCTTTACTTTTTGGCTTGGTGCAAAAGCGGATGCTTCCTTTGTATAGCATTCTGCCCCTTCAGACCCCTTCGTATAGATCACAAGCCTGGTATTCCCCTTTAACAGCTGGGGAAGGGCATCTTTTATATCCCCGCAGCCGGTGATAAACTCCAATTCCTCATCTGAGATCTTCAGCACATGGGCCATCGGCGCAAACTCATGCACCACCTGCTTAAGGGCCATCGTATCCTCCCACAAGGCAAAACGCAGATTTGGGTCAAAGCTTACCAATGCCCCTGCTTTTTCGGCATATGCAACAGCCTGGCGGTGTGCTTCCTTCATCGGGAAGTCTCCCAGGGACACAGAGCAGAAATGTAAGCCGAAGGCATCCTGGAACCATTCCTGCCGGATATCTTTTGCTTCCATCAGCATATCTGCCCCTGGCTTGCGGTAAAAAGAAAACTCCCGGTTTCCATCTTCCTTCAATGCCACAAAAGCAAGGGAAGTATTCGCCTTTGCCGTCCGTTTTACATACTCACAGCCAATTCCGCAGGAAACAAACTCATCTGCAATTTTATCTCCAAAGGGATCATCGCCTAACTGGGTGATCATTGACGCCTCACCCCCTAGTTTTACGTAAGCTCCGCACACGTTTGCCGGAGCCCCGCCAACTGCAGGCGCAAAAGCCGAGACCCGCTTCATCTCTTTCCCTGATTCTGCGGGAATGAAATCAATCAATGCTTCTCCGATTGCCAGTAACCGTCTCATAATTGCTATCCTCCATAACCAATGTATTCTGTTAAGGTAATCATAATATATTTGGAAAAAAAGAGCAAGGATTTGTTCCTGATATCTGCTGATTTCAGACCCCTTTTGTCCCCTGTTTTGCCTTCTCTTTCTTCTCCTCTGCCAACAGCCGGTTTTCTGCTTCCAAAAACCACTTATCCTCCGGCCTGGTCAGACGGACATGCCGCACCTTCCCCATCAATACCTGCAGATACCGCTGCCGGTCAACGGAGCCGTCCGGCAGCAGGAAACCTTTTGCCTCTCCGCTATGATTCAGATGCCCCTCCAGGCCAAATTTCTGGCAATAATACAACTCCTGGCGCAGTTTCCGGCGATACTCTGCAGAGGTCTGTACCCGCTCATTGACCACCAGCCCGGTCACTGTCTGCCGTGTTTTTTGTGACAGCACCTTTGTTTTCTTCCTGTTCAGTTCAAAGCCCATTGCATGGAGGAAATTCTCTGCCTTCTGCCGGATCTCCCTCACGTCAAAGTCCCCGGAAAAAGCCATATCATCACAATAGCGGCTATAGGAAATTCCCCGGTCTTCACACCATCCTGCCATATGCTCGTCAAAGGGCTTCATCACCAGATTGGCAATTGCCGGTGAAGTCGGCGCTCCCTGGGGCAGGTATTCCCCATAGCAGCATAAAGAGGTAAGCAAAACGCCTACCGGCGGAGGGAAGGATCTTGCCGGAAATGCATGGCAGAGAACCATAGGAAAGGTAATATTCCGGAAAAAATCCCTGATATCCAGCTTCATTACCAGGGGTTTTCCCACATGTCCGGAGGCATTGCAAAGAATCCCTCCCTGCTTGTGGTATGCGGTTGCACAGTCTGCGACGGAAAGGCCTTCCAATACATGGTGAAGGAGATTTCTCTGGACATATTTGAGCAGGGGATCCGGAGCCAGTAAGATCCGGCGGGATCCGTCCTTTTTGGGAATGGAAATCCGTTCATAATGTCTTTTGCTATGGTTGCTTAACGCGTAAAGGCAGGCCATCACTTTCTCTTCCTTCCATCCGTTTTCCCCTAACAGATGGAAGGAAAGTATCATTTCCCGGCAATGTGCATCTGTACAATAGCGCCACAAATCTTTCCTTGATACTGTCCAGGCACTGCCATGCCCCCTGTTTTCCTCATTGTCCATCCCTGATGTTCTCCTGTAATGAAAAGATTGAATAATATCATAATCTGTCGTATAATAGCTGCATCCCAAAAAAGGAGGCTTCCTTATGAAACCAGCCCTTATCATTGGTTCCACCTGCGTGGATATTATCATCAACATTGACCATCTCCCCAAGACGGAGGAAAACCTGCGTCCCAAGTCCCAGACAATGGCCCTTGGGGGATGCGCCTATAATGTATCCCATATGATGCGCCTCTTCCATGCTCCCCATACCTTTGTCACCCCGGTTGGCACCGGGCTATACGGCAACTATGTGGCAGAGCAATTTGACAAGCTGCAGATCCCTGTCCATGTCCGTGTGACCGACATGGACAATGGCTGCTGTTATTGCCTGGTAGAGGCAAGCGGAGAACGCACATTCCTGTCTGTTCATGGGGCTGAATACACATTCCAAAAGTCTTGGATGGATTCCCTCCCCCCAGACAGCCATCAGCTGGCCTATGTTTGCGGCCTGGAGATTGAAGAGCCCACCGGGCTTTCCCTGATTGAGTATTTAGAGGAGCATACCTGCCTGGAAATCTGTTACGCCCCGGGCCCCCGGGGGGTTAAAATTGATCCGGCCAAGACTGAACGGATGCTCCGGCTTGGGCCGATTCTCCACATCAACAAAAAAGAAGCCCTGGCTTTAAGCGGCTGCTCCTCTTATCAGAAGGCAGCGGAAATCCTTCATGCCCGAACACACAACACGGTCATCATTACCCTGGGGGAGCATGGCTGTTACTGCAAAGAAAAAACGGGAGGGACATTTTTTGTGCCCTCTGTCCCCTCCGGGCATGTGGCTGACACCATTGGGGCCGGTGATGCCCATATTGGGACTATCTTAGCATTAATGACCAAGGGCTGTCCCCTTTATGAGGCGGTCTCCTGCGCCAATCTCGTGTCTGCGGCTGTGGTAGAGATCCCGGGGGCAATCCTTCCTGCCGGAAAGCTTCCTGCGGCCCTCCGCAAATATCTGTAGCCGTTTCTGCAATGCACTGGTAAAAAAGGAGCCGGAGCCATTCAGAACCCCGGTTCCTTTTTTACCTGTCAAATCTATAACAATCTCATCCTCTTCCAATGGGCACTATACTACGCTCTTAAGCCCCAAAGTTTTTTCTATCACAAGCATCACACCCAGCGTAATGACCATCAGAAGCGTAGCCAAAGCAGCAATCGTCGGGTCAAAATGGTATTCCACATACGCCATCATCTCAATCGGCAGCATAGAGACCCCTGCCTGGGTCAGGAATGCGGAAAGTGATACATTGTTAAAAGAGTTGATCACTGCCATAATACAGGCGGACACAATACCTGATTTGATATTGGGAAGCAGGATATGGAAAAATGTATAAATATTCCCTGCTCCCAAAATCCTTGCAGCCTCCTCCATGGAAAAATCAAAATTGGCCAAGCTGGATGTGACGACACGCATCACATAGGGTATGGACAGGATCGTATGCCCGATCAGCAGGCTCGGCATTGCCGGCAGCTTAAAACGGTTCACCACATACCGGAGCATGACAAAGCCCAGAACAATCACCGGGATCAGCACGGGTGACAGGAACAGGCTTTTGATCAGTTCCTTTCCCCTGAAGCGGTAACGGTTCAGCGCATAGGCCGCCGGAAGCCCCAGGATCAGCGCCAGGAAGGTGCCGGCAAAAGCAATGATTATACTGTTTTTCGCCGCACTCCCAAAACTTTTCACCTGCATAATCTGGTGATACCAGCGCAGGGTAAAACCCTCTCCCGGGAATTTCAGATATGTGGTGTCGCTAAAGGAAGCTGCCATGATAACCAGCAGCGGCCCAATCAGGAACACATACACCAGCAAAGTCACAAAAAACAAAGATTTGCTCTTTCTCATGGATAACTCCTTTGCATCAGGCAATTCGTTATTGGACGGAGAACAATTCATTCCATTTGGCAATCCAGTCTGCCTTGTTGGCATTGATTACCGACCAGTCAGGAATCAGCAGATTGTCAATCATTTCTTTTCCGTAAGTAAAATTAGCCGCCTGCTCCGGTGTCAGTTCCACGTCGGTCCTTACCGGGGCATCCACACCGTCCAGAGCCTCCGCTAACTGCACCTCTTTGGAAATGTAGAAATCAACAAACGCCTGGGCAAGTTCTTTATTCTGGCAGCCCTTGATAATGTTCACGGCATTAAAACCACTATATACCCCTTCAGCCGGATCTACCCACACATAGTCATCCGAGGCAGACTGGGCTGCCGTGTAGGAGTAATCCAGCAGAACCGCAACTGAGATCTCGCCCTGGTTTAACATAGTGATGGTGTCGTTGGCGCTGGTATAGGTTTTCATGATATTGGGTTTTAACTCCTCAAACTTTGCCAAAATCGCCTCATCGTCACTGCCCGGGGTGAGGCCGGCCATCTTTGCCACCGAATAATACATCAGCGGCCCAGAGGTGGTGGTGATATCCGGGATTGCAATCGAGCCCTCCAGTTCCGGGTTCCAGAGATCTTCCCAGGAGGTAATCTCAATCGGGCAGGTGGACTTATCATATACGATTCCAAGGCGGTTAAAGCTGTAAGCCGGCCCGTAACCTTCGCCAAAGGGAGCCTTCGCATTATCATACACCGCAGACAAGTTGGACAGGCTGTCCGTATCGATGGTATCGATCAGGTCTGCATCGATCAGATCTGCGATAAAAGCATCGCCAATCACTACGATGTCGTAGTTTTCCGGAGATTCCTTGATCTTGGTCACACGTTCCGCGTTCTTTCCGGTATCCACAATCAGTTCACAGCCCGTTGCTTCCATAAAAGGATCGTAAATGTTCTTCTGAACCAACTCTGCATTAAAAGAAAATGTGGAAATCCGCAGCTGCTGCCCTTCAAAGGACGGGAGGTCTGCCCCAGCCGCTTCTGTTCCCGCCGCGTCGCCTGCCTCCTCCTTTGCCCCATCCTCCGCTGCCGAAGCCGCAGGAGCCGCCGTAGTGGCAGTATTCTCAGGCTGGCCGGAACCGCCGCAGGCAGCCAGGGATGCAGCCATAGCTGCCGTCAGTACAACGCTTAACAGTTTCTTTTTCATAATCTCTTTTCTCCTTTTTCTTTTCTATGAGAAAGTTTCGCCGCCCAAGGCGGTCCTGAAAACTTCCCTGCACCGTAATATGCCGGTTTCGGCATATGAGAGCCGCTGTACAGGGCTCTTGCAAAAAGCCTAAAGCAGAATGATCTTACCAGGGGACAAAGACAATGTTACCTGGTCGCCGGTTTTATAAACACTTTCCTGGTCTGTGCTGACCTCAAACTCACCGATTGCAGTGCGCACGTTGTATTGATTGCGTTTGCCAAGGAATGTGCTTACCATAACCTCACCAGCCAAGGGGTTTACTGCCTCCTGGCCGGCCGGAACCACCAGGATATCCTCCGGCCGGATACATGCCCGGATGGAAGACTCACTCCTGCCTCCGGTTGCCTGGACGGTATTGCCGTCTGGCAGCATATAAAAGCCGTCCCTCCCGGCAGGCTTTAAATCCATAAAATTCTCGAAACCCACAAAGCGGGCAATAAACTCGGTCTTTGGGTGGTTATAGATCACGGAAGGACTGTCCATCTGTTCGATTACACCATGGTTCATGATTGCCACCTTATCCGAGATAGCAAAGCATTCCTCCTGGTCATGGGTCACATAAATCGCCGTAAAGCCGAATTTCTGCTGCAGGCGGCGGATCTCCACCCGCATCTTCACCCTCAGCTTGGCGTCAAGGTTGCTCAGGGGCTCGTCCAGCAACAGCAGATCCGGTTTGATCACCAAGGCCCTGGCCAATGCCACCCGCTGCCGCTGCCCTCCGGACATCTCCTTGGGAAAACGGTTTTCAAAGCCCCCCAGATCTACGGTCTCAAGCATCTCCATAACTTCTTTTTTGATCTGGCCTGCCGGCATTTTGCGCATCTTCAGCCCAAACGCCACATTATCAAACACGGTCATATGAGGGAACAATGCATAGCTTTGGAATACAAAGCCAAAGTTCCGCTTGTTGAGCGGTACCTGGGTATAGTCCTTCCCGCCAAACATAAACTTCCCTGCCATCGGAGAGGAGAAGCCCGCAATCAGCCGCAGGGTCGTGGTCTTGCCGCAGCCGCTGGAACCCAGAAGGGATACCAGTTCCCCCTTCTCCACCTGAAAATCCAGATCCTTCAGAATCACATTCTTGTCATATCCCGCAGTAATGCCCTGCAGTTCCAAAAGCGCCATATCCCTTTCCCTCCTTAGATCGTCGGATTCAGCTTCCGGCTGACCTTATTAATCACCGTGGACACTGCAATCGTCACCACGATCATAATCACAGCCACCACCGAGGCCTGTGTCCAGTCTCCCAAAGACATTGCCTGCTGGTAGATCATGGTGGCCAGCACGCGGGTATCCGTGCCGCCTAAAAGCTGTGGTGTGGTATATGCAGTCAAACAGCCGGTAAAGACCAGCACACTTCCTGTCACCAGGCCCGGGATGCTAAGTGGCAGGACCACATGGCGGAAGGTCCCTATCCTGGATGCCCCCAGGCTTCCCGCCGCCAGGTTCAGATCCTCGGAAATATTATCCATCACTCCGATGAGGGACAGAATCATCAGGGGAAGAAACAGCTGGATAAAGCCCACCACCATGGAAAATTCATTATACAGAAGGCTGATTGGCTTTGCCACAAGGCCCAGGCTGACTAAAATATCATTGACAATCCCTTTCTTCCCAAGAAGGACCATCCAGCTGAAGGACCGGATAACCGGGCTGGTGAACATGGGGAACACTGCCAGCGCCATCAGCACCCCTTTGTTTTTTGAATATTTAGAGATATAATATGCCGTGGGGAATCCCAGCATAGCGCACACGGCGGTACTAAGCAGGCTGAGGCGGATGCTCCTCCAAAATACCTGCTTAAAATAGGTGCTCTCCATCAGAGCCATATAGTTTGCGAGTGAAAACGAGCCTCCCTCATCCAGAAATGATTTGAACAACAGGGAAAACAAGGGTATCAGCATAAAAAATGCCAGAAACAAACAGCCTGGCAGGATAAACAGCCAGTAAATGTTGGTTTTCTTTTCCAGCAAGGAGATTCCCCCTTTCTTTTGATACATTTTAACGAATTTTATAAAAATAAGATATCATTCCTGTCAGAAAATGTCAACGGGGTTTTGCCATATCTGGTCAAATCACATCCTGATATTTTCCTGCACACCGCTCAAACTCCGGCATCTCTGCCAGGAGGCGGCGCCGTTCCTTCTGGAGGTCTGCTTCCACCAGGCGATGGCCGCATACCAGCTGCCGCCCCTCAACCCACACACTGTCCACATTGGAGGCATTCGCAGAATAGACAATTGCGGAATAAGGGTTATAAAGGGGGAACATATTGGCTGAACTGGTTTCCAGAAGCACCAGATCAGCCTGCTTCCCGGCCTCAAGGGAACCGATCTCCCCTTGGGCGCCCAGCACCCGCGCCCCGCCCATGGTACCCAACTCTACAATCTCTTTTGCCGGGAAGGCACTGCGGTCATGGTATTTTGTCTTTTGGAAGGAAGCAATCATCTTAAACTGGGTAAAAAGATCCAGGGTGTTCCCGGAGGAGGGGCCGTCCGTGCCCACTCCCACCTCCACCCCGGCCTTCCTCATCTCCAGCACCGGGCTGATGCCTTTGCCCGCCTTGGTATTTGAACCTGCACAATGTGCCACCTTCGTGTTTGTCTCCGCCAGCAAACGGATATCCGGGCCTGTCATGTGGATGCAGTGGGCGGCGATTGTCCTTTCACCCAGAACCCCCAGGCCGTGGAGGAAAGCAATCGGGGTTTGTCCGTATTTCTCTTTAAAGTATTCCATTTCATAATCCATCTCACTGGCATGGAGGGTATAGGGAACCTGGTATTTTTCGGATAATTCATATGCCGCCTTCAGCATTTCCGGAGTACTGGTGTTTGTGGCATGGGGAGCCACCAAGGGGTGGATCCTGCTGTGCCCCTGCCATTTTTGGATCAGTTCCTCGCATAGCTGCAGCCCGCCATAAGGCTCCCTGCTGTCACAGGTTTCCTGGCCGATCACTGTCTCGCCCAGCCATGCACGGATTCCCATTTCCCCGCAGGCCTGAGCCACCTGATCTTCAAAATAATACATATCCAGTACGGATGTCACTCCGGAAAGCAATAACTCACAGACAGCATACCGGGCAGCCGCATACACCAGCCAAGGGGTCATTGCCTCCAGTTCCAGAGGAAACAAAAAGCGCCTCAGCCGGTCAGGGCAGTCATCCCCCATGGTACGGAAGGGGATCATCGGAATATGGCTATGGACATTTACCATCCCCGGCATCAGGATGCCTTCCCTGCCGTCGATACGGATATCAGCCTCCCGGGAACAGTCCCCATCCCCCACCTCAAGGATCCCTCCCTCTTCAAACAGCACATAGCCCTTCGGATACACCTGCCCCTTGCCATCCATCGTCAATATTGTCGCATTTTCAATCAAAGTCCTCATCATCCATATCCCTCTTTATTGCCATTAGTTTGATTTACGGTCAATATATTCTGTCCGGATTTTGGAATACACAAACTTCTGGCTGTGGTACAGCCCATAATATCCCGACAGGGTGAAGCTGATTGCCACTCCCAGAGAAAAGAACGGCATTGCCTCAAAGCCAAACAGTTCAAATGCCATAAACATGGTTGAAATCGGGCAGTTTGTCACACTGACGAACAAACAGACCATCCCCACCGCTGCGCACAGCCCTGGAGGCATCCCCAGAAGGGCGGCCATGGTATAGCCGAAGGTGGCGCCCACGCATAGGGTGGGAACAATCTCGCCCCCTTTAAATCCGGATCCCAATGCCACTGCCGTGAACAGGATTTTCACAAGAAAAGCATAATAAGGCACCCGTTCCCCCTCAAAACAGCGCTCAATCAGATGCAGTCCGCCGCCGTTGTAAAGACGGCTTTGGAAAATCAGGGTGAGCACAATATATATGGCACTGCCTGCCAGGATCCTTTGGTAAGGGCTCTTGAAATATTTCCGGTATAAGGAACCGGCCTGGTGCATGGACTGGCACAAAAGGATCCCTGTCACAGCGCATAACATCCCCAGCAGCACAATCAACGCCGCCCCCTGGGCATCAAAGGCCGGTATCAGGCCGATTTCATAATGCTCTGCTGCCAACCCCAGCTTCCCTGCCACTGCCGCACCAATGAAAGAGGAAAACAGGCAGGGAACCAACGCCGCATAGTACATGATCCCGATGCTTACCACCTCAAGGGAAAACACACCGGCAGCCAGGGGCGTCCCGAACAATGCCGAGAAACAGGCGCTCATCCCACACATAATGGCAATCTTCCGGTCCTTCTCGTCCAGCTTCATCACTTTTCCCGTCAGGTTGCCCAGAGCGCCCCCAAGCTGCAGGGCCGCGCCCTCCCGCCCTGCCGAAGCACTGACCACATGGCTTAAAATGGAAGACACAAAAATCAACGGCGCCGTAATCACCGGAATCTCCTCATGGGCAGATACAGATTCCAGGACAAGGTCTGTCCCACGGTTTTTTTCCTCATGCCCCATCTGATAAAGCCAGATAATCAAAAGCCCGGCCACCGGCATCAGAAAGACAGTCCAGTGGTACTGCTGCCATATTTTTGTCGCCCATACCACCCCATGCCCAAACACTGCACCGATCATGCCGACTACCACACCGACCACCACGGATATGAAGGTCCATTTGATAAAATAATGGATATTTTGTGCCAGAGGTGTTTTTCGTTGTCCGGTTTTTACGGGTTCTTCCTGGTTTCCTTCTTTTTTATGCTCTTCTCCCATATGTCCCTCCCAGGCTGCTTTTTCCTGTAATTTTCCTTTTTGATCTTTACATTCCTTTTGATTTTACCAATTTGGGCCGGTATCCCTCATCATTTAACATTTGCACGATCTGGTTTTTGTGGGCTGTCCCCTCGGCTTCCAGCGTAATCCGCAGTTCCACTGCTGCATTCCGGTTAATGCTGATAAACTGGTTATGTTCCAGCTTGATGACATTGCCCTTCTGTTCTGCCAGCAAAGAAGATACCTTTGCCAGTTCGCCGGGCTTATCCGGCAGAAGCACAGATACCGTAAAGATCCTGTCCCTCTGGATCAATCCGTGCTGAACCACAGAGGACATGGTGATCACATCCATGTTGCCGCCGCTTAGGATGGACACAATTTTCTTTTTCTTCACATCCATATGCTTCAATGCCGCCACAGTCAGCAAACCGGAATTCTCCACGATCATCTTGTGGTTCTCCACCATATCCAAAAATGCCACGATTAATTCAGAATCTTCGATAGTGATTACATCGTCCACGTTCTCCTGCAGATAGGGAAACAGCTTATCCCCGGGGCGGTGGACTGCAGTGCCGTCGGCAATGGTGCTTACCGTTGGGAGAGTCATTACCTTTCCTGCCTTTATAGAAGCCTGCAGGCAGTTGGCCCCGGAGGGCTCCACGGCTATCACCTTAATCTTAGGGTTGAGCAGCTTGGCCAGGGTGGATACCCCCGTGCAAAGCCCGCCTCCCCCTACCGGGACCAAAATATAGTCAACGGTTGGCAGTTCCTTGATGATTTCCATGGCAATGCTTCCCTGGCCTGCAGCCACATCCAGGTCATCAAAGGGATGGACAAAGGTATATCCCTGCTCCTTTGCCAGCAGGTAAGCATGTTCACATGCCTCATCAAAATCGTTTCCGTACAGCACTACCTCAGCCCCATAATTCCTGGTGCGGTTCACCTTAATCAGGGGAGTGATGGTGGGCATCACGATCACCGCCTGGATCCCTGCAAGCTTGGCCGCATAAGCCACCCCCTGGGCATGGTTTCCTGCAGATGCCGTAATCAGGCCCCGCTCTTTTTCCTCCGGGTTTAAGGTGCTGATCTTATAAAAAGCCCCACGGACCTTATAGGCACCGGTAACCTGCATATTTTCCGGCTTGAAATATATCTTGTTCCCCGTCTGTGCCGAGAAATATTCGCTGTATACCAGTTTTGTCTCCTGAGTAACCTTCTGTATCTCTTCCGATGCTTCTTCAAATTTCTCCAATGTCAGTTCTTCCATCGCAGCTGCCCTCTTTTCCATAAAATTTTGCTGTTGTTTTATTCTTTCCTGATTTTAAATAACGCATTGACAAAATCTTCTGAGTTAAACTTCTGGAGATCGTCGATTTTCTCCCCAACCCCCACATATTTTACCGGAATCCCCAGTTCTGACTGGATGGCAACCGCAATCCCTCCTTTTGCCGTCCCGTCCAGCTTTGTCAGGATAATCCCAGTAATATCAGCCACCTCCATAAACTGCCTTGCCTGGGACAGGGCATTTTGCCCTGTCGTCCCGTCCAGGACAACCAAGGTTTCCCGGTAAGCCCCCGGGTATTCCTTATCGATAATCCGGTTAATCTTTTTCAGTTCTTCCATCAGGTTTTTCTTGTTGTGGAGCCGTCCGGCCGTATCGCAGATCAGCACATCCGCCTTACGGGATTTGGCGGCTGCCACAGCGTCATAAATGACTGCCGCCGGGTCGGAACCTTCCTGCTGGGCAATGATTTCCACCCCGGCCCGGTTAGACCATTCGGTCAGCTGCTCTATTGCCGCGGCCCGGAAGGTATCCGCCGCTGCCAGGATCACCCGCTTCCCGCCATCCTTCAGCTGTCCCGCCAGCTTGCCTACAGAGGTTGTTTTCCCGACCCCGTTAACCCCGATCACCAACACTACCGATGTCCTGTTCTCAAATTCATAGGCGTTTTCCCCCAGGTTCATCTGATCCTTGATGGAATCGATCAGCAGCTGACGGCATTCCCCCGGCTCTTTTATATGCTGTTCTTTCACTCTTTTGCGCAGATCTTCCATGATCGACATCGTTGTCTTCATCCCCAGGTCGCCCATGATCAGCGTCTCTTCCAATTCCTCGTAAAAATCCTCATCAATTGCGGAAAAACCACTGAAGATCGAATCCATTCCGGACACGATATTATCCCTGGTTTTTGCAAGCCCGTCCACAAGGCGGCTGAAAAACCCCTTTTTCTTCTCTTCCATAATCCAGCTGCTCCTTCCTTCCGTTTTCTCAAATAACCATCCTATGCCTCCAGCTGATCCTCGATCAGGTTCACGGATACCAGCGTGGAAACCCCCTTCTCCTGCATGGTAATTCCGTATAGGCGGTCTGAAGCCACCATCGTGCCACGGCGGTGGGTGATTACAATAAACTGAGTGTTTTTAATCAGTTTGTGCAAATACCCGGCAAACCGGTCAACATTGGAATCATCTAGGGCGGCCTCGATCTCGTCCAGCAGGCAAAAGGGGGAGGGCTTTAAGTTCTGGATGGCAAACAGCAATGAAATGGCTGTCAGTGCCTTTTCCCCGCCGGACAGCTGCATCATATTCTGCAGCTTTTTTCCCGGAGGCTGGGCAATAATCTGGATTCCCGCCTCCAGGATATCCTCCCCTTCAATCAATTCCAGGGTTCCGTGCCCCCCGCCGAACAATTCTTTGAAAACCCGGTCAAATTCGTTGCGGATTTCTTTGAACTTCTCCTCAAACTGGCGGCGCATACCGGTATCCAGTTCCTCAATGATCTGCAGTAATGTCTGTTCCGCCTCTACCAGATCGTCATGCTGGGTCTTCATAAACTCATAGCGCCGGGAAATTTCTTTATAGTCTTCAATGGCATTGACATTGACATTCCCCAGGGCGCGGATGGAGTTCTTTAGTTCCTCTATTTTTGCCCGCACTTCTGAAATCACCTTCAAACCGGGATCCCGGAGGGATTCTGCTGTGGTAAAGGTCAGTTCATACTCACTCCACATATAGTTTACATGGTTCTCCAGTTTTTCCTCCAGCTTCTCCTTCTGGCTCTGCAGGCGGAACAGATCCTTATCCAGATGGCTGAGCCTTGCTGCAAGTTCCTCCCGCTTTGTAAATATATTCTTTTGTTCCCGGGCCATCCCTTCCTTCCGGGCGCCCATCTCCTCCAGTTCCCCGGATAAGAATCCCTTTTGGCGGACAGCCTCCTCTATCCGGGCCTTCAGTTCTTCAATGTCCTGTCTCTTAGAAGCAATCACCTGGTCGGAATCTCCGGTGCCTGCTTCCAGATTCCTTAATTCTTCCTCCAGCCTTCGAATCTCGTCCTTTACACGGCGGATATTTTCCACTGCAAAATCCGCCTGCTGCTTCAGCCCCGCCGCCTCCAGGCGTATTTCCTCCAATTCGTGGGACAGTATCTCCCTTGCCTGTTTTTCCCTTTCCATCTGCAGGGAGAGTTCTTCCACATCCCGGTTTGCCTGCTCGTTCTGGGTCAGAAGCTGTTCGGAATCCCGGGCCACCGCCTGGCGGTTCTGCTCAAGTTCCTTGATCTGCTCTTCCAGCTGGCGGTTTTCCAATACCAGATCCTCTGCCTGATCCCGGATCTCATCCCGTTTATCCTGGAACTGGCTCACATTCAGCTGCAGGGTGTTCTGGATCAAAGATTCCTGGTGGTGTTCCTTCCGGGCTGACTCCAGTTCCTCTCTCTTTTCCGCCAGCATCCCTTCATTCATTGCCAATTCTTCCTGCATCCGTTCTGCCTGCGCCAGTGCCTTTTTGCATACCCCTTCCAGTTCCTCAATCTCCCTCTTCCTTCCCAGGAGATTGCTGGAATTTCTAAAGGCGCCCCCGGTCATGGAACCACCTGCACTCAACAGTTCCCCCTCCAGCGTAACAATCCGAAGGGAATACTTATATTTTTTTGCCACCGCGATGGCATGGTCAATGGTGGATGCCACCACTACCCGCCCTAACAGATATTTTGCCAGCACCTGATACTCCGGTTTCACTTGCACCAGGTCACTTGCCAGGCCAATCACCCCCGGCTCCTGCAATACCTCCGGCTGGGAAAATCCGCCCCGCTGCCCGATACTGGTCAGCGGCAGGAACGTAACCCGGCCGTATTTGTTCTTTTTTAAATACTCAATCAATTGTTTTGCCGTCTGTTCGGAATCTGTAACCACATTTTGGATGCTCCCGCCCAGGGCTGTCTCAATCGCTGTCTCATACTGGCGGCCGGTCGTAACCAGATCTGCCACAACGCCATGGATACCGTGGATCCTGTCCCGGACTTCCATCACCTTGCGGATACTGTTTCCGTACCCTTCATACCGTTCTGCCAGGTTTCGGAGGGATTCCAGGCGGGCGGTTGCCCTCTGGTATTCCTGCTGTTTCTCGTTTAGTCCCCGGGTCAGCCTCCGTACCTCCTGACTGCACCGTTCTATCTCCGCCTCACACTCCGTCTGCCTGGCCAGCAGGCCTTCCATCCTTTGCCCGGAAAGAGCCAGCTTTTGCTGTTCCTGTTCCAGCAACTCTTCCTGGGCGGACTCATCGCTCTTATGGCGCAGAAGCTTCTGGCACACTTCGGAACGCCTCATCTGTACCTGTTCTAACATGGCTTCATAGCGCTGCCCCCTGGCGGCCAGGGAGGCTTTCTCGTTAAGCCCGTCAATAATACTGCCCTTGCCTGCCTCAATCCGCTGGTCCAGCAGCATGATCTGTTCATCTTCTGTGCGCAGCCGTTCCTCTGCCTCCAATAGCTTCTGGCCGCTTTCCTTTGCCTGGCTGCGGATACCGGCACTGCTGCTTTCGTATTCCGATGCCTGCCTCGCCTTCTCCTCCCGCTCTTTTTGGATTGCCTCCATCCGGGCATGGATATGGTCTGCATTCATCCTTTCCGTGTTGATCTGTTCATGGAGGACATTAATCCGGCCTTCCAGGCTTCCCTTTTCCATCTCTGCCTGACTTAACTTTTCCCGCTTTATGCCAATCTCTGACTCCAGATTGCTGATTTCCTGCTCCAGACGGTCATAGGAACCCTTCTCCTTTTCTGTCTGGCTGGCAGCCTCCTCCATATCCTGGGATACAATCGCCTCCCTTTTCCCCACCTCTTCCAGCTGGTTGCGGATCCCTTCGGATTCCATCAGGAAAAGATTTACGTCATAGGTTTTCAGCTGGTCTTTCAGGTTCAAATAAGCCTTTGCGGCCTCGGATTGCCTGGCCAGGGGGCCAACCTGCTTCTCCAGTTCCGACAAAATATCGCTGACCCGGACAAGGTTCTGTTTCTCATCCTCCAGTTTTTTCTGTGCTATGGATTTGCGGCGTTTGAATTTGACAATGCCTGCTGCCTCATCGAACAATTCCCTGCGTTCCTCCGGTTTTCCGCTTAAGATCTTATCAATCTGCCCTTGCCCGATAATGGAATAGCCTTCCTTGCCGATCCCGGTATCGTAAAACAGTTCATTGATATCCTTTAAGCGGCATGCACTGCCATTAATGCGGTATTCGCTCTCCCCGGAACGGTACAGGCGGCGGGATACGGTGACCTCGTCATAATCAATGGCCAGCTGATGGTCAGAATTGTCCAGGGTAATGGCCACATAGGCAAATCCCTGGGGTTTGCGCATCTCAGTGCCTGCAAAAATCACATCCTGCATGTTGGCTCCCCTCAGCTGTTTGATCCTCTGTTCCCCCAGCACCCAGCGGACAGCATCTGCCACATTGCTCTTCCCGCTGCCGTTTGGCCCTACAATCCCGGTGATCCCGTTATGGAATTCAAAGATAATTTTATTGGCAAAGGATTTAAAACCTTGTATCTCTATACTTTTTAAGTACATATATGCTCCCTTAGCTTCAGTATTCCCCGGTATGCCGCCACTTGCTCCGCCGCTTTCTTGGTACGGCCGCTCCCCCTGCCGATCTCCTGCCCGTTAAGGAGCGCCTGCACCTCGAAGGATTTATGATGGTCGGGCCCCTCCTCCTTCAGTATCCCATACTCCAGGATCTGCCCGGGTTCCTGGGCCTGTACAATCTCCTGCAGGATAGTCTTGCTATCGTAAAAGAGTTGTTTATGCTCCAAATCGTTCAGCACAAACCGGTGAACGAACTCTTTTGCATTAGCAAAACCACCATCCAGGTAAATAGCCCCAATCAATGCTTCCATCGCATCAGACACTACGGAATCCCGGTTCCTCCCGCCGGTAGCCTCTTCTCCCTTTCCCAGGAGAAGATATTCGCCAAGCCCGATCTCCGATGCACAGAAAGCCAGAGTGGGCTCACAGACCAGGCTGGCCCGGATTTTTGTCAGTTCCCCTTCCGGCTTATCCGGGTACTCCCGGAACAAAAAATCGCTGGATACCGCCTCCAATACCGCATCCCCTAAAAACTCCAGCCGTTCATTACAGTCCGGCTTGTCAATATGGTGTTCATTGGCAAACGAACTATGGATCATTGCCTGGCGCAGCAGCTTTTTCTTAGAAAACAGATAATCAATCTTTTTTTCCAATTCCTTTAAGTCGCGGTTCATCGTTACCTCCCTTCTGTTCCACAGGGAAAGGGCGCTACCCCAGGCTCTCCTGCGATGCGCCCTTTCTCTTCTATTCGTGAGTTCCCTTAATTCAATGCATTTTTTATCTGCTCCACCGCATCACCTACTGTGACAATCTGCTCTGCCGCATCCGAAGGAATTTCAATATCAAATTCTTCTTCAATCCCCATGACAATCTGGAAAATATCCAGCGAATCCGCACCCAGATCTTCCACAAAAGTAGTGTCCATGGTAATCTCGCCCGCATCCACATTCAGCACTTCTGAGATGATGCCCTGCAATTTTTCAAATTCCATATTCTACCCTCCTTTCCCTTCTGCTATATCTCTACGGCCTATTCCTTGGCCTCCAGGCTTTCCCTGATCTTTTCATTAATCTTCTGTTCCTTGAAGGTTACACACTGGATAATAGAATTGCTTACCTCCCGTGCGCTGGCGCTTCCGTGGGTCTTTACCACCAGGCCCTTCAGCCCTAAAAGGGGCGCCCCGCCATACCGGGAAGCATCAAACGCCTTTAACGTTTCCTTTAAGGCCGGTTTTACCAAAAGGGCGCCCACTTTGCTCCGCAGGCTGCCCATCATCCCTTTCTTTACCATGGAAATCAAGGTGGCTCCGGTTCCTTCATACAATTTTAGGATTACATTTCCTGTAAAGGCTTCACACACAATCACATCCGCCCCGCCATGGGGGATCTCCCGGGCCTCAATACTGCCGGTAAAATTGATATCGCTGCATTCCTTTAACAGGGGGAATGTCTCTTTCACTAATGCATTGCCCTTCTCTTCTTCCGCCCCAATATTGACAATCCCCACCCGGGGCCTGGCTATCCCAATCACATGCTCCATATAGATCGACCCCATCCTGGCAAACTGCACCAAATGGGACGGGCGGGCATCCACATTAGCCCCGCTGTCCAACAGCAGGGACACTCCTTTTTCCGTAGGGATCAAGGCGCCAAATGGCGGCCGTTCCACCCCTTTTAACCTGCCTACAATCACTTGTCCGCCCACCAGGATCGCCCCGGAACTTCCTGCTGAGACAAATGCATCTGCTTCCCCCGACTTCACTAAATTCATTCCCACCACAATGGAAGAATCCTTCTTCCGGCGCACGGCATTCACTGGCGGCTCTTCCGTCTCAATCACTTCCGATGCCGGGATCAGAAGCACCTGTTTTTTCGGGTAGGTATACCGGGAAAGTTCCTTTTTCACCGCTTCTTCCTTCCCCACCAGCAAAACCTGGATGTCTTCCCTGTGGGAAACCGCATCCACCACACCCTTTACAATCTCACCTGGTGCATTGTCACCGCCCATTGCATCCACCGCCACTTTAATCATACCCTGCTCCTCTCCGGTTGTTACCGATCTTTCCATTCCTTAATTACTATACTAAATAATGTTTTATAAATCAATAAGAATTTGATGAATTTGAAAATGCTGAAGCCAAAAGCCGGGAATCCAAGAGCAGATTCCCGGCCTTACATTTGCCTCGAAATTCCAATATCCGCTTTTATGGGGCAGATGTCCCCAATCCCGCACCATCTCCCGAGGCGCCGCTATCCGCCCCTCCTGCGTCTCCGCCGGAGGCGCCGCTATCCGATCCTCCTGTGTTTCCGCCGGAGGCGCCGCTATCCGATCCTCCTGCGTCTCCGCCGGAGGCGCCGCTATCCGATCCTCCTGTATTTCCGCCGGAGGCGCCGCTATCCGATCCTCCTGTGTTTCCGCCGGAGGCGCTGCTATCCGATCCTCCTGTGTTTCCGCCGGAGGCGTTGTCATCCGTTCCTCCTGCATTTCCATCGGAAACACCGCTGCTGTTTCCTCCCGTATTTTCGCCAGAAGCATCACCCTTGTTTTCTCCTGCATTTCCGCCAGAGATGCTGCCTTCATTTTTTTCTGCATCCCCACCGGAGATACTGCCTTCCTCCCCTCCGGCATTCCCGCCAGAAACATTGCCTTCGGATTCCCCCGGGCTTTCATTGGGGGAATTGCCCGCCTCATCCTCCGTTGGTCTATTTCCATCAGCAGCACTGTTTTCTTCTTGTGTTTCCTGCTCTTCTGCCGAACTGCCTCCCGCCGACCCGGCGCTTCCTCCTGCACTGCCTGAATCTTCATTTGGATGATTCTCCCCCGGTTTACCGCTTTGTCCTGCACCGGGCAATCCTTTTTCTGGTTCTTGTTCCCCTTCTTCTACTTGTTTTTCGTCCGGTATTTCCTCTTCATCCAGAATATCATCATCCAAAATCTCTTCCTCTCCCATACTGACCATCCAGGTAACCGTTATTTTAGGCGTAACATCTGTCACCTCTGACCAATCCCCCTCCTTATTCACTGCGCCGATAAGCTGAAAAGAATATTCATTGGGAACCTCTCCCTCAAGAATCCCCGGAATCACGGTTTCGATTACGGCGCTGCCTTCACTGTCAACAGGAACCGTGGTCTCCCCGTCCGTTAAAGCAAGGTAAAGGCTGGCCTCCTCACTGTCCTGAAATTCCGGATCCTCACTGACCGTGATCCCGGCGATAGAATCAGGAGAAATGCGGGCAGTGAGGGTAACCTTTACATCCGCATTTCCTTTATTTATAATCCCGTCTTTGACAGTCAAACAAAACAAAGCACCGTTGAAATGCCCATTC
>CAJURT010000008.1:0-41740 GCA_910588875.1 uncultured Lachnospiraceae bacterium
ATAGGCTTTATGCGGCCTATAGAGATTTTTTTGAAATTTAGCTGTCAAACGCCCGTGACCACAAAACTGACCATAAAAACAGCTAAGCGGCACCGATTGCTGCGGATTTTCCTGAGATGATCCGTATGAATCGTGTGTTCCGCTGCCATTTATTGCCTCAAATTGCTGCCAAAATCTTCAATTTTTTAAAACCTATTGCAAATTCGTCTTAATTATTGTAAAATAGCGCCGATATAATTAATACTGAAATATAAATGAATCAGGATTTTTTACTTCGCAGAAGGGTGTAATCTGTGAAAAACACAGTTCAGATGTATTTCAAAAAATAGATAATCCGAATATCCCGCACCATTTTTTAACAGACTATTTTGATAGCCTGTTTTTTGTGTTGTCAATATTTCTTATGGAATTCCTGTTTGTGGGAATAAAGATTTCGTTACTGTTCACGGGGTGGGGTGAGGTTCCAGAAGGTACGCCTTGGAACAAGGGGAGGGCCGCAGCGGAAAATGATCTGCGCCCTCCCCTTGTTCCAAGGCTGAACATCCCGTTCCCCGTTCTTTCGGGTCTAATAAATATCAGCTCTGGAAAAAGGCTTCCCCGGCTTGCGTTTGCAGGATGCATAGAAACTCTTAGCTCGCAGGAATCTGCGTCAGTGTCAAAAATACAGCTGTCTGAGCGAAGCGAGTTCTGTATTTTTGACACTGCTTTTAGCAGATTTCTGCAAGCTTAGAGTTTCTGCATCCGAAACCCGCAAGCCGGGGAAGCCTTTTTCCAGAGCGTACCTTCCGGAACCCCACCCCGTGAAAAGTAACTTTTGAACAGTATTTTTACAGTATTATTTTTCAAAATTCTTGTCTTTCCCCCCTGTTATTGATATAATTACCATATTATACCAAATATTACTTAAGGGGAGTATGAATATGAAACCTATGAAAAACACCTCTTCCCAGACTGCCGGCGTCAGGCGGGGATGGGGCATTACCGGAAAGCTGGCTTCTGCCATTGTTGTAAGTGTTGTGATCGCTGTGGCGATCCTTTTTGCTGTTGTTTATTTTCAGATGTCGCGTGCACTGCTGGACAAGAGTGAGAATCTGCTCCAGACCACTACGGATCGCACGCTTCAGGAGACCAGAGCCTGGATGAACAGCACGCTGACCATGCTGGAGGCCCAGCGGGATACCATTGAGTACGAGGACATGGATATCCCGGCCATGAAGGACTATATCCGTCACACGGTAGGGCAAAATGACGCCTATCCGGCCGGGCTGTATGTGGCTCTGACAGACGGCTCCCTGTATCATGCCTCCTTTGTGCCGGGACCGGATTTCGATTCCACTGCCAAGAGTTGGTATCAGGATGGCCTTAAGTCAGATTCCTTTATTTTAGGGGATGTGTATTTTGATGAGGACAGCCAGTCCTATGTGGTGGGTGCCTCCGGTGTGCTGAAGAACAAAGACGGAGCAGTCCGTGGCGTCGCAGCAGCAGACGTATATCTGGAATCCATTTCCAAGATCGTCAGTCAGGTCCGGCTTGAGGACACCGGCGGCATTTTCCTGGTGGATACCCGTACCAATACCATTATCGGCCATCGCGACAAGTCTGTCACCGGGCAGAAGCTTGATGAAATGAAAGAAGGCATGTATGTCTATGCCAGCCAGCAGATCCAGGGAGGGAAGACCGGACTGTCCCTCTATGACAATACCTATATCCAGGTAGAACATGTCCCGGGAAGTGACTGGATCGCCGTGGCTTATGTGTCCCGGGGAGAGGTACTTCGCGAACTGCATCAGCTGACTGCCAGTATGCTGCTGGTAGCGGTTTTCGCTGTGCTGGTTCTGATTCTTCTGGTCGTGATTCAGGTTCGCCGTGTCATCGGCCGTCCGGTTCGGGAACTCAGCCTGGTGGCAACCCGGATTGCCCAGGGAGAACTGGATCAGTCCATTCATTACCAGTCCAGGGATGAACTCGGCGTACTGGCCAATGATTTCAATCAGGTCACGCTAAGACTTCGGGAATATGTCGCTTATATCCAGGAGATCTCCGAAAAGCTGCGGGAGATCGCGACCGGCAATCTGACATTTACCCTGGAACACGAATATACGGGGGAATTTGAAAAGATCAAAACAGCTCTGGACGAGATCTCCCGTGCACTGAACGGCACGATGGGACAATTGCGTTCCGCTTCCAGGGACGTGGCCGCAGGTGCCGAACAGGTCTCAACCGGCGCCACCACCCTGTCTCAGGGCTCTACGGAACAGGCGGCTGAGGTGGAGACCCTGGCCGGGCACATCGGCGCCGTGTCGGAAAGCGTACACAATATCTCCAAGGGCGCCCAGGAAGCCAGCCGCATCTCTGACGAGGTCAGAAGCGGACTTTTATCAAGTAAAGATAAGATGCAGAATATGACCACAGTTATCCAGCGGATCAGCGACAAATCCACGGAGATCCATAAGATTGTCAAGACGATTGAAGATATCGCTTTCCAGACCAATATCCTGGCTCTGAATGCCGCTGTGGAGGCCGCCAGGGCAGGATCTGCCGGAAAAGGTTTCGCTGTCGTCGCGGATGAAGTCCGTGCCCTGGCGGGCAAATCCTCCTCTGCAGCGAAAGAGACTACCATTCTGCTGAGCCAGACTGTGGATTCCATGGACGAGGGCGTCCATGCTGCTCAGGATACGGCGGATTCTATCCTGAAGGTTGTGGCTCAGGCGGAGGAGATGAACCGGCTCATTGACGGTATTGCCGATTATACCAGACAGCAGGATGCCAACGCGGCAGAGATCACCCGGGGAATCGAACAGATCTCCACGGTTGTGCAGACCAACGTGTCCACGGCAGAAGCCAGCGCTGCTGCCAGCGAGGAACTGGCCGGCCAGGCTTCCATGCTTCGGGAACTGGTTGCCAGATTCCGGCTTCGGGAATAACAGCAGGGCGCAATGCCACCAGATGTCAGAAGTCTCCAATGGGGGGATCCTCCCGTTGGAGACTTCTGACATCTGGTTCTGTATCCGCTCTATAAGTCGGAGCGCGGTTTTGTGGGAACAGGTCGGCAGTTAAACAAGGGCTTCTGAGGAAAACCCCCAGAAGCCCTTTGTCCCTAACTTTTTCAATTTTGATGATTTTTCAAATCTTAATCTTCAACGCTGACGATTTCTTTCTTGTTGTAGCTGCCGCAGGCCTTGCATACCCTGTGGGGCATCATCAAAGCACCGCACTTGCTACACTTCACCAGGTTCACAGCGCTCATTTTCCAATTGGCTCTGCGTTTATCCCTTCTGGCTTTGGAAGACCGGTTCTTTGGACAGATCGACATGGCTTACACCTCCTTAAACTGTTGAAATATATCCTGGATTACCGACATCCTCGGATCCGGTGAACTTTGGTCACAGGAACAATTCCCATGGTTTAAGTTCATGCCACACCGATTGCAAATCCCCCTGCAGTCCTCCCTGCACAACACCTTCATAGGCAGGTTAAGCAGAAGTTCATTGCCGATCAACTGGTCTACATCCAGATAATAACCGCTCACATAGGGCTGTTCGTTGAGTTCTTCCACACGTTCTGCATCCGATGCCTCCATATCCAGTTCCTGCATGATGTCCAGCTTAAAAGGTACATCAACGGGCTCCAGGCATCTGCTGCAGGGAATCTGAAGTACAAGCGATGCACTTCCCTCCAGCAAAAGCTTCTTACCTCCCAGGTTCCGAATCCGGAAAACTGCCGGTTCCTTAGAAACCACCTCCAGGACCCCGCCAGGAGCCGGGAAATGATCCATCTCAATTTCTGCCGTGTAGGCCTTCTCTTTTCCTTCTACGGAAAACAGCTCTGTTAAATTAATCTGCATATTATTCTCCTAATACGCACCTAGAATATTATACATAGGTAAGTTCGTTTTGTCAACAAATTTTCGGAATTTCCAGGAATTTTTTGCCTAGAGTAAACCCTATTTTTTCATATATACCTAAATTCCGAAATCGCCCTCCGGCGACAGCCCGTTATTCTTCCCGTAGGAATCATAAATCAGGGGGAAAGTCCCTTCCGGAGCCTGGGCTATATAGCAGGCGCCGTCACCGTATTTCCCGTACAAGAGCATAATCACTGCCATCTGATCCTTAGGTATTGCCACGCAGCCTGCTGTCCCCACAGCCCCTTCCACCTGGCAATGGAGGAACAGTGCGGCACCTTTCGCCGGGAAGGCATGGATATTGTAACCTGCATCCAGGACATAATCATAATAGCCTGCATAAGCCTCCGTCCCTACGCGCTCCCCCTCGTTCATGCTGTCTGCCTCCAGGCGGTTTGTCTCCGATTCCCAGACATACGTCTCCGTTACCTGGACATAATTGTCCGGAAATCCTTCCAATGGCTCATCCTGACCAAAGGGCGTATTCATCTGGAAGACACCAATCGGTGTTGTCCTGTCCCCGGCAGTCCGGTGGTTGCTCATCCCGTTATGCCCTAAAATACCGGCGGTATCTACCCTCTGGCTCCATCCGGAGCCACTCTCCGGTGCTCTCTCATAGGCAGAAACCCGGCAGCAGCTGCCATTTGTCCCCTCTACCACAACCAATACCCGGGCGTTTTCCGGAAGCAGGAAACGATCCACCTCAAGGGGCTCCCGTTTTTTCTGGTGAGGCCCGGCCTCTGTCCTTTTGTTGCCTGCCTGCCCTGCCGTAACCACCTGGGATGCCATGGCAGGCACAGCCATTTGGGGCAGGACGCAAGCCAGCAGTATGGCCGGCAGCCACATCAATCTTTTTCTCATCTTCCCTCCTGGCATGCTTCCAAGAAGCAGGCAGCCTGCCCTGCTTGGGGGAAATTCCCGCCAGCAAGACAGGCTTGTCCTTTTCATGGTGAATTTTTATTCGGTCAGTCTCTTGGTCTCCCTTGCGATGGCAAGTTCCTCGTTGGTGGGAAGCAGCATTACCTTCACTTTGGAATCCGGGGCAGAGATCACGGCATTCTTGCCTCTTACATCATTGGCTTCGTCATCAATCTTCACGCCCAGATAGCCCAGATAACTGCAGATTTCTTTTCTTGCCGCCTTATCGTTCTCGCCGACGCCTGCGGTGAAAGCGATGGCATCCACACCGTTCATGGCAGCTGTGTAAGCGCCAATATATTTGGCAACCCGGTAAATAAATGCTTCCAGGGCTACTTCCGCCAGATGGTTGCCCTCTTCCTTGGCGGCCCCAATGTCGCGGAAATCACTGGAAATACCGCCGCTCATGCCGAGTACACCGGATTTTTTGTTCAGGATATTCAAGACATCATTCACATCCCGGTTTTCCTTATTGCAGATATACTGCACAACCGCCGGGTCAATATCACCGCTTCTGGTGCCCATGATCAGCCCTTCAAGAGGGGTAAGGCCCATGCTGGTGTCCACACACTTGCCGCCGATGGAAGCAGAGATGCTTGCCCCGTTCCCCAGATGGCATACGATCACCTTGGCATTCTTCGGATCCAGGTTGCCGAACTTGATGGCTTCACCGGATACAAACATATGGCTTGTCCCGTGGAAGCCATAACGGCGGACGCCATATTTCTCATAATACTCATGAGGAATCGCATACAGATAGGCTTTCTCCGGCATAGCCATACCAAAACCGGTATCCCATACCGCCACGTTTGCCTTGCCAGGCATAGCAGACTCACAGGCCTCGATCCCCATCAGGTTAGCCGGGTTATGGAGAGGCCCTAAGTCAAAGCACTCCCGGATCACCCGCTTTACATCCTCGTCCACCACGATGGATTCACTATAGGTAGTTCCGCCATGCAGCACCCGGTGCCCGATGGCTGAAATCTCATCCACGCTGGCAATCACGCCATGCTCCTTGTCCTGCAGGGCATCCATGACAAGCTGAATAGCAACCTTATGGTCTGGCATGGGGCTTTCCACCACATATTTATCCTTGTCTGCCGGCTGATGGGTAAGCTTAGAGCCTTCAATTCCAATCCGCTCGCACAGGCCCTTGGCAATCACGCTTTCATTGTCCATGTCAATCAGCTGATATTTTAAAGATGAGCTGCCACAGTTTACTACTAAAATTTTCATGGTTTTACGTTCTCCTTCATTTGCTATAAAAACTTTTTATTTCACGATCTCGCCCTGGGCATCCCTGGGGCATGCCGCAGCGTTGGATTCATCGGTATCGATGTGCATGGCAAGGGCATAGGAATCGCTGACGCGTACCACTACATCGCCGAATACCAGGCTTCTTCCGTCACTCTCAATCTTTACAGAAACAATATCACCGTTCTTTACTCCCAGTGCCTCAGCATCGGCAACGGTGGCATGAATATGGCGCTGGGCAACAATCACGCCTTCCTCGATCTCGATCTCACCCTTCGGCCCCACGATCTTGCAGGCGCCGCTGCCCTCCAGCACGCCGGACTCACGGATCGGTGCAGCAATGCCGATGGAACGGGCATCCGTCATGGAAAGTTCCACCTGGGTCTGCTTCCTGACCGGCCCCAGTACAGATACCCCCTTCAGTTCTTTCTTCGGCCCCACAATCGTCACCCGTTCCTCACAGGCAAACTGCCCTGGCTGGGACAGGTCTTTTTTCTTGGTCAGTTCATACCCCTCACCAAACAAGGTTGCCAGGTCTGCTGTGCTCAGATGTACGTGACGTGCGGATGTTTCTACCATGAATTTCATACGTGTTCTTCTCCTATCTTTATTCTTCCTAAAATTTAGACCCACAAAACGATCCTATACATATTCTATTGGTTTTACACAAATTTTTCAAGCCTTTCCCTGCCACAAATTTGCATTTTTTGGTAAACATAGGTATAATACCTTTATAAACTGCTTTGGTTGTCCATCCATTGCCCCGGAAAGGAATTCCTTATGAAAACCATCGGTATCATTGCAGAATACAACCCGTTTCACAACGGCCATTTATACCAACTCCAAAAACTCCGCGCCCAAACCGGAGCCGACTTTATCATTGCCGCCATCAGCGGGGATTTTGTCCAGAGGGGCAAGCCAGCCATCTATGGCAAACATACCCGTACCCGTATGGCGCTCTCTGCCGGCGTGGATTTGGTTCTGGAACTTCCTGTCTGCTTTGCCACCGGAAGCGCGGAGGACTTCGCCTCCTGCGGCGTGGCCTTGCTAGACCGGCTGGGAGTGGTGGATATGCTGGGCTTTGGGAGCGAATCCGGGGACTGCCGGGAACTTTCCCGGGCTGCCGCCATACTGGAAAAGGAGCCGGAGGATTATTCCTGCCGGCTCCGGGCCTGCCTGAGGCAGGGAATGTCCTTCCCAAAGGCCCGCGCCGCTGCGCTGGAGCCCTATTTCCCACAGCAAGGCATGCTTCTTTCCGCTCCCAACAACATCCTGGCAATCGAATATCTGAGGGCGTTAAAGCGGCGCCAAAGTTCTGTTACCCCTGTTGCCATCCGCCGTACCGGCCAGGGATACCATGATACCGGGCCCGCAGGCAGGGATATCGCCGCCTCCGCTTCTGCCATCCGAAAAGCCATCCGGGAAAATGATTTCTCCCTGGCCAAAGCCCAGGTTCCCCCGGCAGTGTCCGGGCTCCTGGCCGGACAGGTGCCCATATTTTCTGATGACCTCACTGCCCTGCTGAATGCCCGCCTTATGGAACTGTCCTGCAGCGGCCAGGAGAAGGCCTTTGCCGGTTATGCAGACATGTCCCCGGAACTTGCTTCCCGGTTAGCCCGTCATCTGCTGGACTGGTCAACCTTTTCCGGCAGGGTTATGCAGCTGAAATCCCGCACCTATACCTATACCCGTATCAGCCGGGCTTTGCTGCATCTGCTTCTTGGCATTACCCAAAACCAGACCCTGCACTACAAAGGGCTGGATTACGTCTGTTATGCCCGTATCCTTGGGTTTAGGCGCCAGGCAGCCCCGCTTTTAAAGGAGATAAAACTCAGATCCTCCCTTCCCCTGGTGACAAAAACCGCCGACGCCCATAAAATTCTGGATGCCGACGGCCTTGCCATGCTGGAGATGGATTTTTATGCCTCCCATCTGTACCAGTCCGTAGTTTTTTCTAAAAGCGGGCAAAAGCAGCCCAATGAATATACGAGTCCGGTGGTTATCATTTAAATCCCAGCAGGTTTCCCAGTGTGGGCTTTGCCTGCAGAAAATCCAGGATCTGCCGGATCTGTTCCCCGTTTTCCTTCTTTTTCCCTTCCCTTACCCCACGGATAAGAAGGTTCTTGGGCGTGTGCTCCATATCGATGAATTCCAGGATCTGGGTCCGGTAACCTTCTCCCTCCAGGAATTCTGCCCGTAGCGCATCCGTATAGAGGGCCGCCATCCGCTCCTTGATGACACCGTAAGAAAACACCGGCTTCATCAGGTCATTTGCTATTTGCCCGTTCAGTTCGTGCTGGCAGCAGGGCACAGATAAAATCACCTTTGCCTTCCATCGGACTGCCTTTGCCAGTGCATAATCCGTAGCCGTATCGCAGGCATGGAGGGTTACCACCATATCCACCTGGCCTACCCCTTCATAATCTGCAATATCCCCATGGTAAAAGGCCAGATTGCCATATCCATACTTCTCTGCCAGAAGGTTGCAGCGTTTAACCACATCCTTTTTCAGATCCAGCCCAATTACCCGGATCGGGTATCCCTTCACCTGGTTTAAGTAATGGTACATGGCAAAAGTCAGGTAAGATTTCCCGCACCCGAAATCAATGATGGTATTTTCCTTGGTTTTGCTAAGCTTCGGCAGGATATCTTCAATAAATTCCAAAAAACGGTTGATCTGGCGGAATTTGGCGTAACGGGCATGAACCACCTTTCCCTCAGCGGTCATTACCCCCAGATCCACCAAAAAGGGAACCGGCACCCCCTCATTCAGGATATACCGTTTCCGGCGGTTGTGGAAAAGCCCGGCCTCTTCTTCACATTGCTGCATGGTGCGCTTCACCTTTACGGTCATTGTCCCCTTTTTTGATACCAGTACCGTGGCGCTCCCCAATCCTGAAAAGGCCTCCGCCTGACGGAATTTCCCGGCCAGCAATTCCCTTACATATTCCCTCACTTCCTGGCCGGAAAGGTTTTGGTGGAATGCCTGCCTGTCCGACAGTTCCTCTGCCTGGAATTTCAGTTCCCCCTTAAGCATGACGGGACGGATCCTCACCTTAGAGAGCCCGCCCTTTCCTGCCGGGTTGCTGAAAACCATCTGCTGCAGATGCCCATTGAGGAAAAAATCCAACATGGATTCCAGAGTTTCCTTTGCCATCTCTTATCTCCGCTTTTTCTTAGTTTCAGTTCTTAAAGCTGTGGATCGGCGCCGGGATCCGCCCGCCCCGGTTCACAAATCCCTCGCAGGAATATTTATTTACCGGCATTACCGGCGCATAGCCCAAAAGGCCGCCGAACTCCACCGTATCCCCCACCCTTTTCCCGATCACCGGGATCACCCGGACTGCGGTGGTCTTCTGGTTAATCATGCCAATCGCTGCCTCGTCGGCAATGATACCGGCAATCGTTGCGGATGAGGTGTCACCAGGGATGGCAATCATATCCAGCCCTACCGAACATACACAGGTCATGGCCTCCAACTTCTCCAGGGTCAGCGCCCCCTCGGTCACGGCATCAATCATTCCCTGGTCCTCGCTGACCGGGATGAAGGCGCCGCTTAGCCCTCCTACGTAAGAGGAAGCCATGACTCCGCCCTTCTTTACCTGGTCATTCAGCATGGCCAGAGCCGCCGTGGTTCCCGGTGCACCCACACGTTCCAGGCCAATCTCCTCCAGAATCTCTGCCACACTGTCCCCCACTGCCGGCGTAGGCGCCAGGGACAAATCAATAATCCCAAAGGGGACTCCCAGACGCTTTGACGCCTCCTGGGCTACCAGCTGCCCGACACGGGTGATCTTAAAGGCTGTTTTTTTGATGGTCTCACAAAGCACCTCAAAATTCTCGCCCCTGGCTTTTTCCAGCGCCACCTTCACCACGCCGGGGCCGCTGACCCCCACATTGATGATGGCATCCGCTTCTGTCACCCCATGGAACGCCCCTGCCATAAAAGGGTTATCATCCGGCGCATTGCAAAACACCACCAGCTTTGCACAGCCCAGGGAATCCTGTTCCTTCGTGGCCTCTGCGGTCTTTTGGACGGTTTCACCCATCAGACGGACTGCGTCCATATTTAACCCTGTCCGTGTGGAGCCCACATTGACGGAACTGCATACCCTCTCCGTGCAGGCCAGGGCCTGGGGAATCGAACGGATCAGGTTCTCATCTGCCCCTGTCATCCCTTTGGAGACAAGAGCCGAATAACCGCCGATAAAATTCACCCCTACCTCGTGGGCAGCACGGTCCAATGTGCGGGCAATTGACACGAAATCCTCCGGGGTTTTGCAGGCACAGCCTCCTACCAGGGCAACCGGGGTCACGGAAATCCTTTTATTGACAATCGGCACACCAAAATCCCTGGCAATCTCCTCCCCCACGGAAACCAGGTTCCTTGCATACCGGACAATCTTTTGGTAAATTTTTTCGTTGACCGCATCCAAGTCGCTGTCACAGCAGTCCAGGAGGCTGATTCCCATGGTGATTGTACGTACATCCAGCCTCTCATGTTCGATCATATTATTGGTCTCAATCACTTCAAACATATTTAGCATTCTGTTTCCCGCCTTTACTCTTCATTCTCCTCTTTCTCAGATCCGGTGCATTTTTGTGAAAATCTCCTCACGCTGGCAATGGATCTTCACGCCGATCTCCTCCCCCAGCTGCCCCAGCCGGGTATAGATCTCCTCAAAAGGAACCGATGCCTGGTTGATGTCAGCAATCATCATCATATTAAAATATTCCTGCACAATGGTCTGGGAAATATCCAGTACATTGACATTTTTCTCTGACAGATACGTACATACCTTGGCGATGATTCCCACGGTATCCTTACCCACTACGGTTATAATCACTTTATTCATTTTGCCCTGCCCTCACTTATTCTTAATATGCAATGCTGCCCCCCAGTGGACAGGGGCAGCCCGTGCTGTTTGCTTTTTATACGTATAAAATCTGTGACATCTCATCGCGCCTGGCCACTGAAATAGAAAAATCCGACGCATGGTAAGGGGTATCCCCCTCATCAATCTCCAGCTTTACCGTTTCATAAGCCAGAGCCTCATAATTGTTCTCCTTGCTGAGATGCCCCAATAAAATATGCTTTAAACGGTCATGGAGCAGATGGTTCAGAAGCCTCCCCGCATTTTCGTTGGAAAGATGCCCGTGATCCCCCAGAATCCGCCTTTTCAGATAATAGGGGTACGGCCCTGCCTGCAGCATGTTCACATCATGGTTGGACTCAATCAGCAGGGCGTCCAGGCCCTGGAGATGGTTGATAATGTAAGAGTCATAATGGCCCATATCCGTAGCTACCGCCACATTCCTGTGCCCGTGGCGGATCCGGTATGCCACCGGGTTTGCTGCATCATGGTCAATGGAAAAAGGCAGCAGTTCCAAATCCCCCACTTCAAATCCCCGGTCAGGCAGTATCTCTTCCAGAAGTTCTTTTGGATACTCTCCCAGGGACTTCTTTTTCCCAATCTCTTCCAGGGTCTCCCGGGTTCCATATATTGGGATCTTGTACTTTCTTGCCAGGATGCCAAGCCCCCGGATATGGTCTGAATGCTCGTGGGTGATCAGGATCCCATCCAGTTCACTGCCTTTGACCCCGATCTCGTTTAATCCCTGCTCAATCCGCTTATTGCTGATTCCCGCATCCACCAGAATATGTGTTTTTTCGGATCCTATGTAGGTACAGTTGCCGCTGCTCCCGCTTGCAATGCTAACTAATCTCATCACTGTTGTCCTGCTTTCCTGCTTTTCTCTGTCGGCAGCCTGAAGTCCCCCTGCCTTCTGCAGGGCAGCGCCGGCTGCTTCCAAGAAGCCGGACAAGCTGCTGCCGGGTCTCCTCCGGAGTGCCGTTGTTGTCAATCACTGCATCGGAAAACGCCAGAAACTCTTCCCGGGCCGGTTGCCTGCGGATAATATCCCGGCACTTTTCCCGGGTGTAGCCTCTGTTTTCCATCAGGCGCAGGATGCGGTTTTCCTCGGAAGCATCCACATACCACAGCGTATCACAAAGCCGGCGGCTTTGTCCGTCAAACAATGCCGCCTCCACAACAATCAGCATATCCTGCCCTTCTTCGGCAGAACTGGCGAGTGCCGTTACCTGCCTTTTTAATTCCTGCCAGGCCAGGGGGTGGATCATGGCATTCACTTTTGCCAATTCCCCGGGATCCTTAAAGATCCGGTCTGCAAAGGCTGCCCGGTCCAGTTTGCCATCCGCTGATAAAATCCCTTCCCCAAAATGCTCTACCAAGCGCCTGAACCCTTCCTGGCCCGGCTTTTCCAGTTCTGCTGCCACCTCGTCCGCTAACAGGACATGGGCGCCGTATTCCTCCTTGAGAATCCCCAGCACCCGGCTTTTCCCGGCGCCCACGCCGCCGGTTACCCCGATTACCCAGGCATTCCCTGGCCGGTCAGTTTCCAAGCGGCCCATGCTCCCTCGCCTCTTTCTGTTTTAAGAGGGACAGAAGAAGGTTCTTGGATATGCTGATATTCTCCCCAAAGGGGTTGATTACAAACCCCTTAAGGTCATTGATATTGCGGATCAGGATATTTCCAAAGTCTTCCATGGTCATAATGAGCGCCTGGTCATGGGTTCCGTCTTCATTCCACTTGTTATACTCTTCCATATCCGTAAATGCCAGATAATATTTGTCCCCTTCTGCATTCTGGATATCCTCAAACCGCACTCGCATCGTGGGGCCTTCCCGTTCCGTCAGCACCGTCTGCCTCTGAACCGGCGCTAAGAGGCGGGAAACCATAAGTTCCTCTGCCATATGCCCCCGTGTCTTTTCGCTGTCGTGCCGGAGCATGGCCTGCATGGCTTCTATCAGCCTGGGATTCCGGATCTCTTCAGATGTTTGATTCATCATATCCATAAACCTTCTTTCTTCTCAGTAAATTGCATGTTCGTTCTATCATATCATAAATTACCGGCATCATCCAACCATTTTTTTATTTTTCCGGCCTCACTTTCTCCGAAAACCTGGATTCCATGGGCTTCCAGAAGTTCTGCCGTCACTCCGCTGCCTTCTGTTAAGGTACCCGAATGGCTGCCGTCGTATACCATCCCTTTGCCGCAGGAAGGGCTTCTCTCTTTTAATATTGCAAAGCAGCAGCCGTAGGCAAGAGCCAGAGCCAGGGTTTCCTCTGCCCCTTTTTTGTACTGGGCGGTCACATCCTGTCCGGAAACCGTCATTACCCTTCCTTCCCTTCGTTCTGCCGGTTCCCTGGGGGTTGCCAGTCCCCCCATCGTCTCCGGGCATACGGGGATCAGGTGTGCCTTTTCCATCAACTCCTTCAGTTCCGGTTCCATCACCCCTTCTCCATTATAGCGGCAATGTACCCCCAAAAGGCAGGAACTGACCAGAATATTTTTCTTTTCTCTCTTTTTACATAAAATATGGCGCATACGCCCATGGTAGCATTCCCTGGTTGCCGCAATCCCATATCCGTGGCCAAGCATGGTTTTTAGGCTTGCCATGTTATCCGGGTGAACCGTACAGAGCAGATATTGATAAGGATAATTGCACAATTCCTTTTCCGCCTCTGACAAGAGTTTTCCCTGCAGGTGGTTTCCACGGTACTCTTTTTTCACTGCTGCGGAATCCATATGGGCTGTCAATTGCAGCTGTCGGCTGCTAAAACCTAGTTCCCTGCCCAGGTTGTCTTCCCCGTCCCCGGGGAATCCCACGATAAAAAATGCCGCAAGTTCCGGCAAAGGCCCTCCCTCTGCCTCTGCCACCAGGATAAATCCTTTGTCTTTTAAATGGGATTCCACCCAGCCGCGGCCATCTGCCACAAACCAATCCGGGTTCTCCACCGTGTTTTTTGCCTCTTCCATCACTGCCATGACAGCGTCCACATCCTTGTCCTCTGCCCGGCGGAAAGAAAACTTGGTTATCACATTCCCCTTTTCTTCCTTGGTTTCGAACCAGCTGCCCCCACTGTGTGCTTCTACCTCCAGCGCAACCCGCAGGGAAGCGGCGTGCTTCATCTTATCCTCCAGAATCCGCACCACCTCAGCCTCCTCCTCCTTCGCAGCCTCCACCAGAAGTTCGTCATGGATCTGAAGCACAATCCGGGATTTCATATTCCTTTTTCGCAGTTCCTGGTCAACAGCAATCATCGCCAGCTTCATGATATCTGCTGCCGATCCCTGGATCGGGGAATTCATGGCAACCCTCTCCCCGAAAGAACGCTGGGTGAAATTGCCTGACTTTAACTCCGGGACCGGGCGCCTCCTGCCAAACATGGTGGTTACAAACCCCTTCTCCTTGCCTTCCTTAACCTGCTGGTCTAAAAATGCCTTAATGCCCGGATAGGTCTCAAAATATTTGTTGATATATTCTATGGCTTCCTGGCGGGAAATGCTCAGATCCTCGCTGAGCCCAAAAGCACTGATCCCATAAACGATCCCAAAATTTACCGCCTTTGCGTTGCGCCGCTGCAGAGGCGTTACCTCCCCCAGCGGTATATGGAATACCTCCGATGCCGTGATGGCATGGATATCCTGCGCCTCCCCGTAAGCCTGGATCAGGCGTTCATCCCCTGACATATGGGCAAGGATCCGCAATTCAATCTGGGAGTAATCCGCGTCCACAAACACACTGCCCTCCTCCGGCACAAACACCTTGCGGATCTCCCTTCCCAATTCCATGCGCACCGGGATGTTTTGCAGGTTCGGTTCTGTGCTGCTGATCCGGCCGGTCGCCGTGACCGTCTGGTTAAACTTCCCATGGATCCGCCCGTCTTCCCCGATATAGACCGCAAGCCCCTCCGCATAAGTGGAATTCAGCTTCGTAAGCTGCCGGTAATCCAGGATCTTTTGTACCAGGGGATGTTCCGGCGCCAGCTTCTCCAGCACATCGGCTTTTGTGGAATATCCGGTCTTTGTCTTTTTCCCATGGGGAAGCTGCATATGGTCAAACAATACCTCCCCCAGCTGTTTGGGAGAATTGATATTGAAGGTCTCCCCTGCCAGGCCGTAAATCTCCTGCTCCAGCTGGCTGATCTTTACCTTAAGGTTTTCCCCATACTGTTTAAGCTGCTCCTTGTCTGCCCGGATGCCTGCTGATTCCATATGGTGCAGGCTATAGATAAGCGGCATCTCCATCCTCCGGTACAATGCCATCATCCCCTGGCCTGACAGCTTTTGTGCCAGCACCGGCATCGCCTTCCACGCAATATATCCCAGATAACAGGCACAAGTCACTGCATTCTCTTCTCCCCGGGCCAAAGCCTCCCCTAACTTTCCTTTGCCAAGCAGCGCCTCCCTGGAAGGCACCGTGGTCTCCAGGCAGTCCCTTGCCAAATCGTCGTAATCGTAGGCATCCTTTAACGGGTTCAGCAGATAGCCCGCCACCCCCGCATCCAATACGGGACTGCCGTAATCAAGATTTAAATATTTCAGCTGGGATTTCAAATCCAGCACGGATGCATAGGACGTCGGCAGGTCATCTTCTTTTCCCGGTTCCCCTGCCTGGTTGCGGCTGTCCATTTCCTTGACCAGTTCTTCCAGCCTGCCGCACAGATAAGCCCCATTCACAAAGCCGGAGACCGGTACTGCGTAACACTCCTCCTCCCCAAAGCAGAGCCCCATCCCCTCAACCCCGCCCATCCCTGTGATCAGCTGGAAGCCCACATGTTCCGCCTTTTTTGCTTTTTCAAAAAGCTGTTCCACCCCGGCATATTCCTCCACCAGCCAAAAATGCTCCTCTGCCGGGCAGCTGCCTGACTGCTGCACATCGAACCGGGAAAGAATGGACTTGAAATTCAGCCGCTTCATATACTGATATGCCTCTGGGGTATAAAGGTTTGTGATTTTTGCCTCCTCATAGGAAAACTCAATGGGGCATTCCAGGCAGATCGTGGCCAGTTCCTTGCTCATCACGGCCATATCATAATGCTCCTCCAGCGCCTTTTTTGCCCTTGGAGGCTTAATCTCTTCCAAATGCGCATGGGCATTTTCAATGCTGCCGTATGCCACAATCAGGTTGGTAGCTGTCTTCTCCCCAATGGAGGGCACCCCGGGGATATTGTCGGAGGCATCTCCCATCAATGCCTTGACATCGATAAACTCCAGGGGCGTCACCTGATACTCGCGCTTTACATCCTCCGGGTAATAGTCCTTTACCTCCGTGCCATTCCGGTTGGTCTTGGGGATCCGGATCTTGATGTGGGTATCTGCCAGCTGCAGAAGGTCCCTGTCCCCCGAAACCACAGACACCTCCACCTCCTCCCCGGCCATGCGCTTGGCCAGGGTTCCCAGGATATCATCTGCCTCATACCCGGGCATTTCCATAATCGGCACCCCCATCGCGGAGAGCACCTCCTTCATCAGCGGTACCTGTTCCCTCAGTTCCTCCGGCATCGGCTTGCGGGTTCCCTTATATTCCCCATACATCTCATGGCGGAAGGTGGGCTCATGCCGGTCGAAGGCGACTGCCAAGTGATCCGCCTTCTCCTCCTCCAGGATCCGGAACATAATATTGAGGAACCCATATACCGCATTGGTATGGAGCCCCTCAGAATTGGTCAGTTCCGGGATTCCGTAAAAGGCTCTGCTTAAAATGCTATGGCCATCAATCAAAACCAGCTTTTCCATCGCTATCTCCTTATATTGTTCAAATGCTGCCAAACAAACCTGCCTGCCACCAGATCCGCAGCTGCAGGATCATCGTTGTCACCACTCCGGCTGAGCACAGAGTACCAACTGCATAGCAGATCACCTTCCGCAGCCTGGCCGCCCGCACCTTCAGCCATGCAAGATCCATGCTCTCCTCCAAGGCTCCGGCAATATCATAAACCCCGGTACCCGATTCCAGCTGCCTGAGCCCAACCGAAACCGTATAGTAAATCTCAAGTTCCTCCCGGCACTGGCGGCACCCTTCAATATGCTCCAGGAACTCATCCAGCTTGTCCTCACTCAGTTCCTCATCAATATAAGGCATCACCATCTTTTCTGCTTCCTTGCAGGTCAGCATTCCCCTCACCTCAATCCCCTGTCACCTTTGGCGCCTTTTTATGTGAATACTATTATACACATATGCTTACCCGGATTCAAGGAGTTTCTGGCAGGAAAGGCTTTTCTTGACGGACTGCAGATTCTCTGCTAGAATCTACCATTGAATAAATATCCAGAAAGGACTTCCCTATGCCAAAACTAAATGAAAACTACCAGAACCTAAAAGAAAGCTATCTGTTCTCCGAGATTGCCCACCGGGTCGGGGCTTATACCGCCGCCCATCCGGATAAGGAAGTGATCCGCCTGGGAATCGGCGATGTGACTCTGCCCTTGGGCAGCATGGCCATCCGGGGACTCCATAGCGGTGTCGATGCCATGGCGGATCCCGGTACGTTCAAGGGTTATGGCCCGGAACAGGGCTATCTCTTCCTGCGGAATGCCATCAGCGGTTATTATGCCCGGAATGGGGTATGTGTTGACCCGGAAGATATCTTTATCTCAGACGGCGCAAAAAGCGATACAGGAAATATCAGTGAACTCTTTGATGCCGATAACATCATACTGATTCCGGATCCTGTGTATCCGGTTTATGTGGATTCCAACCTGATGAGCGGCAAAACCATCACCTATATGTCCGGCAATGCCGAAAACCAGTTTCTTCCCATGCCGGACAGGCATATCCATGCCGATATCATCTACCTGTGCTCCCCCAACAACCCGACTGGCGCCGTCTACAACAAAAGCCAGTTAAAAGAATGGGTGGATTACGCCCTGGAAAATGAGGCTGTGATCCTTTTTGATTCCGCCTACGAGGCCTTTATCTGTGACCCCGGGCTCCCCCGCAGCATCTATGCCGTGGAAGGGGCAAAAAAATGTGCCGTGGAATTCTGCTCCCTGTCTAAAACCGCAGGGTTCACCGGTACCCGCTGCGGCTACACGGTTGTCCCCAGGGAGTTGAAATTCAAATGTTCTGACGGCAGGGAACTCTCCCTGCACGCCATGTGGAACCGGCGCCAGTCCACCAAATTCAACGGCACCTCCTACATTATCCAGAAAGGCGCCAAGGCTGTATTCTCCCCGGAGGGAATGGCACAATGCCAGGAAAACATCCGTTACTACCAGGAAAACGCCCGCCTCATTGCCGATACCCTGGCCCGCAAAAACATCCCCTTCTTTGGCGGAATCCACTCTCCTTATATTTGGTTTGAATGCCCGGACGGCATGGAATCCTGGCAATTCTTCGACTACCTTTTAGGGCATGCCCAGATCGTCGGCACCCCAGGGGCCGGTTTTGGCCAAAACGGCCGCTGTTATTTCCGGCTGACTGCCTTTGGCAGCCATGAAAACACCAAAAAGGCCATGGAACGGTTTGAAGCATTATTTTGACAAAAAAGCACTTGCCAAAAGCTTCCTCATATGCTACAATAAGTTCGTTGCGGAAGTAAGCCGGCGTGGCGGAATGGCAGACGCATCAGACTCAAAATCTGACGGGGGCAACCTCGTGCCGGTTCGAGTCCGGCTGCCGGCATCCTTGGCAGGGGCAGAAAGCCTCAGAATCTCTTGGGTATCCAGGGATTCTGGGGCTTTTCCTTTACCTGCTGCCCTCCGGCCAGGTACCGCACAAATAAAACCAAATGAAAAACAAGGAGGATACACTGATGATGAAACCGTTCCCTGGAAACCTTTCCCATAAAGCTGTTATTCCATGTGCACTGGCTCTTTGTGTGGCTGTCCTGGCCGCCGGATGCAAAAAGTCCCCGGAAAAGGACAGCCTTGCCAGCACCCACACCACGGCGGCGGAAACCATGGCCTCCGCCGCCGAATCTCCAAAGGAAACCTCTGCTCCCCAAACACAGCCTTCCGGGGACGCCCTGCCATCGGAGGCAGAAAAGCCCCAAGCCAACAGCAAAAAAATCTCCACTCAAAACAATACTTATTCCTCAGGCAAGGTTTCCATCACCTATCCTGGCATCGTCAACCTGGAGGATTCGACAAAAGCCTCTGCCATCGACGAACTGTTAAAAAAGAATGCCCTGTCCGTGCTGGATGCCTGGGAGGTCAATGAGGAGGAAGATTCCCTGGATATCTCCTGCCAGGTACTGTCCGCCGACCGCAACCGGATCACTGTGGTTTACACCGGCGAACTGGCCAAGAAAGGGGCCGCCTACCCGACTAAGGTCATGTACAGCAATACTATCGATGTCTCCAATGTGTCAGATATCGGTTTTGACCATTTTGCCGATCCCTATACCATGGCAGGATATGTCCTGTCCGGGGATTGCACTTTCCACAATGCCAGCGATGCCTTAAAATCCGAATTAATGGATGCCAAGAATGAGATCAGCCTCGAGGCCTATACGGAAATGTTCACCAATGCGGATTTCCCCTTTGAGGGGGCTTTTCCGGAATCCTTCAGCTATGAGCATCAGGGAGTGATTTATTTCTCAATCCCGGTTCCCCATGCCCTGGGGGATTATGCCATTGTCATGTTTGCACCTGACTCCAAATAAACCGGCTCCAAATAATCCCATAAAACCAATGACATTTTCCCCTAACCAATGTATAATAGAGCCAGTAACACTTCCGTAAAAGGGGACACCTATTCAAACACAAGAAAGGATATCATCTATGGAAAACGTAATCATTATCAATCACCCGCTCATCCAGCATAAGATCTCTATTCTTCGTGATAAAAAAACCGGCACCAATGAATTCCGCTCCCTGATTGAAGAAATTGCCATGCTGATGGGGTACGAAGCCCTGCGTGACCTTCCGGTTGAGGATGTGGAGATAGAAACTCCGATAGAGACCTGCATGACCCCTATGATTTCCGGAAAAAAACTGGCCGTGGTCCCGATCCTCCGTGCCGGGTTAGGGATGGTCAACGGCATCCTTGCCCTGGTGCCCAGCGCCAAGGTCGGTCATATCGGCTTATACCGGGACGAGGAGACCCATGAACCCCACGAATATTACTGCAAGCTTCCCACCCCTATCGAACTGAGGACCATCGTGGTTACCGACCCGATGCTCGCCACCGGCGGTTCCGCCGTGGCTGCCGTGGACTTTATCAAACAGCATGGGGGCAGGCATATCAAGTTTATGTCTATTATCGCCGCCCCGGAAGGGGTAAAACGCCTGCAGGAAGCACATCCGGATATCCAGCTTTACATCGGCCATCTGGACCGCTGCCTCAACGAAAACGCTTATATCTGCCCGGGGCTGGGCGATGCCGGCGACCGCATTTTCGGTACCCGCTGACACTTCCCGGGCAAGGCCTTCCCTGGCAGGAGAAGGCAAGGAAACCCCGGCAACCCTTTCCCATGGGGCTGCCGGGGTTTCCTATGCTTTACTGTTCCTGCTTCTGCACAACCTCTCCCTGGTTCTTATAGATGGAATTGGCACTTACACATCTCCGGACGCTGGACAGGGGGTATATATTGCTGTTTTTCCCGATTACCGTTCCTGGGTTCAGCACGGATCCGCAGCCCACCTCTACTCCGTCCCCGATCATAGCCCCGAACTTCTTCATGCCGGTCTCAATGTCCCCGTCCTCCCCATGGACCTTTACCAGTTTTTTATCTGATTTCACATTGGAGGTGATGGAGCCAGCCCCCATATGTGCTTTATAGCCCAAAATGGAATCCCCTACATAGTTATAATGAGGCACCTGGACATTGTCAAACAGGATCGTGTTCTTGAGTTCGCTGGAATTGCCCACCACTGCCCCGGAACCAATCAGCACTTTCCCCCGGATATAGGCACAGTGGCGGATCTCCGCAGCCGGGCCGATAATAACCGGAGCAATAATGCCCGCTGTGGGCGCCACCCGGGCTGTCTTATGGATCCATATCCCTTCCATCGGATTGTCATACTCACTCTTTGGCAGGGCTTCCCCCAGCTTGCGGATAAAATCCCCGATATGTGGCAATGCCTCCCAGGGATATTCCTGTTCTTCCAAAAGAGGTTTTGCCATGGTGTGCTCCAGGCTATACAGTTCATGCACCTTCATCTCATTCTTTTTCATCATTATTTCTCCTGTTTTTTATTTTTCACCTGATTTGCGGCCTGCCTGCCAGCCTTTGTCCCGCCGCGCCCGGAGGGCAGGTAGTTCTTCCCCGTTTCCTCAAAGCATTTCCTGAGTTCCCATTGGTTGTTCAGGCGGAGTACGCCATAGGTGCGTCCGGCCACAAAGTGTTCCAGCTTTTCCATGTATTCCTCCGGCGTGATGCTGCCCTCTGCCACATAGGTAAGCCCCTTCTCCCAGCTGGCCGTCAGTTCCGGGTTCAAAAGCTGGCGGATTGAGGCATTCACCACGTCAAACACCAATTCCCCCAGGAGCGTTGGCGTAATAACCTGGGTCTTCCCGTTCAATGCCAGGTAGTGGATATTTACCAGTTTTTTGAGGATCTCCGCCCGGGTCGCACTGGTGCCGATCCCGCTGCCCTTGATCTGTGCACGCAGTTCCTCATCCTCGATCAGCTGCCCCGCATTCTCCATTGCCAGGATCATGGAACCCGAGGAATATCTTTTGGGCGGGGAAGTCTCCCCCTCCTTGACCGATAACCCCTTTACCGGCAGGACCATCCCTTTTTTTAAGGTCTCCAGCATGGCTATGAATGCCGGGTTCTCCTGGACAACTTCCTCCTGCCCGTCTCCGCCCTTTTTCTGGGGCTGGTTTATCCCTGCCACCTTCAGGTACCCCGGTTCCTTGAGCACCTTAAACCCTGCAAAAAAATGCTCCCTGTCAGCTTCCAGTTCCAAGGTGAATTTCTGGTAGACCGCCGGCGGATAAAAAATGCTCAGGAAACGTCTGGCAATCCGCTCATAAATTTTTTGTGCCAGGGGAGCCAGGCTTTTCAAGGCGGAAAGCCCCTGCCCCGTAGGCACAATGGCATAGTGGTCTGTTATCTGTTTGTCATTGACATAGCGGGTCCTGGCAATATTTTTGTAAGCCTCCTGCGCAAGTACCTCTGTTGCAAACCCCTGCAGAGGGGTGAAATTTTTAAGGCCTCCGATATTTTTATGGATCTCCTTGGCCACTGCAGTGGACAGCACACGGGCATCGGTACGCGGATAGGTAACCAGCTTTTTCTCATATAATTCCTGGACAATCCGGAGTGTCTCATCCGGGCTGATCTTAAAAATCCGCGAACAGTCATTTTGCAGTTCAGCCAGATTGTAAAGCAGCGGCGGATTTTTGGCCTCCTTTTTCTTTTCAGCCTTTATCAGAACCGCCGAAAGCGGTTGGTTTTCTAACAATGCCCCAATCAGCGCTTCTGCATGCTTCCGGTCCAAAAAGCCGTTATCCTTATAGAGATAAGGAGACTGAAAATAACGGGATCCCTCCACGCTCTTCCATTCCCCGTCAAAATCCATCCCGCCGACCCCAAAATTCCCTATCACCCGGTAAAAAGGCGTTTTTACAAAATTGCGGATCTCCCGTTCCCTCCGCACCACCATCCCCAGCACACAGGTCATTACCCTCCCCACCGACAATACAGTCCGGTCTGTCTTCATATAACTGGAAATGGCGGGCCCATACCTTAAGGTCAGCAGCCTGGAGAAATTAATCCCCATCAGGTAGTCTTCCTTTGCGCGCAAATAGGCAGATGCAGCCAGGTTATCATAGTCTCCCCAATCCCTGGCATTTTTAATTCCCCGCAGGATCTCCTCTTCCGTCTGGGAGTCAATCCACACTCTCCTGCGGGTTTTTCCCTTGACTTCCGCCATCTGGTCTACCAGGCGGTAGATGTATTCCCCCTCCCTACCAGAGTCCGTACAAATGTAGATCACATCCACGTCTGCCCGGTTAAGCAACGCCTTGACAATGCCAAACTGCTTTGTCACCCCCTCAATGACCTGATATTTGAATTCTTTGGGCAAAAAGGGCAGGGTCTGAAGGCTCCATCGTTTCAGCTTGGGATCATAAGCCTCCGGATAACTCATGGTCACTAAATGCCCCACGCACCAGGTCACGATGGCTTCTTTTGACTCTATATAGCCATCCGCCCGTTTTCCGGAAAGTTTCAGGGCAGCGGCAAACTGCTGTGCCACGCTGGGCTTCTCCGCAATATATAATGATTTCCCCATATTTATTCCCTGGGATGCGCCCCGGAATATGCCAGGCGCAGCGCATCCTTTTCCATATAACTCATATACATCTGTGTCGTGGCCAGGTCGGCATGCCCCAGCATATTTCTGACGGACTGCAGATCAGCCCCTCCCCGGATCAGGTGGACCGCAAAGGAATGCCTGAGCATGTGGGGCGTGATATCCGGCAGAATCCCTGCTTTCTCCCCATACTGCTTCACAATCTTCCAAAATCCCTGGCGGGAGAGGGAAGACCCATTACAGTTTGTAAACAGCCAGGAAGATTCCCTGCCCTTTAGCAGTTCCTCCCTTGCCTGGGTCAGGTAATTGCGCAAGGCGCGGCCCGCCGTCTTCCCAAAGGGGATTACCCGTTCCTTCTGGCCGTCCCGGCAGCTGATAAATCCCACCTGGAGGTTTACATCCTCCAGCTTGAGGTTAATCAGTTCCGATACCCGGATCCCTGTTGCGTACAGAAGTTCCAGCATCGCCTTATCCCTTAACTCCTTGGGAGTCTCCCCCTCCGGCTGCTGAAGCAGCCGTTCCACCTCTTCCACCGTCAGGATTACAGGAGCCTTTTTTTCAATCCTTGGTGTCTTTAACTGTTCGGACGGATCCTGACGGAGCCTCCCTTTGCACATTTCATAATGGAAAAATCCTTTCATGGAAGCCACTACCCGGGAAATGGTAGCAGCCGCTTTCCCTTGCCCTTCCAAATATAAAATATAAGAGTTCAGGCTCGTCCTGGTTATCCTTGATAGTTCTGTAATTCCTTGGCCTTCCAAATAAGAGAACATCTGCAGAAGATCTCTCCGGTAGGAAAGCACGGTGTTTTTGGATGATCTTCTGACATCTTCCAGGCAGCCGGTAAAAGCGTCAACCTCTTCTGTCATAATCCATCCCCCTTTTCCATTATTGAATTTTCATAAAACAGGAAAGCAACAGAGCATTCACATGTACCTCTGCCAATACGCCGAATAACAGCAGCGCTGCCACTGCTCCCCAAAACCTGCGGCGGCGAACTTCATAGCCGGATAAGCATTTAAAGATCAGGATCCCCCATGCCGCGCCATAAAAAAGCTGATGCGGGAAATTGGATGCCAAAAACAGCACCAGCCCCATTGCACCCTGATACCAGGTCATCAGCACCAGAGAAAAACCTGCACTGCAGCCGGCCCAGACCAGCAATAGGGGGACAAACATCTTGTGCAGGCGGTTTCTGCACAAAAACTCCACGACGGCTGTCTCCAGAAAACGCACCAGCAGGATGCGCAGCACACAGGAAAAATCCTTTTGTGCCAGGCTCTGCCAGCCCCGCTGCAGATACTGATACAGAATACGGTAATCCACCAGCCCCGAGGCAAACACCCGGTTGGCTCCAACTGTTGCCAGTGCCATCCCTACACTGATCCAAAAAATCAGATATATCCCCTGATTTCTCCTCCTCATGCGCAGTCACCGTTTTTTTACAGTCTACGCAAAAATCAGGGCAGTTATGACTCTTCCCTCGGAAGCGGCGGATTAGCTTCTTTTGTATTTGCGGGCATAGGCCAGGATGGCGGCTGTGGTCTTGGCATCGGTCAGCTTGCCCGTATAAATCATCTCCTCCAGATCAGCCAGTTCCCACTCTTCCACGTAAATGATCTCGTCTTCATCCAGATGCTGGCGGGAAGGGATCAGGTTCCTGGCCACAAAAATATCAATTGCTTCGTCACAGAACGCCACTGTGGTATTCATGCTCATCAGATACTCCAGGTGGTCGCAGCGGTACCCTGTCTCCTCCTCCAGTTCCCGGTAAGCACATTCGATCTTCGGCTCATTCGGATCATCCAGCTTTCCTGCCGGGATCTCCAATGTTTCCCGGTTTAACGCATTGCGGAACTGGCGCACCATCAGGATCTTCCCCTGGTCCGTCACCGGCACCACCGCCGCTGCCCCATCATGATGGATAAAATCCCAATGGGCTTCATGCCCGTTGGCAATCACCGTATCTTCATATATTTTCAGAATCGTCCCTGTGTATTTGAGCTGCCGGTCCAGGCGGACCACCGGATCAACTGCTTTCTTCCCTGATGTGTTGTTCTGTTTGTTCTCCATTTTTAAATCCTCTCTTCTAATGAATATTTCCGCATTTGGCATAACAGGCATCACAGGCCTTCATCACGGCGCTGCGCAGGCCATGCTCCTCCAGCGCAGCCACTGCTGCAATCGTAGTCCCCCCCGGCGAACAGACCTGATCTTTCAGACGCCCCGGGTGCTCCCCCGTCTCCAAAAGCATCCTGGCGCTCCCAAGAACCGCCTGTGCTGCCATCTCATAGGCCATATCCCGGGGCAGCCCATACTTTACCCCGCTGTCAGCCAAGGCCTCCATAAACATATACACATATGCAGGGGAACTTCCGCTTACACATACTACCGCATCAATGAGTTTTTCTTCCACAAACGCCATCTTGCCAAATGATTCAAAAAAGCGCCGGATGGTGTGCTGTTCCTCCCCGGAAAAGAGAGCCGGGTCATAGCATACCCCCGTCATCCCCTCCCCCACCAGGGCGGGGGTATTGGGCATGGCGCGGACCACACGGCAGCCTGTTCCCAGCATCCCCTTTAAATCCGCCACAGAAATCCCAGGGGCAATGGAAATCAAAATCTGGCCTGCAGATATCCCGCCTGCAATTTCTGCCACTGCCTGTCTCAGGTGCTGGGGCTTCACTGCCAAAATCACATACTCTGACGAGGAGGCGCAGGCCAGACTGTCTGCAGCCAGAACCACACCTGTGGCAGCAGCCACATCTCCCGCTCTCTGTATGTTCTTCTCATAAAAAGTAACCTGTTCAGCCTCGAATTTCTTCAGAAGCCCTTTCATAATTGCAAAGCCCATATTCCCGGCTCCGATAAAACCAAATTTATAGGAAAATCCCACCTTGTCCACCCCCTTATCAGAAGCCCATCCCCGGACTGACGCTCATGGCATCCAGGGTCACCTTCATAATATCCTTGATTTCCTCAACCGTCATCTTCATCTTTGCTGCCAGTTCCTCCACAGTGGCCTCCCGCCCTAACTCGTCAGCCATCATCTTAGAGATATCTTTTAATACATTGACCCGGGCAGCAATCTCTTCGCCGGCCTGTTTTTCCCGTTTCTGCTGCTCAATCAGTTCCTTTATCCTCTCTGAGGCCAAAGCTTCTGCCTGCTTTCGGAAATCCCCCTCTGTATAGCTGTCCAATGCCAGCAGCATTGCCATATTTGCCTCCTGAACCAGGTCTCCGGCCGCCAGCCCTTGGTTCTTATATTTCCCTGCCAGTTCCACCGCATAATGCAGCATCCCTTCCAAAAGCCTTTCCCTGGCCATCCTGTCCCCGGCCTGTGCCAGCCCGGGGAGCCTGCATTCCTCCTCGGGTGTACAGGCCGGGATCCTTTTGACCTCCTCCAGATACATCAAATATACATCATCGTGCATTCCGGCATGTCCTCCTTGTTTTCTGCCCTGTCCTCCCGGGAACTTTGCGAAGCCGATTTTGCAGGGCCGCGGTTCAGTCCTCAGGATAGCAAAGCTGCCCCTTCCCAATCCCCTTAAGGGTTCCCTCCAGGAAACGCCCTGCCAGATACTTTGCCATGGGAAGGTTCATATCCAGGTAATTGCCGCAGTCCCTGGCAGCCGCCCCCGGAACCTCACCTTCAAAGTCCCGGATAAAAGTAAACATCTCTGTCATCAGCGGCACAATATCCTGTGACTGATAATCTCCTGCCAACAAAAGATAAAAGCCTGTCCGGCATCCCATGGGCCCAAAATACAATACCTTCCCCGAAAAGTCTTCCCGGTTCCGCAGATAGGTGGCCCCGAGATGCTCGATAGTATGCACTTCTGCCGTATTCATGACTGGCTCATAATTTGGCCTGGTCATCCGGATATCAAATGTGGTGACCACCGTATCCCCGGCCTGATCTTTCCGCGACACATAAACCCCCGGCAGAAGTTTTAAATGGTTGATGGTAAAGCTGGTTATTTTTTCCATAACATTTTCCTTTCGCATCATAATATATTTATTTTAAACGGATTTTTCATTGCTATTAAAAGGGGGAAACCACCATGAATGAAGCAGACTGCCATTTCCTATGAAACAAGAATACCGCACTTCTGTGCGGTATTCTGGGATGTGCCTTCAGACACTGGATGGAGATAGTGGGATTCGAACCCATGACCTCTTGAATGCCATTCAAGCGCTCTCCCAACTGAGCTATACCCCCATGTCAATCACGAGTGCTATTATAGCACATCCTTCCAATTCTGTGAATCCCTAATTTTGATTTCTAATATTCGCACAAAATCTCCCTCTTCATCCCCCATATTTTTATGCAATATGAAACTATTTTACTCGTGCAGCCGCTCGATAATTTTAAAAATGATAGTCCCTTCCATCACCAGCGGTGCACTGTGGGCAAAAAACAGGATCCCATCCACCGGAGATAATATCCTGGCCAACGCCTCTCCCTCCAGGGGATCAATGACAGAAGCCAGGATCTGCCCCCGGTGAATCTCCTCCCCAGGACTTACATACCGCTGATAAATCCCGGAAACTTCTGTCCTCATATTAAAAAGTTCTTCCTCCCGGATCACGCTGGCCAGATATCCGCTGTGGCTGGTATAGCGCAAAATCCCCATCCTTGTCAAAAAACGCAGCACCGAGGCCACTGCCTGGCGGGCGGAGTCCTCATCAATGCGGTCGGTGGCACTGGTATACAGGGAAAAAGCATTTGTATTCCAAATCTGCCAGTTGTAGTTTAAAGTGGTGGTATCAATCGGTTTGGGCTTACGGATCACCACATAAGGCATTCCAAACCGGTCTGCCAGGCCTGGATTCTGGAAGCCAGTCTCCATCATCCTCACATGGGGCACAAAATCCCCCGGCAGATAAAAACTGGGGAACTGAATTCCATACTGGTACCCCTGTATCGCTTCAAACAGCCCGGCGGCAATCCGCTGCGTCGTCTCCCCGGCATTGTAGCCCGGAAACATCCGGTTAATATCTGTATTATCCGTAGCCCAGAAACGTTTGCTGATATTCATGGAACTATGGTTGACCGAGGGGATCACCAGGATCTCATTGTCTCCCACAATTGCTCCCTTTTCCTCCAGGCGCTTCAGCGATTTCACCAGCTGGGAACATATGTAGAGCTGCTGAACCTCATTGCCCCGGATACTTCCCACAATGCACGCCGCCTTATCCCCATGCCCAAACCGGTATCCGTAGATATTGAGGTCGTCCCGGTACTGCTTTTTCAGTGTGTAGATACATTCCCTTCTCATTCAAAATCACCTCCCAGCACCCGGGCAATCAGGGAACCGCAGGAGACCACCGGATACTCCCGCAAGGTAAAGAGCATGCCATGGATCGGTGCACGCACCTCCTGTTCCACCCTCCCGTCCAGAGAATTTAGGATCCTCCCAATCAGCTGCCCCTGCTGCACATTCTTCCAGTGCTCCACACAAGGGACAAAAATGCCCGGAGCCTCCGCATTGACAAAGCCCACCTCACCGTCCTGGGAGATAATCGGCGTCTTCGGCTCCGTAACATCGCCATTCCAAATCCCCATATCTTTCATCACGCAGAAAATCCCCTTGGTCAGCTGATGGCAGAATTCCTCCGTTATCCTCATCCCCACTCCCATTTCCACCACCACCGTAGGCACCCCGATGCTGTTCAGGCTATGGGCCAGCGTGGATTCCAATACCGTTGCCGCCGCGTGGATCCAGACAAAATCCAGGTTCAGCCGCCTGGCAAAGGGCAGCAGCTTTTGTGCGGTGTTGACATTGACCCTGGCCTGGGGAATCTCCCTGAGGAAAATATTGCTGGCATGGATATCGATACACAGATCCGCCCCCGCGATATCGTCCACAATCCGCGACGCTACGTGCTCGGCCACTGCCCCATTCTCATCCCCCGGGAATATCCGGTTCATATCCAGGTCAAACATGGGGATCCCCCGGGAAATGGAATCCACCCCCAAGGGGTTTAGTGCCGGGTAGATCTCTACCCTTCCCTTCAGGCATTCCTTATGTTCCTGGATGATCCGGTTCAGTTCATAACATACATACTGTCCTTCCAGTTCATCCCCATGGGTCCCGGTCACAATACAGATTCTTTTTCCGCTTCCGTCCGGCCCCTCCGGCTCCAGGACATTCTTTTTTACGCGGAGGCGTTCATCCACCGCCAATCCGACAGAAACAACCTCTTTAATCATATGATTTCTTCCACCTTTACACAGATTTCCTGGCTCTGGCCGGCAAATCCCAGAAAACGTCCCCGGTCAATGCTGCCGTCCCTAAAATCCCGTCCATGGGTCAGCTTGATATAGGTTTCATCCACCAGGCGGTTGTTGGTGGGATCCATCCCCAGCCAGCCGTCTTCCAGCCATACCTCCACCCAGGCGTGACTGGCACCTTCCCCCAGCATCATTCCGGCCACATAACGGGCCGGTATTCCCGCCAGGCGGCACAGGCTGATAAAAACATGGGCATAATCCTGGCAGACACCCTTTCCCAAGGCCAATGCCTCCTCTGCTGTAGTCTCCACGGTGGTTGCCCCGGGCGAATAAACAAACCGCCCATACAGACGGTTCATCATATACATCAACTCTTTTCTCCCCATCCTCCGGCTGCCGCTGCCCTCTTTCCCGGCCGGCCAGCCCGGTTCCAAACGGGTTTCCCCAAAAAATCTACGGATATCCTCTCCTGGCATTGTAAAAGCAGAGGGGAACCGGTACATAGGATGAACCGGATCCGAGGTTCCCCCTATGTCCACCCGCACCACGCCCTCTGCCACGGCCAGAAGGCTGTCATGGGGCTTTTTGGCTGAGCCTGCATATCCCTCATTGCCAAAACCATCCTTCACCTCACTGACAAAATCAGCCGGCTCAATCTTCACAGACATACGTTCCCTCTGCTGCCGTGCACTTTCCATCGGACGGCAGCGGATCAAGAAATGATGGTCCCACACGGCCTGGTCAAGCTTTAACCGCATCTCATACCGGAAACCCAGCCTTTTCAACTCTTATCACCTCATTTAAAAAATATTCCACAGGGCATTCAGCGCCTCCTGCTGCCTTGCCTTCCATCCCTCTCCCAGGCTTACCACCTCAGTAAGGCGGCTGACCTCAGCCAGGTTGTACCCGATGCGGATTTTATGCAGCCGGTTTATAAACTTATTGAATTCCTTCTCTATATAGGGGTAGGGGAAGCCCAGCCTCATATACAAATCCAGCCGTTCCAGGTATTTGCCGCATTTGATGATATTGCGCCCTTCCTCATCCTCCACATTATCGTCCAGGCAGCCCCAAAATGCAAACAGGTAATCTTTTACCGGCTGCAAGTCATAGGCCAGTGCATTCCCATGGCTTTTTGCATGTTCCATACAATCCAGCGACATCTGGATATAGGATAATGTGTCGCTGCTCAGTTCGTCCCTCAGGATCACTGCATTGTCAAAAGCCCTCATCATATTACTATAGACGGAATTGGGATCCTCCAGGGAAAAAAGATACTTCCCAATAAAATCATCCATATCCTCATAAATCACCGGAATTGCTAGCTTTTCACAAAATCCCTCATATGCCCTGTCATCCATATCCAGCATCTGGTCAAAATATTTAAAAAATGTCATCAATGTGGTAAAGACCCGTTCCGTATACCTGCCCAGCCAGAACAGGTGATCTGCTTTTTCTATTGAGATAATACCCATGTGTCTTTAAACCCTCCCCCCTGTGATGAGTTCACTACAAATGAATCCGGGTTCCTGGAAAAGCGGGTCAGGCCGCTGGGCCAGACCTTTGTCCCCTTTCCGCTTAGGACAAATGCCCGCAGGTCTGCCTTGCGGGGTACGCTCCCGTCCCCTTCCACGATATCCAGGTCGATAAAGTCAATGACCTCCTGGGCAATAAAACGCCTCGGCTCCCCCATAATAATCTTTTTTAATCCTTCCAGCTTCTCCCTTGTCAGATCCCTTCCAAACACTACGCCATAGCCGCCGGCCTCTGAGACATCCTTCACCACAAGACGTTCTAAATGTTCCAGTATGTATTTTCTGTCCTCCTCATAAAAGGCCAGATAGGTTGGGGCATTCTTAAGGATTGCTTCTTCCCCCAGATAATACTTCACCATGTGAGGCACAAAATAGTAGATCCCCTTGTCATCTGCCACCCCGTTGCCAGGCGCATTGACCAGCGCCACATTGCCGCTCCGGTACACGTCCATAATCCCCGGCACACCGATCAGCGAACCCGGCTCAAAGCATAAGGGATCCAGATATTCATCGGAAAGCCTCCGGTATACCGTCCCCACCTGCAGCTGCTTCCCCTGGTACTGGCGGTAATACAGCCGGTTATTCTCCACATAGAGATCCTGGGGCATCGCCAGGATAGCCCCTGAGCGTTCTGCCAGGTAAGAATGCTCAAAAAATGCCGCATTATACCGCCCCGGCGTCAGCACCACATTGATCCCGCCTGTATTGACATGGTCCATGACTTCCTTTAGCATACCGGCATAGTTCCGGTTGTCCGCCACATGGTTTTTCATAAAGGTCCTGGGCGATGCCTGGCGCGTCAACTCCCTGGCAATCATCGGATATGACGCTCCGGAAGGAATGCGCAGGTTGTCCTCCAATATGTACCAGTCCCCATCCTTTGCCTGCACCAGGTCAATACCGGATATATGGCTGTAAATCTTTTTTGGAGGTACCATTCCCTCGCATTGCGGCAGATATCCTTTTGATGAAAAGATAAAATCCTCTGGAATCACCCCATCCTTCACAATCTTTTTCCCGCCATAGATATCAGCCAAAAAACAGTTAAGCGCATCCACACGCTGGGCCAGTCCCTTCTCCAGATAGGAAAACTCATCCCTTCCGATCACCCGTGGCAGCGGGTCAAACGGAAATAGTTGCTCGTGGAATTCCCGGTTCTTATAAATTCCAAACTTAACCCCATATCTGGCCATCAGCCGGTTGATCCCCTCCATATGTTCTACCATATCCCTCATTGGCAGCATCCCCTCTCTCCCTGCAGATATAACAAAGGGCGCCCGAAATCGACCGGAGCGCCTTTACTTCTTACCTTAATATTACAACAGGTTTCTGTTTTTTTCAAGCATTTTCAAGTGTTTTCTCATGGTTTGACCCGGGCTGTCCGGCTGCCGGGGCAGGAATTCGTTGATAAAATACAAAAAATTCAAAATTTTGCTTGCCAAATCCCTGAGGATTTGCTATGATACATATGTTGTGTTTTCCATATTGGAAAAATCGTATGGTTAAGGAGGTGCGATCATGGCGAAATGTGCGATTTGTCAAAAGGCTGCTCACTTCGGCAATAACGTCAGTCATTCCCATAGAAGATCCAATGCGATCTGGAAAGCGAATGTGAAGTCTGTCAAAGTCAAAGTCAACGGCGGCGCTAAAAAGATGTACGTATGTACTTCCTGCCTGCGTTCTGGCTTAGTAGAGAGAGCTTAAGGTAGATGAAAAAGGACTGTCCGTAAGGGCAGTCCTCTTTTTTATGCGCAAGCCCGCATAGGGAAGTTTGCTGCTGAGTGTTTTCAGCAGCAAAACAAATGATAGCCTAATACCAGGCAGCCAATAATAAAAATCAGGGTTGAGAGGGTTTCCGGAATAAACAGAAGAAGCGTCATTCCGATCCCAAAGCAGAACAGCATCAATCCAAAGACCCGCTTCATAAGAACCTCCGGCCATATCCTTCTGCTCTCAGTATATGCAGCAGCAGCCTATTCCATGCCTGCCATGTCCTCTGCCGCCATCTCCTCCGCCGCTTTGATGGCTTCCGGGGATATTCCTTTCTTCTTCCCGTCGGTAAACTTGCTTACAATGTCCGGAACCATATCGAGCACCTTGGTTACTGCATCCTGCTGCTTGACATTAACCAGGCGCGTCACACCGTTCTGGATCACCAAAACCGCGCTGGGGCTCATCTTGGCGCTTAGCCCGCCGCCTCCGTTGTGCTTCGCATTGTCCGAAAAAGATCCTGCCGCCATGCCGCAGGTCACATCCACCAGCGGGAGAATGATGGCATCGTCGATTTTTACCGCTTCCCCCACCACTGTCTTTGTTGTCACAAACTGATCCATCCCTCTGAACAAGGCTTCCACCGTTGCACTAAAATGATTCTCTGACATATGATCTCCTTTTCCGTCCTCGTTTTTTGGACATCCTTATTATGCTTCCAGGATTTTTTTCAGCAAAACCCTAAAATTTTTGTCTAGCAGCATCCGGACTGCAATAAACAGCACCGTCCCAATACGGATCCTGCCTTTTATCTTCCCCTCACCTTCCAGCAGGGATTCCTCAAATACCGGGATAATCTGCAGCTTTTTGGCATATAAGCCATAAAATGGGCTGATATACGTCAGCACCTGCCCGGTCTTATAGGGGTCTCCAAACCCAAAACGCACCCTTCCCGACACTTTTACAGGAAGCACATGCCTGCAAAGCTTCCACAGCTGCCTTTTCAGCAAACGGTAGGTACGGCGGTTAGCCGGATCTTTAACAAAAGCCTCCAGCTTTTCCTTTTTCTCTTTGACCCCTGCCAGGGCTTCCTTTATACGTCCCAGCTTTTCCTTCAGTTTATCACAAATCTTTCGGAAAGAAAATCCCCTGTTTTTCCGTTCCTTTTTTGCTTTCTTTTTTGCCTTCTTTTTTAGTTTCTTTTTTGGTTTCCTTTTAGGCTGTTTTTTTTGTTTCCTGTCAGTAACTTTTTTTGTTGGGGCCGGTTCCTTTCCCTCTTCCTCACCAGGCACCTCACCATCAGGCACCCCACCATCAGGCACTTCCCCGCCGGGTTCTTCCCTGTCAGCTTCTTTTGTTTCAGTCACTTCCCCGTCAGGTTCTTTCCCGCCTGCATCCTTTGCTTCCCCTTCGCTGCCCGTTTCCCTGCTGCCTGCCTCTTTTGCCCCATATTCGCCAGCCGGATCCTGTTCTTCTGTCTTTTCTTTTCCGAATGCCTTTTCCATCCGGAACACAGGGATTCCCAGGATCCGCACACGTACAGCCAGTTTTTCCTTATATATGGCCTTCACGGACAGCAAGCGGCAGAGCCAGCTGACCCCGGCCTGCCCCTCTGGCCTGCCGTCATAGCTTATCCGTGCCTGGTAACGGACAGGTACCAGCAGTACCAGAAACAGTATCACAAGAAGAAAACCAATTATCCCCAACAGGATAAGTCCAATTATCTTGAATATCCCCAACACCGTCCATAGGGCAGTCAGCATACTTCACCCCTTACCACGCGTTTTTTCCGGCTGTCAGGGCCTGACTGCTGTTCTGTATGCCCATATGCCATCCCTTCTATCAGATCCCCCAGACAAAACCCACCCGTTTTCCGGTACAAATCATCCACGATTCCCCTTGCCACCTCCAGTGCCTCCCAATATGTAACCGCAACCCCTATCACCAAGCCTTCCTGCCTTTGGCGGGGAAATGCATGCAGCATGGCAGACGGGAGGATCTCAAGGATATTATTCCCATTCTCCGGCGGCATAATCACATAAACCTCCGGCTGCCATCTCTCCTCCCGCAGCCCCTGGAGGATTGCATACCGGTTTTTCTTTGCCTTTTCTCCCATGTACAGATGTTCATACCAGTTCATAACCGTCCATCTCCATCATTTGAAGCAGCAATTCTATACAGGTTGCCTTTTCTGCCGGGTCGGTACAACAGCTTAAACTGTTGCTGATGTAGCTTTGGAGTTCCTCTGGTGAATGAAAATAGACCGGCAGATAAGACAGCGTTGTTGCCATAACCGCCCGCACCACAGGTTTTTGGCAGGAGGCAAAGATGGATTCCAGTTCTGTGAACAGAACTGCCACTTCCTTCTCCAGTTCCTCCCTTGTGACACATCCCGGCCTGGTATTGTCCTCAAATTCCGCAAAGGGGCTGGTGGACATCAGCATATCCACTTTTGCTGCCAGCTGGTTCCCCTCATCCCCCTGTCCGTCCCTGCCCAGGGAAAGCCGCTGATATTTTTCGTAATACTCTTCCTGCACCCCCTCCAGATCCGGCAGATATTCACACAGTTCTTCCGGGATTTCCCTGATTCCCTGCCTGTATTGGTCTCTCAGGCCCTTTAAAATGGCACTGGCAGCCTGTTCCTCTCCGGCATCCCGCACGGCCTCCGGCCCCGTCAGGCATAAAAGATAAAGGTCATTTACCATCTGTTCGAGGCAGGTACATGATTCCGAGAGGGCAAGCAGCATATCACCTGCTTCTTCCACCTGTTCCCTGGCCTTTTGATAACGGGCCCTGTCCAGTTCTTTAAAGGAAAGAGACTTCAGCTGATCCATAAGCAGGTTCAGTTTCCCATAGCCGCTGCTGTGCCTTTTGGAATACTCAATCAGGCTGCCGCTCCTCAACAAGTACAGTATCTCGTTAAGCCCTGCAAAACCAGAGCCAATATAAATGGTCAGCGCATCATGCACCATACTGAAATACTTCTGCCTTGTAAAACGGACGGGAAGCTGCCGGAGTATCTCATGGATCCTCTGATTCTGGATTGTTGTGTCCCCGGAGGAAGCCAGGTACCGCATCAAATTCCCTGTCAGTTCCGTTTCCTCCACCTCCACGGCATCTAGCCCGTCATCGTACCTCCGTTCCATCCGGTTCAGCACGTATTCATAAATCTGGAACGCATCCGAATAGGCAACTATTGTCTCCATCTCCTGCTTAACTTGCCCGCGGAAATCTTCAATCGCTTCCAAAACCCTGGCATTTTCTCCCTCCAGGTACCATCCCAGCAGTTCCATATAACGTCCATCCAATGCTCCCTGGCTGATGGTTTCCTCCTTATCCGCCGGCTGCCCTTCAAAATATAAAAACAGATTTAAGGCCAGCCGCGCTATGGCACAGCCATAAGCCACAGAGGCAATCCTCTTCCAATTGTGTACCATCCTGCACCCCCCTATCGGTAATTTTCAAGAATCGACCTGCGCAACAAATCCAGGGCACGTACCACCGCCATTTCCCGTACCTTATCCCGGTTCCCCTTAAACTGGAACTTTTTCACGGTAACCTTCTCTTTCATATAAGTGGCAATATACACTAAGCCTACCGGCTTATCCTCCGAACCCCCCTCCGGCCCGGCGATGCCGGTCACCGCCACGCAGGCATCGCAATCTGCCGCAAATGCCCCGCCGATTGCCATCTCCCGGGCTGTTTCCGGGCTGACTGCCCCATACTTTTTCAGTGTGCTCTTGCTGACATCCAGGTATTTCCGTTTTGCCTTGTTTGCGTAAGTGATAAATCCTTCCCGGAAGACCTGGGAAGCCCCGGGCACATTGACCAGGCGCCCCGCCAGAAGGCCGCCTGTGCAGGATTCCGCCGTAGTGACGGTAAGCCCATATTTCCCGAGAAGCTTCACCACTGCCATCTCCAGTGTCTCCTCCTCATGTACGGAATACACGCTGTCCCCAAAGCGGCGCCTGATCTCCTTGACGATTGGCTTGGCTAAACGCTTTGCTTCCTCCTCGCTCTTCCCGCAGGCTGTCACCCGCAGATGGACCTCCCCTGTCTTGGCATAGGTTGCAATCGTGGGATTGGTCTGTTTGTCTATCAGATCCAAAAGTTCTGCCTCCACCTGGCTTTCCCCCACGCCGCAGATCTTCACCATCTGGGAACGTAATACCTCCGGCTGTTTTTTCTTAAGGTAGGCAAACACCTTCCCCTTAAACAAGGGAATCAGTTCTGACGGCGGGCCTGGCAGCAGGATGGCAGCTTTCCCCTCTTTTTCCAGAATCAGCCCCGGCGCAGTGCCATTATCGTTATCCAGGACGATAGCCCCTTCCGGAACCTGGGCCTGTTTCCAGTTGTTGTCCGGAATTACCTTAAAAATACCGTTTTTAAAGTATTCTTCGATCCTCTTGCGGGTATGGGCATCCTCCTTCAACGGCATTCCCATCACCTCCCCACAGACCTCCTTCGTCAGGTCATCTTCTGTGGGCCCTAAGCCGCCGGTCAGTATCACCACATCGGAACGCCCCAATGCAATGCGGACCGCCTCTGCCAACCGCTCCCTATTGTCCCCCACTGTCACCTGGTGGTACATGGACAATCCCAACAGGGCACACTGCTCCGCCAGATATTGCGTGTTGGTATTGACAATGTTCCCCAAAAGCAGTTCTGTTCCCACCGAAATCAACTCTACAACCATTTGATATCCGTCCTTCCGTAAATAAACTTATGAAAAAACACTTTTATTTTTTATCACATAGTCTGCCAGTGAAACAATGGTCAGAACCAGGGCAATCCAGGTACATGCCTGGGTCAGCAGCCACAATACCGGCAGATCCACGATCAGAAGGATCACTGCCAGCATCTGGAAGGTAGTCTTAAATTTCCCCCAATAGCTGGCAGCGATGACAATCCCCTGTTCCGCCGCCACAAGGCGGACCCCACTGATGATAAATTCCCTGCTGACAATCAGGATTACCATCCACGCCGGAAGCTGTTCCAGTTCCACCAGGCAGATCAAGGCCGCACAAACCAACAGCTTATCGGCCAACGGATCCATAAATTTCCCAAAATTCGTTACCAGGTTGTATTTCCTGGCAATCTTGCCATCCAGCATGTCAGTCAGGCTGGCCACAATAAATATTGCCGCCGCCAGGTATCGGTACAGGGGTTCCTCCCCATCAAACACCATCAGGGACAGCACAAAAAACGGGATCAGGATCACCCTCAGTACAGTAAGTTTATTCGGCAAATTCATCATATACCTCCCCAATCAGATCATATTCAGCAGCTCCGGTCACCCGCACCCGCACAAAGTCACCGGACATAAAAAGTTCCCCGCTATTTACAAACAGATATCCGTCCACGCCCGGCGCATCCATGTACGTTCTGGCCACATAAGCCGGTTCATCCGCCACCTTCCCTTCGATCATCACATCCAATATCCGGCCGACCATGGCCTCCGACTTTTCAAAGGCAATCTCCTGCTGCAGTTCCATCACCTCATCCCGCCGTTTTTCCTTAATCTCCTCGGGAACCTGGCCGGGGAAACCAGCAGCCGGTGTATCCTCCTCCGCAGAATAGGCAAATACCCCCAGCCGTTCAAATTCCATCTCATCCACAAAAGCCAAAAGTTTTTCATGGTCCTCGTCGGTCTCACCGGGAAAACCGGAAATCATGGTAGTCCTTAGGGCAATATCCGGAATCTCCTGCCTCAGCTTCTCCACAATCCGGCGGATTCCTGCCTGGTCTGTCCTACGCCCCATCCGGCGGAGAATCCCATCGCTGGCATGCTGAATCGGAATGTCCAGGTAATGGCATACTTTTTCTTCACTCCGGATCGTTTCAATCAACTCATCTGTGATTTCTTCCGGATAACAATACTGAATCCGGATCCAGTAAATCCCCGCAATCCGGGCCAGTTCGTGAAGAAGCTGTGGCAATGCCTTCCTTCCATACAGGTCAACTCCATACAGGGTGGTTTCCTGGGCAACCAAAATCAATTCCCGCACCCCCCTTTCAGCCAGTTCCCTGGCTTCTGATACCAGCTGTTCCATCGGCACACTGCGGTAGCTGCCCCGCAGGCTGGGGATAATGCAGTAAGTGCAGTGTTTATCGCAGCCTTCCGCAATCTTTAAAAATGCATAATGCCCGCCGGTAGTGAGCATCCGGTTGGCAGACCTCTCCGGAAGCCGGTTTATATCTTTAAAACAGGCCGGCTTGCCTGTCTCTCCCAGCGCCCTCTCCAAAACATGGCTTACCTCATCGTAGGAGGCAGTGCCCACAATGCCGTCCACCTCCGGGATCTCTTTTAAAATTTCTTCTTTGTAGCGCTGTGCCAGGCAGCCCGTGACAATCAGCACACGGCACTTTCCATTCTCCTTCAGCTGCGCCATCTCCAAAATGGTGTTGATGCTCTCTTCCTTGGCATCTCCGATAAAGCAGCAGGTATTGATGATCACCGCCTCTGCTTCCTGTTCCTCATCCGTGAACGTATGCCCATCCTGGCTCAGTAACCCCAGCATATTTTCAGTATCCACCAGGTTTTTGTCACATCCCAGGGAAATCATTAATATCTTCATATGCACTCCTTAGGCAGGCATGGCCCAGGGCCATTGCCTGTGGAAATGAAGAAAAAGCCATCTCCACTGAATTCATCTGAGACGGCCCCCTTCCTTCTATTCTTCTTCCTGATGTCCCTCTTGATTTTCCCCGGTTTCTGCACCCGTCCGGTCCTTTGCCTCCGGGTTTTGCTCCTGCAGGCCTGCTGCCTCTGGATTGGGTTCTTTCTGTTCCGGGGTGCCCGCTAAACCCTGTATCTCATTTTCGTCCGAATCCCCGATAATCTTCACTCTCCCGTCATAAATCTCCTGAATCGCTTCCGACAACGGCTTTTTACCTGCATCACCGGACATGGGATCCGCCTCCTCAATCAGCTGGCGGGCTCGTTTTGCAGAGGCCAGGACGATGGAATAACGGCTCTGTACCACCGGCTGCTCCCCTGGTTCTACCCCGCTGTTTACCACATTAATCAAATCTGCATAGGATGGATGTAACATAAAAACTCCTTTCCAAATCCGTTGTTTTAGTCTTATTATAGATGTCCTCTGCCTTTAGAAACGGCACAGTTCTTCCCTGATCCTGGCAATCCATTCCTGGCTGCTGCCGGTCCGCAGATGCTGTGACTGGATCAGTGCGTGCATCTCAGAGGCACAAACCTCCAGATTATCATTCACCAGGATATAGTCATAATCCTCCATAAATTCCGCCTCCTCTGCCGCACGTTTCAGGCGGCAGAGGATCACCTCATCTGTCTCTGTCCCTCTCCCCCGCAAACGCTTTTCCAACTCCCCGGCGGACGGGGGCGTCACAAACAAAAGCAGGGCATCCGGAAACCTTTCCTTCACCTTCAGGGCCCCCTGGATCTCAATCTCAAGGATCACATCCCTGCCTGCCTCCATCTGCTCTAAGACATACTCCTTTGGCGTCCCATAATAATTGCCCACATAACAGGCATACTCTATCAGGGCTTCCTCCTCTATCATCCGTTCAAACTCTTCTTTTGACACAAAGAAATACTCTCTGCCATGCTCCTCACCCTCCCGCGGAGGCCTGGTGGTTGCTGAAATGGACAGTGCATACTGTTCCCCGTGCCTTTGCAGAAGTTCCCTCATCAGTGACCCTTTTCCTGCCCCGGAAAAACCGGATACCACTGCCAATATCCCTTTTTTCATCTATCTGCTCCTAATTGGCTACTCAATATTTTGGATCTGTTCGCGCACTTTTTCTATCTCTGTCTTAAGGTCAATGGCCTTGTCAGAAATCTCCAAATCCCCGGACTTGCTCAAAATTGTGTTGGCCTCCCGGTTCATCTCCTGGGCGATGAAATCCAGCTTCCGTCCCACGCTTCCGCCTGCATTCAATTCCTTACGGGTGGCTTCAATATGACTGCGGAGCCGCACAGTCTCCTCGTCTACGCAAATCTTATCCGCATAGATCGTCACCTCCGCAGCAATCCGGTTCTCATCGATCAGGCTGTTTTCCAAAAGTTCCCGCACCTTATCCTCCAGTTTTGCCCGGTATTCCACAAGCACCTCCGGAAAACGCTCCTCAATGAAATCCACAAGGCTTTCCATATAATCCAGTTTCCCGAGCAGATCTTCTCTCAGCCGTTCTCCCTCCTGGATCCGGGAAGCAACAAACTTTTTTGCTGCCCCTTCTACGGCCTCCGACAGAAACTTCCACATCTGCTCCTCATCCTCCGGCACCTGCTCCATGGTCAGGACTTCCGGCATCCGGGCCAGCAGCGACACCTTCACATCATTGTCAATCCCAAACTGCCGCTGCATTTTCACAAAACATTCCATGTACTCTGAGGCCAGTGTGCCGTTATACTTCAGACACAGTTTTTCCTCTGTATAATCTTCATAACTGATAAATACATCGACCTTGCCACGCTGGATGTAATCCTTCAAAAGGCTGCGGATCCCGGCCTCAAAGTAATTAAACTTCTTGGGCATCTTGATGCTCAAATCCAGATACCGATGGTTAACAGCCTTCATCTCCGCCGTTATCTTATGCTCCTGCGTGACCGCCTCAAAGCGGCCAAAACCGGTCATACTTTTTATCATTTGAGTTTTGTGCTCCTTTTAATCTGAAATAGATACTACATGCCTCATTATAATTCATCTGGAAAAACAAGTCAACGGCTTTCTGGCGCAGCATCCCCTGTGCTAACGCTTCTCCACCTCGATAACAATCACGTCATTTTCCTTAAGTTCCTGTTGGAAACTCCCCGGCAGCCCGTTCACCGTCAGGCTTACACTCCCCTGGGGATTTTTCAAATCCAGTCCGGAATATTGGATCATATCCATCAGATAATAGGGGGAGCCGTCCTTTTTCTGCGGCAGCCGGATCGGGGAACCATTCAGCTGGAATCGGACCATCAAAGCCCTTTTTCTGGCTGCCCTGATCTCTTCTTCCTTTTGTCTTCTGGCAGCTTCCCTTTGGGCTTCCTCCTCCGCCTGTCTCCTGGCGGCTTCCCTCTGGGCTTCCTCCTCCGCCTGTCTCCTGGCGGCTTCCCTCTGGGCTTCCTCCTCCGCCTGTCT
>CAJURT010000008.1:41840-111210 GCA_910588875.1 uncultured Lachnospiraceae bacterium
TCCCTTTGGGCTTCCTCCTCCGCCTGTCTCCTGGCGGCTTCCCTCTGGGCTTCCTCCTCCGCCTGCCTCCTGGCGGCTTCCCTCTGGGCTTCCTCCTCCTGCCTCCTGGCGGCTTCCTCTTCTGCCTTCCTTCTGACGGCTTCCCTTTGGGCTTCCTCTTCTGCCTGTCTCCTGGCGGCTTCTTTTTGGGCTTCCTCCTCCGCCTGTTCCTGGGCAGCCGGTTTTATGGTTTCTTCCTTATCAGGCTTTATCTTCTCCGGTTCCTCCCCTGGCTTCTGCCCCTCTGCCTCCTGGCGGCGGATGTGTACCACATCCCCGTTTTTTAACGGGGTTTCCAAAAATGCATATTCCCCATTCAGCAAAATCTCCTGGCAGTCCGCTGCCCCTTCAATATCCCCCAGGCATGGTTCCGCCGCCATTCCTGCCTTCGCCGCCACAAATTCAATGCTGTCACCCGGATGGATGATCTGGGAAAGCTTCCCTTCCCGGCCGTTGACAAGAAGGGAGGCCGGTTCAGACGGGATCCCATAGAACACCTTACGCTGCCCGTTTACCGTCACTGCCACATTCGTGCCCGGCCGCCCCATGATATCACGGAAACTATAGCCATTCATCATCAGCAGGTTCAGCGCAGTGAAACTCCCGCTGCGGAACAGCTTGGCCGGTTTCCCGTTCAAGGTCACCCGGAAGCTGTCATTAATCATATTCAGCCCTGCGGATACCACAATCCCCAAAGGCGTGGCGTATTCCGGGTTGTTAAGGTCATACTCATCCGAAAAAGCACTTGCCTGAAAGTAATTCCCGGCAATTGCCACCCGCTTTGCATCCATCCCCAATGCGGCTGCCAGGCTGTCTTTTAAGCACGTCAGCTTGCTGCCACCCCCTGCCAGGAACAATGCAGACGGCGGTCCCCCATTCACTTCCACAACTTTTTCTGCAATCTCTTTGCATAAAACAGCAGAGATCCCCTGGATGGAGTTAAAGATCTCCTCCTGCCCGATCTTCTGCTCCACTCCAAGGATATCCGTAAAGGTAATTTCCTTTTCCTGGTCTGCCTGGGCCTTTATCTTTTCCGCTGTGGCAAAATCCACCAGATATTCCTTCATGAGGGCTTCGGTAACCTCATCCCCTGCCACCGTCGCCATGGTATACCCTGTCACGCTTCCCCCGGTACAGGCAGCAATATCGGAAGTCCCGGCACCGATATCCACCAAAACCAGGTTTAACAGCCGCAGGTTCTCCGGAATAGCCGCGTTAATCGCCGCAATCGGCTCCAATGTGATGCTGGCCACCTCCAGCCCGATCTTATTCATGGTAGTATATAAGCTTTCCACCACCTCGCTGGGCAGAAAGGTGGCAATCAGTTCCACCTTCAGCTGCCGGCCCCTGTGATCCATCAGGCTTGACATCGCATATTGGTCAAGGTAATACTGGCACACGGTATACCCTGCCAGATAGAACCGCCTGGATTCCCCCTGGGCCTCATTTTCCGCATTAAAGGCTTCCTCTGCACGGCTGATAGCCCCTGCTTCCAGGCGGCTGATCACTTCCTCATCAATCAGCTGGGTTCCGGGAAGTTCCATCTCAAAATCCGACCGCCTGGTTCTCAAAGCCCGGCCGGCCGCAGCGACACAAACCCTTTTCAGCCGGATATCCAGCCTGTCCTCCAGGCGTTTTTTTACCTTATCCGCCAGCAGCGATACCTTTTCAATATTTTCAATCTGCCCGTCAACCATCGCCCGTTCCGTATGCTCTTCCCGTTCGATGGCCAGGATCTTTACCTTCCCTTCCTCAACGATCCCTGCCATCCCTATGATGCTCCTTGTTCCGATGTCCAGGGCAAACACGGTTTGTTCTGCCTGGACCGGAGCCTTTTTAATCTGTGTTTTTGCCATGCCCATCCTCCTGTGAAACCGACATCTTTTACCATTATAGTAAAATTCTCTTCTGATGTAAATCTTTTCCCACAAAAAAACACCGAAAAGCCCTGGAAACCTTCTTCCTTTCCAGGGCTTTTCGGTGTCTCAATGTTTCAGGCCCCTGTTTTAATCCCCTAGTACATTCATAACCTTTACTGGTGTCCGGTAATACATATTGGAACGGGTGATACCAACCCTTTCGTTGGAGGCATGGATAACCTGGCCGTCGCCTGCATAGATAGCAACATGGTTAATCGAACTCCCATTGCTATAAAACACAAGGTCTCCTGGCCTGGCCTCCTCTATAGGCACTGCCCTCCCCTGGCGGGACTGTTCGGCGGCGGTCCGGTTAAGATAGACCCCGGCCACATTTCCCAGGATGTATTTTGTAAAACCGGAACAATCCACACCTGTGTTGGGATTATTTCCTCCGTAGACATAGGCATTTCCAATGTAATGGGCTGCACTCCTTACAATAGTTGCCCTTAAGGCTTCCTTCCTCGCTTTTTCCGCTGCCGCCGCTGCTTCCTGTTCCTCAATACGGTTTAAGTATCCCTCATACCGGCCATTCTTCTCTGCCAGGCTGCTCTGTAACACATCCAGTTCCGTCCGCACCACCCGTGCCCCCATGGTGTTCTCCGCCAGGAGAACCGGCAGCCCTGTGGGGGAGAGGCCCAGCATCCGGCTGTTGGCGGCAGAAGCCTGGTCTGGATCCCCGGCAGTCTCCTCTTTTGGGTCTGCCTGCTCCAGGCCTAACTCCTGGCGGATCACGCTTTCCCTCTCTGCCAGTTCTTCCAGTTCCTTACGCGCATCCCTGGTACGTGCCTCCAGTTCTTTCAGTTCCTGCTCCTGGGCCTCCTGCTCCTGCCGGAGGACCTCATTCTCCTGATCCGCCAGCTGCTTCTGTTCTGCCAGCTGAGCCCACTCCTGCTCCAGCTGCGCCTTTTCCTTGCGGACCTGCTCCAGCTGGTACCGGGAACCTGCAAAAAACAGGCATGTCCCTGTCAGCACAAAAAGCCCCAAAAACATGGCGCCAAACACCCAGACCGGAATTTTAAAATGAACCGGTTTCTTTTGGGAATGGGGGAGCAGCATAACAGTGTAAGAGAGGAACAGCCGTTCCTTTTTAAACTTTTTCCAGTTCATCCACACCTACTTTTCTTCATGGCCTTCATTTTCGCTGTGCTGCTTACCCGTCTGTTTGCCACTGTCCTGTGTTTTTTCCTGTTCCCTGACCGGCGGCTGCTTTTCTTCTTCCTCTTCCTCTCTTCCTAAAATCTCCATGGTACAGTTTCCCTTAAAGGAAGCCCCTTCATCAATCACCAGCCTCTTGGTGACCATATCTCCCAGCACGCAGCCGGTCTCTGTCAGTTCAATCCGGCTTTCTGCCTTCAGGTTGCCGTAAACCGTCCCTGCTACCAAAATCTCAACTGCGCGGATGTCCCCCTTCACCACTCCATGCTCTCCCACAATGACAGAACTCTCGGACTGGACCTCCCCTTTTAAATAACCATCTATCCTCGTCGGGTCAGAAGCGGATAAAACACCCTCTATCCTGGAATTATTCCCGATGATTGTGCTGATCATCCCTGTGTTAACGGTATCTGTCTTCTTTTTCGATGTAAACATAAAATCCTCCCCTGTATTCGGCCGGGATCCCTCGTATCCATGATCCACCCGTCTTTCCTTTTGCCCTTATATTAATACTTTTGTTACAGGAATTCAATACTTTTAATACTTTTTGTAATGTTTTTCAAAGACTCTTTTGGACGTCTTTGCATTTTTTTCTATTTTTACTCATATATGTTGTAAAATGGAAAAATTTCTATTATAATGAGTAAAAATCCCATACCAATATCCAGAAAGGCATCGGCTTATGATTAAAACAGATACTCTGTGGGAGGTTATCACTGCCCATCAGGGAGAAACTTTTTACACTGCCAAAGGCCTCCCCTTTACCTATACGGTCAAAGGCGGGGAGTATTTCACTGACCGGAAAAAGAAGTCTATCACAAGGGCCACCTTTGAAAGGGCTTACCAGAAAATCCTGGCAGACAATGGGCACACGATCACCGGCCCAAAGTCCCTCAATGTTTTTGGTGCACCTTATATCTTTGCCACTTTCCGTCAATTAGGGCTTCTTCCCGAATAATGCCTGTTTTTCAAAGCCTTGCCAATCCGGGGAATCTCCTGTATAATCCCACTGTAACATATAGCAGAATACCAAGGCCTGCTGCCGCCTGTCCAAAGCCACTGGGAACATTCCTCCGGGTGGCTTCTGCCGGAAGCAGCCAAAAAACAAAAAGGAGTATATACCATGGCATTCGATGGAATCGTCATTGCAAACCTTGCCCATGATATCCGCCAAAAGCTGGAGGGCGGAAAAATCAGCAAGATAGCCCAGCCGGAAAAAGACGAACTTTTATTTACTGTCAAAAACAACCGTGAGACCTTTCGCCTCTCCCTGTCGGCCAGCCCAAGCCTTCCCCTGGCCTATTTTACAGAAAACAACAAGCCAAGCCCCCTGACAGCGCCTAATTTCTGTATGCTTTTGCGCAAACATATCGGTTCAGGAAAGATCGTGAAGGTATCTCAGCCAGGTTTAGAAAGGATCCTGGAATTCACGGTTGAACATCTGGATGAAATGGGGGATCTGTGCCGGAAGCGCCTGATCGTGGAACTGATGGGCAAGCACAGCAATATCATCTTCTGTAAGGAGGACGGCACCATCCTGGACAGCATCAAACACATCTCTTCACAGGTCAGTTCCGTCCGTGAGGTCCTGCCTGGCCGCCCCTATTTCATTCCGCAGACCGTGGAAAAAGCGGATCCTCTCAGCATTACAGAGGAAGGGTTTACCGCCCTTATCCAAAACACCCCCTCTCCGGTGCAGAAAGCCCTCTACCAAAAGCTGACCGGGATCAGCCCGATCATCGGCACAGAATTGTGCCATCTCTCCTCTATCGACGGGGACCGCTCTGCCAATGAACTCTCAGAAGCAGAATTATGCCACCTCTACCACAGGCTGTCCTTCATGATGGAAGATGTGAAAAAGGGCTGTTTCTGCCCCAATATCATCTATCAGGGGAACGAACCGGTGGAATTTTCTTCCGTACCCCTGACCTGCTATGAGGGAAATGGCTATACGGCCAAAAACTTTCCCGCAATCAGCAGCCTCCTGGATGCCTATTATGCCCAGAAAAGCGTCCTGACCAGGATCCGCCAAAAATCCTCTGACCTGCGCCGGATCGTCCAGACCGCTCTGGAACGGAATTATAAAAAATATGACCTGCAGTCCAAACAGCTAAAGGATACGGAAAAGAGAGAAAAATACAAGGTTTACGGAGAACTGCTGACCACCTACGGCTACGAACTTGCCGGGGGCGAGAAGGAATTGGCATGCCTTAACTACTACACGGGCAAAGAGGTCAGGATCCCCCTCGATCCCCAGCTGACTGCCCAGGAAAACTCCCAGAAATATTTTGGCAAATACAACAAACTGAAACGCACCTATGAAGCAATGACAGAAATGCTTACGGAAACCCGCCGGGAAATCGACCATCTGGAATCCATCAGCGCTGCCCTGGATATTGCCGTCAAGGAGGAGGACCTGGTTCCGATTAAGGAGGAACTGACAGAGTTCGGTTTTATCAAAAAACGGAACATCGGCGGAAAAAAGGCAAAGATCACCAGCCGCCCCTACCACTATCTTTCCTCTGACGGTTTCCATATCTATGTGGGAAAAAACAATTACCAAAACGAGGAGGTCACCTTCCGGATCGCCGGCGGAGGGGATTGGTGGTTCCATGCCAAAGGCATTCCCGGCTCCCATGTGGTAGTAAAAACAGAGGGGAAAGAACTGCCCGACCGGGTCTTTGAGGAAGCAGGGGCTATTGCTGCCTGGTATTCCAAGGGACGAGGCAATGAAAAGGTGGAGATTGACTATATCCAGCGCAAGCATGTGAAAAAAGCGGCAGGCGGCGCCCCTGGCTTCGTAATCTACCACACCAACTATTCCCTGGTGGCTTCCCCCTCCCTCACCCTTAAAGAAATATAGCCGAAAAAGGCCGGAGAACTTTTGCTCTCCGGCCTGATGTTATGTCCTTAATCCTGTGAATTCCCGGGATGGTTCCCCTGATTTGAATCCCCGCCCGCCTGGTTCCAGGGATTGTTATCCATATCCTGACGGCTCCAGCGGTCATAATCCTCTTCCGGGCGTTTAAAACGGTCCTCCAGGGCGTTTCCCTCCGAATAGAATTCCAGCGGCTGCCCTCCTAAATCCGGGGTATCCATCTTCCGGATCGCCCCTGCCAGGTAGCCCAGTGAAATCCCCAGGCTGATGATCCAGAAAAAAGGAATCCCAAAAGGCAGGAAGGAAAGCACTGCCTTTATCAACAAGGGGGTGGTCCGGGTATACATCCCCAGCTTGTATAATTCGCCAAAGGTCAGCTTCGCCTGCATGCAGGAGGCCACGATCATTCCGAACAATGCCACGAAAATCACGCCAAAAAAGAGGGCCGCCTCCATGAACAGGAAGATAATCACCATCACCACCACAATCATAATGGTCACAAAGGGGCTAAACATTTCAATCACTTCCGACTTTGTGATCTCAAGATCCAAATCCGAAAAAAGCAAACTCTGTACCTGCCCGTTGCTCTTGAGGACAAAGCTGTCAGAATCTGCAATCATCACAGAGCCATACTGATACAGTTTCTCCGGGATTTTATCCTGTGCCATCCCCTCATCTTTGGTATTTATATAGACATATGTATCGCCATCTTCGAACTCAAACTGTTCCTCCACATCCAGCTGGCCGTCCTCAATGGAAAAATCGGGCACAAACTCATCCACTATTTTCATGATCCCGCCAGTAGACATCTGGAAGCGGATAAAGGGCACCATGATGGTTAGTAAAAAATAGAATGCTGCCAGCAAAAAACCGAACAAAAACGTCTTACGCTTTCTGTCCTTCAGAAAAACACTATAACTTTTACAATCATAGATGGAGTGCACCATCTCGGAAAAAACATTCATCCCTTATCCCTCTCTGATCCTGCTACGCGCCGATAAGGCCACCAACCAGATACACAATCCCCACATCTGCAGCCGCAAAGGCAACCAGGATACCGATATTCAGCAAAATCCTCACTCCCACCGGCATATTGGTATTACAGGAAACAGAGATCGTTGCCATCATCCCCACGAAGGCCATCAGTACGCCAAGGGCCCCTCCCATCAGGAACAATATGTACAGCAAATGGATTACCAGGAACACATACGTCCATTTTGGCGGATTTTTTGCTGTGAACGGCTTTCCGGTAGCACAGTCCACACCATCCATCACCAGCTTAACTCCTCCGACCCAGTTGTTCACATAATACTGGGCTTTCTTTGCTCCCAACGGCAATTCATAAACCTTCCACATGCCCTCTTTCTTCGACATCAGGGTTTTCAGCTTGTTTGTCTCTCCGTTGACAACCAGCTTCCCTCCCTTTGCCTTAACCTCATATTGTTTTCCGTCCACAACCACATTCCATGGCTTCATCTCTGTCTCTCCCTCCTTTTACCGGATATCATGCCTGAATGCCGGCTCCCTTTTGGCGAACCGGCATTTATCATTTTACTCCCTGGCTTTGGTTTTGTCTATTACATTTTGAAACCTTTTGTATTTTATTTATCTCCGTTACCGTCTTTTGGCAGCATTACCTCCATGCCGCCCATATACATCTGGAGCACCTTGGGGATCCTGACACTGCCGTCTGCCTGCAGGTTATTCTCCAAAAATGCAATCAGCATCCGCGGCGGCGCCACTACTGTATTATTCAGTGTATGGGCAAAATATTTCCCCTTTTCCCCCTCAACCCGGATTTTTAAACGGCGCGCCTGGGCATCCCCAAGGTTTGAGCAGGATCCCACTTCAAAATACTTCTTCTGGCGCGGCGACCAAGCCTCCACATCGCAAGATTTCACCTTTAAGTCCGCCAGATCACCGGAACAGCACTCTAACGTCCGCACCGGGATATCCAGGGAACGGAACAAATCCACCGTATTCTGCCAGAGTTTGTCATACCACATGGGAGACTCCTCCGGCTTACAGACCACAATCATCTCCTGCTTTTCAAACTGGTGGATCCGGTACACACCGCGCTCCTCGATCCCATGAGCCCCTTTCTCCTTCCTGAAACAGGGGGAATAGCTGGTCAGCGTCTTGGGAAGCTGCTCTTCCGGAGTGATGGTGTCAATAAACTTGCCGATCATGGAATGCTCGCTGGTTCCGATCAGATAAAGATCCTCCCCCTCAATCTTATACATCATGGCATCCATCTCCGCAAAGGACATCACCCCGGTCACCACATTGCTGCGGATCATAAACGGCGGCACACAGTAGGTAAAGCCGCGGCCAATCATAAAATCTCTGGCATAGGCAATCACTGCAGAATGCAGCCTGGCGATATCCCCCATGAGGTAATAAAAGCCATTCCCCGCCACCTTTCCTGCCGCATCCAAATCAATGCCGTCGAAACGCTTCATAATGTCCGTGTGGTACGGAATCTCAAAATCCGGCACCACCGGCTCTCCAAACTTCTCGATCTCCACATTCTCGCTGTCGTCCTTGCCAATCGGCACACTTGGGTCTATCATATTGGGGATGGTCATCATGATCTTCTGTACCTGGGCTTCCAGCTGTGTCTCCTGGGCCTCCAGTTCCGCAAGGCGGCTGGCATTCGCTGCCACCTGGGCCTTCACAGCTTCCGCCTCCTCCTTCTTCCCCTGGCCCATCAACTGCCCAATCTGCTTGGAAAGCTTATTGCGCATTGCGCGCAGGCCATCTGCCTCTGCCTTGGCCGCCCGGTTCCTGGCATCCAGTTCGATCACCTGGTCTACCAGGAGCAGCTTGTCAAACTGGAATTTATTCTCAATATTTTTTTTCACAGCCTCCGGATTTTCCCGTACAAATCTTAAGTCTAACATGGTCTCCTCCTAAATTATGGAATGCTTTCCTCTGTAATTTTCAAATTATACTACATTTCGGTCCAAATTAAAAGCCCAAAATCCACAATTTCATAGTGACAATTCCTTAATTTGTGGTAAAATGTTCACGTAGGCAATGAGCATTCCATAACAAAGATTGCCTTTCACCAAAACTAGGATTGGAGAACCTCATGAAAATTATTATTATAGGCTGCGGCAAGGTCGGATATGCCCTGGCAGAGGGGTTAACAGATGAAAATCATGATGTCACAATCATCGACTCTTCTGCGGAACGGCTGCAGGGGGTCACGGAAGAACTGGATGCCATGCAGATTGTCGGCAATGGTTCCAGCATCAATACTCTTATGGAAGCGGGTATCGCTGATACGGATCTCCTGATTGCCGTAACCGGCTCCGATGAACTGAACCTCCTGTGCTGCCTGATCGCCAAGAAACAATGGGACTGCCATACCATTGCCCGTGTGCGCAACCCGATTTATAACAAAGAGATTGACCTGATCAAGGAAAGCCTGGGCATTTCCATGATCATCAACCCGGAACTTGCCGCCTCGGCAGAGATCGCAAGGCTGCTCCGGTTTCCCTCTGCCATCAAGATCGACACCTTTGCCAAGGGGCGGGTGGAACTTTTAAAATTCCGCATCAGGCCGGAGTTCCACCTGGATCAGGTATCCATCGCCGAACTGCCCCGCCATGCAAAATGTGATATCCTGGTAGCCGGCATTGAACGAGGTGAGGATGCCCATATCCCCAACGGTAACTTTGTCATGCAGAATGGAGATCTCCTCTCCATTATTGCTTCCCCAAAAAACGCCGCTGCATTTTTCCGCAACATAGGCCTTGCCACCAACCAGGTAAAAAACTGCATGATCATTGGAGGCGGCACCATCGCCATCTACCTGGCCAGGCTGCTTCTGGATATGAAAATCCGGGTTGCCATTATCGACAAAAGCCTGCAGCGCTGCCAGGAACTGAGCGAGCATCTTCCGGATGCCGTGATTATCCATGGGGACGGCACCAACAGGAAGCTTCTGATGGAAGAAAACTTAGAAGGCGCCGAAGCCTTTGTGGCCCTTACGAATATGGACGAAGAAAACATTATGCTTTCTTTGTTCGCACGCGAGCATTCCAAGGCTAAGCTGATCACCAAGGTAAACCGGATGTCCTTTGACAATATCCTTGACCAGCTTGACCTGGGGAGCATTATCTATCCCAAATACATTACCGCTGACTATATTCTCCGCTATATCCGTGCCATGCAGAATTCCATAGGCAGCAATGTGGAAACCTTATGCCACATCCTGGACGGCAAAGCGGAAGCATTGGAATTCTGCATCCTGGAGAATTCCCCTGTGGTGGGCATCCCCTTAAAGGACATGCAGCTAAAAAGCAACCTTCTTCTCGGCTGCATCCACAGGAAGGGGAAGGTTATTATCCCACGAGGCAATGACACCATCAATGTGGGCGACACGGTAATCGTAGTCACTACCCAAAAGGGGCTGGATGACATCCAGGATATTCTGAAAAAATAGGGGAATCAACGATGAATTATCGAATTATCTTATACATAATCGGCTGGGTCCTGAATATTGAAGCCACTCTCATGCTTCTTCCCGTCCTGACGGGTGTTATCTACCAGGAATCCGCACTTTGGTCCTTTGTGGTCAGCGGGGCTGCCTGCCTTGCGGCGGGCCTTTTGCTGACCTTCCGAAAACCAAAACGCCAGTATTTCTATGTCAGGGAGGGTTATGTGACTGTCGCCTTAAGCTGGGTTGTCCTGAGTATCATGGGGTCACTGCCGTTCCTGTTCAGCGGCTCCATCCAAAGCCCTGTTGATGCCCTGTTTGAAACGGTTTCCGGCTTTACCACCACCGGCGCCAGCATTCTGCCGGCCGTGGAGGATTTGCCCAAATGTGTGCTGCTCTGGCGCAGCTTTACCCATTGGATCGGCGGCATGGGCGTATTGGTATTTTTGCTTTCCCTGCTGAAACTGGCCGGCGGGTCACATATGAACCTGATGAAAGCCGAAAGCCCGGGGCCTTCTGTAAGCAAACTGATGCCCAAGGTCCATTCCACAGCCAAAATCCTTTATGGGATCTATATTATCATAACCCTGACGGAATTTGTTGTATTGCTGGTCAGTGGAATGCCTGTCTTTGATGCGCTTACCACCTCCTTCGGCACTGCGGGGACAGGTGGCTTTGGCATCAAAAACGACAGTATTGCCAGCTACTCCCCTTTGATCCAGGTGGAAATCACCATTTTCATGATCCTGTTTGGCGTCAATTTTAACTTTTATTTCCTCCTGTTGCTGCGCAAATGGAAACAGGCCTTTTCCAACGAAGAAGTCTGCTGGTATTTTATCGTCATCCTTACCGCGATCCTCCTGATTGGATGGGATATCCGCGGAATTTACGGTACAGCCGGCGTCGCCCTCCGCGAATCCGCCTTTCAGGTGGGTTCGATTATCACTACCACCGGTTTTGCCACCTGCGACTTTAACCAGTGGCCGGAACTTTCCCGGACCATCCTGGTCATGCTGATGTTTGTCGGCGCCTGTGCCGGGAGTACGGGGGGCGGAATCAAAGTCTCCCGCTTTATCATCCTTCTCAAATACACCCGGAAGGAATTAAGCCAGTACCTCCATCCGCGTCAGATCAAGAGAATCCGCATGGACGGCAAATCCATTGAGCACGAAGTCGTCCGCAACATCAATGTGTTTATGATTATTTATCTCTTGATTTTTGCATTTTCCCTTTTAGTGCTGTCCCTTGACGGCACTGACCTGATTACCAATTTCACTGCCGTGGCCGCCACGTTTAATAACATCGGCCCTGGGCTGGAACTGGTGGGCCCGTCATCAAATTTTGGTTTGTTTTCTAATCCGGCAAAACTGGTCCTGATTTTTGACATGCTTGCCGGAAGGCTGGAGATCTTCCCGCTTCTTTTACTGTTTATGCGGGATACCTGGAGGAAATTCTGATCCGGCATGACCTTCTTTGGCTCGCTGACGGAGGGGCGCCGGAAGGCTGTTTTGAATCTTTGCGGGAGCAAAGACTCTTTAAAAGGAGAAAACATCATGAAGAAACTGATCAAAAGTGCATCAAATGGCTTGGCAATCATTATTGTATTGATAATGATTTTCAATTTATTCGCCTGCAATAAGGAAAGCAATGCAGAAACAAAATCCTTGTATGCACAGGGCATGGAGATTGTTCAGCTTATGTCGGAAATGACGCAAACCGAGGAATATGTGGAAATCTACACTGGAGACAGCGAACTCATGACGGTTATCCAGAATATCGGCAGCGGCGATTTTTCTTCGCCTAAAGCTGTGTATGCCATTTCCATCGCTGATGATGATCTTGCTGCTATGGTGGGATTGAGTAACTTGGACAATGTTTCTGAAGAATTAAAGAACTACCTGTTGCAAAAGGCTTTCGCTGTACTGATGACGCAAATCAATGGCATGAGTGGTACAGCTAATCTGGCTGCATCCAGCATTTGTAGTGTTGGAAAGACTTTTGTAAATGAGAAGGCCACAGAGAATGTGATCTATCTTTATGTCTATGAAAATGCAGTTCCTGTTGCCGTAATCTTCACGGTTGGCGAAAATCAGGCGGTATCTGCGAATGGTATGTTTATCATGTACGATGATTTCACTTGCGACTCTGCAGATGAAATCAAAGCTTTCTTCAAATATATTACTGTTGATGTATCAGAGGTTCTGCCGGAAAAATAATGGCCTGACCACTTCGGCTATCGGGGGCTTTCCCTTTTTGGGTGAAAGCCCCTTTGACAACTGGTGTCTTGGTTTGGCCACTGTTTCGCCTTGGCCGCAATTCCCGGTTCCCCGGCTACTCCTCCCCCACTGCTGCGATACGTTCAATCACATCCATATAATCTGCGCAGTATTTTTGATACACTGGCGTCATCACTTCTCGGAACCGCTCCTTCTCCTCATCCGTCAGTTCCACTATCGTACATCCTGCACTTTTCACCCGTCTCATGGAGGATTCCGACCTCTGAGTCCACAGCTTCCGTTCATACAAGGCAGATTCCCTGGCACACTCTACAATAATTCTCTGATCCTCCGCCGAAAGCTTGTCCCAGGTATACTGGGACATCAGCTGCATCTCCGGTACCCGGGTGTGTTCGTCCACAGTATAATAAGGAGCCACCTCATAATGGCGAACCGACTCATAGGAAGGCCAATTGTTCTCTGCCCCGTCGATCTGCCCTGTCTCCAGGGCCGAATATACCTTATCATACGTCATGGGAATTGCCGTCCCGCCCAGGGCTTCCACCATAGATGCCATCATCTCCGATTCCTGAACCCGGATCCGCATCCCCTTTACATCTTCCAGCCTTTGTACCGGTTTTTTGGTACAATAGAAATTTCTCGCCCCCGCATCATACCAGGACAGGCCCACCAATCCGGAACCATCCAAAACCTCCATAAATTCGTCCCCGATCTTCCCTTCCAGCACCTTCCACATATGCTCAGAATTCTTATACAGATACGGCATCTGCAGCACATTCAACTCCGGCACAAATTCTGACAGGGAAGATAAGGATGCCCGCACAAAATCAATCCCCCCATACTGCAGCTGCTCCACCACCGCCTGCTCATCCCCAAGGGCCCCTCCTGCATGTACCAGGATCTCAATCCTTCCCCCGGTCCGCTCCTTTACCAACTCTGCAAACTTATAAGCCCCCCTGGTGGTGGGATAATCCTCTGCCTGGTTTTCCGCATAGGTAAGTACAAATTCCGGCACATTTCCCGGCGCCTCTTCCCCTTTCTTCCCTTTGCATGCCACCAGCATAGCCCCGGCAGCCAGAACTACTGCACATCTTCTCAAACCTCTTCCCATCCCCTGCACTCCCTGAATTCCTGTATTGATCTAAAAGGCAATATAACACAAAACCGCTGCCATGTCATCCGCATTTTATCCAAAAAAGGACTGCCCCAAAAGAGCAGCCCTTCCCGTTTCCTAACAGATTTATCGCATCACCCAACCATCAGGCTTGGGAGCCACATGCTGATTGCCGGTATAAATGTAATCAGGAGCAAAGAAACGATCATGCACAGATAAAACGGCAGTGTGGCCTTAACTACTTTCTCCATCGGCAGTTTCGCTATGGCAGAACCAATAAACAGCACTGCGCCCACCGGAGGGGTCAGAAGCCCGATCCCACAGTTTAAAATTACCATAATACCAAACTGAATCGGGTCAATGCCGATTGAAGTGGCAATCGGCAGCAGGATCGGTGTTGCAATCAGGATGATGGGAGCCATATCCATGATACATCCCAGAACCAGAAGGATCAGGTTCAGCAGCAATGCCAGGATATAAGGATTCCTGGTCAGCCCTGTAATGGCGTTTGCCGCCAATTCCGGAACATGCAGCATCGTCAGGCAGTTACCAAATACCGCTGATGTGGAAATCAGGATAAGTACGATAGATAAGGTGGCAACGCAGTCATCCAGGGACTTCCACACTCCCTTCCAGTCCAGCCCCTTGTAGACAAACACGCTGACAATCAGGCTGTAGATAACCGCAATGGCTGCCGACTCAGTAGCGGTAAACACACCGCCAACCACACCAAACACCACGATCAGCACTGCCGCCAATGCCCAAATCGACACGCTCAGCTGCCGGATCAGGTTCATCACCGAAAAGGGCTCACCCTTTGGATAATTCCTTTTTACAGAAATAATGTAAGAGCCGATCATCAGGCTGCCTGCCAGCAGAGCGCCTGGAATATATCCGGCCAAAAACAAGGAACCCACAGAAATCCCGCCTGCAGTGGTTGCATAGATAACCATGTTATGGCTGGGCGGAACCAGAAGCCCCTCACAGGAGGATGTGATGGTAACCGCTGTGGAGAAATCCGCATCATATCCCTGATCCACCATCATAGGGATGAGGATGGAGCCAAGGGAAGCAGTATCTGCAGAGGCAGAACCGGAGATACCCCCGAAGAAATAGGAGGCCACAATATTTACCATTGCCATGCCGCCGCGCATCCATCCCACGCAGGCATTTGCCAGGGCTATCAGCTTTTCAGAGATACCGCCGGATCCCATCAGCACCCCCATGGTAATAAAGAACGGCACAGCCATCAAGCTAAAAGAACTGATCCCCTTTACCATGAACTGGCAAATCGTACTCAGGGATTTGCCCATAGACAGAAGGCAGAGCACGGAAGCCAGGCCTACCGCATAGGCAATCGGGAACCGAAGAAAAATCATAATAAAAAAGCTGCCAAGCAAAACGGCAATCGCCATTGTATTCGCATCCATTACGCCTCGCCCTCCTTTACAAAGATCAGTTTCACATGGTTATAGATCGCCTCAATCTCAAATACCAGCATGGCGACACCAGCCAGCGGAACCGGGAAATACATCCAGAATCGGGACAGCCATGGCATACTCTCATAACTTCCCCGCCCACCGATCTTTTGTGCATACTGCCATCCCACCACAATCATAATCAGGGCAAGAATCAGTACCGCCAAGTCTGCTAAAATATCCAGAAAACGAATCAGTGCCTTCGGAAGGTAGCTGTCCAGGGCAGTCATACGGATATGGGAGCCGTTACGGATCGCCAGCGCAGCGGAAAGCACCGCCATATAAGACATTAAGGTCAACACCACCTGCTCTGACCATGCCGGATCCGGGATAAAAGGAATGTATCTTCCGCACACAGCCATGGAGGTGATGGCAATATCCGCAATTAATAGCAATTTACAGATTATCAGGGTCACTTTGTACACAATATCGTATAAAGGCTTGATCTTATCGATCTTTTCAAAAATCGCAGGCATAGCTACTCCTTTCCCACTCAGAAAACGCTCAACAGGGCACAGAAACCTTACTGGCTCCTGTGCCCTGCAAAACACCTACCACTTAGGTTTTCTTATTTTTGTGACAATGCTGCTTTTCTGCATTTTACTGCATATCAACAATCTGCTGATACAGATCTGCATATGCGGAAGTGTTGTCTTCCACAACCTTCTTACAAGCCTCCTGCCACGGAGCCTTGTCCGTAACCTCAACCACGTTGCAGCCGTCTGTCTTCAGTTCCTCAAGAACCTTGTTCTCAGCCTCCTCGGAGATCTGGCGGTTGTACTCGGATGCCAGCTTGGAAGCCTCCATCATAGCATTCTGCTGGTTCTCAGTCAGCTTATCCCATGCTTCATCGGTGATGATAACCTGGATAGCGCCCAGGGTATGGCCGTCCAGGATCAGGTTGTTGGCAACCTCCGGAAAAGCATTGGACTTGTAGTTGGCAATCGGCTGCTCAGCGCCGTCCACCACGCCTGTCTGCAGGGCAGAATACAGTTCACCGAAAGCCACAACAGTGGGGGAAGCGCCCAGGCCTTCCACCATGCCGTTCATGATCGGGTCATTGGACACACGCAGCTTCATGCCCTTCAGATCCTCCAGGCTGTTTACCGGGTTCTTGGTGAAGAAATGGCGGAAACCTTCCTCGCCGTAGAACAGGCCTCTCACCCCTGTGCCGTTCTCATGGGGCTCAAGCAGGAATTCCGGAGCCAGGTCCGAAGTGGCAAAATTCCAGAAATGGTTCCGATCCACAAAGGTATAGGGAATGGACAGCAGCATGGACTTCTCACCGCCGTAGCTGGTCAGGGCAAAGGCAGAAATACGGGACATATCGATGGTGCCGCCGCCACCTAACATGGTATCCAGCACGTCGTTCTCAGAACCCAGGACACCGGAAGCCTGCAAATCAATCGTGATCGAACCTCCGGAAAGTTCCTCAACCTTCTCCTTGAAAAAGGAATCGGTCTGCCCTACAATCGTATCCAGCGGGTTAACCTCCGCATATACCAGGGTCACTGCCGGATCATTGGCTGCCGCTGCATCGCCGGCCGCCTCACTGCCGGCATCTGCCGCTGCATCTGCCTCTGTCTCTCCCTCTCCGGCTGCCGGTGCTTCCGACGCTGCGGGAGCCGCAGTAGTAGCCGGAGCCTCCGGCTCCTTCAGCCCGCATCCGGACAGAGACGCCACAACCATGGCCGCACACAGTGCTGTGCCAATCCATCTTTTTTTCATAAAACATTTCCTCCTTATGATTTTTATGAAACGCCCTGCACTTTCCCCGGAAAATATCCCCTTGGAAAATCCAGGATATAGTTTCATTATATACCATAGTTATCGGAATGCAAATAGTAAATTTTTGTGAATCATAGTAGGATTTTAACTTTTTGCCCAAAATTATTTATACATATCCTACAAAGGATTCTCCGGTTCCTGTTTCCCACGGAAAATCTGGGCACGGTATTCCGTAGGGCTCACCCCTGTAACCCGCCGGAAAACCTTTGTAAAGTAATTGGAATCCCCATAGCCTACCGCCTTCCCAATCTCCTTCACGTTCACCATGGGATCCTCCAGCAGCCTTTTCGCCACCCCCACCCGGTATTCCGTCAGGTAAGAAGTAAAATTCCTGCCAAAACACTGTTTGAACAGCTTGCTGAAATAGGCCTCCGAGTAATTCATGGTCCGTGCCAGATCCTGCATGGAGATATCATAGACATAGTTTTCACAGATATATTCTTCAATCGTCTCCTTTACCCCTGACAAACGGGAATTTTCATATTCGTCCGAAACCTGGGCATTGTAAGAAAAATCAGCCCCATCTGTTTCCGTCATATATTCTTTTGCCTGTTCGCCGGTCTGCCGGATGGCTTCTTCCACCACCAGCATCAGTTCCTTTTCCTCATACGGCTTTAAAAGATAATCCAGTGCCCGCACCGTAATCGCCTTCCTGGCATAGGCAAACTCATCAAAGGCTGTCAAAAAAATAATGCAGCACTTTTTATCCTTTGCCCGGATCCTCTCTGCTGCCTCTATCCCATTAATCCCCGGCATTTCAATATCCAGGATTGCAATCTGTATCTTCTGCTCTTCATAAACCTGCAGAGCCTCCCGGCCATTCTCCGCCTGGAAAATGGCACATCTTCCCTTTAAGTTTTTATTCAGGGTCTTGCAAAGCACTGCCCTCTCAAGCATTTCATCATCTGCAACCAATATCCGAACCATGGCACTCCTTTCCCCGGTATCCCTATTCTTGCTTACTGCCTCTTCCCGCCCTGCGGAATGCGGATCTGTATCACGGTCCCCCGCTGCTTTTCCCCATAAATCTTCACTTCGCCCTCCGGATACATGGTATGGATCCTCTGGCAGATGTTCCCCAGCCCAATCCCTATTTTCGATGTATGTTTGTTCTCAATAGCCTCCTGGAGCTGCTGCCTGGTTTCCCTCTCCATACCGACGCCGGTATCCGCCACAGACACCACCAGCATGCTGCCCTGCTCCCAAATCCGCAGAAAAACCCTGCCTCCCTGTTCTTTTTTTGAGACTCCGTGGACAATGGCATTCTCCACCAATGGCTGCAGGGTAAATGCCGGTATCTGCACGGAACCCTCATCCACCTTAAGGCAGCTGCCATACCGGATCCGGTTTCCGAATCTCATCTTTTGGATATACATATAATCCTGCACTACCTTCAGTTCCCGCTCCAGCGCCACCACCTGCTCCGTGGTCTTTAGGTTGTAGCGGAACAGGTTGCTCATGCTGGTAATCATCCGCTCTGTGGTGGATGCGTCTTCCAGCTTAGCCATACAGGCAATGATATTCAAGGTATTAAAGAGGAAATGTGGATTGATCTGGCTCTTTAAAAGATCCAGCCGCGCCGCTTCCAGCCGTTTCTCCATCTCCATTTTCTCCATGGCCTCCTTGTGGAGAAGATCTGAAATCTCATGGTTTTTCACCAATGTATGAATATAGCCCTCTGTGGCATGTTTCATCCGGTTGAACGCCTGAACCATCTCCCCCATCTCATCCCGGTTCTCCACCGCCAAATCCCCACCGCTAAAATCATTCACTGCTATTTTTCTGGTGGCATCCGCCAGCATTTCCATGGGATCCACCACTGCATGGGACAAAAGCCTGGTCAGAAAAACCATAGCCCCAATCATAGCCAAAGAAAGCACCAGGATCAGATACGGCATCCGGTAAAAAAAGGGCACCTGCCGCTGGTAGCTGGCATCTCCGGCCACCATAGTCAGCTGCAAAAGCTGGCGGGCGTATGTCTGTAAGTATTCCTGCATGGAATATACCCGGTAAAGGCTGGTGATGTAGTCTTCCCCCTCTGTGTCCCTTTTTAATATCCCGTCCCGGGAGGCACAATAATTTTCATAGGCATTGCGGATGTTCCAGGTCCTGGCATATCTGACGGAGCCGATTTCCTGATAATCAAAGGGCAGCTGCCCCAGGCTATCTTCCGACTTTTTGCATGCCTCCTGATACTGCTTTTCATTTTCTGGGGTCCGGTTCCGGATATAATCCCCAAAAGCACGGGATTCCCTTTCCATTGCTTCCTGAAAATTATAGCATCTGGAATTGCCGTCCAAAATCCGGTTGAAATTCCCTACCGCAAAATCCATCAGCAAAAAGCTGAACAGGGCAGACACGCCGATTACCAGAATCACCAGGCAGAGATAAATCCCCAGTTTTTTCTTTAAAGAAATCCCCAGCCACAATTCCTTCCCGTATTGATACATTGCCCACCGTCCTTATCCTGCCCAGTCTCCCGCTTCCCTGTTATTTTAGCATGGATTCCGGCAGGAGACAACAGCAAAAGAGCCAGGTTTGTCCCCTGGCTCTTTTGCTGCCCTAATTTAAAACCCTTCTTATGGTCTTCGGATTCCGGTAATTCCAGGTTGAAATCTTGATTCCGCTCCGCCGGCTGGCCGCATGGACAATCTGCCCATTGCCAATGTACATGGCCACATGGTTAACCACACCGCTGCTGTTTGTGTAGAAGATCAGATCTCCCGGCAGCATTTCACTGGAGTTGACGGCACGCCCTACCTTGGCCTGTTCCCTGGAAGTACGGGGGAGGGACACCCCTGCAGCGTTCCGCATGACATACTGCACAAAGCCAGAGCAGTCTGCACCGGTATTCGGGTTCGTTCCGCCCCAGACGTAACGGTTCCCCACAAACTGCAGGCCGTAATTTACCACCTTGCTGCGCAATGCCGCCTGCTGGTTCGCCCGTTCCTCCACCGGAGAGAACTTAATCGCCTCTGTCAAAGCATACCGCACCTCTACATTGTTATCCCTGGTGGCAATAAATGCCTTATCTGAGGGCTCACCATCCTCTCCGTCCCCGGTATCCAGTTCAATCTGGATCCAGCCATCCAGCTGATCCAGCACCGTATAGCGGTCCTCCTTGGAAATCTGCGTCCAGATCTTGGCGGTAGTGCTTGGTTCCGAACGCACGTTCAGCCTGTCCGTGTTGACAATGGCCATCAATGTGGCAGACTCCAGAGCCAGATCCCTGGCCTCCTGTCCAACCGCCACAAATTCAGGGTCTGCCGTCACATATCCGGTAATTGCCCCGGATTTCACCTTATACCAGCCGTCTTGGGTCTCCAGGATCTCCCCCGCCGCCCTGCCGGGGAATTTACCGATCACATTGGTGTCGTCCTCCGTGCTCGGGCTGTTGCGGATATTCAGATAATTGTCAACCTTGGATATCACCAGATGATCGTACTGGTTAAGCGCCATGGCCCGCAAATCCAGCTTCCTTGCCTCGTTCAAGGCATACTTCACCGTCACATACTCACTGGAAACGTAGCCCTCCTCAATCCGGATCCAGCCGTCAAGTTCCTCCAGAACCGGGTAACGCTCATAGATCAGGGCCTGGGCCACCACATTCGCGGCATCCTCCATATTGGGCTCGGAACGTATGTTCAGCTTCTCGGTATTGACCTCTGCCATCTGTTCCACATGCTCTAAAGCTTCCTGGCGCGCCTCCGGGCCACTGAGAATATACCGGTTATGGACATACCCCTCAATCCCCCCTGAGGTGATATGGCTCCACTCCCCTTCTGTTTCCAGGACTTCGCAGGCACTGTTCTGCTGCAATTTCCCAATAATCTTGCCATTGGACCCCGGCGCTTCCCTGACGTTTAGGTATCCTGCCACCTGAACCAGCCCAAGATTCCCGTAGGAATCCACCACGGCCTGTTTTTCCTGCAAAATGCGCTGGCGCTCAACCTCCTCTGCAGACAAAGTGGATTCTATTGCTACCATAATTTCGGAAGAAGGCTCCTCCAGATTGGAGGCGGCCGCCTCCTGCTCCTTGTCTGCCTTGTGGCGGCTGCTGACGGCACAGGCCAGGACTGCGGCCACTGACACAGCGGCAATCGCAGAGATGACAACCCTCCGGTTTTGATATATAGGAAGCCTCTTTCTTTTCCGGCGTGATTTATTCAGGACACGCATATAGTCCTTGCTGTTATAGTTTCTCTTATCTGGCATATTGTGATCTCCTTATGTGGAGATTATAGGATATCCTCTGGACCCAGACCGGCAATGCTATAATCTCGACAGCGATTATACCATATATTTTTCCACTTTTCGATACTGAATAACAGAAAATTTATTAAAATTCTGTTACATCCCGGTTCAGGCTGCCGTCTGTCCCGTATTATCCCACCAAAAGGCCGAGTATCGCTGCAATCAAAATCGTTTTCGGGATGGACAATTTAGCCTTGACCAGCAATATCCCGCTGACGATTGCAATCCCAACCAAATTCCAGGCAATCCCCCTGCCTGGGATGTAAGTTGTAATCCCCAGGGTCACTGCAGCCGCCATCAGCATCCCCATGCTGGCCGGCCTCACACCGCGCATGGCGCTTTCCAGGTATGGATTGTCCTTCAGCCGGAAAATAAAGTGGGCCGCCGCCATGGAAAGAGTCAGCGAAGGCATCATCACCCCTAAACTGGCACAAAGGGCGCCTGCCATCCCTGCCGTCCGCAGCCCCACGAAGGTGGCACAATTAATCCCCAAAGATCCTGGCGTCATCTCCGCCACTGCCACAATATCCATCACCTCCTCTGCCGTCATCCATCCATACCGCAAAACCTCATCATTGATGACCGGTATCATTGTCATGCCGCCAAAACTGCAAAACCCGATTTTCATAAAGGACAAAAACAGCCTAAGACAGGTCATCCCCAATCTCCCCCTTCCATATCAGAAGACCCGCAACCAATGCCGCCAGCACCAAAATCAGCTTATTCAACCCTGTCACGGCACAGACAACAAAGGAAATTGCCAGGATCACATATGCAGGCCGCCCTTTGACTGCCGTTTTTTTCAATTTGAGGCAGGCGCTGACGATAATGGGCACCACCACACTGCGGACCCCATTGAGCACCTTGGCCACATAGATATTGTCCCGCAGGGAAGAATAAAAAAATGTCACTGCCGCGATTGCCGCCAGTGCCGGAAGCGACAGGCCTACCGCCGCCGCAACTCCCCCGGCAACCCCCTCCATGGCATAGCCGCAGAACACGGACATATTGATAATCATAACCCCCGGGAAGGACTTCGCTAAGGACATGAAGTCTACCACCTGTTCTTCATCCATCCATCCTCTTTTATCCACAAATTCATTCTGCATCTGGGCAATGATGCTCCAGCCGCCGCCAAAGGTAAACAATCCTATTTTGGCCATAACATAAAATATTTCCAAAAGCCTTTTGTACCTTTTCATAATAAGACCTGCTTTCTTATCCATCTTTGTCAATCTTAATATGTTTTTATCATGCGGTCAAATAGCAAAATCCTATATCTGTCATAGATTTCACAAAATATTCACAGTTTAGCGTAAATTTAATAAAAAATCAATAGTTTTTTCCCTCCGTTTGTAGTAAACTCTTGTTTGCAGCTGTTATTTCCCCGGCCCTTCATGGTTTGCCGGAGGAAATGGCATGATTTCAATTTTCACAAGAGGAGTGATTGGCAATTATGAAAAAAACATTGTTAGCTATGGCCGTCCTTGCCATGGCACTCGGTGCAACCGGGTGTTCTTCTGATAAGGGTGGCGAGACTGCAGCAACTACGGTGGCTGAATCCACGACTGCAGCCACACAGGCCTCCGAGAGCGCGGAGACAGAAGAAACGGAAGAAGAGGTGGAGGAGGAATCCATGACCGGGGTGATCACCGGAATCAACGGCGATATCCTGACAGTCCTGAGCGATGACGACGGCAGCGAAAAAGACTATGACCTGTCCAAAGCCGAGATCACCCAGGAATTCCCCTTTGCGGAAGGCGACCTTGTGGAGATCATGTTCCCCTATGAGACTACTGAGGATCCGGTTCCCGCGATCTCCATAGAAGTCCTGGAATCTGTAATCGCCCAAAACAGCGATCCCACAGCCGTCGGTACCGTAACGGAGGCAAATGAAACCACCCTCACCCTGGAAATGGAGGAGGGAGACAGTTACACCATTAGCATCGCCAATGCCTATGTGGTAGCAGCTGACGGCATTGCTGCCGGAAAGGAAGCCACTGTCACCTATATCGGCGACCTGGATGACGAGGCCATGGCCGTCAAAGTTGTCATGGAAGATTCCTATGACACCGAGGAGGCAAAACTCAACGCATTTGTGGGCAAGGTTGTCCAGTCCGAGGAGAATAATATTGTGCTGGAAGCTGCCAATGAGGATTTTTATACCTTTGTCTCGGATGACATGGACTTTACACAGTATAATGCAGGCGACACCCTCCAGATCTTCTACACCGGCACGATCACAGACAAAGAGATCACTGCCGACAAGGTGGAGAAAAAGTAAAACAGGATAAAAGACCAAAAAAGGCAGCCCTTTTATAAAGGCTGTCTTTTTTGATGTACGCTTTTATTCTCCGATCTCGTATCCCACCATCCGGATATACATCTTTATCAAATCAACGATCTGGTCAAGTTCCAGCCGGCTGGCATTGATCGGAAGATCATAATTCCCCACATCTTCCCATTCTTTCCCGGTAAAATAGTGGTGGTATTCCCGGCGCTGCTTCGTAATGCGGTTCAGCTTCGCTAACGCTTCCTTGGTATCCGTTATCCCGTCCACTTCCATTGTCCTGCGGATACAGGTATCCACATCCGCATAGACAAAGATCTTGATCAGATCCTCCTTGCCCGCTGACTCCAGCACAAAATCCGCACACCGTCCCACAATCACGCAGGACTCTGTATTCGCCAGTTCCCGGATAACCTCAGACTGAAACTTAAAGAGATTCTCCGGGGAGGTTACATCTCCCGTGGTCTTGGGGGCCCCTGTGGGTGCATGGCGCATCCCCCCCACAATCCGGCGCAGCAGGTTGTTGCCCGCCTTCTCATCCGCCAGCCGGAAATACTGCTCCCCCACCGCGCTTCTTTCCGCTGTCATGCTGAGGATCTCATCATCATAAAAGGGGATCCCCAGTTCTTCTGCCAGCTTCTTCCCCACGATCCGCCCCCCGCTGCCGTACTGCCTCTCGATAGTAATCACCAGCTTGCTTTTTACCATAAGATAGCCTCCTTCCCTGAAGGGTTGTTTTCTTTTATCATACCACAAAACGGAAGGAGATGCAAAAAAGTTTCTGCCCTTACTTTGCCAGCATCATCCTGTCATTGGCGAAGGCTCCTCCGCTGGCCTCCGCAAATTTATGCAGAAGATCCTCCACCCTCAGCTTCTTTTTCTCTTCCCCTGCCACATCGTAGATGATCTGTCCCTCATTCATCATAATCAGGCGGTTTCCGATCTGGATCGCATCCCTCATATTATGGGTAATCATCAACGTGGTCAGATGATCCTGGTTTACAATGGTCTCCGTGGTCTCCAAAACCTTGGCCGCTGTCTTCGGATCCAATGCCGCCGTATGCTCATCCAAAAGCAGCAGTTTCGGCTTCTCCAAAGTTGCCATCAGAAGGGTAAGCGCCTGCCGCTGGCCGCCGGAAAGCAGCCCCACCTTGGAGGTCAGCCGGTTCTCCAGCCCCAGATTCAGCTTAGCCAGCAGATCCCGGTACAGCTTTCTCTCACTGTTTGCGATCCCCTGCTTTAAGGTTCTGCGGTGCCCCCGGCGCAACGCCAGCGCCAGGTTCTCCTCGATCCCCATGGTGGCGGCAGTGCCGTTCATGGGATCCTGGAAAACCCGTCCCAAAAATGCCGCCCGCTTATGCTCGGACAGCCTGGTCACATCCATGCCGTCGATGATGATCTTTCCCTCATCCACCTGCCAGGTACCGGCAATCGCATTCAGTAATGTGGACTTGCCTGCTCCGTTCCCGCCGATTACTGTCACGAAATCCCCGTCCGCCAGGGTCAGGCTCAGGCCGCAAAGGGCCTGCTTCTCATTGACTGTCCCCGGATTAAATGTCTTTGATATATTTTTTACCTCAAGCATCAGTTCTGCCCTCCTCTTTTCACCGGTTTGGAGAAATAACGGCTCTTCCAGGTAGGGATTGCCAAAAAGATTGCCACCACTACTGCTGACAGCAATTTCAGCAGGTCGGTATCAATTCCCAGCCAGATCACAAACTGCAGTACCAGATAGTAGATAATGGAGCCAAGGGCCACCCCAAGGAGGCGGAACCCAAAGTTGTGGAATACCCTGCCAAACACAGCCTCCCCGATAATGACAGCCGCCAGGCCGATGACAATGGCTCCCCGCCCCATATTGATATCCGCAAACCCCTGGTACTGGGTCAGCAGCGCACCGGAGAGGGCCACAAGGCCATTGGAGATCATCAGCCCCAGAACCCGGCTCAAATCCGTATTGATGCCCTGGGCCCGGGCCATCTTGTCATTACAGCCTGTTGCCCTTAAAGAACATCCCAGTTCTGTCCCGAAAAACCAGTACAGGCATAAAATCATCACAATAATGAGAACTGCCACGATCACTATGGTATTTTTATAAAAAGGAACGTTTTTGGTAAAACGCAGAGAAACCAGCAGATTAAACTTATCCACGTTAATCGCCTGGTTCGCCTTGCCCATTATTTTCAAATTAACCGAATACAGCCCCAGCTGCGTCAGGATCCCTGCCAGAATTGCCGGAATCCCCATAAAGGTGTGCAAAAGTCCGGTTGACAGACCGGCCACCATACCGGCCAGCAGGGCGCCAAACATAGCCACCCATACATTCTGCCCTCCCAGCATCAGCATGATACAGACCGCACCCCCGGTACAGAGGGAACCGTCCACAGTCAGATCCGCAATATCCAGAATCCGATAGGTGAGATACACACCAATCGCCATAATTCCCCATATCAATCCCTGAGACACCGCTCCTGGCAGTGCGTTCAATAAACTCATCATATTCTATTCATCCCTTGTCCATAAAAAGTGTTCTTCTCTTGCGCATAGTGCGCATCCGCCCGGAGCCTCTTGTTTCACAGGATCCCATATCCTGTGAAACAAGAACTGGCTGCAGCCATTGCTGTCTCCGGTTATTACTCTTCAATCGCCACATAATCCTCCGGAATGGTGATTTCCAGAGCATCGCAAAGCGGCTTATTATACTTCTTGGTAAACTGCGGTGCATACTCTATCGGCATCTGGGAAATATCCGCCTCACCGGTCAGGATCTTTGCCGCCATCTTGCCTGTCCCAACACCCAGGTCATAATAGCTGATAGACAGGGTGGCCACGCCGCAGCCACGGCAGATCCCTTCTTCGCCGGCAACCACCGGTACGCCTGCAGGCTGGCAGACATTGTTCACCAGTTCTGCATTAGCCGCCGCCGTATTGTCCGTAGGCACATAGATCACATCGCTCTCATCCGCCGCCTTCGTCACGATTGTGGTCAGGTCGTTGGAATCGGAAAATGCATAGTATTCACAGGTATAGCCCAGTTTCTCCAAAGCCGCCTTCACCGTATCCACCTGGTACTGGGAATTCGCCTCTGCAGAGCAGTACAGAAGGCCAACCTTCTTTGCCTCCGGAAACAGTTCATGCAGCATGGCTGCCTGCTCGTCCAAAGGAGCCAGGTCAGAGGTTCCGGAAATATTGCCTCCGACGGTGCCGGAGAAGTTCTCAATCCCCAATGCCACGCCGTACTCCGTCACAGAAGTACCCAGCACGGGAATCTCATTGGTCCCTGCCTGGGCTGCCTGAAGTGCCGGGGTGGCATTGGCCAGGATCAGGTCAACATCCGCAGAGACAAAGCTGTTGATAATCGTAGAACAGGTATTGGAATCTCCCTGAGCATTCTGCTCGTCAAAGGTTACCGCGTCACCAAGTTCTTCCACCAATGCATCCTTAAAGCCCTGAGTAGCCGCATCCAGCGCATCATGCTGCACCAGCTGGCAGATGCCTACGGTATAGGTCTCACCGGAAGCTGCGCCGCTGGAAGCCTCACTGCTGGCCGCCTCTGCCTCACCTGCTGTCTCAGCTGCCGTTGTGACAGCCTCAGAGGCAGCTGCCGAACTCTCGCTCCCGCCGCCGGAACATGCTGCCAGTGAAAGCACCATGGACGCTGCCAGCGCCATTGACAATAATTTTCCTGATTTTCTCATAATTCAAGTCTCCCTCTTTCCTTTTTGCTTTTTATGTGAATTCCTGCCGGCACGGCCCTTTCCTTTTGTCTGTGTACCGGCCGCCTGCCAACCGGAAAAGCACACTTGGTATCATACTACAAAATTTTCGCCGCGTCAACTTTATGATGCTTTAAAATGTTAAAATTCAACGCAATGAAGCATAGCCTTAATTATACCACGTATAAGTGATTAAGTATTTGCTATTTTTTCTTTCTTCCCTTATAATAGTGAATAATAGTTAGAAAAAGCAATATGAAATCTGTCAATTAGGTTTCACACACATTGAGGAGGAGAAGGTATGAAGCAACATTTAGGGGAAAAGGCTACTAAGGCACAAAACTTTATTTTCCACACGGCGATGCTTCTGGAACTGGTTGTGGCGATTATTGTCATCATCGCTCTGCTGATCATGTTCCATCAGGTGCCGGGGGAACTGAAAGCGCTGGTATTCAACGGCGAATTTAACCATTTTCTGAAATATATGTTCGATATCATCATCGGTATCGAACTTCTGAAGATGCTGTGCCGCCATGATCTTGACTCTGTGGTGGAGGTACTGCTGTTCTCGGTGGCCAGAGAGATGATTATCGAGCATATGCCGATCTATTTTACCCTGATCGGAATCATGGCCATTGCCATCCTATTCCTGATCCGCAAATTCCTGTTCGTGTCTGCACTGGATAAAGAACAGGAATAACCTGCCCTGCCATCTGCCAGGCTTTAGGGGGCGCCTTCCATGGAAGGCGCCCCTCAGAGCAGTTCCCGGTACAGGCGCAGCACATTCCCGTGGAAGACCGCCTCGATCTCCCCCACCGTAAACCCTTCCCTCTCCATCTCATTTGCCAGCATCTGGATCCCGGAACAATCTCCCATCTCCACAATACTCCGGATTCCGTCAAAATCACTTCCCAAACCGATGCAGCCGATTCCTCCAACCTGTTTCATATGTTTCATATGCGCTACCATGTCGCGGCAGCGGCTGTGGATTGGTTCTGCGCCTTCCTCTTGGTCCCTCAAAAAGGAGGCACAGAAATTAATGCCCGCAACCCCTCCCCGCTCTGCCAGAGTACGAATCATCTCGTCCGTAAGGTTCCTGGGATGGCCCGCCAGGGCACGGGCATTGGAATGGCTGGCCACAAAAGGTTTTTTCGTATAGCGGAACACGTCCCAGATGCCTGCATCATTCAGGTGGGAGATATCAGGAATCATGCCCAGGCGTTCCATCTCCTGCACAAAATCGATCCCTTTTTCTGTAAGTCCATGTTCCGTATCCGCCACACATAAGGGAGGGCGGCCGTCCTCCGTCAGGATACGGTTCGGATACCCCAATTCATTGGGGAAATTCCAGGTCAGCGTCATCATCCGCACCCCCATCCGGTAAAAATCCCGCAGATAGGCAAGTTCTCCCTGGCACACGCCCCCTTCCTCAATGGTAACCATTGCTGACAGCCTTCCCTCTTTCCGGTTCCTCTCAATATCCTGCCAGTTCCTTACCACCCCAATCCGTTCCGCGTTAGCTTCCATCTCCTCATAAAACACATCCATAAGCCGCATGGCATATTCCAGGGGCCTCTGTTCCTTCTCCAAATGGGTGTACAGGGCAAAATTCTGCAAAAGGTAATCGCCCTTTTCCATTTTTTCCAAGTTGATATGTAAATCGTTTTCCTTAAAATTAATTTTTTGTCCTTTTTTTCTGCGCTCATATATCTCATATATGGTGTCGCAATGCATATCCACTACCTTCATTTCCATTCCCCTCTCTTGAAAAAAGAGCCTGCCCCGTCTGGGCAAGCCCTTGCCTAAAATGCAATCCGTTGTGCCTAAAGCGTCTCCGCCCGTTCCTGAATATTCTTGCGGAAGTTAATCACGTCATGCTGATAATCCCGGTCCATGTTCTCCGAAGTAATCATAAAATCAGCCGTCGCCTTGTTGACTGCAATCGGGATATCGTATACCTGTGCAATCCTCATCAATGCCTTGACATCCGTGTCGTGGGGCTGGGCCGTCAGGGGATCGCTAAAAAACACCACGAAGTCAATCACCCCTTCCACGATCTTCGCCCCGATCTGCTGGTCACCTCCCAGTGGGCCGCTGTTGTAGCCCTTCACCGTCAGCCCGGTCTGGTCCGTGATCATCCGTGCCGTGGTTCCTGTCCCATACAAATTGTGATGCTTTAATATTGCGTAGTGTTCTTTACACCATTCAATCAGCTTTGCCTTCTCATTGTCATGCGCTATCAATGCGATGTCTTTCTTCGGTCCGATGGTAAATGTAATGTAATCCTTTGCCATAGCAATCATCTCCTTTCTCTATGGCGTGCTGCACGCTCCCCGCGTACTCCACAAGTTATACCATGAACCCCTGGAAAGCACAAGTTAAATTATGGTAAATATTTCTTAACGTTTTTATTAAGAATATTCTGTTAACTCAATTATTATTCCAACAATTTTATTCTGCCATCTGCTCAATCATCTCCCAGATCTCTTCCCTTCCCTGCTTGGTCACCGAGGAAAAGGGGATCACAAGGTTTTCCTTTTCCGCCCCAAGGCCCTCTCTCACCATCTTTATCTGTTTGGGAAGCTGGCTGCGGTTCAGCTTATCCGACTTTGTGGCAATAACCACCGGAACATAGCCATTCGACCTGATCCAGGCAAACATCTGCCTGTCATTTGCCGAGGGCTCATGACGGATATCAATGAGCAGGAACACGCATTTCAGCATATCCGATTTGCCCAGATATTGCTCAATCATTTTCCCCCATTTTGCCTTTTCTTCCACCGGTACCCTGGCATACCCATAGCCCGGCAGATCCACAAAATAAAAGGCATCATTGATATGATAAAAATTGATGGTCTGGGTCTTTCCCGGCTGGGCAGAGGTTCTTGCCAGGGACTTGCGGTTCATCAATGCATTAATCAGCGATGACTTCCCCACATTCGACTTTCCGGCAAAGGCAAACTCCGGATGAGTATTCTGCGGCAGCTTGCTTGTAATACCACACACTGTTTCCAATTCTGCTTTCTTGATAATCATAAATTCCCCCGTCCTGCATAAATATGGCTATACAAAGGCCTCCCTGACAACTTCCTCCATCGTCTTTACATACACGATCCGCAATCCCTTTGTAATCTCCCGGGAAAGTTCCGCAATGTCCGGCCGGTTTTTATCCGGCACCAGCACAGTCTTAATATGGGCCATCTTTGCCGCCAGGATTTTCTCCTTTAACCCGCCAATCGGCAGGACACGCCCCCGCAAGGTGACCTCGCCTGTCATTGCCACCTTGGAAGATACTTTCCGCCCTGCCACTGCTGACAGCATCGCTGTGGCCATCGTAATCCCGGCAGAAGGGCCATCCTTTGGAACTGCCCCTTCCGGGATATGGATATGGATGTCATGCTTTTCAAAATAGTCGTCTGCAATCTTGTAGCCTGGGCATATGGAACGCACATAAGTCAACGCTGTCTGGGCCGACTCCTTCATCACATCCCCCATCTGCCCGGTCAGTTTCAGTTCCCCCTTGCCAGGCATCACATTCACCTCAATCTGCAGCGTGTCGCCCCCGACGCTGGTCCAGGCCAGCCCACGGACAATGCCTATCTCGTCTTCCTCATTGGCATCCTCAAAAGTGATTTTTTCCTTGCCCAGATATTTTTCCAGGTTGGATTCCATGACATGGATGGCTTTTTTCCTGTTCTCCAAAAATTCCCTGGCGGCTTTCCGGAAAATTTCCCCGATTCTCCGTTCCAGGTTCCGCACACCTGCTTCCCTGGTATAATTGTGAATAATCTTTTTCAGCGCCCCGTCCGATATTGTCACCGATTTATCCAGGAGCCCGTTTTTTGCCAGCTGTTTTTCCACCAGGAAATCACGGGCAATATGGAATTTCTCGTTCTCCGTATAGCTGTTTACCTCAATCACTTCCATCCGGTCCAGCAGAGGGCGGGGGATGGATTGGGTCGTGTTGGCCGTGGCAATAAAAAGCACATTGGACAGATTAATGGGCACCTCCACATAATGGTCACGGAAGCGCACATTCTGTTCCCCGTCCAGCACCTCCAGGAGGGCCGAGAACGTATCCCCCTTATAGTCATTGCTCACCTTATCAATCTCATCTAACAGCATTAACGGGTTGGATACCCCCGCCTGCCGGAGCCCTTCCACCAGCCTTCCGGGCATTGCGCCCACATAGGTTTTCCGGTGCCCGCGGACTTCCGCCTCATCCCGGACCCCGCCTAAGCTGATCCGCACGTATTTTTTATTGAGGGCACGGGCCACTGACCTGGCGATAGAGGTCTTGCCGGTTCCCGGAGGCCCAACCAGGCACAGAATAGACCCTGTCCCCTTTTTGGTAAGCGCCCGGACGGCCAGGTATTCCAGCACCCGTTCCTTTACCTTTTCCAGCCCGTAATGATCCGCATCGAGAATCTCCTTGGCATGCTTGATGTCATTGTTATCCCGGGACATCTTATTCCAGGGAAGTTCCAGCAGGGTCTCGATATAAGTGCGGATAACATTCCCCTCCTGGCTGCTCCCCGGCATCCCCCGGAAGCGTTCAATCTCCTTATGGAGTTTTTCCCGCACCTCCTTGTCCGCCTTCAGGCTCTCCAGCTTCTTCTCATATTCATCGGCATCTGAGACGGGGTCCTCCCCCAATTCCTGGCGGATTATCTTCATCTGTTCCCGCAGGATATAATCCCGCTGGTTCTTATCCACTGCCGCCTTGACCTTGGCCTGGAACTCCTGGCGGATGCGGGAGATCTCAATCTCATCCACAAGGTTACCCATCAGCACCTCATAACGGGCCGTGGCGTCCTCTGCTTCCAGATAATCCTGGCGCACCGAATAATCCCAGGGAAGCTGGCTGGCCATCTGCAGCATCAAATCCTCCAGGCCGCTGGCTGTCATCAGGTTAGGCAGAACCTCACGGGAAAATTTGGGATGCTGGCGCCCATATTCTTCTGCCTTATCCCGCAGCATGCGCAGCATTGCCTCCGCTGTCAGGGAATCCACGTCATTGTCCGTCCAGGGTAGGGCCATCACCTCTGCCACCAAAGCCGGTTCTTCCGAATCCATCATCAGGATCTCTGCCCGTTCCAACCCTTCCACCATCACACGGATCACATTGCCAGGCATCTTAACCAGCTGTTTCACACAAACAATTACCCCTATATGGTGAAGCTGTTCCAAACCAGGGTTGCTGTCTTCCGGATCCCTCTGTGTTGCCACACAGATCTGCTGGTCACTGACCATTGCTTTCTCCACGGCAGCTACAGACCGCGACCGGCTGATATCAAAACTCACTGTCATCTTCGGCAATACCGTCAACGCCCGGAGGGCTATTACCGGCATTGTCCTAACCGTCGTATCCATTTTTATCCTCCTTGTCCCTCCTGTATAAAAAGAATCCTGCTCCGCAGGATTCTCCGCCTGATACAACAAATGGGAGCCTGCGCTCCCATTCATCAACAGGAAAACCCATCAAGCGATTTCCCCTGGCCTATCCTTCTTTCTTCTCTGGGAGATTGCCTTGCGCGGTACGGTAGTATCCCGATATACCAATTCCGGCTCTCCCGTCTTATCCACAACGGCCTTCGTGACCGTACAGATCCCGATACTGCTGTCAGACGGAATCTCATACATCAAATCCATAACTGCCGATTCCATAATGGAACGCAGCCCCCTGGCTCCGGTCTTACGGCTCACGGCAAGGCTTGCAATCTGCAAAAGGGCTTCCCTGGTAAACTCCAGCTTCACATCATCCAGTTCAAACAGCTTCTGATACTGCTTGGTAATGGCATTCTTCGGCTCCGTCAAAATGCGGACCAGCGCCTCCTCGCTCAAAAGTTCCAGGGATACCGTCACCGGCACCCGGCCAATAAACTCTGGAATCAGACCAAATTTCACCAGATCCTGGGGCTCCACCTTGCGCAGCAGTTCGTCGATGTCCTGTTTGCTCTTATCGATAATCTCTGCATTGAACCCTATGGATCCGGCACTGAGGCGCCGTTCGATAATCTTTTCCAATCCGTCAAAGGCTCCTCCGCAGATAAACAGGATATTGGTAGTATCTATCTGAAGAAGTTCCTGGTGGGGATGCTTTCTGCCTCCCTGGGGCGGCACGCTGGCCACGGTTCCCTCCAGGATTTTCAGCAATGCCTGCTGTACCCCTTCCCCGGACACATCCCTGGTAATGGACACATTCTCGGATTTTTTTGTGATCTTGTCAATCTCATCGATATAGATAATCCCGTATTCTGCTTTTGATATATCATAATCTGCTGCCTGAATCAGCTTTAAGAGGATATTCTCCACATCCTCGCCCACATATCCCGCTTCCGTCAGCGCCGTGGCATCCGCAATCGCAAACGGCACGTTCAGCACCTTCGCCAATGTCTGTGCCAGATAAGTCTTACCAGAGCCTGTAGGGCCAAGCATCAGGATATTGCTCTTTTGGACATCTACATCCATATCCTTCCTGGCCGTAATCCTCTTATAATGGTTATAAACCGCTACCGACAACACCTTCTTTGCCGTCTCCTGGCCAATCACGTATTCATCCAAAAACCCTTTGATCTCCTTCGGCTTTAACAGGTTGATGCCGGCAAAATCAAGCCCTGAATCCTCCTGCTCATCAAGTTCCTCTTCCAGAATCTCTGCACAAAGGTCAATGCATTCATCACAAATAAAAACATTGTTTGACCCGGCAATCAGTTTTTTCACCTGATCCTGGGTCTTCCCGCAGAAAGAGCATCTGACTCTGTCATCCATCCTGCTTGGCATAACACACCTCTATCCTTTCTCACCAATATTCCGTCTCTAGTGTTTCACAAGAATCTGATCCACCAGGCCATAGCTTACGGCTTCCTCCGCTGTCAGGTAATGGTCCCGCTCCGTATCCCGGCACACCACCTCATAAGGCTGCCCCGTATTCGCAGCCAGGATCCGGTTCAGCTTCTCCTTGGTCTGCAGAATCTTTTCTGCTACAATCTGAATCTCTGTTGCCTGCCCCCGGGCGCCGCCGGACGGCTGGTGAATCATCACCTCCGCATTAGGAAGGATAAACCGTTTGCCCTTGGCGCCGCCTGCCAGAAGAAATGCCCCCATGCTGGCGGCCATGCCAACGCATAAGGTAGACACATCTGACTTAATATAATTCATCGTATCATAGATTGCCATACCGGCAGTCACAGAGCCGCCGGGGCTGTTGATATACAGATTGATATCCTTTCCCGGATCCTCAGCTTCCAGAAATAAAAGCTGTGCCACCACCACACTGGCAGATACATCCGTCACTTCCTCACCCAAAAAAATAATCCTTTCCTTCAACAGGCGGGAATAGATATCATAGGAACGCTCTCCCCTGCTGGTCTGCTCTATTACATAAGGTATTAACGGCATACTCCATCCTCCTTGCCCGACTAATTTCCAAATACACGGTATAGAAGTGCAGACCCCCAAACATTTGGAAATCTACACTTCCTGTTATCCTTCTCTGTAAAGCGGCAGCCGCCAAACCATAACGGTTATACCAGCTTTGCCTCTGCCACCAAAAAGTCTATCGCTTCCTGAACCGCTAAATCCTCCTTCATCCGGCGGAGGCCCTCCTCGCCAAGAAGTTCTTTTGCACGGTCCGGCTCCATCTTATAATTGTCCGCCATCCGCTTGATCTCTGCCTCCACCGTCTCTTCCGGCGCTTCCAGGTTCTCCGCCGCCACTACGGCTTCCAACACCAGGCGGGTACGGATCCTCTTTTCCGCCTGCGGGCGGATATCCTCCTTCATACGTTCCAGAGTCATGCCGGTAAACTGCATATACTGCTCCATGGTAAGCCCCTGGGACTGCATACGGCGTGCATAGCTGTCTATCGTATTGGTGACCTGCTCCTCAATCATCGCCTCCGGGATCTCCATGGAAGCGTTGGCAACCACCTTATCCACTACATTGTTCTCATTTTCCGTGGTTGCCTGCTGCTGCTTGGTCTCTGAAAGTTTTGCCCTGATATCAGCCTTATATTCATCCATCGTCTCAAATTCTGAAACTTCGCCGGCAAACTCGTCATCCAGTTCAGGAAGTTCCTTTACCTTGATCTCATGGACCACCACCTTGAAAACTGCCGGTTTGCCGGCCAGGTCTGCAACGTGGTAATTCTCCGGGAAAGTCACATGGACTTCCGTCTCTTCACCGATACCTTTGCCCACCAGCTGGTCCTCAAAGGTATCAATAAAGGAATGGGAACCGATGGTCAGCGGATAAGACTCTGCCTTGCCGCCCTCAAAAGGCTCGCCGTCCACATATCCGTCAAAATCAATCACTACCTGGTCTCCCTCCGCCACCGGGCGGTCTTCCACAGAAACAAGGCGGGAATTCTGTTCCTGCACCTTCTTCAGTTCCGCTTCAATGTCTGCATCCGTCACCTCTGGTTTTGCACGTTCCACCTCAATGCCCTTGTACTCCCCTAGGGTTACCTCCGGCTTTACCGCTACCAGGGCGGAATAAACCAACGCCTTCCCCTTCTCGATCTGCTCGACGCTGATCTCCGGACGGGACACAATGTCCAGCCCGCTCTCATCCATGGCATCGGTATAAGTGGTATTGATCACTTCATCCACTGCATCCTCATATAAAATCTCCACACCATACATCTTCTCTACCAGGGCCTGGGGAGCCTTGCCCTTACGAAAGCCTGGAATATTAAATCTGTTTTTATTTTTTTTATACGAAGTTTTAAGAGCCTCGTCAAACTGCTCTGCCGGTACTTCTACGGTTAATTTCGCCATGTTTTTTTCCAGTTTTTCCACTTGTAAACTCATGATCTGGGTTCCTCCTTCACATCTATGTATGGTCGTCTCGGCAGGGCGCCACACTTCAATGTACGATTATAGCATAGTCTTTTCATAATTACCAGTACTATTTTACACGTTTTTTCATATTAATGGTTTCCTTTTGGGGAAATATCCGGTATGATAAAAACAGGCATAAACAGCTGCCTGGCCTGGCAAAGAAAGGACAAAATATATGGAAATAGAACGCAAATACAAAATTGAGGCGCCGCCCCCCGGTTACCAGGACTATCCGTTCCACGAAATTGAGCAGGCTTATCTGTGCACGGAACCGGTAGTCCGGATCCGCAGGCAGGATGACTCCTTTATACTCACCTACAAGTCAAAAGGCCTCCTGGAACGGGAAGAATACAACCTGCCGCTGACCCGGGATGCCTATGTCCACCTGCTCTCCAAAGCAGACGGGATTGTCCTCACCAAAAAACGTTATCGGATCCCCCTCACCGTATATGGCGGCCCCACGGGTCTGACCATTGAACTTGATGTCTTCACCGGGGTTTATGAGGGGCTCATCCTGGCCGAAGTGGAATTCCCCACCAAAGAAGCTGCCTTAGCCTTCGTGCCGCCGGAATGGTTCGGCAGAGATGTCACCTTCAGCGGGGAATACCAAAACAGCCGGCTAAGCCGTGGGGAATGTTAAAAATCGAAAGCTGCTTTCCGCTATTATGCCTTGCAGGAAAGCAGCTTTTTATCTTTTCCAAAATTTGGGATAGAACTATGGTTTTTTCCAGCCCGCATACAGGGTCAGGGACTCCGTGACAGTATCTCCATCCATGTTCCAGGGAACCGTGGTGCCAGGATCCCGGTACCAGCCATCAAAAACATAACCTTCCCGTGAGGGCTCCTCCACCTCTTCCAAAAGTTCCCCGTACATCCTTTTCTGGCTCTCCACCACAGTCCCCCCTAAGGAATCGAAACTAACCTGATACCCCCGGTTTGAAACGGCAAAAGCCATACAGGCGATTAACAGCACGCAAAGCCCGATAATAATCTTATTCAAGGTGCTTACGGAGATATTCACCCGGTCATAAAGCCCCCGCAGCTGGCGCTCGGAATCTTCCATCGTTTCCAATCCCTCCCTTTTCTGCCCCGTCCTTACTTGCGCACCAGATACTTCCGCATATCGATTGCACAGGCAATCAGGATAATCAGGCCTTTGATGATATACAGCATATTAGCATCCACTGACAGGAAATTCAATCCGGCAAAAATAATCTGCAAAAGCAGCACGCCCACTACAATACCGCTGATCCGCCCGATACCGCCGACAAAGGAAACCCCTCCGATAACACAGGCGGCAATCGCGTCACACTCATAGTTCAGTCCGGTATTCGCATTGGCAGATGCAATCCGGGCTCCATCCAGGAAACCGGTAATGGCATACATCATTCCTGCCAGCATAAATACCATAATGATGGTACGGGATACGTTTACGCCGGACACATTGGCGGCTTCCTCGTTGGAACCCACGGCAAACATATTCTTCCCAAATGTGGTCTTGTTCCAAACCACCCACATAACCACCGTCAGGATCACCGCATACAGCACGTAACGGGGAACTGCCACATTGCCGATCTTAAACAAGGTTCCTGTTACCAGGGCACGATACCCTTCCGACAGGCCGCTTAAGGTCTGCCCGTTGTTGGTCCCGTTCTTTAAGTACATCAGAATAATGCCATATACGATCAGCTGAGTGGACAAGGTTACGATAAAGGGGTGAAGCTTGAATTTGGCAACGCTGAAACCGTTGACAAATCCCACCGCCCCGCCTACTGCCAGCACCATCAGCAGCACAACCAGGATGGGAGGTGCGCTGGTCATATCCGGGAATACCTTAAAAGCCGTCGTCAGCAACGAGGCTGAAATACAAGCCGTCAGGCCTACCACACGGCCGGCGGAAATATCCGTACCGGTAAGCACGATACACCCGCCGATCCCCAGGGCAATCGGCAGCTTGGCTGCTGTCAGCGAAATCACATTCACAATCGAAGACAGGCCCAAAAATGCCGGCACCTTGATTGAGATGTAGATGACTGCCAGTATAATAATGATATACATGGCATTGTTCAGCAGGAGATCCCCTATTATCCTCATCTTATCCTGTGACGAAAGCGCAGCAAACGCCTGTCTCTTTGTCTCTATCTTTTTGTTATCCATGTCAGCCACTGTTCCTACCTCCTATTCCTATGCATATTTCGCAGCCAGAGTCATAATCTCTTCCTGCGTTGTCGTTTTGGCATCCACCTCTCCGGCCAGCTGCCCTCCGGACATTACCAATATCCGGTCACATACTCCCAAAAGTTCCGGCATTTCAGAAGAAACCATCAATACGGACTTGCCTTCCTTTGCCAGGTTCAGTATCAGCTGATAGATCTCGTACTTTGCGCCCACGTCAATCCCTCTGGTCGGTTCATCTAACAGCAGTACCTGCGGTTCTGTCAAAAGCCATCTTGCCAGTATGACCTTCTGCTGATTCCCTCCGGACAGGGAACGGATCTGCGTCCTCTGGCTGGGCGTCTTCGTCCTCATGGCCTTTATCCCCCATTCGGTAGACTCACTGAGTTTTTTCTCACTCAGGAAGGGGCCCACCTTATATCTGCCCAGGCTGGATATGGTGGTGTTTGCCTGGATATCACGGATAGCGAAAATACCGGTTGCACGGCGCTCCTCCGTCAGCATGGCAAACTTGTTCGCCAAAGATTCCCTGGCATTGCGGTTCCTGACCCGGTTGCCGTTCAGATAAATCTCCCCGGCTCTGCGGGTGGCAATCCCGAAAATATTCTCCAAAAGTTCTGTCCGGCCAGAACCATCCAGCCCGGCTATCCCCAGGACTTCCCCCCGTTTGGCGATAAAAGAGACATCCCTCAGCTGTGAATATGCTGCTGTCAGGTTCTTCACCTCAAGAAGCGGTTCCCCAATCTGATTATCTTTTTCCGGATAACGGTTCGTCAGTTCACGTCCCACCATCAGGCGGATGATCTCATTCATCGTCAATTCCTTTGCCGGGCGCGTCGCGATCCACTGCCCGTCACGCATGATGGTCACCTCATCGGAAATCCGCAAAATCTCTTCCATTTTGTGAGAAATATAGATGATCCCGCATCCACGGCTACGGAGCATATTGATGATCCTAAACAGATGCTCCACCTCTTCCTCCGTCAGGGAAGAAGTCGGCTCATCAAACACGATAACCTTAGAATTGTAGGAAACTGCCTTTGCAATCTCTACCATCTGCCTCTGGGACACCGGCATCCGGCTCATAACCATCTTCGGGTCAACATGGACTTCCAGTTCGTCAAAGACCTTCATGGTCTCCGCATACATCTTGGATTCACTGGTCAGGGGACACCATTTGGAAATCTTAGGGAAACGCCCCAGCCACATATTGTCCATGACATTCCTTTTTAATGCCTGGTTCAGTTCCTGATGAACCATGGCCACCCCGTTTTCCAGGGCCTCCTTCGACGTCTTAAAATTCACCTCACGGCCTTCCAGGTATATATGGCCGCCGTCTTTGTTATAGACTCCAAAAAGGCACTTCATCAACGTGGATTTACCGGCTCCGTTCTCCCCCATCAAAGCATGGACCGTACCTGCCCTCACGGTCAGGGATACATTGTTCAGCGCCTTCACGCCGGGGAACTCCTTGTTGATCCCTTCCATCCTCAAAAGGACATCCTTATCATTTGCTGCCGCAGCAGGTGCTATCGCCTGTTTGTCCAAATCGCCACCTCCCGTTTTTGTTTTTGCTATAACCGTTCCGGTATCCGGACCGTTATGTTTCACTTCCCATATAGAGCCGCAACCGCACCGAAGTGCGGCTGCGGACATATTTTGCTTATTTACTTAGCCAGGCATCATTCCCCGGTATAGGTAGCATAAGGAATATTGACACGCCAGGTGCCTACCACGTTTTCTGTCTCCACGTCTGCAAAGGTATCTGCGCCGCCCATGAAGTTTGCCGTAATCTTGGAAATGGTATTTGCCATACCCTCAGCATCCTGCTTGATGGTTCCGGTCATGGTACCCTTACCGATAGCTTCCTTCGCCGCATCCGTGGCATCCACGCCAAATACCGGAATCACGGTAGCGCTGCCGTCTTCCAGGTTGTAGCCTGCATTCTGCAGGGCTGTCACGGCACCGATAGCCATCTCGTCATTATTGGCAATTACCAACTCAACCATGTTGTTGTTGGCTTCGCTGTACTGGGACAGGATTGTCTGCATATAGTTGTTGGCTGCTGCTGCTGACCACGCACCGTCCTGGTCTACCAGGTAAAGGTTGGTGTTGCTGCTGTCATAGAAGGACAGAGCCGGCTTGCTGCCTGCTGTCAGGACTGCATCTGCATCTTCCACGCCAAACTGGGTACGTGCAATAGCCTCGGCATTGCCCTCCTGGCCTTTGAACATAACATAGGAGATCACGCCGTCGCCGTTTAAGTCTACCGTGTCGTAGTTTGCCATCAGGTATTCACCGATCATCTCACCCTGCATATGGCCTGCCATCTCATAGTCTGTACCGACGAATACGCACTTGTCGTAGCCGCTGACCACTTCCTCACTTACGGAACGGTTAAAGAAGATCACCGGGATATTCTGGGCGCTTGCCTGGTCGATAATGTTCTGGGCCGCATCATCCGAACCGCTGTCCACCAGGTTCACAATCAGCAGGGAAGTGCCTTTGGCAATTGCCGTGGTAACCTGCTCGGTCTGAGTGGTCTGGCTGTTGTTGCTGTCATAATCCTGATAGGCAATCCCTGCTGAATCAAGGGCCGCATCCAGGGCAGAACGCACGCTGGAGATATACGTATCACCATAAGTATAGTAGAATACGGAAACCTCACCATCCAGAGCCGCCGGAGCCTCAGCCTTTTTCTCATCCCCTGCCGCTGCCTCTGAGCCCTGGGCCTCAGCAGCTGTGGTCGCCTCTGATGCCGGGGCTGCAGTTGTCTCTGAAGACGAGCCGCCGCCACATGCTGCCAGAGAAAATACCATGCTGGATGCCAATGCCATCGCCACTACTTTTCTTGTGAGTTTCATGTTGATTCCTCCCTTAGATTTATAATGTGGTTTTTGCCAGTTTTCATCAATATGTATCACTGGCAAAACTATTATACTATTTTTTTTTACGATTTTCTATAAGTTTTTTTACGATTTTCTACGATTTTTTTAAAACTTTTCTCTTTTTAAGGATTTTTTTCAACAATCTGCTGAGGACATTGATAATATTTCCCATTTTCCAGTGTCAGTTCCCGGCGGATATCCTGCCCCATGGCTTTGTCCACTGCAATCGCAAAAATAGCCCCTGCATACCGTTCTTTGTCACTGGAAACCGTCCCCATAAGCCTGCCGCTTTCCACTGCCTCCAGCCCGGGCGTCGTCCCGTCGATCCCCACCAGGTTGATTCCCTTTACCTCCGCACGTTCCAGGGCATCAATCGCCCCCAAAGCCATATCGTCGTTATTGCAAACCACCAGTTCAATCATATCCGGATACTGTTCCAGCCACTGTTCCATCAGTGCAGAAGCCTGGCTTCTCTCCCAGTTGGCAATCCCGCCGGTGATTTTCTCAATAGGCACCCCTCCGTCCTTAAGGGTTTGGATAGACCATTCCGTCCGGATTAGGGAATCCTGATGGCTGCTCTCCCCCTCCAGCAGCACATAGCTGACCACCCCATCCCCATTCCGGTCCAAGCTGGCCGGATCCTCACGGTAGCGGTCCACCACAATGCTTCCCTGCAGAACCGCAGACTCCCTGGCCTCGGCCCCCACATAATAAAGCTGGTCCCACCGGTCCATATCCTCCTCCACCGGCTTCCGGTTAAAAAACACCACCGGAATCTCTGCAGTCATCGCCTTATCAATCATAGCGGAGGCCGCCGTCCTGTCAACAGGGTTGATGCACATCACATCACAGCCCAGGGAAATAAAACGTTCCACCTGGTTATTCTGGGTGTTCTGGCTCCCTTTGGCATCCTGGATGTCCAGCGTCACCTTTACCCCATGTTCCTGCTCATATTCCTTGGCGCACTTCTCCAGTTCCCCCCGGATATTATTAATAAACGTGTCATCCCCCCGGTATAAACTCACTCCGATCCGGATTGACTTTTTCTCCTCTGCCTTCTCCATCCCCCCACAGCCCGGAAGCAAAAGCACCACACATATCCAGGCCAAAAACCGCCATACATGGCCAAAGTTCCTTTTCTCCATCGTATCGCCCCTAAGTTCCTTCATTCAATTGGATATAACATTTTCTCATACTCTAAATTCCGCAAATCTTCCTGCCGGATGAAACGGCTCTCCAGATATCCCAAAGCCTCCGCTGTCTGGTTCCCTGCCAGTTCGACCGCCATCTTCACGCTCAGATACCCGGCAGAAAAATCATCGGTCACACAAAGCCCTTGTATCACCCCGCGGTCCAGGTAATTAAGCAGGCGGACCGTAGTCCCCCTCCCGTACAGCCCGCCAATCCCGGGGGCCATCCCTGGCTCTGACAATGCCTGGGCCACCTCTGCCAGGCATACCGGATCCAGCGCTGCTATGACTGCCCTCACCCCGTCTTTGCGTGCCACTTCCCCGGCTGCTTTCTTCCACTCCCCTGCATTTCCCCCTTCCTGCTCCACAATCTCATACCCGGCCGGTTCCAGAACGCTCAAAACCCCGTCCCGGAACCGTCTGCTGACCTCATCCGGATTCCGTTCCCCAAACAGATACACCCTTTTCCCCTTTTGGTCCCGGATGATCTGGGCCGCCAGTTCCTGCCCCATATGGTAATAATCAAACCCGATCCTTCCTATGGGCCCATCCCCACCAGTCCCCGTCTCTGAATTCAGCAGGACCAATGGCACATTGAGACCTTTTTCTGTTTGCATCCCGAGTATTGCTTCCCCGTCCACCGGGGATACAATCAATGCCCTGCAGCCATCCTGCTGCTCCCGCAGGATCAGCTCCTCCTGTTGTTTCCTGCTTCCCTTGTCATAAAGGGTAATAAAACTCACATCCGCATGGAACTCCATGGCTGCCCGGTCCATGCCCTTCCTGAAATTCACATAATTATCGTCAGATGTATCTTCTATGATTACCGAAACCCCATATATCGGGGTTTCTTTTTCTTTTATTATCAGATTGGTGGAGGACAGCAAAAATAGCAGGACCAGGATCATCCCATACAAGGCCCACAGCATCTTTTCTTTCCTGGTCATCATGGCGTCCCCTCCTCTGCCAGTTCTTCAAACGGCACTGCCGGCAGGCATATTTTGATGATGGTGCCCTCATCCGGCTCCGACCAGATGGAAAGCCCGTACTCCTCCCCAAAATACAGGCGGATCCGCTCATTGACATTTTTTACGCCAATCCCGGAACCGCGGCGGGAGGAGGCATGGGTTTTGCCTGTGAGAAGCCCTTCCACCTGCTCCGGAGTCATGCCCAGCCCGTTATCCTCCACCGTAAAAAGCAGCTTCCTGCCCTCCAGGCGCACCTTTATCCGGATTTGCCCCTCCCCGTCCATAAACTCCATTCCATGGTAGATGGCATTCTCCACCAGGGGCTGCAGCATCAGTTTCAGGGAGGCCAGGGAAAGGACTTCCGGCTCCGGCTCAATCTGGTAGGTAAACTTATTTTTAAATCGGGTCTGCTGGATCATCAGATAATTACGGACATGCTCCAGTTCATCCCGCACCGGGATAATGCTCCGCCCCTTGCTTAAGCTGATGCGGAAAAAACGGGCCAGGGCAGTTACCACCTTAACCGCCTCCTGCTTCTGCTCATTTTCAATCATCCACACGATAATATCCAGGGTGTTATAAAGGAAATGGGGGTTGATCTGGGACTGCAGGGTATCAAATTCGCTTTTGCGCTTCGATTCATGCTCCGCCACAATGTCCTCCATCAATGCCTGTATCCGTTTTGCCATGTCGCCGATGGATCTTCCAAGGTGCCGGATCTCATAGGAACCTCCCATATATACCTCCGTGTCCAGCGCCCCTTCCTCCAGGGCATTGACCGACTTTTCCAGTTCCTGGATCGGGGCAGTGATCCGGGAGGAAATATAGGAATTGACAAGAGCCAGCAAAAACAGGAAAAAGGCAACCACAAACACCATAAACAGCCTGGTCTTTAAATTATTGAGGGAAAAACCCTGTTCCGGCGTCACCCCGATGATTTTCCACCCGGTATACCCGACCAGCTTCACCACCACATCCCGCTGCTTCCCCTCATAGGCTTCCCGGTAACTGCCCCCTCGGTAATCATAAGCAGCAGCCGTATTTTCACGGGCCAGGCCTGCATCGATCAGCTGCATTTTGGGATGGTAAATCAGTTCCCCGCCGCTGCTGACCAGGTACAGATATCCCTGGTTCCCCATGGCCACATTGTCCAAAAGCTGTTTCAGGCTGCCATACGCAATGTCAATGAGCAGAACTCCCTGGTCCGTAGATGTGCCCTGGGTAATCTCCACTGCCCGGGAGAGGGAGATGACCCACCGGTACTGGTTCTCGCTGTTGTCAAAAATATATTGTACATGGGGCATGGAAAAATGGAAATTTTCCGGCCTCTCCAGAGAATTTTTGAACCATTCCTCCCCGGTCACGTCCATGCCTGTCTTTAAGCGGGCAGCCGGCACGGCAGACAGGATTTCCCCTTTCTTAGACAGCAGGGCAATATTGGAAACGGAGTCCTTGTTATTGTCGTAAAGCAGGGTGATCTCACTGTTTACCACCTCCGCCTCCGTGGAGAGGTCCGCATTTTTGATCACCCCGTAGTAGAGGGAATCCGACAGTTTCATAATCGTCCGCAGATAAGAATCCACCGACATGCTGACCTGGCTGATCACCGCCTGGTTTTCTTCCCGGATGGTGGCCGTAAGCTGGGCCTCCAGACGCCCGTAGAGGGATATGCCGATGAGAAGGATCATCACCAGGGCTGTGACCGTGAAATAGACAAAAATCGTGTAGCGGATGCTGGTTTCCTGCAGAAAATCAGGTTTCTTTATCTTCGCCATAATCCTCCCCTGCCCAGGTCAGACATTCCGGAACTTCGTGGGGGATACCCCGTATTTTTTCTTAAATACGTAGCTGAAATAGTTCTGTTCCTGGTACCCCACCTTCCGGGCAATCACATACGTCTTGTCATTGGTTTCATTCAGCAGTTCCACCGCCTTACTGAGCCGCACCTCAGTCAGGTAGGCCACATAGGTTTTGCCCGTCTCCTTCCGGAACATGGTGGAAAAATAAGCCGGGCTCATGTGAAGCTGGCGGCAGATCATCTCCACCGACAATTCAGGATCCGGATAATGTTCCTGGATGTAGAGTTTCGCCTCCTCGATCACCTGCCTGGTAGTGCTGTCCCGCCGCTGGTTGATTGACTCATTCATCTGGCATGCCACCTGTGCCAGCCATAGGGTAAACGCCTCTCTCTGCTGGCCGTTGCCCATCAGCCTCGCAAAGCCGCCGTCCCTCTCAAAAATCTGCTGCAGATCCATATCATACTGCTGCATGAGCCGGGTCACGCAATTGACCAGCGACAGCTGGTACACCTGGCACTGGCTGGCATGGACCTTGGCGTCGTCCATCCTTGCCATCAGCCCCCGCACCGTTTCCCCAATGCTTTCGGAAGTGCCGAATTTGATCTGTGCCTCCAGTTCCGCCTCATCCTTCTCCTCCAGCTTCAGCTTCCCCCGGCTGACCGGCTCCATGTCGTTGATATAGATGGTCCCCCCTGCCCCCACAATCGCCTTATACCCCAAAGCATCTATGGCCGATTGGTAGGATCTGCCGATTTCCTCCAATGCCTGGCTGCTATGGCCTACCCCGATGGTCACCGTCACTTCCAGGATCCGGCGTATCTCCTTGCAGATATCCCCCAAAAGGTCAATAAAACTGGTCTGGGTATTCCTTCCGTCAATCGCTGCAATGATGGTAATGCCGCCAGTGGAATTGAATGTGGTAAAGCGGAAATATTCCCGGAGGTTATCCTCCACCAGCTGCCTGACGGAAATGGGGATCAGCTTCTGTTCCTGCTGAAGGGATAAAGGCTGCCCCTCCTCCCGTTCCTCCGGTTCCACGCTGATCACTGCCGCCAGCCATTTACGGGCGCCTAAAATGTCCACCCCGTACTCCTCCAGCTTTGGGGTTACCTCCCCGTCCGGAATATCCCCCCGGACAAAATCATTTAAGAAAAGTTCCCGGATAATAGGCAGGCTGTTTTGGTAGCTTTCCCGCAGCAGGCGGACATTGCGCCGCTGCTCAATCTCTTCGTCCAGGCTGTCCCTCACCCGGTTTAAGATCTCCGTCAGTTCCTCCACATTCACCGGCTTTAGGATATATTCCGTCACATTCAGCTTGATGGCCTGCTGGGCATACTCAAAATCGTCGTACCCGGAAAAGATCAGCACCTTGATGGAGGGATATTTCTGGCGTATCCTCGCTGTGAGGGACAGGCCGTCCATGTAGGGCATCCGAATGTCCGTCATTACCACATCGGGTTTCAGCTGCTCGATCTTTTCCAGTGCTTCCTCCCCGTTGTCCGCATCCCCGGCCACCTCAAAGCCGAGGCTCTCCCAGTCAATTTTACGGATGATGGCCTTGCGGACCTCCTCCTCATCGTCTGCCAGCAGGATTCGATAGGTACTCATATCACGGGATTCCTTTCTTTCTCATTTTTTCCTTGTACAGCCATGCGGACTGCATCCAAAAGCTTCTCGTTCTCTTCCCGGGTGCGGATTGCTGTCCGGTAATAGCGGAAGGCAGGATCCTTGCCGGGCAAACCACTGCCGCTGCTGCCTAACCCGGCAAAATTGCTGCAGTCCCGGATCAGGATCCCCTTTTCCCGCAGCTGCTCCCAGAGATTCCCGTGGCTGTCCTCCTCCACATCCTTAAAGAGCAGGTAATTGGCCTGGGAAGGAAACACACAAAACCCAAGTTTTGTAAGCCCGTCCCCCACATACTCCCGCTCCCTCCTAAGCAGGCTTCTGACCTGTTCCAAATAGTCCTTCTCCTCCAATGCCGCAACCCCGGCCTCCTGGGCTGGCAGCGACACGCTCCAGGGCTGTCCCGTCTGGCGCAGCTTCCCTGCAACCCCAGGATCCCCGCAGACCGCATAACCCAGCCGGAGCCCCGCCAAAGCATAGGATTTGGTAAATGCCCGGAGAATCACGGCCTCTGGCCAGTCCCGGATATTTCCCATAAATGTGTAGGTATCCGGCCGGTCCAAAAACTCGCAGAAGCATTCATCCAGCACGCAAAAAACCTGCTTGTCCCGGCAGGCCTGCAAAAGCTGTGCCACCTGCCTGTTTGGTACCGCCTGCCCGGTCGGGTTGTTGGGATTGCAGAGGAACAGGATATCCCCCTCCTCCAAAAACCTGGCCAATTCCCCTACGTCCACCCGGAAATTCTCCTCCTCCCGCAGCCCGTAATGCCGCACCTGGCAGCCCACAGCCGAAAGGGCCCGCCCGTATTCCGAAAAGGTAGGCGAAGGCAGCAGGGCTTTTCGCGGCCTTATCCCAAAAGCCAGCCGGTAAATCAGGTCTGCCGCCCCGTTGCCGCAGGCAATCCGTTCTTCCTCCACCCCGTGATGCCCTGCCAATTTCCGCCTCAGCTGCCTGCATTCCGGATCCGGGTAGCTGTCCCAGTGTCCCACTGAATCCCGGAGGATCTGCTGCACCCCAGGGGGAATGCCAAGGGGATTGACGTTCACGGAAAAATCGTAGGTTATCTTTTTATGGTAAATATCTCCTCCATGAAGCATATATGCCATTGTTTTCTGCCTCTTTCTGTCTTCCAATTACAGCAGCAGGGCTCCCAGGGAAATCCCAAGCCCTGCTGCCAATGCCATCCATGAGCCGGCCATCATCAGCCGGTTCACCTCCGGGATATCCTGGGCCACGGCTTTCCTTGTCCCATCTCCGATTACCGGCTTTTCCTGCAACACGCCGAAATACCAGGCCGGGCCTGCAAGTTCTATCCCCAGTGCACCGGCACATGCCGCCTCTCCCTGGGCAGAATTGGGGCTTTTGTGGCAATATCTGTCCCGGCGCCAAATCCTCCATGCTCTTTTTCCGTCAAACCCCGGCAGCAGCCAGGCAGCCCCGATTAAAAACAATGCGGCCAGGCGCGCCGGTATCAGGTTCGCCAGGTCGTCCAGCCTGGCAGCAGCCCGCCCAAAATACCGGTACTTTTCATTTTTGTATCCAACCATGGAATCCATAGTATTGACCGCCTTGTAGAAAAACCCCAGGGCCGGACCCCCAAGGAACAGATAAAAAAGCGGGGCAATTACCCCATCTGAGGTATTTTCCGCCACGGTCTCCACCGCTGCCCGGATAATCCCCTCCTCAGATAATGGTTCCGTATCCCTCCCGACGATCCGGGACACCGCCCACTTTGCCTTTTCTTCATCCCCCTCCTGTAATGCATCATACACCTTCATGCTCTCTGTTTTCAGCGATTTTGCTGCCAGAATCTGTCCGTCCATCACGCACATAACCAGGAAACGAACTGCCGGGTGAATTCTTCCCGCAGCCGCCAAAACCCCGGCAGCGACGCTTCCGGCCACAATGGGAACCAGCACTGCCAGCACCCCGCCTGCCAGCAGCTGTCCTGCCCTTCCTGCCGGAAAAAGCCGCCTCAGCAGCCCTTCCAGAGAACCGGTCAGCCAGCCGATTGCCCGTATCGGGTGCCACCAGCCTTCCGGATCTCCAATCCATTGATCCAGCAAAAAACCAATCCCTGCCGCCATTGCCAGTTCCATGCCGCTACCCCTTAATCTTTTGTGGGATGCCGCATATCACCCGGTATACTTCACTGGCATTGGCTGCCAGCATCTGCCCTGCATGTCCTGCCGCTTCACGGTAATCCCTCTCTGTGCGTTCGGCCGGGACAATGCCGCATCCCACCTCATCCATGGTTATGATCCTTGGCATTCCTGCCAGCACCCGGCCCACGAATTCTTCCGGGTCTCCCCCTGCCTCCAGGATTTGTCGGATCCAGCCCTGGAAGGATGTCAGATATGGTTTTTGCAGGGCAAACCGGGGCGGATCCGACAGCCCGTCCGCCAAATTGGCATCAAATTCCGGCGCCTTTGTACCGGCCAGCTTCCGGGCAAATGCCCGTTTTCCCTGGCCCATGCCTCCAATAATCAGAATCATACTATTTCCTTTTCTTTTTCAGGTATTCCGCTACAGCACCCGGCCCGTAGGTTCCCGACCGGCAGGCCATCTTCTCCAAAGGCTGCCACTGATGGTCACGCCCCATCTGGCTATCCGTCAGATTCAGGTATTTGTTGCGGAGATTCCCCCATCCGTAACCGTTCCTGACGCCATTCCGTTCTATCGTGTCATCCGATGTGATATCAATCTGGTACCATTGCCCATCCAGGTTTACCATATTCCAGTCATGGAGTTCGTTGTCATAGTTCCCATAGACAAACCGGGTTTTGAGCCCGCAGCTGTCTGCCAGCCAGCAAAATGCTTCCGCATAGCCCTCACAGACTGCCTCCCCCCGCACCAGCGCACCATAGGCATTGTGATCCTCCCTGGTATCCAGGCCAGCCAGGTAACGGTCATAGGGATAGGTGACATTTGCCACCAGGTATTGGACGATCTGCATCTCCCTCTCAAAATCCGTCATATCATCGCGGATATATTCTTCCTTAAAGCGGCTGACCATGTCAACGATCTCTTCATACTGGTCTGCCGTATAGGAAAACAGGTTTCCTCTCCCGTTCTCCCAGCTGATATATACGGTTCCGGTCTTTGCCCCAACCTGATGGACGGAAGACGGATACACAATATTTTCCTTTAAAGGCTGCCATACCTGGTCCACGGAACTATAAAAGACAGCCCCGGAAGGAATCCCGCCGTATAACCCCACGGCAGTCCGGCCGTCCTCATCCAGGGGCGCCAGCCAGAACACCCTTTCCTCCCCGTTTTTTACAGCCTCCCTGGCCTCTTCTTCCATCTGCTGTTTCCTCGCTGCCCCCAAATACCTTCCCACCTCTTCCTCCCGCTCAAAAGCCTGAGCCGGAACCGGAAAGGCGATTCCTGCCGCCACCGAGAAAAGCACTGCCATTAAAGCCACATTTTTCTTCAATATTTTCATTTGATTTTCCTTTTCCTCACCCGTTTTATATTAGACAGCCTGCCCCATTCCCATCCTGCCGCAGGCTGTCCCCTTATCCTGCTGCCGCCAGAACCCCCAGCATTCCCAACTCACATACCTGAAGGAAATACCCTGCCAAGTCCCCGGTCATCCCGCCAAACTCCCTCACAGCCATCCGGTAATACCATGCCATCGCCAAAAGCGCCGCCGCTACGGCCAGCCCTCCTGCCGTTTTCCCACCCGTCCGGACCAAAAAAACAGCTGCTCCAATCCCCCATGCAACCATCGCCGCCTGCACGGCCCGTTTCTGCGCCTGCCTTGCAAAAGTGCTGGCCAGCCCGTCTTTTTTTGCCTTGGGGAAGGACACCACCGACCAGCCGCTAAGAGCCCTCTCCAGCACATAGACCCCGGCTGCTGCCGGAAAGGCCTCCGCCCCCAGTTCGCTGAGGGCCGCCAGATAGAGCAGCAGATAGACAAAACCGCCGATAATGGCAAAAGCGCCTGTGTGGGGATCCTTCATGATCTCCAGCTTTCTTTCCGCCGTCTGGCAGGAACCCCTGGCATCTTCCACATCCAGAAATCCGTCCATGTGGATCCCTCCCGTAAGGAGAACCGGGATTGCTGTCCCGATGCAGGCGTATGCCAGGCTCCCCATCCCCGTTTTATGTGCCAGCCAGGAAAACCCTGCCATCACGCCTCCAATCACCACCCCAACCAGCGGAAAAAAACAAAGCGCATACCCCATGCCTCTGTCCGTCCACTTCACCTGGGGGACAGGGATGCGGGAATACATGGCAAAAGCAATCACCAGGCTTTCATAAACCACCTTGGCTCCCATCCTCTCCCTCACATTTCTTCTCTCGCCAGGCCCTATGGCCCCGGCTTTCTCTCTGCCGCAATTCCATATATCACCTCAGTTACCTTGTCTGCCAAAAAAGCCAGTTCCTGATTTGCCTGCCCCAAAAGCCGGATATAACGCATCGTCTCTGCCTCATACCCTGCCCCATCGGAAAACACCTCATTTGTAACCACCACCACAGTCTTCGCACACTCCATAAGATGGCAGATCCCCTTTTGTACCCGCCCTAAAATCTCCCTGTCACTCCCGCCCCCCTCAAACATTTCATTTGCCATCAGATTGGACATGCATTCCACCAGCACCGCCTTGTCCTCCGGCGGCGCCTGCCCCGGCTGCAGTACCACCTTGTCCAGGCAGCGGTAGGCCTCCACCGTGATAAACCCCTTTCCTTCCCGCTGCCTCCGGTGCCTGGCCACCCTGGCCTGCCCTTCCTCCCCCCAGGGATGCATGGTGGCCAGATAATAGCAAAAGGGCTTCCCCTCTTTCAGCACAGCCTGTTCGCCGTAGGCGGACTTTCCGCTGGCGCTCCCTCCGGTAATCAAATGCAGCATTGCCGAACCTCCCTATTTAAGGTAAGTTCTTCCCCACCCCACCCTGCAGCAGGGTCAACCGTAATAATATAAACCGGGTTCTGGCCCTGCATCAGATGGTAATTCCCTGTTTTTTTTGCCCTGGATACCTGGATGCTGACAATTTCTGCCTCCAGCCTGCGGTGTTCCAGATACTCCCACACTGCTGCCAGGGTTTCTAATGCAAGAACATTGACCACTGCCCGGGCCCGGGGATTCTTTTCCCACACCAGATCCAGGATACCGCCCAGTTCCCCTCCGCTCCCTCCCACAAACACCCTGTCCGGGGCAGGCAGTTCCCTCAGGGCTTTTGGCGCACGCCCCTCCAGGACGGTCAGGTTCCCGACCCCAAACTTTTCCTGGTTTCTGCGGATCAGTTCACAGCCTTCCCTCTTCTGCTCTATGGCATAGACATGCCCCTGCCGTGCGTACAGTGCCGCCTCTATGGCCACTGACCCCGTCCCTGCACCGATGTCGTAGACAACACTATCCTTTTCCAACTCCAGCTTTGACAGGGAAACTGCCCGGACCTCGCTTTTGGTCATGGGGATTTTCCCACGGATAAAATACCTGTCATCCAACCGCCTCACCTCCTGCCTGCCCCTCCAGGATCACTGCCGCCAGTAAATCCTCTTCCCTCCCGCACAGTTCCTCTGCACTTCCCCTCACAATCCTCTCATCGGCATACCCCAGCCGGATACCGGCAGATACCTTCACCTTGCCCATCCCTGCCCGTACCAGGCGTCCGCAAAGCTTCCCCAGGCTTTCCTCCCCGCCCAAAAGCAGAAATACCTTTGGGTAGTTCCGCAGAAGAGACTCCACGTCGCACTCCCTGCCATGCATGCTTGCCGGGTGGATCCCCTCCCATGGGCAGCCCAGGCGGGAACAAAGACAGGAAAGGGTGGAAATACCGGCAAAGACCCGGATCCTGAAATCCTCCCGGCCAGGACCCAGCCGGTTAAGCAGGGAAGTACATCCGCTGTAAAAACCGGTATCGCCGGAATAGACGACCGCAGCCCTGTGATATCCGGGATGCCCTTCCAGCCAGCGTTCCACCTCCTCCGCCAGATATACCGCCACCCGGGGCTTTTCCCCCACCCATTTTTCCACATCCGCCAGCATACGGGGCGCCCCCAGCACCACATCGCACTGCCTTAATGACTCCAGCGCTTCCACCGTCAGCTGGTTTCCGGATCCCATCCCCATACCGATCAGGGCCAGTTCCCTCTTGCCCCCCAGCCGCGACACTTCCATCCTGGCCTGCCCCACAGAGATGCCTGCTTCCTGTTCGGGCCGTCGGATCACCACCGTGGGGATCCCGCATTTCTCGGCTGCGCTAAGTTTTTCCCAAAATCCTCCCCTGCTTCCGGATTCCTTTGTCACCAGCCACCCTGCCCCAACAGAACGGATCATGGCACAATTCATTTCCTCCGAAAAAGGCCCCTGCATGGCAATCACCTGCCTGCCCTTTAACCCCTGCCTCTCACATTCTGCCAGCACCCTGCTGTCCGGCAGCACTCTGGCATAGATCCGTTCCCTTAAATGCGGCGCCTCCAAAAACACAGGCAATTCCTTGCTGCCGGTGGCCAGGAGTACCGGCCTGTCATCCGCTGCCAGGATATCCCGGGCTTCCTCCGGGGTATGTACAAAAAAAACCTCCCCCTCTGTCCTGTCTGCCCCGACGCCGCCTGCCTCCGGATCTCTTAAGACCCTCAAACAGCGGACCCCTGCCCGCCGGCAGGCTGCCTGGATCTGCCTGCCCGCCAGAACCGCATGGGGATGGGTCGCATCCAGCACCATAGATGGCATCTCCTTCTTTAACAGATCCAGCATCCCTTCCTCCTCCAGCACGCCGCAGCGCACCCACAGCCCCTCCGCCTCACCTGCCGTTTTTTTTCCATAGTCCGAAACTACGCTGAGCAATGTGGGGATCCCCATTGACGCTGCATACTCTGCCAGTTCCCTCCCCTCCGATGTTCCGCCAAAAATAATCAGCTTTGCCATCCTATCCTCTCTTCCTGCCGTCCCATATTCCAGAGGCCACCGCCACAGTCACCCCGGCCCCGGCCTGTTTCCCCACCAAAAGCCGGCCGCCCTCCCCGGCCCCGGCAAGCGCCGCCCGCTCACACACATTACCAGTCCCGGTTACCTGCCGCACAAACGCCGACTCTGCCACTGGCTTTGTAATCTGCTCCAGTTCCTCTGCCGGATATGTCACAAAAGGAACCTTCCACTCCCTGGCCAGTTCACAAATCCCTTCCTCCCCCTTCTTCCTGTCAATGCTGGCCAGCCTTGCCACTGCCAGTCTCTCCAGGCCAGCCTGTGTCAGGATTCCCTCTGCCATCTGCCGGATACGCTCCCCGGGGACGCCTTTGCGGCATCCGATCCCCAGAGTCAGAAGGGGGGGAATAAGCTTCAAGATCCGTCCTTCCCGAACCAGGCGGCAGAGCACACCATCCTCCGGCCCCGGCGATGTCCGGATGGTCAGCCATACGTTCCTCTCCCCCTCTTTTTCCCGGATGCACCCCTCCGGTTCCGGATCCGGGAGGGGGAAATCACTGAAAAAACCTACCGGCCTGTCCTCCAGGAATGCCGCCGCCACCTGCCTGAGCTGTTTCCTGTCACCGACAGCCAGTCCCCTCTCCGCCGCCCAGACATCAATGGCCGTCTTCCCCCTCACGTCTGTGGCCGTGGTAATAACCGGCTCTGCCCCGCAGATCGCAGCCACCATCCTGGCCAGCCTGTTTGCTCCCCCCACATGGCCCGACAACAGGGAAACTGCATGCCGCCCTGCCTCATCCATCACCACAATGGCCGGATCGGTCATCTTATCCCGCAGAAAGGGCGCCGCGGCACGCACGGCAATCCCGGCAGCCCCTATGTAAACCAACCCGTCCGCCCGCTTAAACTGCCGGCCTGTCCATTCCCCGGCCGGTTCTTCCAAAGGATAGAGCCCCGGCAGCCCTGCCATGCCTCCGGAAAAAAAACGCACCGGCACATAGCCCTCACATTCCGCTCCCAATTCCCTAAATCCCTCCACCAGCTTCCTGCACCAGCCTGCACCGCCCCTTGTAAAACAGATAACTGCCAGCCTCATGCCTCCCCTTTCCATAACAGCAGAAAATCCTGCAGCCTCCCGGTGGCCCCCATCACCCTATGTACCGAAGAAAACACCGCCACCTCCGCCTCCAGGCTCCCGGCTGCCCAGCTTTCCACCTGCTCTTTCACCTTCCTGGCCGCAAGCGAAAGCACCGGCTCTGCCATCCCTCTCTCCTTCAGCCATCCTACCGCCTCCTCCGTTGTGTTGGCATTTCCCATCTTTTCCGCCAGTTTTCCCTTGCCACAGGGCCCCCTTGTCTTGTCCTTTGCACAAAGGCTTCTCCCTGCCTCCTCGGTAAGCAGCCTCATCATTTCCATTCTGCCGTCCCCATACCGGGAATGGGTGTTTCCCACCCCTCCTGCCACCTTTGCCATCTTTCCGATATGCCCCGCCAGAAGCAGCCGTGTAAATCCCGCCTCCCCTGCCATTGCCACAGAATCCCTGATAAAATTGCTGCATTTCACCGCCTTGCCTAAAGGCACCCCCAGCATCTCCTCCAAAAACGCCTCCCCGTAATTCCCCGGCGTCAAAAGAAGCACCCTCTCCCCAGCCATCTTCTTCATCCGGATATCCAGCCGGACCGTCTCCACCAGCGCATGCTCGCTCATGGGCTCCACCAGGCCGGTGGTTCCTAAAACCGAGATCCCTCCCCGGATCCCAAGCCTCGGGTTAAAGGTTTTTTCTGCCAACTTAGCGCCCTCCGGGACCGCGATCCGGATCTCCATATAGTTCCCCCAGGCCATTTCCCGGCACACCTGGCTTACCGCCTCCAGAATCATCCTCCGCGGAACCGGGTTGATTGCATAATGCCCCACGGGGCAGGAAAGCCCTTCCTTCTCTGCAATCCCGATCCCTGGCCCTCCGTTTAAATAGAGCCTTGGATATTCCCCCATCACATACCCTGCCCCATCCCGGCAAAGCCTCCCAAAATCCTCCTTGGACACCGGGAACACCCCGGCATACACCCATACCCCGTCTGTCACATCCGGGTCATCCCCGGCATCCTTCTTCACCCGGCACCAAAGGCCGCCCTCCCCGGCATCTGCAGGGCAAACCCCACATTCCGGGGCAAAATCTGCCCTTGTCCCGTTGGCCAGCCGGACCCTCACCTTCCCCGGGCTCCCGCCCAATGCAAAAACGGCTGCAGCCATGGCCGCAGCCGAAGCACAGGTACCCGTGGTATATCCGCTTTTCAGCTGTCTCCCCATCCTCATCCCCCACTCTTATGCTGGCCTTACCCTCAGTGTACTATTTTATGATTATAAAAAACATTTCCCGATTTGGCAAGCCTTTCATATCATATTCATCATGGGGAAAGGAAACACCCGTCATCCCATCTTTTTCATCTCCCTCTTTCTCTTGGTAATCAGCCCCCCAATCCTCCCGCTCTCTTTTGAGGTCAAACTCCTCCATCCATTCTCCAGCACCTTGGCGCCAAGCCCCAACTCCTCCGCTATCTCAAATTTCAGCTGTTCCTCCGGGGTCATATTGTTTATGTCAAAGGGTTTTTTGGTTTTATTACTTTTTGGCATAATAAAGGCATACTCCTTTCCATGTTTTGCATAAAAGAAGTATGCCCGATGTCACATTGCCTTATTCACAAAATACGCCGTTCCCCTTTAGTATTCCGGATCAAGGGGAATAATAACCGCCGCCACCAGATAGGCAAGAATACTCATGCCTGCCCAACAGGTCAGCAGCACCCATGCAAGGCGGATCAGGGTTGGATCTACATTGAGATATTCCCCCAGCCCTCCGCATACCCCACAGATCATCTTATCCTTATTGGAGCGGTATAATTTACGGTTTTTGTCCATCTTATATTCATCCTTTCGTCCTTTATTCCAGTCATTGTCCATCAAAATAATCCACCACTATGCTTCCCATAGCGCATTCCAGTTCTGCCTTCTTTCCGGCTTCATGGCCAATCTTTGTCTTTTGGTTCAGGCCCACATACTCCTTTGGCTCAGGCCCGCCCAGGGAAATCATCCCGGCGGAACATTCCAGTTCATAATCAAAATCCTCCCGCACCCCTTTCAGGGTCAGCAAAATTTCCCCAAGGCCGCATTCCGCTGAAACCTTCTCCGTCACATCGGCCCGGCAGAGGATCTGCCCGGCATCTGCCTCCAATTCCAGTCTGTCGGCCTTCCCCTTCTTTACCTCGATCTGCCCGGCATTCACCTGCAGAGAGATCTCTTCGGCCTCCATAGCCTCTGCCAGGCATTCCCCGGCGTTGACCTCAATCTCAATCTCCTTTAAGGGGCTTTTTGCCGGAACCTGGACCGTAACCGTGTTCCTGAAACTCAGGCCGTCCCTTTTGCGCTTTTCCGGATAGGTGATCTTTAAAGTATCCCCTTCCTGCCGGTATTCATAATCTTCCCCGTCATCTCCTCTGAGAATCCTCACCTGCCCGTCCGACAATTCCTCGGATTCCCGGAAAATCACCATGCCGGCGATATCTGCCTCCAGTTCCCGGATCCCCTCATATACATTTACTTTCGTTAAAGGAAGTTCCTGGCTTCCCGGTTCCAAAAGGGGCGTTTTATCCATATATTCTATGGCCTCCAGGCCTTCTTCCTGGCACAGTCTCTGGTCTTTATGCCACTCTTCCCACCGGCCGTCCCAACGGTCAGCCGCCCTCAACGCCTGCCCCAGATAATAGCCGCCGTCCATCATGGCTCCTGCCGTGATAACGCCAATCCCCAGCAGGCAAAACACTGCCGAGAGGATCAGCATCCATTTTATCAGTTTTTTCATCTCCTTCCCCCTTTCTTTCGGTGTAACAGACGGTTAAACCAGTCTGTCGCGCCACAGATACAAAAAGGAATCAGCTTCCCATATACCACCACAGAAACCGCAATCCCCAGAAACGCCAGCCCCATCACAAATATCCCAAAACCGATAAGCAGCAGCCCGCTCCAGGGATAGGCAAACATCATCCCTCCTCCCAGCACCAGCAAGGCCACCGCGCCGATCCACGCCGTCACGGTAAGGACCCCGGACAATAAAACCAGTGCCAAAAGCAATATCAGCAGAGCCGCCCCAATCCCGGCTATCCCTCCGCCGATCCCCAGCAGAATCGGTGAAGCCATACAAAGGATCGCCAGCAGCAAAACCACCTTCAAAACCCGGCTTGCCGGGCTTCCCTTTGCCAAAAAACCTCTGTCCGGGCCCGCTCCTTTCCTCTGCTGCCCATCACCTCCCCCGGCATCCGCTCCTCCCTGCTGCCATTGGCCATCGGCATCTGTCCTTTCCTTCCTCTCTGCCACCTGGTACCTGGGATCCCGGAAACGTTCATCCTGGTACCCGCTCTCCGTGAATTCCCCTCCGTTTTCCAGATCCCCTCCCAAATCCGCACGGATGATCGCAGCCACCCTCTCCGGGCTGCCAAACTCCGAGATCACTTCCGCCTCGTGCTCATCCCCGGCATCCTCCAGGTAATCCCGATAATAGGCGATGGCATCTTCCTTCTCCTCCTCCGGAATATCCTGCAGAAGATATTCCAATTCCTTCATAAAATCCTTCCTGTCCATCAATCTGCCTCCTCAAGTATCCTGGAAATTCTCTGGGAATAAACGCTCCACTCTCCACGGTATAGGTTCAGCTGCAGCCTCCCGCTCTCCGTAATCCGGTAATACCTCCGGTTCCTGCCGTCAATCGCCAGGTCATAACTCTCCAGGCAGTTCTCCTTTAACAGCCTGCGAAGCACCGGGTATAAAGTGGATTCCGAGATATCAATGGCGCCCCGGACATCCTGGGTGATCTTATAGCCATAAGTCCCCTGCTGCTCCCGCGACACGACTGCCAGCACAATCGCATCCAGGAGCGCCGCTCCTGTATTAAATACCATGATTCCTCTCCTGTCCATGTCCTATTGTGCTTTATAATATTGTTTAAACACCTATATTATATATCATATAGTATTATATGTCAACAAAATATTTCTGGCAGAAGCAACTTTTTGCAAATAAGAGTCCTGCAAAGCAGGATTCTCCGCCTGGGGCGGGCCGCTTCGGCGGCGCCCTTCCCTCTGACGCAAAAAACACGCGCATCCATTGCAGATACGCGCATCCTTTTCCATCCTCTGTTATTCAGTTCACCGGGAAATCAAAATAAGTATCCGGATAAGGTTCCTCCTTCAGTGTATAATGCCACCACTCCGTGCTTATTGCCTTAAATCCATGGCGCAGCATGGCCTCACGCAAGATACGGCGGTTTTTCTGCTGTTCGGCAGTCAGATTCCCCACATAATCGGAATGGGATCGTTTTCCAAAATAATCAAACACGCCGCCCATGTCCGCTTCCTTCCCTGTTTCCATATCCAGCAGGGTCAGATCTATTGTGCTCCCCCTGCTATGGCCGGATCTGGCGCTGATGTATCCCTCCTCAAAAAGCCTGCTTTTTTCCACCTCCGGATAAAAGTATGGCTTCATCCTGGTATCTTCCTGATCCTTTGCCCACCTCACAAAATGATCCACTGCCATCTGAGGCCGGTAAGCGTCATAAACCTTCAGGCGGTAGCCTTGTTCCATCACATCATCACTGACCTTTTTCAGGGCAGAGGCCGCCTCCTCGGTAAGCAGGGCACATGGCTTCTCATAGCCGTCAATACGCTGGCCCACAAAATTATAGGTGGAATAGTAACGGATCTCCTGGACGATATCCGGAACTTCCTCCGCCAGCACCACAAAGCCTTGGGCATAAGCAGGAGATTCCCTTTCCGGGAAGCCGCCGCTTTCATCTCCTGGCGTTCCTCCCTGCTCTGCCTGCATTCCTTCCTGCTTTACTTGCCCCTCTTCCTGCTTTACCTGCTCCTCTTCCTGCTTTGCCTGCCCCTCTTCCTGCTTTGCCTGCCCTTCTTCCTGCTTTATCTGCTCTTCTCCTTGCTCTGCCTGCCCCTCTTCCTGCTTTATCTGCCCCTCTTCCTGCTTTACCTGTTCTTCTTCCTGCCGTACCTGGGTCTCTTCTTTCTTGCCTCCGGCTATGGCTTTCTCCTCACCCTCCTCCGAGGCATCCCTTATCCCCGTTTCCTGTCCTGCAAAAACTCTTTCCTGATCCTCTTTTGGGGCGTCTGCCGTTTTTGCACAGCCGCCTGCCCCTGCCAACACGAGGGCGGCCATCCAGGCCGCCGCCATCCTCCTGATCCCTTTTCCCATCATCATTCGTCCGGCCACTCTTCCTGCCCAACCTTCTCCAGCATACTCTTCATATTCACGGCATATGCCTGGTAGGGCTGATATTTCCTTATGCTTTCCGGCCAGTAATATTCTGCAAGGTTTCTGATCTTATCCTCCAGCAGAATGTCACGCTTCCCCTCTGCCCGGATCCTGCTCACTGCCTGCTCATGCTCTTTCATACAACGTTTCCATGTATCTTCGGCCCTTCTTTCCGGAGCAAACCCAGAATGGGCAAAAAGCAGAATATCCGCACCGAGCCCTCTCAGCTTAGACAGGGAATCCATTGACATGTGATACCCCAGCAAAAAGCAGGGGCTTAAACGTCCCCCTTCCATATATACCCCGGCGGTCTCCGCACAAACCAACAGCCGTTCCCCGCAAAAATCCCTCTCAACCAGGAAGGAAAAGCTATCCCGGGTATGCCCCGGGGTCTCTATTGCCGTTACCTTCCACTCACCAAGCCGGAAAACCTGCCCATCCGCCAGCACGCCGTCCGCATGCAAGTCCTCGTCCCGGTAAGACAGTCCGGCCACTCCCTGATCCACTGCCGCCGCCTCGTTCATCTCCCGGATCCGGCGCAAGGCAGACGGCTTTTCCAGGATATCCTTCCCATGGGGCGCTATGTATACCTTTACCCCAGGCCATCTCTTCCTGATATAAGGGATCCCTGAAACATGGTCAAAATGGCTATGTGTCAAAAACACATAATCCAGGGGCCTGCCGCCTAAAACCGATGCTGCACGTTCTGCCATTTTCTCCCCGCAGCAAGCCATCCCGGCATCAAACAAAAGACTTGTCTCCCCTGCCCCAAGGTAAACATTCCCCGGGCAATCCCCGCTGACATCATAAATATAATCTCTGATCATGCATACTCCTTACCTTTTCGGGCTTTCATCCTTGCTGCCGGACAGATTCCTCCGGAAGTTCCCCGGATTTGCTCCTGCCCTATCTGAAATACTGTGCCAGCACCTTCTCAATGGAATCCAGTTCCACCGGTTTGGCCACATGGCTGTTCATCCCTGCCTGCAGGGAATTCTTCACATCCTCTGCAAGGGCATTGGCAGACAAAGCAACAATGGGAACCTTCCCCGCATCCTCCCTGTCCATCCCGCGTATCTGGCGGGTGGCCTCATAGCCATCCATAATAGGCATCTGAATATCCATAAAAATCAAATCATAATACCCGCAGGGATGCTCCCCGAACATCTGCACCGCCTCCTGTCCGTCACAGGCAGTCTCCACCTGGACACCGGTGATGCCTATCAGTTCTACCGCTATCTCCATATTCAGTTCATTGTCCTCCACCAGCAAAACACGCCTGGAGGTATAATCCAAAACCTCTTCTTCCCCGGCTTCTTCCGGGACCGCCACTTCATCCCCCTCCCTTTCCTCCACAGGAGGGGAAGCCTCTTTTTGCAGCTTCAGGCAAAACTCCACGGTAAAATAAGAACCTTTTCCCGGCTCGCTCTCGACAGAAATGCTTCCTCCCAGCAGATCCAGCAGGCTCTTTGTAATGGCAAGCCCTACCCCTGTGCCTGCTATCTTGCTGAAGGTGGTATTCCTGGCCCTTTCAAATGGCAAAAACACCCGTTCTAAAAATTCCGGTTCCATGCCAATCCCGGTATCCCTGCACCGGAACCTGTAAATCCCCTTCCCTTCCCCGTCTTCCCCTGCCTGGGTCAGTTCCAGGAAAACCTTCCCACCGGAAGGTGTATATTTTATGGCATTATCAATAATATTAAGCAGTATCTGCCTCACCCGGAGCGGATCCCCTACCACATATTCTTTCTCCAGCCGGACAGGCGCTATCTCCATCGTAAGGCCTGCCTCCTGTGCCTTGTGCCCCATAAACCCGGTGGCCTCACTGAAAATCCGGGAAATGCTAAAGCTTTCCTCTTTCAGGATATTGGCCCCCTGCTCAATCTGGGACATATCCATCACATCGCTGACCAGGCTGAGAAGATGGATGCCGGATATCCTGATTTTCTCCAGGCAGTCCTCAATCCTGGCCAGATCCCCTGTATTCTCCCTTGCTATGGACGTCAGACCGATAATCGCATTCAGGGGTGTCCGGATATCATGGGACATATCCATCAAAAACTGCCCCTTTGCCCTGTTGGCCTTGTCCGCCTCCTCCAGGGCTCTCTGCAGCTGGCTGGTATACTTCCTGCTCTCATGCATCTTAATCCCGTAAAAGACAGCCGCCATGACCAGGATCGTCCCGGCCACCAGGCCTGAAAAAATCATGGTTCTTTTTAAAATATTGTTGGTTTGCACTGTGATCTCATTCTCCGGCACAATTGACACCAGAAGCCACTCCGAGTCCGCCCGAAGAGGCTCATAACAAAATACCATCCCCTCTTTTTCATATATGAATTTTTCCCACCCGGAATCAAGCCCCTGTACAGCCTTTTGGAACTTTGCTATCCTGTCCGGGTCATTTTCCGTATCGGAAATCGTATCAAAAAGATTTCGGATGGCCTGATTGCTGTTTTTATGGGCCGGCCGGACCATGATGCCCCCGTCCCGGTTCACCAAATAAGAAAAACCCTTATTGTCATAAAAGGACAAGGTAAACTGCTGGGCAATCTCCCTGGTACGGTATTCCTTTACCAGGTAGGCCTCGGTTCCGTCCTCAAAGAATACTTTAACAAAGATATCGAATACATCCTCCCCTGTCACGCTGCTGATATGGGAATCCAAAAGCCCCCTCTCAAGAGCAGTGTCCTTCAGGAAATCACTGACCGCCTGGTCCGGCTTTACGTTCTCCCGCACACTCCCCTTGTCCCGGAAATAGAGCACCACATCCGGTTCCACTACCTGATACAAGGTCAAAACCAGCTTAAGTTCACTGGGCCTGGCCTGGACAATGTTCTCCCACATCACATCCAAGGCATCGAAATCCCCCTCCAGCTGGATATTCAGGGCATTCGCCCCCTGATGGGTACTCTCTGTTATCGTCCGGATGGAATTCATCCAAAGCTGGCTGCTGACCTGGTCCACAAACTGCCACGCCGCCATACCCAATGCCAGAATCAGTACCGCTACTGCCGCAAAAAATGTGCCTGCCCTCTTCACATGGCATCCCCCATTCCACACAAAAATCAGTTCTTTTTCCGCAGCTTCCCGATGATCACGCTTGCAATAATGGCAAACTGCTTCCTTTTAATAGAATTGTCTGCTGATGTCACTTCCAGATACCCTCTCTCATCATAGCTGAAAAGCATATCCGTTATGATCATGCGCCACATGCGTTCATTCGATGCATGGATCCCTTTGGCAAGGTCATAAAAATCTTCGCAAAAAGAGTCAAACACTTCTGCTTTCACTTTCGGATTGTAGGACTCAAATATTTTCGTGAACATTTTTCTGATATTTTCAATATCAAGTTCTCCGAATGTGACATTGCTCTGGTTGATTTCTTTGCTATAAGAATAATCGCTCATATTCTGGCATCTCCCTCTTTGGATTTTTTCCATAACCGCAATTTTTTGTGTACACGGATTTTATTTGTATTTTACCATTATCCGGGCCGGAATTCAATTAGATTTTCGTTTGCCGGGAACTGTCTGTGGAGGTGTTCCGGAATCAGCAAGATTTTTCACGCAAACGATATATTATATGGTATAATCTCGTCAGAGATTATACCTGCGCCGGTTTGCGTCCGTCCGAAGGGCGGACAATTACAAAAGCAAACCGTGTGTTCCTTTGTTCACGGATGGGATCCAAAAATACGGGAGAAAAATATGGATAATTTTAAGCAGTGCCTCACCAATGCAGTCAAACAAAACTGGAGGCAGACAGGAAAAGAAATTGTTGATATGGGCTCTGTTATTATTGATATGGCCCAAAACCACCTGAAAATAAAGCAGGATAAACTAAAAGCCCTTTCTGTTAAGGCTTTTGATATGAGTTACCAATATAATAGAGTAATTCTTAAATATTATGTTCCACGAACCATTTACTATTATGGAAAAAACAAAGGGTGCCGCCTATCCGTCAAAAAGATAAAGTCAAAAATAGAAAACCAGCAATATCCCTTTAAAAACATTATCATCACCGGACATGCAGGGGCAGGTAAATCCACTATACTTAAATGGCTATTCCTAAAATCCCATATCCATAACTGCAATTTTATCCTTCTTTATGCAAAAATGTTTACGGAATGCAGCACCTTGGAGGAGGTCCTTGCCAAAATTACAGACACAATCCCCCATGACAAACCATGTATTGTTTTTTTCGACGGACTGGATGAATTGTCCTGCATCAATGGTACAGAAAATGAACTGCAAAAATTTATCAATTTTTTTGACCAGAAGAGTAATCCTGTCCCTTCACATCCCGATTGCCGTTTCGTCATCTCTACCCGCCCCGAACACTTCGGATTTAACAAGATGATCCTCCAAAAAAATCTCGACTATACCATAGATAATTATGATATTTTCGAAGTCCCGCCATTGACAAAAAAGGAGGCTTTTAAAGTATGTAAATCCATAAAAAGACTAAACCGATATGACAAAAAAAATGGACTTTCGCATTTTACAGATAAATGGCCGGCAAAAGAAAATCCACTCATCACAGAAAAAGAATACCTCCGGTTTTTGAAAAAATATTTAGATACTGCCGCTGATTCCTCTATATTGAAGTCTCCCCTATTGTGCCGATATGCATATCAGATCATTTATAGCTGGAGCCTTCCGGAATATGGCCAGGATAAACCGGCAAAAAACGGTCCAAGCAGCCAAATTCAGCAAGCAGTTGAATCCTATATTAAATGGGAATTTCATGACAATAACCGCAGGCAGACCCAAGGAGGAATAGGGAAACAAGAATTTGAATGCTATAAAACCCAAGTACTCGAATACCTCACAGAATTAGCCGGGATGATGGGGGTAAATGATTTTATCCCAAAAGAGCAATGGCATTCTCTTATAAACACAATGCAAATTACCTTCTTCAATCAGGCTGTCTGTGCCTTATGTGAAGACGAAAATAACAATTTATGCTTTATCCACCAAACCTTTAAAGAATTTTTCCTTGCCTGCTATTATGCACGCCTCCCCAGTGAGAGTCTAATCAATGATACCGTATTTTACCACTTGTTAAACTCCAATTCAGAGTTTTCAATTATGTATATTGAACGATTGTTAACTGGTACAAATGATCTTGCTCAAAAAATATGCAACGAATTATTGAACTTAAAGGATTGCAATATGGAGAATATCTCTGAATATGCAAAAGGAAATTTGCGTTTCCTTTTCACCCCATCCATAACCTTTACTATCGAAGACTTTCTTACGGTTTTTCCATACGGAGTCTTCCTGTACGCGGGAATCTCATTTGACAGGGATACATTCAATCAGTTCAAACAACAAGGACTGTTTGAAATCAAAAATATAGATTTGCTTATAAGCCATCAAAATGCCCCTGTAGGAAAAGACTATATAACAAAAGTAAAGGTCCATTTGCCTGACATAATCTATATGCGGTCCCACTTTTGGGTGTATGTGGGTCATCGTCTTCATCATATCCACGGCTATGAACAAATCCCAACCGGCCAGGAAGACAAGGGCTATTCCAATCCCAAGTGTACCGTAGAACATCATTTAATCAATGAGGCTGTAACAAAAAGCATTGAGTTTATAGGAATTGACAAAAAATTATGGTGCCTATTTGATGGCGGCTTCTTATTCCTTTATCAAATTATTAAGGAAAATGAAGAACCGATGAAAATATTGTTCCAACAGCATTTTGCAGATAATTCCGATGATTATATTACCTTGTATGCTATGTATCTGTCAAAATCAAACGATGAATCCATACTCCTCCAAAAGGGGCATTACTGCAGAAAATCCGATATTTCTTTCGATTTTAATGCAGCAGGCTTCGTATTCCAGGAAACATATCCTGCATTATACCAATATTACCATAAACATTATAAACTCAATCACTTTTTCAACAGTAAAGCCAAACATATATACTCGGAAAAATATTTGCAGGAATCCTTCCAACGCCTTTATACGGAAATCCATTCCCTGATGCAAAACACATCAAAACCTAAACTAAAACTCTATTTGAGCGATGACCTGCTTGCTGTCTTGTATGTCCTCGGAAAAGGAGAACTCATGGTAAATCTGGCTTATCAAACACTGGAATTATGCAAACAATATAAACATACAAAAGGAATTATGCTTCGGAATTTTTTAATACAGGATGATGATTGTTTTCAGCAGTGTTATGGGGAAAAAGTACTGAAATTCGTACAAAGCTATATCTGGATATAAATCTTAATCCCGGATTCTGGTACAAACCGTTCGGAATCAACAATAACAAACCACAAAACAGGAAATAATCCTATGGAAAAGTGGTTATATGCAATGACAAGAAAAAAGGGAAGTCCTATAACAAGATTACAAAAGCTGTGATAACCAGACATGCGGAAAACGCAAGAAATTTAGACGCTGAAGGAAAAATAGAACTTTGCGGCCCCTTCAAAGGTTATCCCTGTGTTGCCGGTATGTTGCAAGTGGCTGACAGGGATAATAATTCTTTATTGTAGGGGTTTTGATGGTTTTGATTTTAAGATTGTTGGACATAGGGGGGCGGCAGCTGATTATCGTAAAGGTTACAAACATAAACGAGTATGAATATAGTCACTGCTTATTCGATAGATATTGCTGTCCCCCCTTACTCTCTTTTTCTTGGCAGCGATCTCTTCAATTTCATTTTAGCAGTTGTTGCATCCGACACATCTATTGCACCAAATTGTTACAACATAGGATAAATATAGGAAATACCTCGGATATCTCCCAAAACTTTCTTTCACTCCACAATATTCTCCTGCAAGTTAACAACATTCCGCAAAGCAATCAAAGCATTCCAGAAATTGTCCTCGCACATATCAAAAGCAAATCTGCTACTTGTTCCTGAATACATAGATTCTCTCTACATCCAGGGATAATCTCTCCGACTTATATACCACTTTCATGTATGGCACATATCCGTTGACGGATGGCCTGCCAAGTCCAGTGAAACGCTTCTTTAACGTTCCCATAAAAACATTTTTTCATAATCATTTCCATCCAATTTGTCTCTCAAAAAACACTTTATACGGGCATCCAAGGATTGTATTCTTTACCTTCCAGAATATCTGCAATTCTTTCACAGGCATGACCATCTCCATAAGGATTACATGCCTTGCTCATCTTATCATATTCTTCTTTATTCTCCAGAAGAAGTTTAAAAGTTTTATAAATCATATCTTCATCTGTTCCGACCAGTTTCAATGTACCCGCATCAACCCCTTCCAAACGCTCTGTAGTATCTCGCATAACCAATACCGGAACACCATATGACGGACATTCTTCCTGAATTCCACCAGAATCAGTCAGACATAAAAACGAACGAACTTCAAAATTGTGGCAATCAAATACTCCGATAGGCTCTATGATATGTATTCTGTCGCATCCGCCAAGTTCCTGCTCCGCCGCTTCGCGAACCGCCGGATTCATATGAATCGGATACACTGCTTTGCAATCAGGATGTTCGTCAAGGACTCGCCTAATTGCTCGGAACATATGATGCATAGGCTCACCGAGATTTTCCCTTCTATGTGCAGTTATAAAAATAAGCTTGCCATCTCCCACCCAGTCAAGTTCGGGATGCGCATAATCTTCTTTAACTGTATGCTGCATGGCATCAATAACAGTATTACCTGTGACATATATATTCTCAGGTTTCCGCCCTTCTCGCAAAAGATTATCGCGTGACAACGGAGTTGGTGCAAAATTATACTGCGAAACAATAGATACTGCTTCGCGGTTAAACTCTTCCGGATATGGGGAATATATGTTATATGTCCTAAGACCAGCTTCCACATGCCCTATTGGAATTTTAAGATAAAAACATGCAAGGGCCGTGACAAATGTTGTAGATGTATCCCCGTGCACCAGAACAACATCCGGTTTTTCCTGCTCCAACACATCTTTGATACCATTAAGAATATTAGTCGTTATATCGAACAATGTTTGACGATCTTTCATTATATTTAGATCATAGTCTGGCATAACATTGAAAATTTTAAGTACCTGATCCAGCATCTGGCGGTGCTGTGCTGTAACGCAAACTTTAACCTCTAATCCACTTCTTTTTTTTAATACATTGACCAATGGACAAATTTTTATCGCCTCCGGACGTGTTCCAAAAACTGTCATAATCTTTTTCATTTAATGTTATCTCCTTAGTTAAAACCTAGATACTCTACAGTCGCAGCATTCCAAATCCATATTCTAAAACTCTCTTTTAATCTATTTAGCACATGTTTTTGATCGATACGCCGATGTTAGTAATCGCAAACAAGTCCCATTTACATTTGAAGAATTATCAGCAAATATACCATTACTGTACTGTCTTTCCATTTCATCCCTTATAATTGGAAAAACTATATCCAAATATTCATTATCTTCAAGAGAACATACAAAATAATCAAAATAAACTGCTGTCTTCAAATTATAATCACCATTTGAACTAATGTTCATGGTCTTAAGCCAACCATCAGATGATAGGCCCATTTCTTTTTTATTTCTGCTGATTTCAGATAATTTATCATCATCAATCATCCCAATTTTATGAATTTCTATAATAAACATTAGATCAATACTATAATGCCCCTCATAATCTTCATAATAGTCACTTCCATCTTCAGGAGGTGCGACATTTCTTATCGGCTCAGCATTAGTTCTACACCAATTGAAATATTCAGAATAATACCACCAGCTTATATCATCCGTTTTGTCAAATCCAGTTTCTCTAAACCAATTCCATGATTTCTCCGATTTTTCTTTCCATATCGCATCCCCAAGTATTCTATAAAGAACTGGATAACATTGTGCCACTGATAAACTTTGATTATACGGGAGAGGATTTCCAGTAATAAAACCATTGTCTTTAAAATAATCATCATTATAGAAATTATGTCCAACATAATATCCTAGTTTCATTCCTGACTCTTCCTGTCGCTCACGCCACAAGTCTTGGCAAGCATCTACTGGTATTTCAAAATTGTTATACTCGTCAACATCTAGGTCTAAAACAGATAGGACATCGATTGATGCTTTTAAATATTCATTGGCTTTTTCTTCAAATGTGAGTATATTATCTTCTTTTACAGTCTCCACAAATCGCAATATTGGGTAAATGATTAGACCAATCATGACAGGATTATGGTATGGCTTATATAAAGTATCATCAGTTGTATATGACCATGAAGGAAGGCTGAAACCATTTCTATCAATCTTTTTGATAACCGAATCTCTCTTATCAAGAATTTCATCAATTTGACATGATAGTTTTTCAAGCCATATTAACTCACATTCCTTTCGCTTCGCTCAGGCACAAATAGGCCATGAAATAGCAAG
>CAJURT010000009.1 GCA_910588875.1 uncultured Lachnospiraceae bacterium
CAGTGACTTGTCGTCAGTTTCCTAACTTGACATTCGCTCCACGGAAAACCTGCCTCATAACGGGCAGCAACCTCACGCTTCATCGCTATCATGTCACAGCTTTCCTATATTATCATGGTTTTTTTGGAAATGCAAGTACTTTTTTACGATTTTTTGAAAGGTTTTTTGAAAAGCGACAGAATGTAGGCGGTAAATAGCCAACCATGTATATCTGCATAAAAACTTCTTGCTATTTCACAATTTTTTGTAAGTTTGTCCATACCTTATTTTAGTTTCTTCCTTTATTATGATAGGTATATCAAATCTGCAAACATCCAAACAAAGGAGGAACTCCTACATGTATCAGTACATTCTTCCATCTGTGACGGATGGCATCGGGACAATTATCCTGAATGACCCGCCCAAGAGAAATGCCTTGGGGCAGGCCATGGCCTCTGAACTGCAGCAAGTTCTGGCAGACTGGAGGTTTGACCCTGAGGTACGTACCCTGGTTTTTCGCGGGGCAGAAGGATATTTTTGTTCAGGCGGTGATATCACTTCCATGAAGCACCGTATTGATCAGTTTGCCAAGGGTTTTCCATTGCCGAGGAAAACACAAAAATGAGTTTTGCTTTTGTGGGCATTGGCCTGGCTCCCGAAATGGGCAGTTCCCTTTTTCTCACCAGTCGCGCAGGAGCCGCCAGAGCCACCGATCTTTTTATGACCGGCCGCCCTTTCACCGGCCGGGAGGCTGAGCAGATGGGCATTATCACCCGCGCCGTCCCATCTGGCGAACTGGAGGAAACGGTGAAAAAGCAGGCAGCCCAGCTTGCTGCTGGGCCGGCTCTTTCCTATCGGGAAATCAAGGCTTCCATCAACCGTATCCTGTATCCCGAACTTTTTTCCTGCATGGAGATAGAGGCAGATTGTGCAGACAGGCTGAAGCGCACAGCTGACCATGCAGAAGCTGTGAATGCTTTTCTGGAAAAACGTAAGCCTGTGTTCCAAGGCAGATAGCAAAAGCCAGAGGTGTCTTTTGATTGATTAATTCCCGTAATCCCACTCCGGTTCCTCCGGGCTGCTGTAGGTCTTGCCTTCTACGTCCTCGTCATCCTCCTTCACCAGCACCCCACCGGCATTGGTCTTATATTTGACGCCGTCACGATCCTTCACCGTAGTATTTTTGGCGATCTTTCCGGAGGAATTCACCACATAATGCTTCACATTATTGCCGCTCCAGATACTGAACACCTCATAACGGCTTCCCGTATCTGCCCTCTGGAGTTTTCCCATATAATACAGGTGATTCTCATAGACTCCGGTATAGCCCTTCCCATTGCTGCCGAAATAATACTGCACCGTGCCTCCCGCCTCATCCACATTCTGCTTGCCCTTCAGCATGGAACTCTGGCTGCGGGTACCGAAATAATAGGCCGTGTATTCCATCTCGTCCTTATCCGTAAACACCTTCTGGAGGCCATACACCGGCACCCCATTATCATCAAACAAATAAGTATTGCCGTTAATCTTCACCAAATCGCTGGCCTTGGCCGAGCCCTTAGGCGGCCCCACCTTCGGAACCCCCTTGTTGGAGAAATAAAACCACTCCACATCGTGCTCATAATTGGCCTGCAAGTTCTCCGGCGGCTCTACTGTGTACCAGCCCACCCGTACCTGGCCGCTGGAATCCACATAACGGTAATCCCCGATGTTGTCCGACTCGTCCCCATTCACACAGGCCCAGCCCGTCTGCATGGCGCCATCCTCCGCCAGGCTGTAATAGGTGCCGTTAATCTTCTTCAGCTTCAGTTCCTCGCCGTTATCCTTGGGAACCACTTTCTTGCCGTTGGCAGAAAAATAATACCAATGCTTCCCGTCATTCTCATCCTCAGAGTAAGGGCCATAATCGTAATAATCGTCATCCTCCTGCTCATTCGGGGAAAACAGGCGCTGCCAGCCCGTCACCATCACCCCGTTTTCGTCACAGTAATACATGTCCTCCAGGATCCAGCCCGTCTCCATGGCCCCGGTATCCCCGAAATGATACCAGTTATTATTGATCTTCTCCCATTTATCCTTCGCAGCCTTGCCGCTCTGGTTAAAATAATACCACTCTGTCCCGTTCCCTGAATAATCGCTGCTTGCCACCTGCAGCCACTGGCCCGCATACATAATGCCGTCCGGCCCTACAAAGTAGTTGTCATCATCCACCCAGGAATTGACAGCCATCACGCCGCTGCCGTTCAAATATCTCCACAATCCGTCCCCGCCCTTGCGCCATGCATTATAAAGGCGGCTGCCGGATGCATTGTAATAAACCCAGTTTCCGCCCTCCTGCGCCCAGCCTTCCGCCGCCATGGCAGAAATGCCTGCAGTCCCCAAAGCCATCACCGCAGCAAGAGCCAAAACCGCCAAACCACGTCTCCTCATAATGTCTCTCCTTCTGACCTCTCAATCCAGTATAGCCATCCGCGATCTCTTCCCGATCCTCCAGCCTGATTTCCATTTTAACAAGTTACTGCCAATTATTCAACCCATATTTCCGTAATTTATCTAACGATTCTCTTACGACACCACAGTACTTCATTCATTGCTCACAGAACTAAACAGACTTTTCACCCGCCACCCCACATAACAGCATAATGCCGCAATAGATAAAAGTGCCATCAACCAGCCTTGGGGAGCGGGGAGGCCAGGGGAGGCGGCAGGGGATGTTTGGGCTGCATTTGCAGGGATTTTAGGGATTCTTAAGTTTTCGGATTTTGCGTTGAAACGAAAATGCATACTGTCTGAGCGCAGCGAGTTTATGCATTTTCGTTTCGCTTTTAGCAAAACCCGGAAGCTTTATAACCCCTTAAATCCCGAAACGCAGCCCAAACATCCCCTGCCGCCTCTCCCGGCCTCCCCGCTCCCCAAGGCGTACCCAACGAGCACCTAACGAGCACTGCTTTAAAGTTCTTGACGAACCCCCGCCCTCCCCCTATAATGAAACTACCCTCAGTGGGCAAGGATAATGAAAACAAAGGAAAGGCTGGCTAATTATGTGGATTGCAGATAAATGGAAGGATTACCAGGTCATAGATTGTTCAAAGGGAGAGAAGCTGGAACGTTGGGGAGATTATCTTCTGATCCGCCCGGATCCCCAGGTGATCTGGGATACCCCTAAGGCACATAAGGGATGGGCGCAGCCCAACGCCCATTACCACCGGAGCGCCAAGGGAGGCGGCGAATGGGAATTCTTTCACCTTCCTGAACAGTGGACCATCCGATATGGGGAACTTACTTTTCAGCTAAAGCCTTTCAGCTTTAAGCATACCGGCCTGTTTCCGGAACAGGCTGTCAACTGGGACTGGTGCCAGGAGAAAATCCGGAGCGCAAAAAGGCCGGTTAAAGTTTTAAACCTCTTCGCCTACACCGGCGGAGCCACCCTTGCCGCCGCAAAGGCCAAAGCCGCCGTCACCCATGTGGATGCCTCAAAAGGCATGGTGGGATGGGCAAAGGAAAACGCGGCTTCCTCTGGCCTGGGCGATGCCCCCATCCGCTGGCTGGTGGACGACTGTGTAAAATTCGCCGAACGCGAACTGCGCCGCGGCAACCATTATGATGCCGTCATTATGGATCCCCCTTCCTACGGCCGGGGGCCGAAGGGAGAAATCTGGAAGATCGAGGACTGTATCCATCCCCTGATCCGGCTATGTGCCCGGCTTCTGTCCGAAGAGCCTTTGTTCTTCCTGGTGAACTCTTACACCACCGGCCTGGCTCCGGCGGTACTCACCTATCTTCTCTCCACAGAACTTTGTCCCCGCTATGGGGGGCGGACGGAGGCTCAGGAAATCGGCCTTCCCGTCCTTGAGTCCGGCCTGGCCCTGCCCTGCGGCGCTTCCGGGCGCTGGGAAAGATAAAGCCTGGCTCCGGCAGGCGCCTCTAACGCTGCGGCGCCTTATAACACATCTGAAAAATGTGGCCGCAGCCTTTTAAAGGCCTTGAGTCCCGCCAGGCCCACCACAAGGGTCACTGCCCAGAAATAGAGGGTCAGTTTCGGACGCTGCCAGAACCACTCCCCGGTCAGCATGCTGTCCCTATACCCTGCCGCAATATAATAAAAGGGATTCAGCTTCAGCACACCGGCCAGCCAGGGCACATCCTTTTCAAACATGCTTTCATGGTACATGATGGGCGTAAGCCACATCCCGAACTGCAGGCAGATACTCACGATCTGGGCCATATCCTTAAAAAACACGTTAACTGCCGAGGTCAGGTAACCGATCCCCAATGCCAGCATGGAAGCGGCAAAGGAATAATACAGGATCTGAAACCAGGACAGAAAGAACGGCCAGCGGTAGGCAATAAACATCAGAAACATAATCAGGACAAAAAAGCTGTGCACCAAAAGACAGGAGATCAGCTTGATGATGGGCAGGATCTCAACCTGGAACACCACCTTTTTCACAAGATAATGGTACTCCTGCAGGCAGTTGGTGACACAATTTAAGGTCTCACTGAAAAAAAACCAAGGCACAATGCCCGGCACCAGCCAGAGCACATAAGGCGCCGGAACCGGAGGCGAAGCCTTAAACCCCACCTGAAAGATAAAAAAATAGATGAGTATCGTCACCAGGGGCTGGACAAACATCCACACTATCCCAAAATAGGAGCCCACAAACCGTTTCCTGAAATCTGCTTTGGAAAGATCCCATATCAATTTCCGCTTCCTGACAATCTCCCTCATCAACGAAACTACATATGCCATTGTCCCCGAACCCTTTCTCCTGTGCTTCAGAACCGGAATGTCTCCGCCAATCCGCCCCATTTCTGGTCTTTTTCTGAGATAATCAGTTCCACGCCCTCCTGCAGCGGCCAGCAGATGCCGATCTCAGGATCGTCCCATGCCATGCCGCCCTCATCTCCCGGATGGTAAAAATCCGTGCATTTATAGGCGAATTCCGCTTCGTCGGAAAGCACCAAAAAACCATGGGCAAATCCCTGGGGAATATAAAACATCTTCTTATTCTCCGCAGACAGTTCCACACCAAACCATTTGCCAAAGGTGGGAGAATCCGCCCTCAGATCCACCGCCACGTCAAACACCTCCCCGCGCAGCACCCGCACCAGCTTCCCCTGAGGAAACTGCTTCTGGTAGTGCAGGCCGCGCAGCACCCCCCGGACGGACATGGACTGGTTATCCTGCACAAACACCATATCCAGGCCAGCCTCCCTGAAATCATTCTGATTATAAGTTTCCACAAAATAACCCCGCTCATCCTTGAATACCGTCGGCTCGATGACATACAGCCCCTCAATCTCACAGGCTGTTACCTTTATTTTTCCCATTTCTATATCCTTCTTTCGTCGTTTTATCTGCCCATGGATATCCAGGGCTGTCAGACTTTTCCTTCTCTGCCATGGAGAAAACCGCCAGGCAGCACAACAGATATACTATACTACGCAGACGCAGATTTGTCAAAAGCAGAGTGGCTGCCAAGGCACTAAATCCTCATACTTACAATCCCGTAAAGCCTAAGCACAGCATACACATTGGCACAGCACATCAGGTACAGGATCCTGTGGTTCCTCTCCTTTGTCAGCACTAAGACGTCATTTTTCAGGGACATCAAAAGTACCGGCAGGAAGGGGAGGAAATATCTGCCCTGGACACCGCTTATGACTTTTGCGCCTATGGGTGTCCAGGCCAGGAACATGGAAAGCAGGGCAGCGCCTGCACAGGAAAGGCACAAAAACCAGATCCAATAACGCCGTATCCCGGACAAAAGCAGCTGTTCGCCGGGCTTTCTAAAGCATAAAAGAAGAAGGCAGGCCGTAAACAGCATAACCAGCAGATACGGGACATCCAGTACCGGATCCAGGTTTCCCAGGTATGCGCCCACCATGGTCAGGTGGTACTGCTGGGATTGCCAGATTATTGTGTTCACAAACAGGCGCAAACACTGCCAGGGCTGGGTCCGCAGCGTCCCCAGGGTATACCCGGCCTCCTCTGCCCAGCCGATATAATTTTCCGTCCCGGATGCCACATAGGTGGTTACTGTCTGCCGGTTAACCAGAACAAGAACCAGGATGCAGGTTCCCAATACGCAGCAGGCAGACATCCCCCATCTGCGCCAGTTCCCAAATTTTTTTACCGGGATCAGCAGGCAGAGCCCCATAAAAACGGTGTAAATCATCTTGCACGGCCCCACCAGGGCCATGACAAACGCCAATACTGCCACGTCACGGGCCTGCACCTGCCCTGCAGCGAATGCCAGGTGCAGGCAGAGGGCCGTGAAGTAAAATATCCAGGCCAGGATCCAGGCATCATAGGAAAAAGAGGCTGACAGATGCAGTGTCATGGGCAGCACCGCCACCCCAAACAATACCTCCCTGCCAAAAGGAAGGCGTCTCATCGCCAGCCAGGTCACTGCCACAAAAAACAGCAGGTTGCAGAGCCTTCCAAGATATGCCAGCCACAGGCTGTCCATACAAAACAGCCTGGCCAGGGAGATTCCCAATGCCTGGGGCAGATATGCCGCCGGGGTGGTCTTCACCGGAGGATAGGGGGATACTGCCAGCCTGTTTTTGTTCTCCTCCCCCTGGTATTGATAATCCTGGCTTCCCCGGGCCATCCCGTGGATTACCCGGTAGGTCTCTTCCGTCAGCGGCCTGCCCAGCACCACCCCTTCGCAAAGCCCCTCCTGTTCTCTTTTCCTCAGATGCCCGTCTTCCTCACCATATACATAATCGCCGTGGATGTCCTCCAAAATCCAGTCCCTGGCACGCACCAGCACATGGCCGTCCTCACTGTTTGAGGGCTGCCCCAGCAGATGGCTGGAGAGTTGGTATGCACTGATATAATGGCTGATCTCATCCGGCGCCGACAAAGGGGGCAGGACCATAAGATACAGCAGCCCAAGGAAAATCCCTGCCAGGGGATATATTTTTGTAAGTTCCCATCCGCCTGCCTTTTGGGTTCCTCCCCAAAACAGCCGTCCGCACAGGCCGGTGCCCGCCAGGGCGGCGGCCAGCAGCAGCAGATAGCTGCCGGTCAGCCAGGTATCCCCGCATGCGGCTGCCCCCATCCGTACATCTCCCAGATGCCACCCGCCAAGGATGGCCACCACTGCCACTCCGGCCAGCCAGCCCTTACTCTTTCCCTTCATGCTTTCCTCCGGCATATCTGCCATCATATTCTTTTTTTCCAGGCGCCGCCATGTGTCCGTTTTCCGCGGACATTGGTGAGCCCTGCCCTTCTTTATCAGGCCCCGCTGCCCCCCATCCCTGCTCCCCGGATACTCCTGCCCCATGCTCCTCTTTCAGCTTCTCCTCCAGCGCCATCCGTTGTACCAGTTCCTTAAGCCTGGTCTCCAACTGGGAGATGTGGATCGTCATCCTGAATTCCTTCACAATCAGCAAAAAGATGGCAAACAGGAACAAAAAATTCGGCGTGGAATAGATCCCCAGGCAGTGGGCGATAAAATCCGCAATCGGCGGGAATAAGCTGAACACCACCAATACCAGGGACAACACAATCCAGAAAATCGCACTTTCAATCTGGATCTTTGATTGCCGGATCTTACGCATCATCAGCAGGAACGTCACCACTGACACCAGGATCAGCACAATGCGCAACGTCGTAGTCATCATAAACAGCCCTCATCCTTCCGTTATTTGCCCCCCGCCTTGTCCCAATATTGGGGGTTCATGCTGCACAGGCGCACCAGAGCCCCGGGCAGCATCCGGTACATTTTTCCCAGGCGGTAGCCCGCATATTTGCAGGCACTCCCCAATATCAGGGAGGGCAGCCAGAAGGCATTGCCCTGCCGGATCAGTCGGCCTGCCACCTCCTTCACCAGGCGGATCCCCTCCCCCTCGGACGGCAAACCTGCAAAAACCTCCGGATGGTCGGCCTGGGAGGCCGCCAGGTCAAAGTTCCGACGGAACTGCTTAAGCGCCGTCAGGTTATGGGAATGGAAAACCCGGGCATTGGCCGCATACGCAATGCCATACCCCGCCTGGATAACCCCTGCCGCATAGATCATATCCTCATTAAACACCGCCCTGCTGACGAATCCGCCCTGCTGCTCAAAAATGTCCTTCCGATAGGCACAGCATACATTGGAAGCAAAATAGGTCTTAATCCCCAGCCGAGGCAGATCCCTTGCGGTCTTGACATGGCCTTCGGCGGGATAATTGAATCCCCGGATGCAGCGTTCCACCGGCCGGCAATCCTTCCTGGGCACCTGCCTGGCATATGCCATGGCAACCTCCTCCCCCCCGGGGCCCTTTTGGCACAGCCCTTCTACAAGATGTTCCACCAGGCGCTTTCCTCCCGGAACCGCATCGTCTGTCATAAACACCATCACATCTGCCTGTGACAATGCGGCGCCCAGATTTCTTGTGCCCCCATGGTCAAACTCCTCCTTGCCCACATGATGAACCTCCAGCCCGGCAATGCCCTCAGCCAGTTCCGGTTTCCAGTACCTCTCCTCCGTGTTCACCACGATAATCCGGTTTATGGCAAAGGTCTGCTGCCCCAGCCTTTCCAGCAGGCAGGCAAAACGCCTTCCCGGCTTATATACCGGGATAACCACATCTACCACCGGCTTATGAAGCCAGCCTCCATGCCCTCTTTCTTCCATAATAATCCTGCCTCCTTTTTCCGGAAAATCCCTCACTCCTGTTTTCCCACCCGGTAGTAAAACCAGGCTCCTGCCGCAAATCCAACAGCCATCGCCACCATAAGCAGCAGATAGGCCCATGCCGCCCCCTTCAGCCCGCCTCTTTTCACAAAGGCCGGGGCCAGGGTTGCCGCCATGACCGTAAGCACTGCATAAATAGCAAAAATCACCCGCTGCCTACGCATAATCACCAGCACATAATAATACAGGTTCAGAACCGCATAGAATCCGCCCCCTAATACCACCAGCACAAATGCGCCATGGCAGGGAACCAGGCTCCCCTCATAGGCTGTCCCCAATATTCTCTCCATAATCCCCAATACAGGGCGCCCAAGCAGCCAGGCCAGCGCCACGGCCAGAACCGAAAGCGCTGCGATCAGCCCTGAGATCCCCCCCAGCATCCGGAGGAAATCTCCATATTTTTTCTGGTTCCAGTCATCTGTCAGGTAGGTAAGCACCGGCCGGATCACGAACCCCGCCGCCAGGTTGATGACGGATGTGGGCATAAAAACCACATTAAAATACCCGGAAGACACATCGTCCATATAGGCGTCAATGGCATATTTGGCAGCCGAAAAAATATAAAAATCCAAAAACACCGACACAAACAAAAGCCAGACTGCCCCCGTCAGCGGCGCCAGACGCTTCCCGCTCCGCCTCCAGTCCACAGCCGGGAGCCTTTTCAGGAGAGGCACATCAAACACCGCCACCCCCGCTACCTGGGCCGCCACCGCCACCACACAGGCCCACAGCAGGCTCCCCCCCGTAACCAAGGCCAAAAGAAATGCCCCCACCGACAAGACTGTCCTAAAGGTGTTGGACTTGCCCGTCAGATGGAGATGCCCTGCCCGCTGGAATTCGGATTCATAGACGTCGGCAAAGCCGTCTATCACCTTATAACACACCAGCAGGAAGATAACCATCGCCTTCTGCCTGGTATATCCGCAGAAAAACAGATACCCTGCCCCTGCCGCCAGGGCAAGGGCGCAAGTCAGCCGCCGGTGGAGAAGATAATCCCCAAACCGGTATTCCCCTGCTCCGTCTGTCACCTGGAAAGGACGGATCCCAAAATAAGCCAAGATAAACATCTGCTGCCCAAAAGTACTGTAGCCAAAGGCAAAGATCCCCCCTTGCTCCTTCCCCGCAATCCGCATAACCAGAAAGGAAAGGACCATGCTGGCAAAAGCATAAAAGAAGCTGCCAGACATATTCCAAAGGATATTCTGCCTTTCCCTGTTCTTCCCTGTCCCCATCCAGAGCGCAGCCCATCTGTCTGCCATCTTCATCTCTGCTTCCTCACCTACCCTCTGCATCTGCTTCTGCTGCCCTCCGCGGACAAGGAGACACGCGCCTTGTTCACGGAGGGTACCCTCTCCCTACCCCACCTCTGCCTGCTTCCGGAAATTCTGGATCAGCAGGATAGACAGCAGCATGCGCACCATATACCGGGCGGCCACTGTGGGTTTTAAATAGCTTTCCCCACCGCCCCTCTCGGCAATCTCCACCGGAACCTCGGCTACCCGGGCCCCCTGCTTCAAGAGATAGGACACGGTGTCTGGTTCCGGCCCGTAGTTCAGCTTCAGCGCAAATTCCCCGACCATCTTCCGGTTAAACATCCTCATGCCAGAGGTAGGGTCAGCCACCCGCACCCCGGTGGTCAGCCGTATGGCTCCCGAGATCAGGCGGCTCCCAATCATCCGGAGGGAAAAATCCTTGGGCCGGTCAAGAAACCGGCTCCCAATCACGATGTCATAGCCCTCATCCATCTTCTGCTTCATCTTTTGGATGTATTCGGGCCGGTGCTGCCCATCCCCGTCAAACTGGATGGCACAGGCATAACCCTTATACCAGGCATATTTCATCCCTGCCTGGAAGCATCCGGCCAGCCCTAAGTTCACCGGGAGATCCAGGAGATGGTAGCCGCGGCTCTGGCAGATCTGGGCCGTCCGGTCCGTGGAGCCGTCGTTGACCACCACATAATCCAGTTCGGGATAATTTTCTGCCAGTTCCTCCACCACACGCTCAATATTTGCTTCCTCATTAAATGCGGGTATCACTACCAGCACTTTATCCTTCTGTTCCATCCGCTGCTCCCCTCCGTCACCCAAGGATCGTGTCGCAGACCAGATCCACAACCTCTGGCTCCAGGCCGGCATATAAGGGCAGGGTCAGCACCTGCCTTGAAATTCTCGCTGCCACCGGCGTCCCCTGCTCATCAAACTGCCCCCGGTAACAGGCATAGCTGTTGATACAGGGATAAAAGTATTTGCGGGCATGGATATTCCTTTGCGCCAGTTCCTCAAAGACCTGGTCCCGGTTCTTTCTGAAGCCCTCAAACACTACCGGCATATAGGCATGGTTGCTGCGCACCCGCGGGTTTTCCGGGCAGAGGCGGATCCCCTCCACCCCCGAGAGGCGCTCCCGGTAACGTTTCACCAGCCGCCCCCTCTTCTCAATCTCTTCCTCCACATGGCGCAGGTTACATAGCCCCATGGCTGCCTGGAATTCATTCATCTTCCCATTGGCCCCCACATATTCCACGGTCTCGCTGTCCATAATGCCAAAATTCTTCAGCTGGTAGAGCCGCTGCCCCAGGCTCTGGTCCCGGTACGCCACCGCCCCTCCCTCAATGCTGTGGAACACCTTTGTGGCGTGGAAGCTGAACATCGACATGTCACCGAACTCCGCCACCCCCCGCCCGTCCAGAAGTTCCCCAAAAGTATGGGCAGCATCGTAGATTACCTTCAGCCCGTGCTTGTCGGCTATCTCTTGTATTTTTTCCACATCGCACAGGTTCCCATACACATGAACCGGCACAATCGCACAGGTACGGCTGGTGATACAGCCCTCCAGCAAATCCGCGTCCAATGTATAATCCCTTCCGTTGATGTCGCAAAACACCGGGGTCAGTCTGTTTCTCACAATCGCATGGGTGGTGGAGGCAAAGCTGAACGGAGTGGTGATTACCTCCCCCTCCAGTTCCAGGGCCTGCAAGGCCAGTTCCAGGGCCATGTGCCCATTGACGAATAACTCCAGGTTATCTGCCTTTAAGCGCCCCTTCAGCTGTTCTTTAAACTGTTCATGGTAATCCCCCATATTGGTGAGCCAGGCGCTCTCCCACAGGGGCTTTAGCATCTCCACATATTCCTCAAGGGGCGGCAGGGATGACCGCGTCACTGCCACCGGGCTTTTCCACTTTTCTCTCATGTCCGTCACTTTCCCTTTCAATACACCAGAATCCGGATATCCTTCTGCCCCCTGACACCTGTTCGTGCCTGCAGGAACTTTTCCTCCGGCTCCCTCCCGGAGGCCCACATGACAAGGGCATAGGGAAGATTCAGCCCTGCCGCATGGCTGAAGGGATATCCTCCCCCGAACCGGGCATTCATCTCCAGCACATAGTACTCCCCTCCCGACTCCAGCACGTCCACGTCCAGGTTCCCCTTATGCCGCAGAAGGCCGGATAACGCCATCCCCAGTTCCGTCAGCCGTGGTTCGCTAACCGTCATGGCCCCGTCTGTCTCCCCGGCACGCATATTGGATTTCACCTTGGCCGCCGCTGTCCGGAAATTCCCCTTCAAATCATTGACCACATCCACTCCCAGTTCCCTCCCGGAGATCTTCTCCTGGAGGATCACGCAGGCCTCCCAATCCTTTGCCGCCTCATATTTCATATAACTTTCCCGGATCTCCTTGCGGATTTTTCTCTCCAGTACCTCTGCTTCCTCCTTGTTGTCCGCCTGGTAAACAGACAGTGACCCCATCCCCCAGCGGGGCTTCAGGATCAAGGGATAGGAAACCTCCCCCTCTTCCGCCGCCCTGACGGCATCCTCTGCCGAAAGCCAGCTTTTGGGGGTCAGGATCCCCCTGGCCTTTAATGCCCGGAAGGTTTTCCATTTGTCATTGCAGATCTCTATGGCTGCCGGTTCTGCCGTCACCACCATGGTTCCCTGCCGGGCAAATGCCTCACGGCTGGCAGAAAGCACCGGAAGGTCAATGTCAAACAGCGGAATCAAAAGGTCTATATGCCATTTTCTGCAATAGTCCAGCAGAAATGGGATATACCCCTGGTCATAAATCAGCGGGGTGACCACCTGGCGGTCAGCATTAAAAAACGCAGGGCTCTCCTGGCTGTTTGCCGCATGGACAAGGCCGCCCTGCCCTGCCATTTTTAATGCCTCCTTAAAATAATCAACCAGATACGTCCTCCGCCCTGCACTTGTCAGCAGAATATTCATCCTTTTTGCCCTCTTTTCCTCTGCGCCCTTTCTGCCAGCCACCGGTATAGCCATGGGAACCCGGTCTCCATCCGGATGTAAAACCTGGTGCGCAATGTCAGTTCCCGGTAGTAATTTCGATATTTTCTGTCCCTCACCACCCCATAACAACGGGTATTGACCTTTGTCAGGAACCAGATCCTGCGGGCAGCGCTTTCTGCCGCCCTGTGGAAACGCCTGCCGGTTGCCTTGTCAAATTCCTGGTAAGTACTCTTCATCTGTTCCTGGTAGCGCTTCTGCTTTTCTATATAGTCCCCCTGTTTCCCCTGCACGGTCCAGGACGCCGCCACCCCCACACGGTACACACTCATGTCACGGTCCATATAATATCCGTACCCCTCTGCCGCCGCCATAAGCTGCAGGGGGATATCCCCCACCGGGCAGTCCGTGTAATAGGAGGGAAGTTCTTTTACCAGGCGGGAGGGAAATACCATGGATGCCGTGGCATAGCCGCAGGCCTTGTCGATTATCTCCTCCGGCCGGATCCTCCGGTTCCCCCGATAAGGCCGCATGCGCCTGTCGGACCGGGAGCCGTCCACCGTAAGGATCCTGGCGCTGTGGATGCACAGGCTGCATCCCGGATGGCTCTCCAGATAATCCACCTGCCGCTGCAGCTTATCCGGATCCGTCCAGTAATCATCCCCTTCACACATGGCTATATATTTCCCCCTTGCCCGGGGAAAGTTAAATGCACCGCTGGGGTTCGTGACCCCTTTGGAATATTGGTTTTCCTCCTGCAGGATGGGGCGGATCCTCTCCGGGTCACCCATGGCATATTCCCGGATAATGCGGGCTGTCCCGTCCGTGGAGGCATCATCATAAATCAGGATCTCAAAATCAAAATCCGTCCTCTGCCTTAAAAATCCTTCCAGGGCATCCCTTATAAAAGCCTCATGGTTATAGGTAAGGCAGCAGATGCTCACTAGCGGAGTCCCTTTGCCCTTGCGTTCTTCTCTCATTTTTCCTGTCCCTTTCTCAGCTATATGCCATGCCGGGCTTTTGGCCTACCGGCCTCCCACCCGTTCCCTCGCCATCCGGAAAAGATACCAAAAACTTTCCAGGCGCAGCGCCGCGGCCAGCAGGCCGTAAATCACTGCCCCTGACAAAACCTGCAGCAAAAGCCTCAGCCACACCCCGCCCGGCAGCACAAACTTCAGCCCGTACACCGCCACGCACATCACCACAGACAGGGCCGCCGCCGGGAAAATATCCACCCACTGGCTGAAAATCCCATAGCCCAGCAGCCTTTTATTCGGCCAGGCATTCACAAATGTGCTGAAAAAATCCAGCACCGCCTTGACCGAAACCAGGACCAGGGGGCCAAAACGGATCCCCGCCAGCAAGCCAAGAAGCCCCATCCCCTTCTTGATGACCTCCAGCTTCAAAAACACGTCGCTGCGCCCCGCCGCATTGATCGCCTGCAGGTTAGTGATATGGATCGGCCAAAAAGAGTATGCCACACACAGGATCCGAAGATACGGCACGCAGGGGAGCCACTTTTCCCCCAAAAGCGCAAGTACCAGCGTATCTGCCACCGCACAAAGGCCGAACAGCATGGGAAGGATCAGAAAAGAACTCATGCGCACGGCACGGCGCACCATATGGCGCATCTCATCCGGATGCTGCTGCCGGGAGGAAAATGCCGGAAGCAGCACGGACTGGATCGCCGCCCCCAGGTTATTCACGATCAGCTTGGGGAACTGGTCCCCCCGGTTGTAGACCCCCAGGATCTCCTCGTTGTATATCTTCCCCATAATAAGCCCGTAAAGGTTGTTGAACAGGGTGTCAATCAGGGAGGCCGCCAAAAGCTTCCATCCAAAGGCAAACATTTCCCCCAGCCGGTTTATGGCAAACACCAGGGAAGGACGCCAGGTAACCGTAAAAAACAAGGCCACCATCAGAAAAAAATAATAGGCCAATTGCTGCGTAGCCATGGCCCACACGCCAAACCCTGCATATGCCATCCAGATACTCACCGCCCCCGAGGCCGCCGAAGCTGCCAGGGTGGAGACGAACAAGCCGCGGAATTCCATCTTTCTGGAGACATAGGCAGTCTGCACCGAAATCACGGCCCCGGGCAGCAGCACCAGCGCCAGCACCCGGACAACCGGCTGCAGCACTTCTATCTGGTAAAACCCGGCAATTGCCGGTGCTGCCAGGTACAGCACCCCGTACATCCCTCCGGCTGCCAGCAGCCCAAAATAAAACACCGAAGAAAAATCCGCCTCATCCGCCTGCTGCTTCTGGATCAGCGCCGTGCTGAACCCATTCTGGACAAGCACATTGGCAATGGTGATAAAAATCATGATAATGCCCACCACCCCATACTCCGCCGGACTCAAAAGCCTTGCCAGGAGGATGGCAACCACAAACTGGATCCCCTGGGCCCCCCCGTTCTCCAAAAGCTTCCAGAACAGGCCGTTTACCACCTTTTGTTTCATCCTTGCCTCTGCCACGATTCCCTAACCCTCATTTTATCCCCTTATTTTCCCATAGCCATAAAAATATTCTTACGTTTCTCTTGCCAATACCTTTCATTTTACAATATTCCCCAGAAATTGTAAATCATATATGGTATTTTCCCAATAAATGTGTTAAATTATTGAAGGATACTATTTTTAGGAGGTCTATACTTATGAACAGCAGCAAAAAAATATGGCTGTCCTTATTTCTAGCCAGCGCTATGGCCCTCAGCCCTTCTTTTTACGCATTTGCAGAAGACGGCGTTGGCCCTGCATTTGATCCCCGATACAATTCCGATATAGAGGGAACATCTGAAGCCGCAGAAGCAGACAGCACCAATACTGCCCCGGAGACAGAAACCGAAACCGACACAGAAGCCGGGGACACAACGCAGGCCGGGACTGATGCCGAAAGCGGACAAGCTGCCCCGGAGGAATCCCCGGCGCCTGATGCAGAATCAACTAAAGCCCCGGCTCCCGCCGCGGTCTCACCCCAGCCCAGGCTGCAGACAACGATTCTTTTAAGCAGCCAGCACTGGTCCCAGCCCTTTGTCAATGACCAGTGGTGTGATGCCGGTGACGAAACCTTTTACTCCATTTCCATTTTTATGGAGCAGGCCATCGGCAACCTTTACTACCGTGCCTATACCGCCTCCAATGGCTGGACCAACTGGGCCATGAACGGGCAGCAGTCCGGCATTCCCGCCGACATGGCTCCCATCGAGGCGATCCAGGTTCGTTTTGACGGCCCGGTGCTGGACGAATATGATTTGTTTTATTCCGCCGTCTTAAAGGACGGCACCGCCACCGGGTGGGCCAAGAACGGGATGACCGCCGGTTCCATGAACCAGGGCAACCCCATCAAGGCCTTCCGCATGGCATTTTTCCGCAAGGCAGACCCCTCTGATATCACTGTGGGGGATGCTGTGATTTCCGCCCACCCCGACGGCATCCAGTATATTGACGGAGCGCTCCGCTATATCCATGGAGGGGACGGCTCCAACTTTACCGGATGGGGCTGGGAGGAAAGCCAGCGCTATTACTTTGTGGATTCCGTGCCTGTAACCGGCTGGCAGTACATAGACGGCTACAAATACTATTTTGCGGAGGACGGCAAGCTTGTGGAGGATCTGGAGCCTGTCATCGGCGCACAGGGCCCCTACCTGATCAAGATCAACAAGGAGATGAACACTGCCACTGTCTATGTGGCGGACGGTGCAAACGGTTATATCATCCCCTTAAAGTCCTTCTTGTGTTCCTGTGGCGATGACACTCCGGTGGGCACCTTCAAGACCCCGGAGAAATACCGGTGGCGCCTGATGAACAGCGGCGTTTCCTGCCAGTATGCCACCAGGCTGGGGCCGGGGTTAAGCTTCCTGCTCCACTCCATCATCTATGACCGCCAGGATATCAACACCCTGTGGCCGGAGACCTACAACTACCTGGGGGTTGCCCGTTCCGCCGGATGTATCCGTTTCACCTCCGGGGACGCCAAATGGATCTTTGACCATTGCCCCCTTGGGACTACCATCCAGGTATACAATTCCCCCGTTGCCGGTCCCTATGACCGTCCGACGATCCAGTCTGTCATCCCGTCCACCCAGCACTGGGATCCCACGGATCCCCTGGCTGTGGCACAGTTCGGGCAGCAGTAACAGTCAAAAACCTCATCCCCCGCAAGACGCGCCGGGATGAGGTTTTTCTATTCCAAAATATAAGTTTCTGACAGTTCATGGGTGTATAGTTTCCTGGCGTTAGCATAGCCGGTCTCTTCTTTAAGCCGCGCTATCACCGCCCCGGCATCATACCCGCTGCTCCAGAACTCATTGGTATCCACATAGACAATCAGCCCTTTTTGGGAATCCCTCCCTTCCAGAATCTGGTTTACCTGCCCGATCTGTTCCTCCGGCATAATATACACACCGTGAAAACCAGAAAGTTCAATCAGATCCTGTGTCAGGGGCGCATTCTCATAATTGTCAATATAAAGGCAATCCAGATCCCGGTACATGGCTGCCATCTGTGTCCGTTCTTCATTCTCCGGGTACAAATACTGCACATAGCCCTGCCGGTATCCGTTGGCATAACAAACCGCCATCAAAAGAATCAGGCCCGCGTATAGCCTGCCGGCTCCCCTGCCCTTCCCCAGGCACCAGACCGCCAGCTTCACAATCCACCACACTGCCAGGATAACCAGCAGCGGATACAGGTTATAGATATAGCGCACTCCCGGCACCACCGCTATCCAGGACACTGCAAAAAAAGAAAACCCGGCAGCCAGTGTCAGGATCAGCGCCGCCTCATCTTCCGGGCGCAGAACATCCTTCCCGTTTTTCCTCCCTGTATCCTCCTTTTGCGCACTCTTTCTCTTTCTAAAAAACATCCACAAGCAAATTGCCACAGTGGCCGCCGCCACGAGCGCCGCCCCCCTTATCCACCCGCCAAAAAAATCCATATTTATGCTGGAGATGTAAGAAATCAGGTTCCTCACCACACCTCCTCCCAAAAGGTTATTCCGGGTCTCGGCCGCCACAAACTCATCCGTCCTGGTCAGCTGGATAATGCAGGCTGGAAACACACAGACCATGGCGCCGACTGAGCCAAACAGCGCCACGGAGTAAGCGGCTGCCTCTTTCCATCTCTTTTTTCCCAGCTTCCACAGCACATAAAAGCCGGAAAGGAAAAATGCCATAAACACAAAATAATACTGCGTCAGCAACCCTAAAAATGTGGCCAGGCAGATCCCAAAAAGCCACCGTACCCTCTGCCCGTCCCGGATCATCCTCACATGGAGATACACACTCACACTGGTCAGGAAAGTTGCCAGCATATACATCCGGATATAGACTCCTGTGCTTAAGCCGCCCGGGGAAAGCCCCCACAGCGCCATCGCCGCCATTGCCATGTACTTGCAGGAAGAAAGCTGCCTGGCCGTTAAGTATACCATCAGCAGGCATCCCACGTAGAACACCACATTCAAGACCATCCCCTGCCAGGTCGCGTAAACACCCGGCGTAAAGGAACAGACCGTGTGCAGCATCATATAAAACAACGGGGGATGCACATCCATGGACTGGTTGTACCAGACCGAGCCATAGGCAAATGCTTCCCCTGGCTGCACGGTCAGGTATTGCAAAAATTCCCCGCCTTCCACCCAGCGGCCAAATACATCCCCTGACACCACAAAGGGCTTATAATAGCTGTTGGACAGGCCCCAGGAATAGATTTCATCGATAAAGTATCCCTTTTTTGCCGCACTGAACAAGAGAAGCACCATAACCTGCAGGCCGATCAGGAAAACCACCGCCCACCGCTGCCGCCTCGACTCCCTCATCTGCCCACCCCCATCCTGCCATTCAGGTAATCAAAATACAAGGGAAGCCCTCCGGTATGGATAAAGAGAACCTTTTTCATGCCCTCCCCGTGCCTCTCCAGCCATTTTAGCATCCCTGCATATGCCTTGCCTGTATAAACCGGATCCAGGGCGATTCCATGGCATTCCATCATCCTTTGGATCACGCCTTCAATCTCCCCGTCATACCTTCCATAACCGCCGCACCGGTAATCCGTCTCAAAACAAACATCGTCTTCCCCCTCCCCGGCATAACGCCGGACAGCCGCTGCCCCTGCCTCTTTTTCCCGCGCTACGGAAATGCCGATGATTTTTTCCCTTCCCTGCTGTTCCCTCCTGCCCGCCAAGAGACCTCCCTGAGTCATCCCCGTGCCGCTTGCCAAAAAAATCGCCTCAAACTCTGCCTGAGCCTTCTCTTGCCACAGGCGGATCTCCTGATATGCTTTTTGGTACGCAGACCTGGCCGTCTCCTCATTCCCCATGCCATAGATATCTCCATAGATATAATAGGGCTTATATCCCTGACCTTTCAAATCCAGCAGGGTACTTTCCACTGTCTCTGCCACCAAGTTCTTTTTGCAAAACACACGCCCAGCGCCCATGGAATCTACCAAGGCGGCGTTAAACCCGTCCTGCTCCTCATCCTCCCCGGAGGAAATAATCAGGCAGGGGATCCTCAGGCTCCTGCACATGGATGCCATCACCCGGTTCAAATTCGACCTGCGGCTTCCATATGATACCATGAAATCTGCCCCCTGCCGCCTCATATCCTCCAGGAATTCCGCCCCGATCCGGCACTTGTTCCCTCCGAAGGAAAATCCCAGCAGGTCATCCCGCTTTATGAATATCTCCTGCCCGCCCGGCAATGTCTCCAGATACTGGATTGGGGTCGGCACCAATAACTTACCTGCTGCTTCCATGTCTTTTTATCCCTCCGAATATTGTCCTGAATACCCGTACCTCCATGCGGATCCCCCAAAACCAGAGCCGGGCAATCCTTTCCCGGAAAGAACGGATGCACAGGTAATTCTTCATATAGTAAAGGGTGCTCTCCTCCCTAAGCCGCTGCCGTTCCAGTTCCTGGCGGTAGGTCTTGCCAACCGACACACAATGCCCGTGGCGGTAGGTCTCTCCCAACAGCAAGGCCGTGCGCCTCCCAAGTTCCCTCATCCGGCTTCCCAGCACCATCTCCTCCTGGTACAGAAAAATCCCCTCGTCATAGCCGCCGCATTCCAAAAATGCCTTCCCGTCCACCATCAGCATGGAACCATGGACCACATCCACATAGACTGCCCTTTTTTCCCCTGCCTTCGGCCTTTTGTAGGAAAGGAAGCTTCTAAACACCCGTCTGCTGACCGGCCCCATGGACAGAAGCAGGCCCATAAATCCGTAGAGGCGCCAGCCGTTTAAGGACTCTCCGAAAACAGGATCCTCCATGGAGGCCGCCGCCACCCCCACTTCAGGATGACGGCAAAAGACACGGGCCAGTTCCCGGACACAGCCCTCGTCAAATGCAACATCAGGATTGGCAATCAGCACATGGGTTGCCCCGTTTTTTTCCACCGCATAACGGATGCCCAGATTGTTCCCTGCCCCGTAGCCGCCGTTTTTCTCTGCACAGATAACATCGACCCGGTCTCCCCCAAGTGCCTGCAGGCGGTGAAGGGAGCCGTCGGTGGATGCATTGTCCACCAGCACAATCCGGTCAATACAGGCATAATCCCGGATCCGGCTCACCAACTCCTCCACCGTCTGTGCATCATTATAATTCAATATCACACAATTGATCTTCATATTCCCCCGTCCTTTCCCTGCACGGCCTCTCCTTTCCCTGCCCTCGGAATGGTAAAGCATTGGGCCAGCGTCTGCAGCCAGGAACTTTTATAAAAACGGTTCTTCACGATACAGGCAAGCCTTCCTGCCGGTGTTTTCCCCGGCAGGCTTAGAAAAGCCGAGAGGACAGCCCGCTTAGAATCCTCCAGTTCTTTGCCATACATCCTCCCGAACGCCCGGGCCTGCATAAACATCCGCCGGTAATTCTCCCTCACCTGCCTGCCCCGCCTGCCCCTCTCCCTTAAATCCCCAAGGCTTCCTGTATTTCTTGCCCCAAGGGTATTCCCCCCATGCTGGCGGTACAGGGAAAGAGGCTCCCGGACACAGGAAATCTCCCCAAAACAGGAGGCGCAGAGGGCAATCCACCAGTCATGCATGAAGCAGGCCCGGGGCACTCTTTTTGCCCTCTCAACCAGAGCCCGGTTCATCATCAGCGCCCCGCCGGTAACCGGATTCTCCGCCAGGATTTCCGAAAAAGCCGTCCGCCCCGGATTACTCCTTCCATAGGCAAAAAAGCTGGGGCTTATCTGGTTCAAGCCGGCATCCACTACCTCCATATCGGAAAACACCAGCGCCGGGCGGCCGGGCTTTTCCATCTCCTTCATCCTTTTCAGGAGAACTTCCGCCTTTTCCGGCCGCCACACATCATCCTGGTCGCTAAGCAGCACATAATCTGCCTCTGCCTGGGACAAAAGCCAGAAAAAGTTCATGGCCGGCTCCGGAACCCGGCCCCGGCGGCTTTGGTATATCCCTTCCTTGGCCCGGTGCCTTAGGAGTATCCGGCCCGGGTAATCCCGCCGGTATTTCTCCAGGATCTCCCTGGTGCCGTCTGTAGAGCCGTCATCCGAAACCAGGATCCGGATCCCCGGCACTGTCTGTGCCAGGATCGAATCCAGCTGCTCCCCGATATACTTCTCCCCTTCAAAGGCGGCCAGCAATACCAGGATTTGTTCCTGGCCGGTACATTCCCGGCTCCCCCCCTTTGCCTCCTGCTGCCTCCCTCTGCGTGCTTCCACCACTTTCATTCCAAAATACCGGCTGAGCATACGCCGGATTAAGGGGCATACCACAGTCACATAATCCATCAGATGGTAGGCCAGCATATACCATTCCCGCCCCTTCTCCTTCGGCTCCCCAGCCCATGGCGTCAGGGCAAGGGCCTCCTCATAGGCCTTCCGGTAATGGTTTAAATTTCCCGATATCCAGGGGCGCTCATCCCCTGCATAGTGGATCACCGCCGGATGCCTCTTCGCCCGGCAGAATTCCTCCTTCCTGACCCTGCGGTACGTCCCTGAACAGCGCACCAGTTCCCGGTAGGAAAAATAGCGGTAGTTGGTAAAGAAATTGTACCGGGGGGGCAGATAGAAGATCTCCTCCTTCAAGGCTCCGTTGATCGTATCCTGGTCGCAGGCAAACAGGCTGCCTCCCTTTTCCCTATAAAAATCAAGCAGACGCTTTTCCGCGCCTGTTTCCCTCCATCTTTTAAGGTCAATCAGCAGGACGCCGGAATTTACATATGCCTCCTCCCTGCCTAGGCCGATCTCTTCCTTCACAGCCTGATAAATGGTAGGTTCCATGACTGCCCCCAGGGTCTTCCCCTCCAGGCTTGTCCTCCAAAGCCTTCCCAGGGGCCGGACAACCACCGTGTCGCAGTCCAGGTATAACACCCGGCTCACCGTCCCCGGCAGCAGGCGTCCCACAAACAGCCGCCCCATGGCGCTGATGTCAAAGCCCCGGGTATCCACATCAAAATCAAACTGCTCCCGGATGTCCTCCAGTTCCAGCCAGCAGACCCTGCGGCCATAGCGCCTTGCCATCCCTTCCAGCAAAGCCTTGCTCCCCTCCCGGATCCCTATAGAAACCACATAAACCAGGATCCGGCTTTCCTCCCTGTTTTTCTCGAACAGGGAGACCATGGAAGCAGCCATGTGCTTCACATACTTTTCATTTGACGCATAAACAACATTCATGGAGCCTTCATTCCTTTCTTCCCTCCCCGCCGCCGGGAAAGCTACATCCCGTTCTGCCGGATCCGCCCCAGGGCGGAGGCAATCACCTTGTCCATGTCATAATATTTATATTCTGCCAGACGGCCGCCGAAAATTACATTTTTCTCCTGCATGGCCAGTTCCTCATACTGCCGGTACAGCCTCTGGTTCCTTTCGTCATTGACCGTGTAATATGCCTCCATCCCTTCCTCCCAGTCAGCCGGGTACTCCCGGGTAACCACAGTCCTCGGCTGGGTGCCAAACTCAAAATGCTTGTGTTCGATCACCCGCGTATAAGGCGTCTCCCGGTCCGTATAGTTGACAACCGCCACCCCCTGATAATTATCCGTGTCCAGCACCTCCGTCTCAAAGCGCAGGCTCCGGTACTCCAGCCTTCCGAACTGGTACCGGAAGTAGGCATCGATAGCGCCTGTATACACAATGGTCTCCCCCAGTTTATTGTAATAATCCCTGTGCTGCAGATAGTCAATGCCCGTATGGACCGTACAGTCCTCAAAAAGCTTGTCCATGATCACATTATAGCCGCCTATGGGGATTCCCTGGTACAAATCATTGAAATAATTATTGTCATAGGTAAAGCGCACCGGCAGGCGTTTGATAATAAATGCCGGCAGATCCCGGCAATCCCGCCCCCACTGCTTTTCCGTGTATCCCTTCACCAGTTTCTTATAGATATCCGTCCCCACCAGGCTGATGGCCTGCTCCTCCAGGTTCTTCGGCTCTCCCTGCACCGCCCGCCTCTGTTTCTCGATAATCGTCTTTGCCTCCTCAGGCGTGCTGACTCCCCACATCTTACTGAAAGTATTCATATTAAAAGGCATGTTATACATCTCACCCCGGTAATTCGCCACCGGGCTGTTGGTAAACCGGTTAAACTCAGCCAGCCCGTTGACATAATCCCACACCTGGCGGTCGCTGGTGTGGAATATATGGGCGCCGTATTTGTGCACGTGGATCCCCTCCACCTCCTCACAATATACATTCCCTCCGATATGGTCCCTTTTTTCCACCACCAGGCACTTCCGCCCCCGTTTGCGGGCTTCATTGGCCCAGACACCGGCATACAGGCCGCTGCCCACCAGCACATAATCATATTTTTTCGTCATAGTCCCCTGCTCCTTTTGCGTTTTGTTTCCTGAAAAAGCCCATCAGGCCAGCATTCTGCGAGCCTGATGGGCCTTGTTTTAATGGTAGCATATCACCGGGATCCCCTGGTATACCAGGTCATATAAAGCCCTTGTCCTGTCCGGGGGCAGGTTGACGCACCCATGGCTCCCGTTTGTCTTATAGATCGTGCCCCCAAAGCTTCCCCGCCAGTTAGCGTCATGAAGCCCGATGCCTCCGTTAAACGGCATCCAATAGGAGACCGGCGATTCATACTCATAGCTGCCATCTGCCCGCCTGGCTCCCCGCAGCACCCGGTCCTGCTGTTTATAAGCCAGAGTGTAGATGCCGGCAGGCGTGTGATGCCCTTTGGCCTCATTGCCCGTGACGCAGGGAGCATCCCATACCACCGCACCATCCTTTACCATGTATACATGCTGGTTTGTCAGGTCAATCTCCACATAGGTCTGGCCCCATTCCTGTTCCCCGTGCAGCGCTGCCGCCGTGGCATACTGGGGCTCCCGGGACTGGGACTGCCCGGTACGGACCATGGCAGCCAGGGCAGCTGCCTCTGCCCCCTGGTCAATCCTCCACCCATAAGCGCCGCTGACGGACACCTCCCGGCCATCCGCCGCCCGGAAAGTACGGGCTGTCCCCGCCGTGTCATGCCGGCCGGCAAGTTCTGCCACAAATCCTGCCACCTTGCCGGCATCAAGCTGGATTTCCCCGTCAGCAGTCCCGGTCAGCCAGGTACAGATCACATCTGCCTTTAAAACTTCGCTCTCCTCCCCAAACACATAGGTAATCTCCATCTCCCGGCAACGGTTCATCGTATCGCAAAGATTCTTTAAATTCTCGTCCTCCGCCCTCACCTGCACCTGGTGATAGCAGCCCTTCTCCTCTAAGCTTACCTCTCGCTCCCCCGCCGTCACTGCCTCCCGGACTGCCTGCGCCACCTTCTCCGGATAGACATTGTTGCCCCGGACCTCCGGCACAATCACAAACGGCTGCCCCTCCTGGTAATCGCTGACATGGGCATCCCTTGTCACAACCGCACTGCTCTCATCCATGCAGTTAAGCCCCCCAATCCTGGCCTCCAGCGCTTCCTGGCTATAGGTGCTCTGCAGCTGGATCCGGTAGCTGTTCCCTGCATCCGGGCCAAATACCCGGCCGGCATCGTTCTCCTTCTGGAGGATCTCCTCCAGAGCGCCCTCCGGCAGCCCTGTGGTGTAGCCGATATCCTTGCCCTGGATAGTCTCCGTAACCCCGTTTCTCTCCTTAATAACCAGCTTGTACTCATTGGAGTAAAAATTCCCAATGTGGGATCTTGCCTCCTCTACCGTCATCCCGCTGATCCCCAGCCCGTTGACGGTGGTTCCCTGGACAAAGGTATCCTCCTCCCCGCCATATGCTGTCAGCGAAAGAACTCCCACCGCCATCCACACGGCCAACAACCTTCCCATTGCATACTTTCCAGATTTTTTCATATTTCTCCTGCTTTCCGACCCTGCATAATCTCCTCTTTTTTGCAGAATCCCGTTTTTCCCTGCTTTCCCGTCATTCCTGAGGACGGGATATCTCCAACTCCTCTATTATAGGATCTGCCAAAGCTTCCGTCAAGGAAAATACTCACTGCCTGACAAATACCATCAGCAGATATCCCAAAGTCAGGCACAGCCCAACCGCAAACAGCATCAGGCCAAAGGAAAAGCTTTCCTCCACCAGGCGCCCGTTCCTTTGGAGCGCCTCCTCCATCCCAAGAAGCCTTTTCCCCAGTTCATCCCTTTTTGTCCTGACACGCCGGATAATCGCCGGGAAAAACCCCTCAGACGCCGTTTTTTGCCGCCTGCTGTCTGCCACCCACGGAATCTGGCTGTGGGTGGTCCTCCTTGCCGCCCGAACCACAAAGTCCGCCATCTGATCCATTGCACGGCACAGCACAGCCGAGACGGACAAAAAGACCGTTACCGCAGCCGGCACCAGGAACCGGTCAAGAAAACCACAGACCGCACCGCCGATCCCCGGCAGCACCACCAAAAGAAGAGGGCGGTACAAAAGCTGCTCCAGATCCAGCCAGGAAGGCCAGCGGTCCAGATAGCACAGCCCGGGCTCCCCGGTTCCTGCCCCGGGTAAACCATGCCGCCTGCCGCCATCCTCCCTCCCCATCAGAAGCCCCCGGACCACCGCCACATAGAGCAGCAGGCCGATGGCCAGGGAAATCAGGCTCCCCTTTAAGTTTGCCGCGGAAAAGTAAGCTATTTTATGCCCCTGGCCTGCCTGGCCGAAGAATGCCTGCCCCATATCCGCCAAAGGGTCCATGCTCCCATGGGCCGTCATCCCCAGAAGGGGCAGCAATATTGCCGCCGATGCCAGGGCCAGCCCGCTGGGAATCCTCATATACCTGCCCGACATGGCGTCAAACTCTGCCTGCCGGGCAGGGTGGCGTTCCACAAACAGGGCAAAGAACAGCTTTGCCATATAGGCCACCGTCATCCCCCCGCTAATTAAAAACACCCACTCTGCCCCATGCCAAAAAGCAGGGCAGGCCGCCACTGAGGCATACTCGACAATGCTCTCATGAAGCAGAGTCTTGCTCACATACCCGCTCCACAGAGGCACACCGCCAATCCCCAGGGCTCCCATCATAAAACAGAACATGAGAAACGGCTTCTTCCTGCCAAACCCCCGGATCTCATTCAGGCCCAGCTGGTGCAGGTTCATAAATACCGCCGCCGCACAGAGGAATAATACCAGTTTAAACAGGGAATGGTTCACCATATGCAGCAATGCCCCCCGCACCGCCAGGCCCCCGTCCTCCCCGGCTGCCCGCAAAAGGCCGCCCATCCCGATCCCGGTGACGATAAACCCGATCTGGGAAACCGAGGAACAGGCCAGGGTCCGTTTTAGGTTCACCGAAAACAAGGCAAGCAGGGCTCCCACAAACATGGTGGTAAGACCCAGCAAAGCCATCCCCAGCCCCCAGGCCGGATCCTGCCGGAACATCCCGCAGGAAACCACAATGATGCCAAACACCCCCGCCTTCGTAAGGATTCCGGAAAGCAGGGCGCTGGCAGGGGCCGGTGCCACCGGATGCGCCTTGGGCAGCCAGATATGAAGGGGAAAACAGCCCGCCTTGGCGCCAAAACCAAACAGCAAAAGTCCGCCTGCCACGTACAGCTGCCTCCTCGGCGAACCCAGGGCGCAGGCCGCCCCTGCCCCTTTCTGCGAAACGCCGCCCCCGGCCAAAATCTCCTCTGCCACCTCTGCCACCCGGCCAAAGGCAAGGCTTTGGCACAGGTCATACAGCAAAAACAGGCCCATCAGCATCACCATACCGCCGATTACTGCCACTGCCAGATAGGTCTCTGCCGCCCGCAGGCTCTCTTCCTTCTCATCGAAGGCCACCCACACATAAGATGTAAAAGACATTATCTCGAAGAAAATAAAGGTGGTCATAAAATCCGCTGACAAAAACACTCCCGCCGTGGCCAGAAACGTTACCCAGAAAAACAGATAATATCGCTTCCGCTTCCCGTAATGCGCCATATATTCCAGGGAAAAAATCCCGCTGACCCCCCACATAAAAGCGGCAATCACCAGATAGACCAGCCGGAACCCGTCAACCGCAAAATACAATCCCTGCCCGCACAGGCCGGGAATCTCCAGGCTTCTCACCTCCGTCCCCATCATCCTGCCTCACCCCCAATCCTTGCCAACAGCCCCATAAGCGGGGCAGAATGCACTCCCAGACAGAGAATCACGGCTGCAAAAACCAGCAACGGCGCCAGCATCATCCAGCCCGGATCCCGGTATCCGCCGGGCACCCTCTCCGGACAGGCCGCCTCCCCCCATTCCATCCGCGGGAAGTACCCACGGACCAGAACTGTCAGCATATAAATCCCGGTCATCAGCGCCGAGTACAGGATCACTGCCACCCCCGCGCAGGCCAGCCAGCCAATGGCCGGAGTTGTCTGCCCGGCCGAAGCTTTGCAGGCAAAGGCGGCCTGCACCAGGTTCCATTTGCTGATAAACCCTCCAAACAGAGGGATGCCCATCAGGGAAAAGCTTGCCACAGCCAGGCAGCCAAAGGTCACCGGCATCCTCTGCCCCATGCCATCCAGTTCATAGACCTGTGTCTTCCCCGTCTGGTGCATCACCGCGCCTGCGCAGAAAAAGGAACAGATTTTCATAAAAGCATGGATCACCAGATGGCTGAGGGCAGCAGCCAGCCCCAGCGGGCTCATCATTGCTGCCCCGAACAGGATGTAGGACAGGTTGCTGATTGTGGAATAGGCCAGCCTGCGTTTCCAGTGGATTTCCCGCACTGCCATCGTGGAGCCAAAGACAATCGTAGCCAAGGCAGCTGCCATCACCACCCACTGTGCCCAACTCCCCCTTAAAAAGGCCGTGCCATAGCTGAAATACGTAAAGCGGAGAATGGCAAAAGCCCCTGATTTCACCACTGCAACCGCATGCAGGAGGGCTGTCACCGGCGTCGGGGCCACCGTGGCCCGGGGCAGCCAGCCATGGAGAGGAAAAAGAGCCGCCTTGACCCCGAATCCAAAGAATGCCATCACATAGACGAACAGCAGCAAATTTTTCTGCTCCCCGGCTGCCTGGCCAAGCACGCCTCCCGGCACAAACTCCGTATTGCCGGTAGATGAAAAACTCAGCACAAAGACCAGCCCGATAAAGGCAAAGGCTGCGCCGCCGATGGAATAATAGAGATACCTGCGGCTGGCCCTCTTTGCCTCCTTGGTCATCGGGAACAGCACCAGGGGAAAGGTCACCAGGGTCAGCATCTCGTAACAGAGGTACATGGTCACCAGGTTTCCTGCCAGGGCAATCCCCGCAGTCACCCCATAGGTCATGGCATAATAGGCAAAAAACATCCTTTTACGCCCTTCCTTCTTCATATATTCAAAGGAATACAGAGTTGCAAGGGGCCACAAAAACGCAATCAGCCCTGCAAACACACCTCCCATGGGATCCAGCTTAAAGCGCACCGTAAGATTCCCAAACAGGCGGAACAAGACAAGGTTTGCCCCCATACGGTAACGCAAAAGCCAGAAAACCACCAGGCTGTTGGCCAGGACCAGCCCCTCTGTCATACACGCCAGGCTCCGGCCGTCCCCCTCTTCCCCGGCCTTAAAATGCACGATAAGCATTGCCGCTCCCCCGGCTATCGGAAGCAGCACCGGCACTGCCAGAAGCAATCCATTCATAACCATCCCTCCGTCACAAAACTCCGGACGCAATCTTTTCCAGCATCGCTATCAGGGCACCGGGGAAGCAGCCAAACCACAATGCTCCCAATGCCAGGACAAAAACCGGTACCATCATCCAGGCAGAAATCCTTATTTTTCCTGTCTGCCCTGTCAGGCCCTCCGGTATTTTTTCCCCATTTTCTTCCTTTCCTGCTTCTGCGCCCGGGAAAAACCCCTGGATCGTCAGCGGCAGCAAATACCCTGCTGTCAGAAGGGCGCTTACCAAAAGCACCACCGGCCCCATCCAAGCCCAGGTGCCTGTCCCCGATGCCAATGCCCCCAGGGACAGATACCATTTGCTGACAAAGCCGCTCATGGGAGGGATCCCCACCAGAGCCAGGGATGCCACGGTATAGCACCCCAGCAGCAACGGCATCTTCTCCCCCAATCCCCGCATCTGTGCCACCCTTGTGCTGCCGGTAGCCACAATAATCCCGCCTGCACACAGAAACAGAGCGTTTTTGATCAGGGAATGGAACACCACATGTGCCAGGGCTCCCACAAATGCCTGGGGCTGCAGCATGCTGAGCCCAAACAGAACATAGGACACCTGGCTGACCGTGGAGTAGGCCAGCCTCTTCTTGAGCACCGGCTCCTTATAGGCAAGCATTGACCCCATAAACACAGTCACCAATGTCAGCAGGATCCAGACGTGCTGCACCCAGGTTCCCCGCAGGATTTGGGGGCCCACCACATAGTAAACCACCCGCAGCACTGCCAATACCCCTGATTTTGTGATTACCCCTGAGAGCACGGCACTGGCCGGAGCCGGAGCCACCGGATGCGCCGTGGGCAGCCAGCCATGGAGGGGAAACATTCCTGCCTTGGCCCCAAAACCTGCAAGGATACAGAAAACCGCTGCCAAAAGCAGCCCCTCCTGTCCCGGCGCCCCGACCGTCACGCCCCCCGGCGTAAATACCTGGCTCCCACAAGCCTCAAGCAGGAAAAAGATCCCGAACAATGCCAGGAATGCGCCTGCCACCGAGTAGAACAGGTACTTAAGGCCTGCTGCCACTGCCTCCTTCGTCCGCTCATGCAGCACCAGGGGCAGGGAGGTCAGGGTCATCAGTTCGTAAAAAATATACATCGTCACCAGGTTTGCAGAAAAATCAAGCCCTATCAGAACCCCCAGCACAATCAGGTAAAAACCAAAAAACCGGTGTTCCTCCCGCTCATGCTTCATATAAGAAACCGAGTATATCCCCACCAGCAGCCAGACCGCTGCCGTCAGGAGGGCAAACAGGCGGCTTACGCCGTCCACGGCCAAAACCAGGGGCACCTCCTTTGTCAGCTGCCATAAAAGCAAGCTGCCGCCCCCCGACAAAGCAAGAAACACAAGCCCAGCCTCCAAAAGCAAAGTTCCCAGCACCATTGCCATTAACCGTCCCCTGTTCCGCCAAAACCCCTTGTGCAAAAGGACAGACACCCCCGCTGCCACCGGCAACACCACCGGGAACAGCAAACCTACATTCCCTTCCATCACATCCATCTCTCTGATTCTCCTTTGCTCCGGTCTCGTCTCATTTGGTATCTCAGTCAAACATGGCCAGCCCGCTGCCAATCCAGCCCACAATCGGCTGGGAATACAGCCCCAGCACCAGGTTCAGCAAAATAAAACAGGCCACTGCCAGATGCAGTTTCCATGCCCCTCTTCCCCGCCCCCACGCTTCCGGTATTTTTTCCGGCGCCATGGCGCCTGCCACGTCAGCCTTTGCCGGTATGGTATACAACGTGATCACCAAGCGCAGAAAATATACTGCATTGAGAACCGTACTGACCGCCAGCGCAATCACGGTGGGCAGCATTTTATGGGGGCTTTGCAGTGCCGATGTGGCAAACAGCAGCTTGGAGATAAACCCGGACAGCATCGGGAAGCCCACCATAGACAGGGCGCCGACCGCAAAACCAATCCCGGCCAGGGGATTTTTGTAACCTGCCCCCTGGAGGCTCCTGAAGTCTTTCCTGTCCCCCGAAACCTCATAAAGCCCCACTGCACTGATAAACAGAAGCGCCTTTGTGGCAGAGTGGGTAAACATATGGAAAACCGCCGCCACCATCCCTGCCTGGGTTCCCAGGCCGATCCCCATATAAATATATCCGATCTGTGCCACCGAGGAATAGGCAATCATCCTCCTGGTATCCTTTTCCAGGATCGCATGCACCGACCCCATCAGCATCCCCATAAGACCAAACACGAACAGCACATTCACAATCTCACTGGCAATGACATTCTCCCGCCCCAAAACGCGGTAAAAAATCTTCACCAGCAGGAAAATGTATCCCTTTGAGACCAGCCCCGACAAGATCGCGCTGGCCGTGGGCGTGGCATAGCCATAAGTATCGGGAATCCAATAATGGAAGGGGTACAGGCCGCTTTTGATCGCCAGCCCCACGCTGACCACTGCCATGATCACCAGCATCGGGACCCCATACAGGCCAGCTGCCTCAATCGCCGCCACCGCCTCCTTGGCCGGGCTCATCAAAAGATGGCCGGTCACATCATACAGGAGGCTGAGGCCGATCAAAAACAGCCCGGATCCCAGCTGGCTCATAATCATATAACGGATGGCTGCTGACAGGCTGCGCCCTTTTTGCCGGATCATGATCAGCCCGCATCCCGCTATTGTATTGATTTCCACAAACACATATGCCGTAAATAAATCGTTGGTGTAGATTAACGCCAGCAAGGAACTAAGCATCAGGTCAACCATGATATAAAACAGGTTCTGTTTGCCCTTCTCCACATCCGCCGCCGTATGGTCCATGCCCCCCACCACGGCAAAGAACATCACCAGGCCAAACATCATGGCTGTCAGCCCCTCCAGCACCCCGGCACGGATCTCATTGCCCCAGGGCGCCGGGAAATGCCCCATCATGTAAGTATAACTCTGCCCGCTCCTGATACAGAAATGCAGCACTGCCGCCGACATCCCCGTGGTCACCAGGATCCCACACAGGCTTAAATCCCTTGCCCTTTTTCCGTCCAGCACCGAGGATACAATGCCTGAGAACATGGCAATGATGATAGAGAAAAACGGAAAGTTCTGTACCATGCTCATGTCCGCTCCTCCTCCTTGGCCCGCATCAGGATCTCATCTAAGTCCAGGGAACCGTACCGCTCATAGAGGCGGATTGTCAGCGCCAGCATCAATGCCGTGGTGCTCACCGAAACCACGATGCCCGTCAGCACCAGGCCGCTGGGCACAGGATTGATGTAAGCCGACACATCCTGGATATGGTCTGTCACGATGGGCACCATCCGTCCCTTAATATATCCCTTCGCTGCCAGGAACAGGTAAACTGCCGTATCCATAATATTCATGCCCATGATCTTTTTGATCAGGTTCCGGTGCAGCATCAGCATGGTAAAGCCGATCCCAAACAGGATGATGGATACCGTTTCTTCCATATTGACAAACAGCAAAGTCCCCATGCTACATGCCTCCCTTCCGAAACAATGCATAAAAAGCATACATGGTGCAGGCCACCACCAGCCCCACACAGATATTGAGGGGCAGAATCAGGCCGCTGCTTAAAATCGCCCCCGGCGTCCCGAGAGGTATGCCGCTCTCCAGATGGTTTGCGCCGGTGAAAAAGGAATAACTCTTTGCCAGGCAGTAAAAGGTCAGTGCGCCAAGGGTCATCCTGCGGTATACCTTCTCCGTAAAAAAGCGTTCCGTCTTCCCAAAACCAAAGGCATTCAGGTAGAGGATCAGCCCGGATCCCAGCACTGCGCCGCCGGAAAAGCCTCCGCCGGGAGAGAGATGCCCGTTTAAGACAATGTAAATCCCAAACACCAGGATCAGGGGCACCAGGATACAGGCACATTTTTGAAGGATAATATCATTCTTGGGCTCAAATATCCGGTCATTGGCCTCTGCCAGGCGCTTCCTCGCCTGTTCATCCCCCTCCGCCGCGTCAATCCGCAGAAGAACCAGCACACAGCAGGATGCTATAAACAAAACACAGGATTCCCCGAAGGTGTCAAATGCCCGGTAATCCAAAATCATCCCTGTCACAATATTGACTGCCCCCGTCTCCTGGAGCCCCCGCTCGATATAGCGGGCCGATACCTCATTGTTATCCGGATTCCCCGCATTTCCAAAAGCCGGCAGATAGGCCACGGTCCACAGCAGGACAAAGATAATGCTCAGACACAGAAATACCGACATTACCTGGTAAAACCGGCGGAAATAACGGATGCCGCGGCCATTATAAACCGTCCGGCTTCTACCGGGACCTGCTGCCGGTTTGCTGTGCCGGCCTTGCTCCTGGACGTCCGGCTTCTTTCCTTCCCCTAAAGGATCCTCCTTCCCGGATCCTGGCACCCGGATCTCCATCCCTTCTGCCAAAAGGTCTGTCTCTCCGTCCACCCATCCCTGAAACCGCCGCCACCAGCTGTTTTCGTAATCATCTCTCAGCCTGCTCATGCCGGCCCTCCTTTTGGATCGCCCGTATTTTTTTCAAGGTTACGAAAAACAGGATGCTGGTCACCCCCGCCCCCACCGCAGCCTCTGTAATCGCCAGGTCCGGGGACTGTAAAAGCACCCAGATCACACACATAATCAGGCTATAAGACATAAAAATCACAATCGAAGTCAGCAGATCCTTCATAAATGCCACCGATACCCCGCAGACCACCAAACTCAGCAGCAATATCATTTCAAATATCCTCATGTTCCCACCTCTTATTCTCCTGTGCCCTTGCCTCCTGTGCCTCAGTTCTCTGTCTCTGTGCCTCCTGGTTCTCCGCCTCCTGTGCCTCAGTTCTCTGTCCCTCTGCCTCCTGGTTCTCCGCCTCCTGTGCCTCAGTTCTCTGTCCCTCTGCCTCCTGGTTCTCTGCCTCCTGCCCCCTGGTTTCTTGTCCCCCGGCTTCCAGCGTCTTGTCCATCACCAGGATTTCACCCAAGTCCTCATCCGTCATTGCCTCCAGGCGGCTGATCATATGGCCGGAAACCGGCGACGCAATCCAGAAAAAAGCCACCACCAAAAACAGCTTCAGGGAATCCATAGACCATCCCTTAAGAACCATCAGCCCCAGCATCACAAACAAAATCCCCAGGGTATCCCCCATCGCCGCTGCATGCATCCGGTTTAGCGCCCGGCGGAAACGGTTCACCCCAAACACTGCCAGCACCTCAAAAACCAGGCCTAAGAGAAGCAGCCCTGCCGCCGCTGCAAAACGCATCCATGCCAATACCATCAGGACACCTCCCCATCCTTCCCGTTTTTCCGGTTCTGCCGTTTTAAATTGTCCTCAACAGCCCCCAGATCCGCCTTTATCTGCTTTCTTTGCAGGTACACGCCGGTATATACCTTACAGAGCACCACCACCCCCAGAAAACTGACCATGGCGTAAAGCAGGCAGATATCCGCCAGATAATTCTCATCCAGGTATACGGACAGAATCCCGATCAGCATGATAATCATGGTTCCCACCATATTGACTGCAATGATCCGGTCCGCAATCCTGGGCCCTAACACCGACCGGACTATCGTAACGATAATCAGCACCGCCAGCACCAGCATCGCCCCCACCAGCAGGCCGCCCCCAACCATATTCAAAATCCCCATTCCTTTTCCTTCGCCTCCATCTCCTCCAGCAGCTTTACAAATACGGATTCCTCCATGCCGGCAGCCAGATCCCTGTCCAGGCAATGCACACAGAACCTGCTGCCCTCCACCGACACGGTGATCGTCCCCGGCGTCAGGGTAATCGAATTCGCCAGCAGAGTCCTCGCCATACCTCCCTTTAAGCTTGTCTCAAAATATACAAACGCAGGTTCCGGCTGCATTGCAGGCGAGAGGATAATCCTCAGCACACACACATTTGCCCTGACAATCTCCTCCACCAGCACCCAGAAATAGCGAACCAAAAAAGGAGCCAGCCGGAACAAAAGCAATTCCCTTTTCAGGCTATAATCCATAAACCGGCACATAAAAAAAATCAGTGCGGCTGATATCCCGAGGCCAAAGAGGCAGATTTCTGCCGTCACCTTGCCATTCAATATCAGCCACACTGCAAATATCAGGAAAAACATCACCGTTCCCTCACTTTCCCCCTATTCCCAGACATTATACCTCGGTTTCCGGGGAAATACAAGTTTATGTAATGTTAAATCATGGGGAATAACAGCAGGGGAGGCTTTTTCCCCTGCCCGCCGCACGGCCCGCATGCCGCACCAGCAGCAAACTTCCATATGCGGGACTGCACACAAAATAGGGACTGTCAGTTTCCTGACAGTCCCCTCCTTCAGCATGCTTTTATCCTGGCTAATTTTCATTTATTGCAGCAATATAATCATCAAGATCACAGATCTCTATCGCATTATTTGCTCCCGGCCGTATGATATCTCGTTTCATCAAAGACCTCAATCTATCATTGATGCTCCGCAGTGTCAAGAAATGAACGAAAGTTCTCCATATTCTTCACAGAATCGTTAAACACGCTCTCTGTATGATCCATATTAGAATTTATCTCATTTAAAATATCCCGTGCCAGAGCGTCTTTCGATATTTCAACATCTTTAGACAAATAATTTCTTGTCAGTTTATTTTGCATCATTTCATAGGCATAGTCCTGAATCCATAGCTTTAATAGCTTATAGCCATCAGCTGTGTTTGCAATGTGAGCCAGAAACCAAGTGCCGCCGTGTTCATCACCTTGGTCGGTGTGGAGAGTGCTTTGCAGATAAAATAATATTTCATCTACATTAGCTGCCACCGGGGTAACCTCAATTATATTTAGGGTACTGTCAACAGACTCAACTTTATTGGATTTTGCCTGTGCCTTCTGGTATGCAAATGCCTCCACCAATAATTTATTTTCTTTTCTTGCATCGCTGGAGAGATTATAATATGTATCCAGATCAGGCATATTTTTTGTCAGATATACCTTCAAGTAGGAATCCGTAAAATCCTCCAGAAGTTGGCAGGCGCCTTCAGAAATCGTAACGGTGCGCACATTGGGACTGTTAAGGAACGCTGCCACTTTTTTGCTATTCTCCTCAAAAAGCATGGAAGCATTCTCTGCTGATAAATTGTTTTCAAAAGCGTATTGAGTATCAGGATGGATTGCTGCTTTTGTGTCTGCACCGCCTTTTTTGATTACCACAGGAACCGGGACTTCAGCTTGTGCATCACCCATCATGTATAATTTTTCTGATTCTTGTGATTCATCAATTGCTGAAAATGCTGATATACTTAGAGTCAGCGCAAACACCCCAACGAGTAAAACTCCCATGATTTTTCCTCCTGCTGCTTTTTATATGGATTAGAGATTCCTGTCTCTGCGGGGAGAAAAGCTTTTTTTATATTATAATATGGTTTGATTGCGATTGTAAAGTATTTCATAGACTTATGATAAAAGCCTTATGATAAAAGCTAATCCAAGCAGAATTCATAACTATAATTGGAATAAAATTCACGTTCCTTCTCGATATACTCTTCATAGTTATCTTTTGTCAGCAAACCTATATCATCATGGATCATATGGAGAATCTCGGCGTTAATCCATTCACCATAATGAAGCATATCTTTATAGTTATCCAGGTTTGTTGTAATGTCCCAGTGGTTATTGAAAGAATATAGCTTAATATTCTTGCATTCCAGCATTTGCTCAATAGCAGCCTTTTCCCCGTCAATCTGGCGGTTTAAAGTTCCGTTCTCATATAACGTACCCCAATATGCAATACTATAAGGGGAAAAGAAATAGCAGAAGGTGGCCTCGGGGTGCATTCTGGCCAGGCTTACCACATTCTGTTCTATTGTGGCCTTTACCATTTCGCGGTCTGTCTCTGTGAAAGCCGCATCCTCCTCTGCTTTACTATATTTCCTTTTATCGCCAAGGACACTCTCTGCCCCGAAAATCTGCCCTTCACTCCAATTGACATACTTGTCAAATGACGTAATCCCCCCAGCTTCCCCATGGAGATACGCTTTCGTTAGCATCGGGATACAGATATTGCACAGAATATCCTTATTCAAGATATATTTCACATCATTAAATGGGTTCTTGTCATACAAATATACCGGATATTCACCAAGGTCAAACCGCATGTTATCCTTATCCATAATAATTCTGTCATAGTCAAGGCACCGCAAAACATATTTCACCTGATGGCCTGATTCAAAAGCTTTCTTTATATTATCATTAATCTCTTTATAGCTGCCCCCCGCAAAACATACTTTGATAGAATTCACATTAAAAATCCCATCAAATTCCGATGTCTTAAAATTCTGGGCCATGGATGTCCCTGTTATAATAGAATCATAATCAAATCGTTTCAAAATACCATCATTTTGAGAACGTTCATTACTCAATGTATAGTACATACGGTCAACAGGTTTATGGTAATGGAAATAGGGATCCACAAACAGGATAACAGCGGCAATCCCAACAAGAAGCAGTACTGTTTCTATCCCAAAACATACCAGCCATTTTTTTGCACTCATCTTATAAATTTCCTTAAAAATTAAAATAGAGAAAAACAGAAATGCTGCTTAATGAAACCAGGCACCATACCAATAGGACTGGCACTGCCGCCAAGGTAATGCCCCCAGGTTTCAGCTGCCGCTGCTGATTATTCTCACAATTTAACGTTACCCAAAAACATACCGCAAACAACAACCACATGCTGAACCCCCGTATATGCGAATTCAGCCAGCCAAGGCTTGTATTCTGATAAAGAAAATTAAGTTCCGGCAAGGATACCTGGTTTATCAGCTGGGAACTTATCCTCATATCTGCAAGGGACACAATCTTTGCACACAAAGTTTTCCATTGATGTAAACTCTCCGCCCGGAACAAAAGCCATGTAACATTCAAAAACGAAAATGTCATCCCCCATTGGATAACCGGCTCCCACCGTTCATACAGCCCTTTAAAACGGCGGTTTATACATTGTGCCAGCCCATGGAGGAGCCCCCATAAAATAAAGGTATAATTAGCCCCATGCCAGATCCCGCTGACTAAAAATACTGCCATTGTATTCAAATAAGTCCTGGCAGCGCCTTTTCTGCTGCCGCCAAGAGGAAAATAGATATAAGTGCGGAGGAACCTGGTCAGGGTCATATGCCATCTCTTCCAGAAATCAATAACGGAATATGCCTTATAAGGGGAATTGAAATTCATTGGCAGCCGGAAATTAAACATCCATGCAATGCCTGTAGCCATATCACTGTACCCGCTGAAGTCAAAATAAATCTGGAAGGTATATGCCAGCATTACCAAGATAAAATCCATGGAAGTTGCTGTCTCTATGTTATCAAAGCCCCAGGCCACCATCCTGCCCAATACATCAGCAATCATTACCTTCTTGAACAGGCCTAAGGTAAACATGATAATCCCATGGGCAAGATTGTCTGCGTTTATCTTCTTCTTTGACTTATCCCTGAAAAATGGGATCAATTCATCATGGAGCACAATCGGGCCGGCCACCAGCTGAGGAAAAAAAGAGATGAACAAAGCATATTCAATAAAATTATACCCCCCCCCACCGGTTTTTCCGCTATAGGAGTCAAGGATATAGGACAGCTGCTGGAAAGTAAAAAAACTGATCCCCAGAGGAAGCAAAATATGCTTTAAATTGAAATCCCTTTCAAAAACCCGGTTCACATTCTGGATAAAGAAATCATAATATTTGAAGTAAAAAATCATCCCCAGGTTAAAAACAATGCCCGCAGTCAATGCCGCTTTCTTTAGGAAAGAAGTGTTCCGTTCTATGGTTTTTGAAAGTGCAAAGTTCACAACAATGCTGCAAATGATTAACAGCAAATAGCTTTTATTGAAATAGCCATAAAACCACAGGGACATGCCTAATAAATACAGCATTCCCAAAAAGTAATTGATTTTATTCAGCCAAAAATAGCCGGCAACGCATACCGGAAGGAATAATAGTATAAAAAAATAGGAATTAAATTGCATTTATATTCTCCTGTTATTACTATATAATATCTCTATTTCATTGACTTTATTTTAGGATAGGATGGCCATTCCTGCGCCTGCGTCTAGGTTGCAAAAACCTCTTGAAACCCATCAGCATATGTAACCATTGGCAATCCCTCCTTTCTGACCTCCGGAGGGTTAGCCGCCTTTTGCACTCTGACTTTCCGTATCTGGGTTGTAGCATATCTTACCAATTTCTACAATATATTAACTCTGGATTATCTGGAATCAGGTGATAAAAGGAGACTGAACAGTAACTGTCTCTTCTACCATTCATTGTAGAAGAGGGGTTATTTTATGGTTGAAATGATTCTGGAAAAAGTAATCAATGAGATAATACCCAACTGGATAATGGACAATTAGATTATTTTAAAAATGTTTTGTATGTCAATTTTCACAACAAAGAGTTATGCAATAAAAGCACAAAACTGGTTCCTAGAGACCAGAGCAGGAATAAAACCAGGATCCGGATGCTTTTTGCATCGAAGAAGACGGCGAACCGTCAGGATAACATGCTTAAGCAGTATAGCCAGGAAATTTTGAATATGCTTGACTTTGACTATATTTTTATAACCGTGAATCATACCCTCCGTGGACAAGAAGACACATGCCCTTGTTTACGGAGGGTATTCCATTTTGATATTTATTTTTGTACTAAATTGGCTCGTAAATATCAAGAAATCTTTCCAGACAATAAAGTTGCCATTTCTGATTCCCGGAGAGTTTTTTCATCTCTATATCATCACGGAATTCCGGGCGTTTTGGTCCTTCCCAATTTTGGAAATAAATGTCCACTGGTCTTGGCATCGGAATCTTATCTGGTACCTTAATTCCTGGATATTTTAAAGAAAAAAGATCCCTTACTAAATATTTAGGTTCCCCATGACGTACCCGGTATAAATCTAATGGCTCCTTCATTTTAAGCTTTGCATAGGGATCTGTATAAGGCATCTCTGCCGCTGCAAAGGCATTTAAATAAGAACTCGAACTTTCAATGGAAAAAATTTCATCCATAAACTTCAAAAAATCAATATTTGAATTGTCCATCCTATAGCGTTCAAATACATAGGTTACATCACAAGATTCCTTTAAAACGGCTTCTGGTCTTGTGAATAAGTATCGATCCATAAACTCTTTAAAAGTCCAGTCTTTAGCCAATAATTGATCCATGCCTCCAAAAATCAGGTCTGAACTTTCGCCAATAACCAAGCGTTCAACATTATCCAATTTAGCTTGAATAGCTGCCTGATAAAGCTGTGGTTCTATTGAATGTACAGGTGCATTCTTTTTTTCCATAACTGGTTTTAGATTATTTTTAACTGTATCCCAGTTAATATCAACATAATGCAACCTCAAACCGTAGTATTTCGCATAATACTCTGCCCTGGCTAATTCTTCTTTTTGGAATTCCCCATTTAAAAATCGAAAAGTATATGCATCACACCCTGACATATAGGAAGCTAAAATAGCAGAATCCATACCACCAGACAATAAAATCGCAAGTCTCTGGTTCTTTATTGAATCAAATACTTTCCTAATTGCCATATCAATATCTTCTGCCACAACTACAAACGTTTTTTCATTATCTGGTACAGGAATTATATTTTTATGAGCCATCCCTTCATAAAAATCCATATCATCCCTTTCAATATACCGGAACGCCATGTAGGAACTCATACAATAGTTTTTATCTACCATCTTGGTTTTCCTCCTTTTTCTCTCTGGCATCAATTAATGCTTTTGTTATCAATGTAGAAGAAATCCCTTTTGTATATGGAAAATATACAATCTTGATCCCTTCTTTGGCAAATTCTTTTTCGTAGGACTTCCATTTATCAGTCCCATACCAATCATCTCCCACAAAAAGGATAGTTGCTCCAAGCTTTTTGCACATAGACAGCTTGTCCATATCCGACTGCGCTACCACCGCATCTACATATTTAATATTCCTCACAATCTCAATACGATCCTCAAAAGGGATTAGGGCATGTTTTCCTTTATAAGTGACCAAATCATCAACTGTCACTCCCACAACTAATTTATCACATAGCCCTTTGGCATTTTTCAGCAGGTTCAAATGCCCAATATGAAATAAATCAAAGACCCCTGTTGTATATCCAATTATCATATCTAGCCTCCTCTGAATTTCTGTCATAACCTTCTTTTCTTTTATACATTTTAGTATTGACGTGGTGTCATATAATCCCCATATAACCCCGTAAGATATGTGTCATAATCTTTCGGTATTGGAAGCATTAAATGTCCAAAAGGAACCCTTATTACATTATAAATATGTTCCTTGCTTGTTATATCAGAATTCCCATAGCTGCTGTATATGACTCTTGTATAGACTGCCTTTTCATAATCATATTTTGTCATATTCTTTTTAAAAATCTTCTTTATCCTCCTATCTGATATAGGTAACAATAATCCTTTTAAAATCAGTATGGGAATAACATTTTTCTTTTTCGAATATTTTATATTTTTATATTTGCAATGCAAAAGTTTATAAACTTTATATGAACTATAATTAAACTTTCTCCGCTCCCATTCATTTTCTGGTGCACCACTCAGTGGATATATATCGATATGAATTAATTCATGTGGATATTTTTTAAATGCCAGACGGTCAAATCCCGGATGGTAGTTTTTTTCTTTATCCCATTGATATAATTTCATATTTGGCGGAATAGAATCCAATAATTTTTTACGTAATTTTTCTATTTCCACAATAGGGACAACAACATCCACATCTGTATCCCATGGAATAAACCCATGATGGCGAACTGCTCCCAATGCTGAGCCAAAACCTAATATATAATGTATTTCATCGCCACAAGCCTTATCAAAAACCTCAAGAAGTTTAAGGTTTTTTTCCTGAATCCGTTTAATGTCCATCAAATATCCTCCAACAAACTTTTATATACCTTGCTAAGCCTTCCCACTACAGCACTCCAGCTGTATTGCTGTGCATATCTTTCTGCCCTTTTACTACAAATTTCCCATTCTGTAAAATCTACTATTTTCTCCATGGCCTTACAAACCTCTTTACTGTTTTTTGGTGGAAAAATTATCCCAGAATCGCAAACTACGTTCTTTATATTCCCAACATCTGAGGAAATCACTGGCGTTCCTGTTGCCATTGCTTCTATAATAACTTTTGGAAATCCCTCTGTAACGGAGGTAAGGACAAATGCCTGCGACAGATTTAATTCACCTGCGATCTCTTCCCTTCCACACGTACCTAAAAATCGGACTGCATCCAAAAGATTCTTTTCTTTGCATAACTCTTTTAAATTCTCTTTTTCTTCTCCATCTCCGATAATCACCAGCTTGTAGTCCCTATGATTTTTTTGAAATTGTGCAAATCCCTCAATCAGATACCTTTGTCCTTTTTGCCAGCGGAGATTAGCTACATGGATGAACTGTTTTCTTCTTTCTAAACTATAATTTTTAAAAACATTTAAGTCTACACCATTGCCAATATAGGTAATCGGCGTCTTCATTTTTACATCTGGTAATTTCAACTCCTCTTTCCCTCCAACTGTCACTACTGCATCTGGTATAGATAACAATTTTGCCAAAAATTTCACTTTTTCCATACGCAATGTATCTGAACCATGCAAACTCATCACTATTTTAGAATGGAATTTTCTTCTTGCATAAATTCCGCACAAAACAGGGATTGGTGAAAAAACATGGACAATATCTGGCTTAAAACCGTCTATATATCTTTTTGACTTTCTCAGAAAAATATATTGCCCCCAAATTTTCTTGATAAAGCAAACTGCTCTTTTTCTTACCCTGTCATTATATTTTCCCAGCTGAATGTTTTCTGCTTCAATTTCAATAACCCTAACGCCCTCCCTGTTATCTGGCATCACCCCATCCCTTTTGATAGTCAAAATCATTTCTTCATAATCTGAATACATGGAATAATAATAGGCATGTAACCCTATTCCCGGTGCATTATCCCTTGGATATGTCATCGCAATCCGGAGCATCTTCAATTTTCCATTCCTCATCGCTTTTCTTTCCTGTTAGCCTTTCTTTTCTTATACAATGCATTCACACAGTATTGAAACTCATCGCTTTTCAAAATTGCAGATACCAAAATAAATGTTACTATCCCGGTAAAAACCTGAAGCCCTAATTTGATTACTGTTGCTGTACTAACCCCTGATACCAAAGAAACCATGGCTCCCATAGCAATACAAGAACAGACAGTTTTATTCACATCTTTAAATAGCATATTGATTTTATAATCTATATATTTTCCTGCATAATATATGCTGATAGCAATATTTATTAAGGCACAAGCTGCTGATGCCATTGCTATCCATAACACCCCATATTGCATCACCAAAATCAACGATAATACTGCAATGATTGTTTTTATAACCTGCATTTTCAAGAATATATCTGCCCTGCCGACAGCTTTCAACATCTCCCGGATAGGTATCTCAATACATCTCGTTGCATATACCAAACAAGCCAATTCCATATATGGAACAGCAAAAATCCATTTTTCTGAAAGCAAAATCTTGACGATTGATTCTGATGTTATTACTGCCCCTGACAACAAGGGAAACATGATATAAGAAGACAATGAAATCCACTTCCTAAAAATCCCCCTCAATTGGTCTATATTCCCCTGAGATTGAGACAAAACTGGAAACATAACTGCACTCAACGAATTAAGTACATTTGTTGCCATTGTATTCGGAAGCAACTGCCCTTTGTTATAATATGCCAAATCACTTGCTGCATACTTTTTCCCTATAACCATCCCCCTAAACTGCTCATTTAAAGAAACAATAATGCTTGAAAGCATTACTCTCCATGCGAAGGAATACAACTGTTTTGCCCTTTCAATAGAGAACTTTTTTTGAGGGCGCCAACCGGCTTTAAACCATAAAACCAGCGTCTCAAAGCATATTAAACTCAATGACTGAATTACTAATGCCCAAGCACCCCCTCCAGATAACGCCACTCCAATCCCTAAAATGCCAGATGCAACTTTTCCGGTGATTGTAGAATAAAAGTAAAACCGAAACATCATGCACCGCGAAATATAAGCTGTCTGTATAGAATTAACTGCTGCAATTATAATACTGATTGACAGAACCCTTAGCATAACACAAAGTTGTGTATAGCCATAAAAATTAGCTATACCAGGAGCCCCCAAAAATAAAATGGTATAAATAATAACAGAAATCATTAGATTTGCCCAAAACATTGTTGAAAAATCCAAGCCATCTGCCTTCTCTTTTTGGATTAAAGCATTCCCCAACCCGCTTGTAACAAAAATTGTGGAAAATGTAACAAAAATTGTTATCATCTCCACAATCCCGAAATCTTCAGGTTCAAGAATACGTGCCAAGACAGCAGTAACAGAAAAGGATACGATTAGTGCTGCTGTTCTTTCAGCTAATTTCCATATTATATTTCTGATTATTTTATTTTTATCAGAACTTTCCCTCATCTATGTGCCTAAAACCCTCCAGCATTAAATAAAATCATTGCCAAATAACGCAATGTCAAAAATGATAGTGAAAAAAATACTATTACAAAAAACATTTGCCCTTCTCGTGTTTTCTTACTATACGTGCTTAATTGATCTACAAATAGAAAAATGTGGAAATAGCAAAATGCTCCTAATCTCCACATCCAATACATATAATAACTCATTAAAATTGTAAAAGAACCAAACATAGAAATCATTAGTAGTTCATCATAATTTTTTATTCTGTTTTTTAATTCAGGTCTTTTAATAAAACCATAAATAGTAATGATATAATAGGGGAAACCCTTAAATACTGTCATTATATTACTTGATATAGCAATCCCGCCCGTATCATCTAAATATCGGCTAATTTCTGCAATTATTACTGGAAAAATCTTACCCAATAACTGAATTCCTATTCTTGTCATATTACTAAATGAACAAATACATATTACTGATGTTATTGCAAACAACATTCTCATCCATCTCTTTTTTGCAAAAAGAAGCATAACCATAAATGGAATTATAATAATTGCTGATTCATGAAACAAAATTGCCATAAAAGTAAAAACAATAGTTAAAAACCATCTCTTTTTTAAAAATGCTGTTAACGCTAATGCACAAAAAACTATTGATAATACTTGTTTTAACAAATAAAAACTATACACAAGAGAACTACTGCTTACTAATAGCACAAGTGTCTTCCATGTAGCATTATCTTCCCAGCAATATACAATTAAAAATAATAATACACTTAAAAATGTTACTGTAAAAAAAAGCCATTTAGGATCATGTGTAAATATATGCAAAAAATCCACAATGACCCTTAACCCGGTTGTCCAGTAATCGGGATAATCACCCACAAACCGATAGGCATAATTCCCTCTATCCTTAACATATGGAAATTTAGAAACATAAACAGAATATATTCCAAATAGTAACGAAACCAGAAAAATTAAATAAAATCCCAATTTTTTATTATTTTTATATACATGGCCAAAGGTATTAACTCGCATGAATAAAGAAGAAAATTTATATTTCGAAATCAAAAAAAACATCGCAATAAATACCAAATAAAGAACCAACTTAACAATATATTCTAAATATATCAACTCGCCCACCTATTAAAGATTTTCCTTATACCACTCAATCGCCGCCTCTATCCCCCGCTCAAAACCCCAGTCCGGGTCATATCCCAGCAGCCTCTTTGCCTTACTGATATCCGCATTGGAGTGCTTAATATCCCCGGCCCGCTCCGGTCCGAATTCCGGCTCAATATCTGCCCCCAGTGCCTTCGCCAAGCCATAATAAATATCTATCAGGTACTCTCGGCCGCCATACGCTATGTTATACGCCTCCCCAGCCGCTTCATGTGGGGCCTGGCAGGCTTTTAGGTTCGCCTCAATTACATTCTCAATATAGGTAAAATCCCGGCTCTGCTTCCCGTCCCCATGAATCACCGGCCTCTGGCCCCCCATCAGCTGCTTGATGAATTTGGGGATTACCGCTGCATATGCCCCGTCCGGATCCTGCCTCCTGCCAAACACATTGAAGTACCTCATGCCATACGTATCCAGTCCATACAGCTTCGTATAGAGTTTCCCATACTCCTCATCCACCCGCTTTGTCAAGGCATAGGGGGATAGCAGGTTCCCTTCCTGGCCCTCCACCTTTGGCAGTACCGGATGGTCCCCATATACAGAGGAACTGGAAGCATAGACAAACTTCTTCACCCCTTGCTGCCTGGCTGCCTCCATCATATTCAGCGTGCCCCCGATATTGACCTCCTCATAGTAAAGCGGCATTTCTATGCTCCTTGGCACACTCCCCCAGGCTGCCTGATGCAGGGTATAATCCACCCCTTCGCACGCCTCCATGCAGGTATTTAAGTCTGTAATGTCACCCTTTATAAATGTGTACCCCGGATGGCCAAGGAACATATCCACATTCTCCTGCTTCCCCGTGGATAAGTTGTCAAGGCACCGTACCCGGCATCCCATGTTTAATATTGCCTCGCATAAATTAGACCCGATGAAACCGGCTCCACCTGTCACAAGAAAAACAGATCCCTCTTCAAATTTCACTTTAGAATATCCCATCTTTTTGCTCCCTGCCTTTGCCTCTTTCCTGTTATCCTGCCCAAATAAAAAAAGCCCTTTTTATGGCTTTGGTTTTTACGGATTATAGCCTCCAGTAACTATATCCTGCTTCCTCATATTCTTCTTTGTCAAACATCCCTTTCAGGTCAAAAAGGATCTTTTTCCTGTTGCCATAAAACCGTCCTATGTCCTCCATGCCCAGTTTCCTGAATCTCCCATGGGCCACCGCAAACACAACGGCATCCATATCCCTGACATCCTCCATGCCAGCAAACTCTATCCCATATAGCCCTTTAGCCTCACCCGCATCTGCCTCCGGGTCAGCTACAGTAGGCGTAATGCCATACTCCGCAAGTTCCCGAATGATGTCAATGACCTTTGTATTCCTGGTATCCGGGCAATCCTCCTTAAATGTAAAACCCAAGATGGCCACCTTTGCCTGTTTCACCGGCCTGTCCGTGGCAATCAGTTTCTTAACTATATTTTCCGCCACATATTTCCCCATATCATCATTAATCCTTCTGCCTGACAGGATCACCTGGCTGTGATATCCCAGCATCTCGGCCTTATAAGTAAGGTAATAGGGATCCACCCCAATGCAGTGCCCTCCCACAAGCCCCGGGGTGAACTTTAAAAAGTTCCACTTCGTCCCTGCTGCTTCCAGGACGGCCTTCGTATCAATCCCCATCTTATTGAAAATGATGGACAGTTCGTTCATAAATGCAATATTGATATCACGCTGGCTGTTTTCAATCACCTTTGCAGCTTCCGCCACTTTGATGCTTTCTGCCCGGTGCACTCCGGCCTCCACCACCAATTCATACACCCGAGCCACTATATCCAGGGTTTCCCCATCCATCCCGGAAACGATCTTTTTGATTGTTTCCAGCCGGTGCACCTTGTCGCCTGGATTGATGCGCTCTGGTGAATACCCAATCTTAAAATCCCTGCCGCATTTCAGCCCGGACTCTTTTTCCAAAATGGGAACACATACCTCTTCCGTCACCCCAGGGTAGACAGTAGACTCGAATACCACCACTGACCCCCTGGACAGGTTCCTTCCAAGGATCCTGCTTGCGCCTTCCACCGGTGACAGATCAGGGGTATGGTCATCATTGACTGGGGTCGGCACTGCCACAATATGGAATTTTGCTTCCTGCAGTCTCTGCTCATCCGCAGTAAAACCTACTGTAGAAACCCTTATCTCCTCATCCCCCACCTCCCGGGTCGGGTCAATTCCCTTTTGGTAAAGCATTATCTTTTCCTTGTTCAGGTCAAAGCCAATTACATCCAACTTTTTTGCAAAAGCCACCGCAATAGGCATGCCAACATAGCCCAGGCCTATTAAGGACAGTTTTTCCTCATGGGAAAGCAATTTCTCATACAGATCCGTATACATTTTATTTACCTCTTGTGCTGTTTTTTTATTGCTCATTATAGTTATGGTAATGTCTACCTTTTTTCAGAATCCTCTCTATTTCTGCCATATATTTTCCAACCACAATATCACGGTTGAATTCTTTTTCCATCTTTTCTCTCCCTGCCTTTCCCATGGCTTCCCTTTCTCCATTAGACATGGCCAAAAATTTTTCTATAGCTATACTTAAACCGAGGGCATCGCCTGCTTGGAATGCTATCCCTGTCACCTCTGGTTCAAAAGCTTCTATACATCCATGAACATCTGTTGCAATCACAGGCCTTCCTGTTGCTGCTGCCTCCAGCAGCACATTTGACATCCCCTCATGGTAAGAGGCATGGATAATCGCATGGCTCTCAGCTATATATGGATGAATATCTGGCTGCTGCGGAATATAGGTAATTATATTTTTTCTTTCATATTTTTGGATGGTTTCGCCATAGTTCTCATCAAAATCCCCAATTAACCGAAAAACAGTATCCGGATATTTCTTCTTGGTTTTTTCTGCTGCTTCCAATATTTCATGGATCCCTTTATCCTTCATTATCCTTCCGACCGTTGTAAAGACAACAGGGAATTTTGCTTTTGGATACGGTTCATAACAGTGTTTATCTATATTTACCCCTGAACCAGGTATGATGTCGCTTTGTTTCTTTGTTACTATATGTTTCTTATCCATATACTCCTGGTTTTCTCTGTTTTGAAAAAAAACCTTGGCCGCTTTTTTTAACCCAATGCGGTACAATAATAAAGCGACAAACCGAAGGCTTCCCTTGTTTTTTATTGATGTCCCCAGCCCCGTAATATTTGCAATATAAGGAATTCCCAAAAGAGAACAGGCAATCCCGCCATAGGCATTTGGCTTTATTGTGTATGTGAGCACGATATCCGGCTTTTCCCGCTTTAAAAGCCGTACATAATACCGGATAAGCTTCCAGTCTTTCTTTATGCTTGTCCCTCTCCGCTCCAAATAACAGTTTAAAGCCACTTTACAGCCTATGGATTTGATCTCCTCTATAAATATGCCCTCTGGTACAGAGACCTGCACTTTATAATCTTCTTCTATTAATCTCTCTATCAGTTCCCTGCGGAATTTGATAAGGCCAGTACAATCATTTGTTAATATCAATACCTTCATATTGGCTTCCTTTAAACTTTTCCATCGTCACCGACGTCCCGGAACTTATCCCTTCACGGGAAAGCACCGTCCACACAGTTTTCAAAATAATTCTCCAATCCCCCAAAAAACTGATGTGATCCACATATTCCACATCCCAGTTCAACCTTTCTTCCCAGGAAACAGCATTCCTTCCATGCACCTGGGCCAGCCCTGTCAGCCCGGGGCGGACTTCTTGCCTCCTGGCCTGGACTCTGTTGTAGAGCGGAAGGTATTCAACCAGCAACGGCCTCGGCCCCACAATACTCATATCGCCTTTCAAAATATTGAAAATTTCCGGTAATTCATCCAAGGAAAGCCCCCGCAGCTTTTGTCCAAACTTTGTCAGCCTCACTTCATCTGGTAAAAACTCACCATTTTTGTCTTTCCTATCTGCCATGGAACGGAACTTATAAAGTTTGAAAACCTTCCCGTCCAAACCAGGGCGGTTCTGGATAAAAAACACCGGCGATCCCAGCTTTATTCGGATCAGTATGGCTATTACTGCCATAACCGGACTCAACAAGACAACCGCTACAAGCGCACATAAAAGATCCTGTGGGCGTTTCACATACTTTTCATAGAATCCCCGACGATGCATTTTCTCCCCCATGCCTTATCCGTCTTGCAGGAACACCAACATAAGTTCCCATCACCTTTATATCACCAACCACCACTGCACCTGCCCCGATTATACATTCATCACAAAGGCATATGTTATTCACAATGCTGCTCCCGACCCCTATCCATGCCCTGTCCCCGATGGAAACATTCCCCGAGATATGGCTTCCTGGCGCCACATGCACATAATTCCCTATTTTGCAATCATGGTCAATGGTACTTCCCGTATTGATAATCACCCCATCCCCAATAACAGCCCCGCTGTTCACTGCAGTATTTGCCATGGCCACCGTTCCGGCTCCCAATGTCACCCATTCCCCTATCGATGCGCATGGATGAATCAAGGTTGTTATGGTTACTTGCTTTTCCAAAGCCTTTTGGATATCATTCCGGATCCTGTTATTTCCGACAGCCACAATAAATTCATGGGTATCCTTCCATTTCTGGTACTCATTTACTTTTCCCATCAACTCATATCCTGGCAATTTTCTGGACAGGTCGTCATCCAGGAATGCAATATGGCCATACAAGCCTGTTTTTTGAGCGATATCGGCAATTACCCTTCCATGCCCCCCTGCCCCGATTATCATTAGTTTCCTCATGTCCATGGTTTCCTTCTGGTTTCCTAAACAATCGATTTATGTTTTTACCTAAAACACCTCTTTACAATCTCAATCACTTTCTCCTGCTCCCCTGCCGTCATCTTCCCGTCCGACGGCAGGCACAGCCCCCTGCTGAAAATATCCTTCCCCACATCCCATGCCCTTTCCCCTTTCTGGTAAGCATCCGTCCGCGCCCTCCCATCCCCATCACGGGTCACAAACCCATGGTTTCGGTAGACAGGCTGCATATGCATCGGCTTCCACACCGGCCTCCCCTCCATATTAAAATGGGACAGCGCCTCCAGGATCTCATCCGGGCAGCTTTTCCCGGGCTTATGCACATACAAAGCGCTTTCTTCCGACCTCACACACTCGCACATGGCATCGCAGTCAATGAGCATGCAACTCAGCCAGAAATTAGGGGTACTGTTCTCCCCGTCAAATGGGTTCATGGTCACAGGCAGCCCTTTCAGCCCCTCCCGGTAACGCTCATAGATCTCCCGTTTCCTCTGGATATGCTCCTTTAGGTGCCCCCACTGCCCCCTCACCACCCCGGCAACCACATTGCTCATCCGGTAATTATAGCCCAGTTCCTCATGTTGGTACCAGGGTGCGGCCTCCCGGGATTGTGTACTCCACTTCCTGGCCTTCCGGGCCGATGGCTCATCCCTTGTCAGGAGCATCCCCCCGGAACTCCCGGTGATAATCTTATTCCCGTTAAAGGAGATAATACTGTAGTCACCGAATGTGCCCGTCTGCCTCCCCTTGTAGGAAGCCCCCAGGCTTTCTGCCGCATCCTCGATGAGCAATGCCTTATGGGTATCGCAGACGGCCCGGATTTCCTCTATCTTCCCTGGTGTCCCATACAGGTGTGCCGCAATCACCAGGCGTGTATCCGGGTACTGCCGAAAAGCCCGTTCCAGACCCTGTGGGTCCATATTCCAGGTATCCTGTTCCGTATCAATAAAAACAGCCTCCCCGCCCTCATAGGCAACCGGGTTTACGGTGGCGCCAAAGGTCATATCGGAGCAGAATACCCTTCTCCCGGCCAGCATCCCGGTATTGGCCGCCTGCCTGCCGTACAGCCGCTCTGCCGCCAGCCTTACCGCCAAATGCAAGGCTGCGGTGCCGGAGGAGAGGGCGACTGCATAGGGAATCCCGATATAACTGCTGGCCATCCGCTCGATCTCGTTGATATTCTCACCCACTGTGCTCATCCAGTTGGTCTCATAAGCTTCTTTCATATACTGCAGTTCTTCGCCATGCATCGTCGGCGAAGAAAGCCATACCTTATTTTTACATGCCTCTATCCCCTTGAACCTTATGTCTGATTGTATATCCATAACTTTTTCGCTCCCAGTTGAATCCTTATTTCCAGTTAATATTTCCGGTTGGACCAAATGCCCCTCGCAAGCATGGCGCATGTCCTCTTGCCCGCACAAATAAAGACAGGCTTCGCCACCCCGGCACATTCCCCATGCCCCGGGCTTTAAAGCCTGTCTGACCGCCATCCCCTGTATAGCGTGCGAAACGTCTGATACATTCCATGGCTTTTTTGTATTTGGCCTGCCGGAAACATCATTCCTTTTTATGGCGTTTCCTGCGCAGGTAATTGCTTTCTTCCACCCGTTCCACCCTGGCGGCTCCCGCACGGGAGACAATCCCCATCCCCACCGTCACTTCCACCTGCTTCCCCATCAGCGGGATCTCCATTACCACCAGCCTTTTGTGGCGCAGCACCTTTTTCACTTCCCCCTGGCATCCCTTCATCGCCCCTGACGTCACAGTCAGCTTGTCCCCTTCAATGTACCCTTCCGAATAACGGACTATGTGTTCACGGCCACCCAGCTGCTTTAGGTAGGCTTCCTCCTCCGGGTAAACCGGCGTGATCTCCTCCCCAGTCCGCAGGATCCTGGCCGTCCACCCTGTTCCTTTCAGGCGTTTATAGAAATCCTCGATCCTACCCGTCTCCACAAACACATATCCCGGGAACAGCCTGCCCGTCACCATGGACCACTTCCCCTGTTTCTTTGTCATCCTCTCCGCCAGCAGGACAAACACTTCTTCATCTTCCCGGGCAACCTGGCTTTGGCATTTCCCGCACAGTTCTGACTCTGTTCCCGCTTGGGTCTGCATTACATACCACATGCTGCCCCCTTCTTGGGGGGAACTCCCTGGCTTTGGTTCCCGGGAGGCATTTCCCCTGAAAGGGAAAGTCCCGGCTGTTCCCCACAGGTCTTTTCCGTGATTTCCAGACCGATTTCCGCCACTTCCTCTTTCCCGTCCAGGCTCATGCTGATATAGCCCTTCCGTTTATGGCGGTCTATCTTCCTTACCCGGGATTCCATCCCCACCAGCGCTCCCCGGGATATTTTCAGCACCCCGTCTCGGATCACCCCGTAGGACATCCCGATCTCCTCTTTCCCTCCCATGAGTTTCCTCAAAAATTCTTCTTCCTCCTGACTCACCGGGCGCAATGTGCCCCCGCCCAGGGCATCTCTTTCCTTCCCGAACCACGGCATCCCGTCCGGGGTTTCCCGGCCTCCTCCCTGGCTGCTGCCCTCCGTTATGAAGAACAGATATTCTGGCAGGAAACGCTCCCTCTCCTCATGCCACTGTCCCAGGTATCTTTTTTTCCTGACACAGTACAATTCCCTGAACCTGCCGGGAACCGCCCCGGGCCGCAAAATACCGGCCTGGGCTTTTGCCAGTTCTTCCTGGCCTTTCCCGGTGCGGATTGCATACCACATTTTTCCACCCTTTCCTGCGCCGCTCTTTCCAACGCCGTCCTTTTTCAGGCTGTCATCCTGCTCCTTCAATCTCTATGCCCAGGTACAGGACCCTTCTCTGCCCCATAAGGTCTGCCTCAATTTCAGCCACCCTTTTGTGGAGGTTCACCTTCCTTACCCTGTCCCTGGCCATTCTCAATGGCCCGGACACATAGGAAAGTTCCCCATCGCTGCCCACCCTGACCGTAGACAGGCCGATATCGCCGCTCCGGTCCGCAAGCATTCCCATAAAGTCGGATTCCTGCTGCTCCAGGGCTGACACATACTCCTCATCGCTGAATAAAAGCCTGGGCCTCGGCGCTCTTTTCAGTTCTTGATACACCTGCTCCGGCTGGTCCGTGTCGATAAACACATATCCCGGGAACAGGTTCTCCTGCACCGTGTGCCACTGTCCCCCGTATTTCTTCCTCCTGCTTCTGGTCAGGTGGAAGCACCGGGCATTCAGGTTTTTGGGGAGCAGGTTTGACACAAACTCTTTTGTGTTCTTTTCCTCCTGGTCTCTCACATGTACCACACACCACATAGGCAATTCGCTCCATTCCGCCAAGGGGAATGTCACAAAAGTATGCTTCCATACTTTTCGCATTTCCTCCATAGGGTTACAAAAAATGTTCGCTTAACCATCAGTTAAGCGAACGTTTCCAGACATCCTCGCCTATTGGGGATAACGTCATCCTCCTGTTTTATACAAAAATTAAGGAAATCTTCTATAATTTCTTGGGAAAAAGCTGGGAAAAATGGCAATTGGACGCAGTTGACACCTATTAGAAATGATGTTATAATCAGAACCATTAAAGAATAGATATTTTTGTAAAAAAAAGTGTCGCTTAACTGATGGTTAAGCGACATTTTTCTGGCAATTGACACTATCTCCTTATATACCTCCATAAAAACGGGAGACACCGCGCCGGATGCCTCCCTGTGTGTAATTCTCGTTGCCGGCCTCCCTGACCTTTTGCAGAGTGTCCACGATGATAAACCTCGTATCCGGGTGACGCTGGAGAAATTCTTCAAGCTGTCCGTTCAGTCCATCGGCCGGCGTTCTCGGCGAGAAGGCCATGTCATAGAGTTCCGTCATGGAGACCGTGTGGAGGCTCGGCTTTCTGACGACCGGCTGGTGTTCCAAAGGGGGATTTTGATACTCATTCATTATTCATAATAGCAGTGCATTCAGAAATAAAGCTTCGATACATTTTTGCAAGAGTAGGACGTTTATGTTCATCTGTCATGTCTGATGAGCCCACGATGTCAATAAAAAGTGCAGTTATATAAAAGCCAAAGCAAACGAAGCCTTAGAGTCAACATTGCTTATCCAAGCATTTATCAATTCTAATGTACGAAATGTGTTTTCAGTATTAAAACCCTTAGAATTATCTGGCAGGATAGCCACCCCCTATACTTACAACGATATGCGGTTTGCAAGCGGCTTTTTGCACAGCGCATTTATCAAAACACTTCTCGGTGGACAAACAGATGCCAACACAATATCCTGAAAGCATGGTTGAACATTCTCGCCATCGCTTGCACGAATCGGACCCGCATATAGCGTAGAACTATCCAAAGGTACGGGCTTGCTTTCCTCTGGACATTTGTACTTTTCAGCATACGAAAAAGCCAAAATATTCACTTCATCTGTGTGGTCAGAAACAAACCTGTGTAAATCCAGAGCGGTACTTGATGAGATGTAATCCGCTAATAAATCCTGAAGCACCCAAATAGTTTTTCCACCCCACGCCATTGCTGCTTGAGACTTAACAATCAATTGGCTTGCCATTCTTGCCCATACCTGTCTATAGTTAATGCCTGGGGCCAAGTGGGGTTGTCCCAACATACAATCCTCAAAAGCCTGTGGAATGCAACTTCTTTTTCGTTTATTCCCTCCTGATGTACTTGAAGTCATTACCTCTACAATAATCGGTTGGTTTACAGGAAAGTCCTCAATATAAATCTCCCCGTCCCGCATGGAAAAAGTATGTCCACTTTCACGCAGATTTCTTTGCAACACATTCCATTCAGTACCCGTTGCTTCGATTGCCTGCTGCTTGCTCACACGCCCTAATGGCATAAGTACATAATCAAACGTATAATCAAAAGCAGAAGTGTCTTCCACATCTTCACCGCTGGAATACTTCACCTTCGCTTCTGACCAAATTCCAATCTCGCTATCATGCGGAAATGCACATTTTTCAAGAAGTTTTGTCTGTGTGATTCCGTGCAGGACATCTTCATTTGCCTTTCGTCCGATATACAGTAATCTTCTGGGGCAAATTATCCATGGTGACTGCCCTTCAGATATTTGGATAGAGCAAACGCCAGACGGCACTCTATCCATTTCCGGGAACAGTTTTGCCAATTCAGGATGATTTTTCAAATCAATATCGGACATATATCGATTTCCACCACCATCACAGGTATCGGAAATGAACGGACAGAATGCTCTTTTCCTTGAATCCTGAACAGCAGGACTTACATCACTTGCTGGATATCCAAGCAACTCATAGATTTTTGGCACAAGATTATCTCCTTCACTTTTTTGGCAATTGCATATGCAAGCGGAGGCGGCACCGAATTACCAATCTGCCTATGTTGATCTAAATCCTTGACCGTCCCGGTGCGTCCACGAATAGGTCCTCTCAAAACATATGAATCAGGATAACCATGAATCCTCATATACTCTCTTGGCGTCAAATACCTATCTTCCAAGGGGTGATAAAAAATCTCTCCGCCTCTAAGGGTGTTCGCCGGTCTTTTTCTATCAAGCCGCAGGAATTTCGTTGTATCCTTCTTTGTCAATCCTCCAATTTGTTCTTTGGGGAGATGCGTTTGGGATGACAAACTTTTTCCTTCTGGAACCCCATGGATCCTTTCCCTGTCCCGTACAGGGGTGACATCGTAATGGCTATCGTCAGGAATTTCAGCCGAATCCTTTTTGCATACTGGTTTCCCCAGTCCAGCAATCGCTTCACCGACTGTTACATATGGCAATAAAGCAAAAAGGTTATCACATTTTTCTGGCTTATCATGGGTAGGATTTGGGAATTGAAATCCATTTGGCTTTTTTGTTGCAACGATAAAGACACGCTCTCTCAATTGAGGAACCCCATAATTTGCAGCCAATATGATCTTCCACTTAGGAACATAGTCCAATGATTCAAGTTCTTTTATGAACGACTCAAAAACGCCTCCACGCCGTCCGTCTAAGTCTTTTGCGGTCAATAAGCCTTTCACCTGTTCTATCATAATGGCTCTCGGTTGAATTACTTTTGCGTATCGAACCATCTGAAACAAAAGAACCCCTCTTTCGTCCGCAAGTGATTCTTGTTTCCCAATTTGAGAAAATGCTTGACAAGGAGGGCCTCCAAACAACAAATCGACTTCGCCCCTCCCTTTGTGAATATCAGACAAAATTTGCTCTGGCGCAAGGAAACGAATATCACCTTCATAAACCAGTGTGTCTCTTTTTTCACGCTGTATATTTTCTCGGAGTGTTCTGCAACAATGCTTATCAATCTCAATACAAGCTTTTATGTCAAAACCAGCTTGTTTGACTCCAATATCCATACCACCAGCCCCAGAAAACAAGGAAATTGCTGAAAGGCTGATATTGGCTGTTTCGGGTATGCTACTGTTCATTTAAGCTGCTCCTATTCTCAATGGTGCTATATTCTATGATATCATCTATATTACAGTCAAGCACTTCACAAATCCTAATCAGCACTCCAACACGGACATCATCATTTTTCCCAAATCTTTTTTCGCTAATCATACCACAGTTCTGCACGATATTCAATATGATTTTCCCTGTGGCTATATCAATCACTTCTTTAAAACCAACCATCCATAGCCATATACCTGCCCTGCCAAAAGCGCATCTGTGAGAGGATAGCATTCTCAATGCATTTCGCCGCATAAGTCGCGAGCCGGGAGCCCCGGTCTGCGTGAAAGCTGTTCACCGCCTTGATCAGACCAATCGTTCCGACGGATAACAAATCCTCCATATCATAATCCGTATTCTGGTATTTTTTTGCCACATGCGCCACCAGTCTCATATTCCGCTCGATCAGAACGTTCCGCGCCTCCCGATCCCCCTCCATGCAGCGTTCCAACCAAATCTTCTCTTCCCTGGGTGGCAGGGGCTTTGGAAATGTCTTCAAAGAAAGCCACCTCAAAGCTTACTTATTATCAATGTATGCTTTGGCGGCTTGCCTCGTGCTGTTGGCAGATTTGTACTATTTTCGCCATTTTTCAGCTAAACTGCACCACTTCCGGGATCTCCTCCGCCGGCGTCACTTCCTCCGCGTAGAGCACAGGCCCTTCCCCGTGGTAATCCTTCCAAAATTCCAGTTCAATCCGGGCGCGCACCTTCACCCACTGTCTGGTCTTAAGGTTCTTCGCCTCCCTGGCCTTGCAGATATAGCCGAGGAAGGTCATATCATCCGCACAGCAGGTCATGGCCATCCGCCCCGGCACAAAATAGTTCTTTGGAAATTCCGGGGATTTTAAAACCATGGCCGTAAACTCAACCACCTTGCCCACATACCGTTCCGGCTTGTCCATGCAGTCAATATACCAGATCCCGTAGGCCTCCGGACCGATCTCCACCACATCCGCATTTAAGTCATAGGGAAGATCCTCCTCGGACAGTTCATCAATCTCGCCCTCTTCGTCTTCGAATACAATCTCACACTTTGTGTTCATGGACTTTAACATCCGTTTATACCGCTCCAGATCTTCAATCCCATCACAGCGGTTGCAGATAATCAGTTCCGAATTCCGCACCATGGCGGCCAGCAGGGATTTCATGTTCTTGACATATAATTCAAAGGTGGACATGTCCACAATCGTAATCTGCTGGTAGACCGTCCAGTCCTTCGGCAGCCGGAAATCATCCTGATTCCACATGCCGTTCCACTCGATCAGAACCCGTTCCGGATTATACAAAAGTTCCAGTTCTGTCAGCCGTTCCGGAGTGATCTGACCCGGCTCGTCCACATATACCACGGAAGTCCTGGTCGCCTCCAGCAATTCCTGCTCGTATTCTGTATCCCCTTCCTCGCAGACAATCAGCAGCGTCTTCCCCTCTGTCTGAAAATACTCCTGCTCCATAGTAAAGGATAAGAATTCCGTCTTCCCTGCCTCCAAAAATCCGTTTATCAAAAACACCGGTGTGATATCGTCATCAATCATCGGCCCCATCTCTTCTCACGACCTTTCTGTTTCTTCCCCCGGTTCAATTGCCAAAGGCCTGGCTGAGTTTGCCTTCATCCAGGTTCGCACCAATCACGCACACCTTTCCTGTATAATCCGGCGTGCCTGTCCGGATCTCATACTCCTCCGGCACCAGGTCAAAATAATACCATTCCCCCGGATTCTCACCGGGCAGCATTCCCTTTGCCCGCAGCACATCGCCGTAGCCATTCCCGTATGCCAGTTCCTCCAAGATCTCCTCCAATGCCTTCTTATCACAAGCCGCCACATTCTCCAACCCCCAGCTGACAAACACCTCGTCCGCATGATGGTCATGACCGTGCTCTTCATGGCCATGGCTGTGGCCCTCATGCTCATGTTCTTCGTGGCCATGGCTGTGGTCTTCATGACCGTGCTCTTCGTGCATATGGCTGTGGCCCTCATGACCGTGCTCTTCATGGCCATGGCTGTGGCCCTCATGACCGTGCTCTTCATGGCCATGGCTGTGGCCCTCACGACCGTGCTCTTCGTGGTCATGGCTGTGATGCTCATGTTCATGCGCTTCGTGGTCATGGCACCCGCAGGTGCAATTCTCCCCATGGTGATGGTGGTGCTCCTCATAGTCCGCCTTTGCCTGTGCCAAAAGGTCCTCCATCATCGTATCCGGCTTTTCAATCAGTTCCAGCAGCTGTGTTCCACCCAGCTGGTCAATCGGCGTCGTCACAATCGTGGCGGCCCCATTACGCTCCCGCAGCATTTCTGCCGCCTTCTTTACCTTGCCCTTCTCCGTCACATCCGTGCGGCTTAACACAATCGTCCCCGCATTTTCTACCTGGTTATTAAAAAATTCCCCAAAATTTTTCATATACATCCGGCACTTATTGGCATCGACCACCGTTACCGCGCTGTTTAAACGCACCTCTAAGTCCTTCGCCACATTGCGCACTGCATTCATCACATCCGAAAGCTTGCCCACTCCTGACGGCTCAATGATTACACGGTCCGGACGGTATTTCGTCAGAACCTCCTCCAGGGACTTGCCGAAATCCCCCACCAGGGAACAGCAGATGCACCCGGAATTCATCTCCCGGATCTCAATCCCTGAGTCTTTTAAAAACCCACCGTCAATGCCGATCTCACCAAACTCATTCTCAATCAGCACCACCTGTTCCCCCGCAATTGCTTCCTTTAAAAGCTTCTTGATAAAAGTCGTCTTACCTGCTCCCAGGAAACCTGAAATAATGTCAATCTTTGTCATTGCCTATTACCCTCTTTCTTTAAAAGTCCCTATCTGTCCCTCAGCAGTCAGGAGTCAGAAACTCCTTTTCCCACTGGGGGTAATGCTCTTCCATAAAAAAACGGATTCCGTCTGCCACCTCCTGATCCAGGATATGTTCCATGCGGCAGGCATTCTCCTCTGCCAATGGCTTTGGCACCCCGGCCACTGCTGTCAGGAATGCCGTCAGGAGCCTGTGCCTCCCATAGATCTCCTCCGCCCTCGCCTTCCCTTTCTCTGTCAGCCGGATCTCCCCTGTGGGTTCCATCGTAATATATCCATCCTCCCGCAAGATGCCCATGGCACGGCTGACGCTGGGTTTGCTGAAATTTAGTTCCCTCGCCACGTCAACAGAACGCACGAAGCCCTTTTTTTCCTTTATCACCAATATCGTCTCCAGATAATTCTCTCCCGATTCCTGCATAGCATCCCTCCCGGTACCCCATTCCTTCTTATCATATACGAAATTACCCCCTACGTCCACCCCTTTTCCCCCTTAAATTCACGGATTAAACGGGATATTTTTTGTCAGGCGTGTCTGCATATCCCGAACCTGTATATACCCTGACCTTGAAACGTGTCCCGCCGATCCTGCGGTAAAAAAGCCAGCCCAGAGGAAGATGTAACGTAAGGAAGTTATCTCTCCCTTATTATTTATAGACAGCCGATAGTGATTGAATTGCGAGAATATTCAACATATCGGAGATAATTATAATGGAAAACAACACCCAATCTGTTGCAACGAATATTATCAATAAAGAAATCATATACTCCTAAAAGCGACGACGGCGAGGGCATATTTCCTCGCCGTTGTTTGTTCTATGAAATTAGCAGATTACTCCTCCACCCACAACCGTATCACCATCATACAGCACAACCGCCTGCCCTGCGGTGACAGCCCGCTGAGGCTTGTCACACAAAATTCGGATTTTCCTGTTCTCATCATGATACGCCATATGCTCCGGGCCAACTGTCACGGTATTTGTTGCCATATCCTTGCGGCAGACAAAGGCCGGCCATCCTGCATCTCAATTCTGGCATAGTGCCCGGTGACAACAGCCTCGTTTTGAAACAGCTTTATGGTGACGCCAATACAGTCGTAGCCTGCCTGTTTGGACAGAAAAGCAGCGACAGAGGAATCCACGTCGGCCCCGGTGTTCTCCTCACATAGAAACAGCCGCAGAGAACCGTGGGCCACCTCGTGGGAACAGCCGATGGCCAGCAGAAACATGGCTGGGATCCAAGGAACTGGAGGTACAGGCGGAGCCGGAAGAAGCGCAGATGCCCCGGTCGTCCAGGAGCAGGCTCTCCCCCTCGATGCCCTCAAAACAAAAGTTCACATTGCCGGGGAGACGGTTCACATGGTCCCCGTTGAGGGCGGTATGGGGAATTTGGGACAGTCCCGCAATCGGCCTGTCCCGCAGGCCGGAGGGATTGCCCCAGGTCTCCTCCATGCAGTTCAGCATAGCACTGATGGTGAACTTGCTCATTTGGGTAGTGGCCACATTGTCCACATAAATCATCGTAAAATCCTTTCTGACGCCGAACACGCCGGTGCTTCCACCGGCGTGTTCCCCTTTAGTCCGCGAAAAGCGGTGTGGACAGGTAGCGGCCGCCGGTGTCCGGGAGAAGTACCACGATGGTCTTGCTCGCGTTCTCGGGCCGCTTTGCCAGTTCGATTGCCGCATGGAGCGCGGCCCCGGAGGAGATGCCCACCAGCACACCCTCCTTGCGGCCAATCAGCCGTCCGGCGGCAAAGGCGTCCTCGTTGGACACGGGAATGATCTCGTCGTAGACGGCGGTATCCAGCACGTCGGGGACAAAGCCCGCGCCGATGCCTTGAATCTTGTGCGGCCCGGAGCAGCCCTCGCTGAGAACGGGGGAATCCTTGGGCTCCACCGCCACGATTTTCACTGCCGGATTTTGCTCCTTGAGGTACTGGCCTATGCCGGTAATGGTGCCGCCGGTGCCCACGCCAGCCACGAAAATGTCCACTTTGCCATCGGTGTCCATCCAGATTTCCGGACCGGTGGCAGACCGGTGGGCGGCAGGGTTGGCGGGGTTAACAAACTGGCCGGGGATAAAGCTGTTGGGGATCTCCTGGGCCAACTCCTCCGCTTTGGCAATAGCCCCCTTCATCCCCTTGGCCCCCTCGGTGAGCACCAGTTCCGCACCATAGGCTTTCATCAACTGCCGACGCTCCACGCTCATGGTTTCCGGCATGGTGATGACGATGCGATAGCCGCGGGCCGCCGCTACGGAAGCCAGCCCGATCCCAGTGTTGCCGGAGGTGGGCTCGATAATGGTGGAGCCGGGTTTCAGCTTCCCGCTGGCCTCGGCCTCGTCGATCATGGCCTTGGCGATGCGGTCCTTTACCGATCCGGCGGGGTTGAAGTATTCCAGCTTAGCCAGAATGTGGGCACTCAGCCCCGCGTTCTTTTCGATATGGGTCAGTTCCAGCAGAGGCGTTTTGCCGATTAACTGGTCGGCGGATGTGTAGATATTGGGCATGACAGATTCCTCCTTATTCTTGTGACACAGCGGCAAAGCCTTTCTCCAGATCGGCAATGATGTCGTCGATATGCTCGGTGCCGATGGACAGGCGGATGGTGTTGGGTTTGATGCCCTGATCCAGCAGTTCTTCAGATGAAAGCTGGGAGTGGGTGGTGGTGGCGGGATGGATCACCAGGGACTTTACATCCGCCACATTGGCCAGCAGGGAGAAAATCTCCAGGCTGTCGATGAATTTGTGGGCTTCCGTTTGACCGCCTTTGATCTCAAAAGTGAAAATGGACGCGCCGCCGTTGGGAAAATACTTTTCGTACAGGGTGTGGTCGGGGTGATCGGACAAAGCCGGGTGGTTGACTTTCTCCACCTGGGAGTGACCCGCCAGGAACTCTACCACCTTTTTGGTGTTTTCGGCGTGGCGCTCCAAACGCAGGGACAGGGTCTCCACCCCCTGGAGAAGCAGGAAGGCATTGAAGGGGGAAATAGTGGCCCCGGTGTCCCGCAGGAGGATGGCCCGAATGTAGGTGACGAAGGCGGCAGGGCCGACGGCATCCACGAAGCTGACCCCGTGGTAGCTGGGATTGGGCGCGGCAATAGGGGCATACTTGTCGGAGGCTTTCCAGTCAAATTTGCCGCTGTCCACAATGATGCCGCCCAGAGTAGTGCCGTGTCCGCCGATGAACTTGGTGGCGGAATGAACCACGATGTCCGCGCCATGCTCAATGGGTCGGATGAGGTAAGGTGTGCCAAAGGTGTTGTCAATGACCAGGGGCAGACCGTGGGCGTGGGCAATTTCTGCAATTGCATCAATGTCAGGGATGTCGCTGTTGGGGTTGCCCAAGGTTTCGAGATAGACGGCCTTGGTATTGGGGCGGATGGCGGCGGTCACTGCGTTTAAGTCGTGGGCATCCACAAAACTGGTCTCCACCCCAAACTGGGGCAGGGTGTGGGCCAGCAGATTGTAGCTTCCGCCGTAGATGGTCTTTTGGGCCACAATGTGATCCCCCGCCTGGGCCAACGCCTGAATGGTATAGGTGATCGCCGCCGCGCCAGAGGCCAGTGCCAGTGCCGCCACACCACCCTCCAAAGCCGCGAGGCGCTTCTCCAGCACGTCCTGGGTGGAGTTGGTCAGCCGCCCATAGATGTTTCCGGCATCCGCCAGCCCGAATCGAGCGGCGGCGTGGGCGGAATTGCGGAACACATAGGAGGTGGTCTGGTAAATGGGCACCGCTCGGGCATCGGTGGCAGGATCAGGCTGCTCCTGGCCTACATGGAGTTGCAATGTCTCAAACTTATAACTCATGGGAATATCCCCCTCTCTCTGAATTGACACCATTATATTCCTATTAACCTACTTTGTCAATAGGTATATTGATGCTGCTTGAAATCCTATTAACCCTGTGGTATGATAGGAAAAACTGGAGGGGATTTTTATGATGATTTCCACAAAGGGCAGATATGCGCTACGGTTTTTGGTAGACCTTGCGGAGCATCAGGATGATGGATTTGTGCCGTTGAAGGAAGTGTCCATGCGTCAGGAAATTTCGGAGAAGTACCTGGAAATCGTGGTAAAGGAACTGGTAAAGGGCGGCCTGCTCGCCGCAATGCGGGGAAAAGGCGGAGGATACCGGCTGAACCGCGCCCCGGAGGAGTACAGCGTAAAGTCTATTCTTCAACTGATGGAGGGGCCGCTGGTTCCTGTCGCCTGTCTGGAACCGGGGAAAGATACCTGTCCCCGGAGCAACGGCTGCCGGACGCTCCCGCTGTGGCAGGGGCTGGATAAGGTTATCTCTGATTATCTGGCACAATTTACTTTGGCGGATTTGTGCAACAAGAATTTTCAAATAAAATAGAAACCAACATTGGCTGACATCTGTTTTTATATGTTATGATAATCTTACTTCATTAGAAAGCGACAACTGAATAGGTTATACTGATTGGAACAGTAAATGCCGGTTACATACACAATCCAAACAGACACCAATGGGGCGAGGGCTGTCCTGCTGGTGTGGTTGTGTATGCAACCGGCTTCTTTCTTTGCCCAAAACAACTGAATAACCGTCTGAATAGGATACTCTGCCATGACCTCCGCCGTGGAGAGAGCGAGATAACGCCGCTGAAAAGAGGCCGGAACGCCATTCAGGACAATCGGCAAGACAGCATGACGGCAAAATGGCCCTATTTGCCGATACCTGTGGGTGGCATCACAGGTGATGCCACTTTTGTACGGACTATCTATGAGAATGGAGGAATTGTTTTGAGCGCAAACAATGAAAGAGTAAGGCTGAAAATCAGACTGACCGAAGAAGAAAAGGCCAAGCTGGAGCATGACGCCGCCCTGTGCGGCCTGACCCAAGCCGAATACTTCCGAAATGTCTGGGCAAGCGGCATCAAAGGGTGGATATTCACTACAACACCATGTATTTGCGGCTCAACTACACTTTTGATTGTTTCTATTTCAGGTAATTCAGGCATTATTATCACTTCTACGCTCCGCTCCGGTGGTTGCAGAACATGCGTCCACCGAACGCATTGCGCCCTTTCGTGCTGATTTTTTAATTTTGCTGTGATAGAAATAATTAACAATCACAGGCGGAGCGTTAAAAGGACGGCTTATACTGTCATCATTCGTCACATAGTCAAGACCGGTTTCGGCAGCATACTCCTTTAGTTCTGTGTCGAGAACTTCCCAATAGCTGCGGCTGCCTCGGTGATAGATTTCCTGATACAGCGGCAGGAGAGCAGGATATTTCTCTTTGATATAGTCCATAATGACCGCCTTGTAGTTTCCACGCAGATTTAGGTTTTCAAGCCATATTAAATTGCATTGGTTTTTCGCCTGTTCAATAATCGCCTTTACATCGGTAATGCCGGGGAAAATCGGGGAGATAAAACAGGTGGTGCGAACGCCTGCTTTATGAAACTCTTTCATTGCCGCCAGTCGGCGTTCGATAGATACAGCCTTATCCATATCGTCCTTGAACGCTTCGTCAAGCGTGTTGACCGACCATGAAACACGGGTGTCAGGGAAGGTTTTTATCAAATCCAAGTCCCGCAAAATCAAATCCGACTTTGTGGCAATGGAGAGTTTCGCCCCGCTGCCTTGCAGTTCGTTCAGCAAGACTCTTGTACGCCCATAGAGTTCTTCCTGCGGGTTATATGGGTCTGTGACTGAGCCGATAAAAAGTTCCTTACCCGCATATTTTTTCGGATTTTTAATTTTATCCCAAATCTTCACATCTATAAATTCGCCCCACGGTTCGGGATGGTTTGAGAAGCGTTTCATGAAGGAAGCATAACAATATTTGCAGGCGTGGGAGCAGCCCGTATAAGGGTTTACTGAAAAATCACATACGGGCAGGTTGGATTTTGTTATCACATTTTTTGCTTCAATTTCTTTTATAATCATTTCCATCTCCCAAAGCGTATTTGTTTGTCTATATCAGGTTTGTATTGCTCTAATTGCGTTTCTTCGGGATTTGCGTAGCCAATGCCGATAAATACGGGTATCATATAGGTCGGCGGCACTTTCAGTTTTTTCTTGACTATATCGTGTTCTTTGTTCAGCGGAATACGCATTGAGCAGGATAAACCTTCTGCCGTTGCCGCTAAAAAGATATTTTCTATCACACACCAAATCGTGGCGAAAGGATTTAATTTTGAAACATACTCGCCATTCAATTCTTTTGATTTGAATAAAGGAATAATGACATATGGCGCTTCTTTCAGCATCGTATATTGTTTGGGCATAGCGTAGCCGTACATTTTTTGTCCCAATGTAATCGGATAAGGCCTTGGCATATTCAGATACCTGTCGGCATCAAATTTATCTGCAATAGCTTTGGCTTCGGAAAAGGCGTATTCTTTTTCTTCATCGGTTCTTATAACGATATACTGCCAATTACGGTTATGATCCCAAGTGGGGGCTTTGTTTCCTGCTTCCAAAACTCTTTTAATGACCTCAAAATCAACTTCCGTATCTAAAAATTCCCTCGTCGTTTTCCTTTTGTTAATTGCTTCGTAAAGTTCCATATTTCCTCCTTTTTGGGCATATAGGTATCCCCGAAGGGGGATTCAATGCTCCGTTTCTCGGTTGATAAGTTCTTTCAGGTTTTTTGTAAATGTCCGTGAGAGATCAATTAGCTGTTTTTGTTCTTCCTGTGTAAACATGGACATTGCCGTATCTTCCGCCCATGTGATGTGGCGGACTACTTTTTCACAGTAAACCTTGCCTGCTTCGGTTATCCGTACCAATTTTTCACGTTTATTTTCTTTTCGCTCTTCAACAGTTACATACGCCTCGTTTAATAGATTTCGTATAATCAGATTGACTGTTTGTTTAGACTGAAAGGTGCGCTGACAAATTTCTGTCTGTGTTACGCCGCCTTTATCGTAGAAATCATCATAATATAGAACATTGACCACTAATAGTGTTTTCATCAGCATTCCGTGGCGTTTGGCGTACTCATCATACAACGCAAGCTGCTCATCCCGAAATTTGCAATATAGATATGCGTTTTTCTTGGTTTCCTTCGTTATATCATCCACCTCCCATAAAGTCAATTACAGTACAGTCAATTTATTGACCGATGCTAATATAGCAAACTTTGTTCTGTTTGTCAAGAATGCAAGTTGATATTTGGCTATAAAACAGCGGCAAGGATTTTTTTCCTGCCGCTGTTGTCAATTAGTTATAAATCAAATCTGTATTTACAATTTCCATTGCACTATTGCGAATACAGTTCATTTTTTGTACCCATTCAAGCTGATTATCCGCCTTTAACTGTTCCGTCACACTTTCACGCTCTGCCATATGCTTTACCGGTCGAAAAAACAATTTTTCTGCCTGCTCGTCAATATCAGCAAGGTAGCCGTTCAATTTACCGCTTGTGAGCAGAGTAGTATAAGTTGCTCTTTTATATTCTTGCAGATAGCGTCTGTGTCGCTGTCCCCATATGCCGATGGGCTTTGTTTTTTTGAATGCGAGAATCGCTCCGCTCCCGGTATCCCCACTGGCCTCTCTCTCCGCCAGACTGAACATCTGACGGAGTTTCATGAGCCATTGCCTGCAGGAATCAATGCTTGCCCTCACCGCCCTAAGCGCCGGCCATCAGCGCCTCATAATCAATCCGGTACATATTTTTGCGCTGGATCAGCCCTGCCTCCTCCAGTGTCTTCACCAGTCGGTAAACGGTTGCCATACCGATGGAATCATCCGCCTTGTTTGCCTGATAGTAGATTTCCTTGCAGCTGCTGCACTCATCCTGCAGGATAATATCAATCAGCAGCAGCCTTTGGCTGGTAATCCGGCATCCATTCCTTCTCAGTTCCTTAATAACAAAACATTTTTTGCTCTCCAATGACATAATAAAACTCCTTCCCCGCAAAATTCAGAAAATCAAACTCCCCAGCACATGGATCAGCAAAGCTACCAAATATGCTACCACCATCTGGAACCCTATTGCCCGCAATGTCCATTTCCAGGAGCCCATCTCCCTTCTGATGGCCCCGACTGCGGCAAAGCAGGGCATGCAAAGCAGGTTAAAGGCCATATAAGAATAGGCGGACACCTTATTGAACACCTCCCCGATAGCCGGAAGCGCCTCCTCCCCTGCCATGACAGCCTCCACCAGTTCATCGCTGGCGCCGCCAAACAGCTGCCCAAAGGTAGCCACAATATTTTCTTTGGCGATCCAGCCGGTCACCACCCCTACGGAAGCCCTCCAATCCCCCCAGCCTAAGGGGGCAAAAATCCATTTGATCCCGTTTCCGACAAAAGCCAGCAGGCTGTCCTCCATCTCACACATACCGCCAAAATTAAAGCTGGACAAAAACCAGATCAGAACCGTGGAGGCAAAAATCACAGTCCCTGCCTTAACGGCAAAGCCTTTTACCTTCTCCCAGGCATGGATCAGCACGCTTTTCAGGGTCGGCACGCGGTACTGCGGCAATTCCATGATAAAGTTGGAGGCATCACTCTTAAATGCCAGTTTATTCAGGAGCAAAGCACTGATAACCGCAACCACAATCCCCAGCATATAGACGGAAAACACTACCGCTGTCTGGTTTTCCTCCGCAAAAAGCGTTGCCGCAAACATGGCATAGATCGGCAGTTTGGCGCCGCAGGACATGAACGGGGTAATCATCATTGTAATCTTGCGGTCCTTATCGCTTTCCAGCGTCCGGGAGGCCATCAGGGCTGGTACCGAACAGCCAAACCCCATCAGCATCGGGATAAACGAACGGCCGCTCAGGCCGAAATGCCGGAATATCCGGTCCATCACAAATGCCACCCTCGCCATATAACCGCTATCCTCCAGAAAAGACAGCAGCAGAAACAGTACCAGCACCAGCGGAAGGAAACCGGCCACCCCGCCGATGCCATCCAGGCAGCTTGACACCAGGCCTGACGCCCACTCTGAAGCGCCCATGCCTTCCACAGCGCCGACAACCGCCCCTGCCAGCATCCCCCACAGGTTTTCCACAATCCCTGCCAGCCATACTCCCGGACTTGGCAAGCCCTCAATGAACAGGAAATTTTCGCTGAACGTGCAGGCAAACATCACATACATCACTGCTGCAAAAACCGGGAGGGCCAGAAAACGGTTTGTCAGGATCTTATCCATCTTATCTGACCTTGTCTCCACGTGGCCGCGCCGGGCCTTGTGCACGCACTCCCCCACAATTTTCCCGATGTACTGATAACGGGAATCCGCAATCTTTGCCTCCGCATCCCCGCCTGCCTGCCGGTTGGCCTCCTCCACCAGACTTTTCACGGCTTCCAGCCGGGCCGGGTCAATACTTTTTGCCACCACCTCATCGTTTTCCACCAGCTTAACCGCCTTCCACCAGCTTCCTTCCGGGTCCTCTTCCCCCAGGACATCGGCAATCGCGGCAATCACTTTTTCCAGTTCCCCGCCAAACATCCCGGGCCGCCCTGCCTCAGTAACCTTTCCTGCTGTCCCAAGGGCTGCCTCCATCAGTTCTTCCAATCCCCTGCCGCTTCTGGCCACTACCGGCACTACCGGCACGCCCAGTTTCTCTGACAGTTTCCGGAAATCAATCTCGTCCCCCCTGGCCTTTACCTCATCCATCATGTTAAGGGCAATCACCATCGGGATCCCCGTCTCCATGATCTGCAGGGACAAATACAGGTTCCGTTCTATGCTGGTACCGTCCACAATATCAATAACCACATCCGGCCTGTCCTTTACGATATAATCCCTTGCCACAATCTCTTCCGCGGAATAAGGGGACAAAGAATATGTGCCTGGGAGATCCAGGATCATCACATCCTTATTTTTCCTGTAGGTTCCCTCTTTTTTATCCACAGTGACGCCAGGCCAGTTTCCCACATGCTGCTTTGAGCCTGTCAGTTCATTAAATAACGTGGTTTTTCCGCAGTTCGGATTGCCTGCCAATGCAATTGTAATGCCCATAACCTCTTTTCTCCTCCAACCTTTCTGATTAGCAATTGCTAACTTCTCTTCATGAAGCAGCCTTTTACTGCCTCAATTCAATCCCCCGCGCTTCCTCTTTCCGGAGGCTCAGTTCATATCCCCTGACGTTGATTTCCACCGGATCCCCCAGCGGAGCCACTTTAATCACCTTGATTTCCACCCCCGGTGTAATCCCCATATCCATAATCCTCCGTCTCATGGAGCCAGCAGCCGCCACAGAAGCCACTATCCCCCGCTGCCCTGGCTTTAAGTCCCTCAATGTCATCTTTTCCTCCCTAACTATCATGTTCCGCTACCATAATCCGGTTTGCCAATCCACGGTTCAAGGCAATCTTCACACCCTTCACCATCAGAATCATCCCACCAGATCCCTCTCCTATGACATGGATCTTTTCACCTTTGATGAATCCCAGATCCTGAAGGCGGCGTTTCATCTCCTCCTGTCCCCGAAATTCCGTAATCGTCCTCGTGTCACCCTGTTCCACCATTGATAACGGCATAACACATGTTTCCTTTCTCAAAATATTTTGAAATTGATTATCATTTTCGTGTTTATTATGCGCTAATCCCGGAGAAAAGTCAAGTTTTTTATTGAGAAGAATTCTCAATAAGAAAAAAATTTGTCTTCCCTTAACATTTTGTTATATTTTTATCAATTTTTGCAGGTTGTTCTCTGCACACTAAATTTATATTTTACTCGTTTTTATAAACAGATCTCTTTTATTTATATATATTGTCATTTTTCCACGATTTTTTTCTTTTTTATCGTAATAATTGTCAATAGATTTTTAGAACACTCTTTATTATAATGATTTTAGGTTGTCAATATTTTAACATTAATGTTATTTAATTGACGATACTCTATTTTTCATTTAGGAGGTATTATGAGTAAAAAAGCAACAACTGCCAACCAGGCCCCTGTAAACGATGATGTAGTGGTGGCCGAGAAGTTTCAGCTGTCGGACATGCTGCACAAGGAGGACTGGCTGTCCATCTGGGGTGCATTCATCATCATCGCCATCGCATCCGTCGGAGTCATCAGCGGGGCCTTTGCCTTCAAAGCCGGCACCTTCGGAAAATGGGGCAGCGCTGACACAGGCTCTTTCCTGAAGTTTTTCAATGGAAGCGAATCCTGCCTCACTGCCTGGAGCGGAATCTTGTTAACCTTGGTTGCCCTCATTATCATCTTTGCCGTCTCTAACCAGCTTATGGGAAAAAACATTGCCAAATATGCTGTTGCTTTCCTGGCTTTGTTTGCACTGACCTGCCTGGTTCGTCTGATTTCTTCCCAAGTTACTTTCAGCAAATATCTGGAATATGCCTTCTGGGCTCTGATCCTTGGGCTGGTTATTTCCAACCTGTTGAAAGTGCCGGACTGGCTGAAGCCGGCGATCCAGACAGAATTTTACATAAAGACAGGCCTGGTTCTTATGGGAGCCTCTGTACTTTTCTCCAACATCCAGAAATTCGGCCTTTACGGCCTGGGAATCGCCTGGGCGGTAACCCCGGTTGTTATCATATTTATGTGGCTTTTGGGGACAAAATCCTTGAAGATGGAAAATAAGAGAATGGTCATGACCATCGCTGCCGCCACTTCCGTCTGCGGTACATCCGCCGCCATCGCTACCGCAGCGGCCTGCAAAGCAAAAAAGACGGATCTCACCTTTGCCGTTGGTATTTCCCTGATTTTTACGGTGCTGATGATGGTAGGCATGCCGTTGTTCTGTAAGGTAGTTGCTTTAGACCCCATGGTGGGAGGCGCCTGGATCGGAGGCACAGTTGACTCTACCGGTGCCGTTGTGCTGGCCGGCAACGCCCTTGGTGAACTGGCCGGGCAGGTGGCCGCCCTGGTTAAGATGATCCAGAATATCCTGATCGGTTTTGTGGCCTTTGCTGTGGCTGTTTTCTTCACCACCAAGGTAGATAAGACGGAGAACCAGACAGTGGGCGCCTCCGAGATCTGGCACAGGTTCCCCAAATTTATCCTGGGCTTTTTAGGGGCTTCCCTGTTCTTCTCCTTCGTGTTCCAGAACACAATCGGGGTGGAAGCCACTGCCAAAATCCTGTCCGACATCAAGGAATTCCAAACCTGGTGCTTTGCCCTTGCCTTTACCTGTATCGGACTGGAGACCAACTTTAAGGAGATGGCGGAACAGTTCCAGGGCGGCAAGCCTTTCGTCCTCTATATTGTTGGCCAGGTATTCAACCTGGTGCTGACCTTTGTAGTGGCATGGCTTCTGCTGTCCGGGCGGATTTTCCCAATCCCCAACATTACCGTTTAAAAACCGCAGGGACTTAAACCAATCAGGAAGGACAAAGTCATGAAAAAAGAAAAACCATCCAGAACTTGGACCCCTATGGGCGTGGTATGCACCGGCGGGGTGGTCCTCTTTGTTGCTGCTGTCTTTATCGCAGTCTACATGATGGCCAACAATATGGGGCAGGTTCCCGGAATCGACTTCGGGCCCGGCCAGTATTACTACACGGATATCCCCGGCTGGCAGAAATATTTCCTGCCTGACCATTATGACAACCCGGTCCCTATGGGAGTCCTTCTTGTCCTGTTCTTCGCCTGGGGGCTTCTGATGTACCGCCTGTGGGCGTTTCTGGACCGAAAGCTGAAATAAGCATAACTGCCGGGATAAGGGTACGCCCAGGAGAAGGGGGAGGGCACAGCGGCCGCAAAAGGCACCGCACCCTCCCCTTCTCCTGGGCTGGTTATTGGACAACATCCGCTTTTGTCAGCGGAGCTGCTTTAGTATCTTATCCACATCCTGGTTTCTTCCGATTACCATCAGGTGTTCGTCCGCACGGATCACATAGTCTGCGGGGGGCATCAGCTTGGCCCGTTCCCCTTCCTTGGTTGCCAGGATGCTGATGTGGTATTTGTTCCGGATTGAAAGTTCAATAATGCTTTTGCCTACCCATTCGGGCAGGGGAGGGATCTCATAGATGGAAAATTCTTCTGTCAGTTCGATGTAGTCGAATACATGGTTGGCGCTATAGCGCACCGCCAGTTTTTCTGCGATATCACGGTCAGGGTAGATGACTTCGTCAGCGCCGTTGCGCAGCAAAAATTTGGCATGGATGTCTCGGTTTGCCTTGCTGACCACGTAACGGCCCCCCAGTTCTTTTACCATGCTGGTAATCTCCAGGCTGCTCTGGAAATTTGTCCCGATGCAGATAAAGCAGATGTCAAAATTGTCAATCCCCAAGCTTTTCAGCACCGCCTCGTTGGTGCAGTCCCCGATCTTTGCGCTGACTACGTAATCCAGCATGTCTTCCAAGGTCTCCTCGTTTTCATCCACCACCATGATCTGGTTCCCCAGCTTTGCCAGGTTTGTGCACAGATGGCGGCCAAACCGTCCCATCCCGATAATTAATATTGATTTCATATGGTTCTCTCCCCTCCTGCTCGTTCTCCTTGTTTCCCCAGTCCCTTTGTTGTGCCGTCGGCGCACTGGCGCCGACACGCCGGTAACCGGACAAACCACTTACATCCGCGGCTGTCTTTGTCTTCCCGGAACATGCCGGGTTCTTCCATGGGCCCTTATCCGATGGTAATCCGCCCCACCGGCTGCTGCACCCGTGCTACCTTTTTATGCTGGGTGAAGGACAGGGCAAAGGATAAACTTCCTACCCGGCCGCAATACATCAGGAATGCCACCGCCAGCCGTGAGGCGCCGTTTAAGCCCCGGGTTATCCCGGTGGTCATACCAGCCGTGCCGATGGCCGAAAATGTCTCAAACAGCACATCCATCACCGGATACCTCTGTGTCGCCATGATAAACAGGGACACCGTAAGCGCCAGGGTCAGGTTTACCATGAAAATGGCGCTGGCCCGTTTCAGCACATCCTCCTCCAGGCGCCTCCCAAAGGCATTGACCCCGTATGTCCTCTGGATCGCGGACCACAAATGCAGATACATTACGATAATCGTGGTGGTTTTGACCCCTCCGGCAGTGGAACCGGGGCTTCCTCCAATAAACATCAGGATCACGGTCAGCATTTTGCTGGCATCTGTCAGGGTCCCTGTATCAAGGGTGTTGAAACCCGCTGTCCGTGCCGTGACGGAGGAAAACAGGGAGGTGAGGATCTTTCCGCTTACATCCATCCCCACCAACAGGTTCCCTGACTCAAACCGGTAGAACAGCCAGGCACTGCCAAAGGTCAGCACCAGGGTGGTCAGCAGCACGATCTTGGTATGGAGCATATATCGGCGGAAATGGAGCCGGTGGCGGCTCAAGTCGTCCCACACGATAAAACCGATTCCCCCTATGATAATCAGCGACATAACCACCAGGTTTACCAGCCAGTCGTTATAATAACCCACCAGGGAATTGTAGGGGGCCTGGCAGCCCATCAGGTCAAACCCGGCATTGCAGAATGCGGATATGGAATGGAAGATGCTATAATAGATCCCTCTTCCAGGACCGTATTCCGGAACAAAGCGGATGGCTAAGAGCAACGCCCCAACCCCCTCAAATAGTGCTGTCCCAGCCACAATCTTTTTTGCCAGCCGCACAACACCGCCGATCTGCAGGGTGTTGACGCTCTCCTGCATCAATCCACGCTCCTTGAGCCCGATCCGGCGCCGCAGGACAATCGAAAGGAAGACGCCGATGGTCACAAAGCCCAGACCGCCGATCTGTATCAGCGTCAGGATAACCAGCTGGCCGAACAGCGACCAATGGCTCCAGGTATCATAGACCACCAGCCCGGTCACACAGGAGGCGCTGGTAGCCGTAAACAGGCAGTTTAAAAAGCTGCTGGCTTCGCCCGTCCGGCTGGAGGCAGGAAGCATCAAAAGCAGTGTCCCTGCCAGGATAATCCCCATAAAACCGTAGGCAATAAACTGGGTTTGGGTCAGATGGCTGCGGGCATAGTATAATTTTTTAAACAGTTTTTTTCCGGGGACAGGCATGGCTTGATACCTCCATTTCTTTTCATTTGTATTTCCGGGCACAAAGCCGGGATGCCAGGGTGAACAGGCCATAAGCGGCCAGGTTCACCAGCACGACACTGGCGCCCGCCGGGGTAGACAGCCGGTAGGATGCCCCTATGCCGATACAGAAGCACACTACCGACAGGATGCCGGAACAAACCACCACGCTGCGGAAGCTTTTAAAAATCCTCATGGCCGTCAGTGCAGGAAATATCACCAGGCTGGAAATCAGCATAGCCCCCATCATCCGCATCCCCAGCACAATCGTAACGGCTGTCAGGACTGCAATCAGGCTGTTGTAAAACCTTACCCGGATGCCGGTAGCCCTGGCAAAATTCTCATCAAAAGTAATCGCAAATATCTTATTGTAGCAGAACACAAACAGGCACAGGACCACCGCCGACAGGATAACACCCAAAAACACATCCTGGCGGCTCATCGCCAGGATGCTGCCGAACATATAGCTGCTGACATCCGTGGTCATTCCGGTGGTCAGCGATGTCACCACAATCCCCAAAGCCAACGCTGAGGCCGAGATCATGGCAATGGCCGCATCGCTCTTGATTCTGCTGTTCTCCGTAAGACGGAGAAGCAAAAAAGCCGCCAGGGCCACCACCGGAACCGATACTGCCAGGGGCTGCCAGCCCACTGCCACGGCAACCGACAGGGCGCCAAAGGACACATGTGACAGTCCGTCCCCGATCATCGAATAACGTTTCAGCACCAGACTGACCCCCAAAAGCGCCGCACACAGGGACACCAGCACACCCCCGATCAAAGCCCGCACCAAAAACGGATAGGACAGCATCTCCCGGATCATTGCCATGGCCTCACCTCCTCCAAAATTCCCTCCCCTAAAAATCTCTTGCCGGCCTCGCTCTGTACATAATCCGCGGCAGTTCCGAAAAACAGAGCCCGCTGCTGCATATGAAGAATCTTGTTTGCCTCCCGGATCACCCCGCGGACATCATGGGACACCATCACCACCGTAATCCCATCCCGCTGGTTCAGTTCCCTGACCAGGTGGTAAAATTCCTGGATCGCTGAGGGATCCAGCCCGGTAACCGGCTCATCTAAGATCAGCATCTGCTCGGTTGCACACAGGGCACGGGCAATCAAGACCCGCTGCTGCTGCCCGCCGGACAGTTCCCGGTAGCATTTTGCCCGCAGCTGTGTAATCCCCATCCGCTCCATGCTCTGCTTTGCCAGCCGCTTCTCCTTAAGGGAATAGAAGGGACGGTTCCCCCTGCGGCTAAGGGTCCCGGAAAGCACCGCCTCATACACGGTAGCCGGGAAATCCCTCTGGGCCGCCGTCTGCTGTGGCAGATAGCCTATCCCTCCCTGCCGCAGCTGTTCCGACACCGTGAGCGTCCCTGCCGTCGGGGCCAGAAGCCCTAAAAGGCCCTTGACCAGCGTGCTCTTGCCGGAACCGTTTGCCCCCACAATGCACAGATAATCCCCGGGTTCAATGGCAATGCTCAAATCAATGACTGCGTCCTGGTTCTCATATCCAAAATCCGCATGTTCACATACAATAAACGGCTTCATCCATCCAATCCTTTTCTCAGGTTCTCAATATTCTGCTCCATAAGCCCCACATAGGTAACCCCTGCCTCAAATTCCCTTCTTGTCACATTGTGGCATGAATGCAAAAGCAGCGGCTGTGCCCCTGTTTCCTCCCCGATGATTTCTGCCACCCGGGTGCTGCTGAGTTCCAGGTAATAGACCACCGGGATCCCTTCGCTTCTCACCTTATCAATCAGATAGGCAATCGTCCTGGCGCTGGGCTCCGTATCCGTGCTGCAGCCTGAAAAAGCAGCCCGATAACCAAATCCATACTCCTCTGCCAGATAGCGGAAGGGGAATTTATCCCCCACCACAATCAAATCATGTCTGCGCTGTGCGGACACTTCCCGGAACTCACGGTCAATCCGTTCCAGTTCTTCCAGATATGTCCCTGCCGCCTCCCGGTATTCCTTTACATGGAGGGGATCCTGCTGTCCCAAAGCATCGCGGATTGCCTCCACCAGCCGCATCGCATTCACCGGTGAAGTCCAGATATGCTCATCTCTTTCCTCCTGGCCGGATCCCGGTTCCCCCTCATGACCATGATCTCCATGGCTTCCATGGTCCCCATGGCCGGCATCCTCCATCCCTTCCACCAGTTCCTCTTCCACGGTGTCCACATAATCCATCAAGGTAATCACCGTAAAATTCTGCTCTTCCGTGGCATCCAATACCTCTTCCAGCCAATGTTCCATCGCCCCGCCGTTGCAGATCAGCAAATCCGCCTCCTGAATCCTCCGCAAATCTGCCGGTGTCGGCTCAAATGAATGGCTGTCCATCCCCGCAGGTACCACCAAGGTCAGTTCCACCTGCCCGCCGGCAATCTGCCGGACAAAATCATAATAGGGAAAAATCGTGGTGACTACCTTTAGCCTGCCATCCCCATCCCTGGCCTTTACCTCTTCCCCGGCCCGCCCTGTACCGCCGCAGGCAGCCATCGCCAGAATCAGGCCCAGCCCCGCTAAGCCCCACAAGCCCCGGCACAGCTTTTGCATCCACTTCATATCCTTCCTGCCTTCTGATGGTTTCTTGTAACAGCCCCTATCGCCAGAACTGTCATGGTTTGGGTTTCCTGCCTATTATATGCCACTCTCCCTGCCTTTTCAAGTATTTTTTGTCCCGTCCCCTCTTCCTTTAAACCACCACCTCTCCCAGGGAAGACCCTCTCACAATCTCCCACAGCGCCTGCTCCTTCGCCTCATCATAGACCCGGAAAACCCTCTCCGCCTCCTGCCGGTTATGGTACACCTTCCAGTACCGTGCCATCAGGCTGTTTTGCCCCCGGTTGGCAATAAAACCCTCCACGTCTTCCACCGGATACTCCAGCAGCACCCCCAGTTCATGGGGGAAATCCCCGCCTTCCCCCGCATACTCACGGTACCTTTTCCGCAGAAGCTTAAGCACTGCCGCAACCCCATACTCCTCATATCCGCAATTGCCCAAAAAGCAGCGCACCCTCCCATCTTTCAAATGCGCTTCCAGCCGCTCATACCGGTACAAAAACAGCACCTCCTTCTCCTCTCCCCGGTAAAGGGGCACGCAGATAACCTGGCTTTGTTTTAGCCGCTCCCGGATGCACTGCCACCCACCCCGCGGCGCTGTCATCAGATTAGAAATCTTCACATCCTTCAGAACAGGCGCACACTGCACCGCCACCTGAAACCCCAGCCTTCCCTCCGTATCACAGCTTTTTAAAAATGAAAGCATAGCCTCTACAGACATCACAAAGCCTCCTTTTCCTGTTAATGTACTGCCTACCATTTAATATCCCCTCTGCATTCCGTTCTATAGCAGTTGTTTTTTTCCTTATTGCTCCTATCATGATGTTGGGGTCAAAAGGTATTTTTATCCCTATGATACACGGATTGCTCACCCCATATGTTAGCATTTGCTAACATCTATATCAATACCGCTTCCTACACAAAATTTCTCAGCTTTCCGATATCTGGCCCGGCAGGGAAAGAACGCTTCCTTTACACAATTCTTAAATCCTTTTTCATTCTCTCTTACATTTTATTACAGTTTCATTACCTGTATTGATTTTCCCCCTTTTTCCTGATATACCAGTAATTGGAGGTGATAACAACATGGAAAATACAAAATACAAAATCGGTGACGTGGCAAGCTTGATGGGCCTCAGCCGGGACACACTCCGCCATTATGAAAAACGCGGCATCCTTTCCTCCCACCGGGAAGAGAACGGCTACCGTTATTATACAGACCAGGATATTATCCGTCTGATTACCATACTTTACCAGCGGAAAATGAACCTGAGGCTAGGGGATATGAAGGCATTGCGCCATTCTGAAAACTCCATCGATGACATGACAAAACTCATGGACGCCCGGCTTCAGGAGGAGGCGCAAAGCATCCGGATTCATCAGCAAAACATTGCACGGCTTCAGCTGACCAAGTCAGAATGTGAGGATATCTGCCTCAATATCGGCAAGATCTCCTTGCGGGACTTTCCGGCTGCATATATTATCGTCCCGCATACAGATCTCCCGGAAAGCATCCGCCAATGGTTTATGTACTCCGGGCAATACTCCGGGCTGGACATGATGTACACTTTCAGCGAGTTTACCTGGAGCCGCAACGGGGACCGGTCTCTTTTTATGGAACACAAGAACTCACAGCTGGTACTTTTCGAGCATTTAAAGGAGTTTGTGGATTATCCCATCTCAGCGGATACGCCCCAAACCCCACGTTCCCTATTATGTGTGTCCTCCTGCTGTGCCTGTGCTTCCATGACCCCGTCCACCAGGGATCTGCTTCCGATGATTGAGTGGGCCGAGAAGCAAGGCTTCCTGGTATCCCAGCAGTTTTACTCCACCTACACTACCCGCGGGCGTATGGATGGGCAAGACAGTTATTTTCTGCGGATTTATATCCCGGTTTTCTGACCCCCAAAGGATTCATCCGAAAGGGTCTGATTCCCATACCAAAGGAAGCAGCCCCTTTTCCCTGTCTTCCCTCTTCTCAGTCCTCCTTCTCTTTCTTTTCACTTCCCTCATAGATGACAATCCCGTCGCCATCGGTGCAGTAATACCTGTCGTCTGCATCCTTGATATTGGTCTTTTTCTTCTGGATCTTACCCGAAGTGTTGACTAAGTAATCCTCGCCGTTATAAGAGATCTTCTCCAGCTTCGCATCTTTATCTGCCTTCATCAGCCTTCCCTTGATATAAAGCGCACCGTCGTTGATCCCGTCATACCCGGCTCCCCGGTCACTGCCAGACTTCCTGAACTCGTAGGTATACTCCTCGCCATCCACATCAATCCGCGTAACCCCGGTCTTCATCGCACCTTCCTTGGGCGTATCCCCAAAGTAATATACCTGCCAGGCATCGCCTTCCTCCGGCAAATCCGCCTCGTTCTCAATCTTCTCATAACTCTGGATCTCACGGTTATTTACCGACATCTTGTAAAGCCCATGCAGCATCTTCCCGAACTCGTCAAACCCGTAATACTGGCCATTGATCTTTTTAATCTCACTCTTTACCAGTTCGCCTGATTTCTGCGCATAATACCAGTACTCATCACCGTCATCATACCCCTCCGGGTCGATTGTCTCATCCGGCACCGACTGGAACCATCCCTGTGCCCTCCAGCACTGTTCCGGGCTGTTATAATACATATCGCTGGCAGAAGCCGTGGGGCTGCTGGCTGTTGTATGCCAGTTAAAGACTGCATTCCCGTTCTCCGTAAACTTGTATTTGCGGCCGTTAATCGTCTTTGTCGTATCCTGAACCTTTTTGCCATTGGTTCCGAACCAGAACCAGTAATACCCGTCAAAATCATCATCATCGTTCTCATCGTCATCCACTTCCATACGCTCCCACTGATTCGAACGCATCGCCCCGTCGCCATTTGCGCCCAGGTAATACACCCCTGTCTTCCAGGCATCCTCATCCGTCACCCGGCCGGACTCTTCATCGACCCATCCATACAGCATCCGCCCTTCCTCATCAAAGGCATATTTCTTGCTGTTGATCGTTTTAAAAGTGGTCTTTCCGGAACCAGGCGCCTTATAAGCCTTTCCGTTCGGCCCCAGATAATACCAGCAGGTATCTGACGCGTCATCGCTGTCATCCGTGTTGTCCAATTCCCGCCACTCATTCTTCACCATGGCGCCGCTCTCATTGACATAATAATAATCCTCGTCATCCTCGATCAGGCTGTCCGTGACCATCTCCCCGTCCTCATCCAGCCAGAACCAGTGGTCTCCCGATTTCTTCCAGGTATCCGTGGCATACTCCCCGTTTGCGTTGCAGTACCGCCAGGTTCCGTCCACCTCCTGCCACCCAACCGCTGCCCATGACATCATAGAAGTTCCTATGGTAAGCACAGCCGCCGCGCAAGGGATCCATAGCTGTTTTGTCTGTTTTTTCATTTTCTTTCTCCTTTCCGATAAGTCCCTTCAGCAATGTTTTCTGCTGATGGAATCACTCTACACCCTGGAATGGTTCCAAGGTCAATAGACGGGAAGATTCCGTAAGAAATCGTAATCTCCCCTTTCATTTCTTATCAAAAAAGAAAGGTTTCTTAAGGGGGAAAGGGGGGGGAGTACGCCTTGGAGGGAGGAGGGGGACGGCGGTTCGGCGGTCAGGGACTTTTTCCCGTTTCGGGATTAAGGAGCCCTAAAATTTCTGGTTTTTGCTAAAAGCGAAACGGAAATACACAAACTCGCTGCGCTCAGACAGTGTGTATTTCCGTTTCAATGCAAAATCCAGAAACTTAAGGCCTCCTAAATCCCTGCAAAAGTCAAAAGTCCCTGACCGCCGAACCGCCGTCCCCCTCCTCCCTCCAAGGCTGAATACTGCCAGCTTAGAGTGTATTTGAAAATTGCTTTCTGGCAGATGTGTGTCACAGTTTGTGGGAGATTTGACTCGAATGGGGGAAGCGTAGTGGGCTACGTATTCCTTCATCTGTAAGGCGGCTGAACGAGGCGTAGCGGTGGCTACGGCTAAAAATATAGGTTTGTTTTTTTGGTGGTTTATAAAAACCAGCCTCAAAGGAAGGGAAATGGCGGGCGCCCCTGGGGGGAACAGAGCCTGTCTGGTTTGCGTTCGCAGGGATGTTAGGAGTTCTTAAACTTTTGGATTTTGCGTTGAAACAAAAATGCATACTGTCTGAGCGCAGCGAGTTTATGCATTTTTGTTTCGC